>NZ_JBFREP010000003.1:0-600686 GCF_052114365.1 Agrobacterium sp. MCAB5
TGAAGGCCGCAGGTTCAAATCCTGCCCCCGCAACCAATATCTTCAAGACTATCAACAACAAAGCCCTCCCATCCCGGAGGGCACCTTGCGTTTAGGGCCTTGGATACCGCAAATGAATTGCTGGCGGTATAGCCACGTGGGGCTCTGATAGCGTGCACCTAGGCCTATATCCTGCTCGCGGAGCACTCTGCAACTATCTAACGATTGGTTCTCAAGATCACGTTCTGTTTTGGCGTATCCCAGTGAAAAACGAGGGCGCAAATCCAGAGTTGCCCGCCCCAATTCATACCCCCATAGTTTAGCTTTTCTAAACAAAAACCCATCTGTGGCGGGATTGTCTCTCTTTGTTGACGCGCAAATAATGAGATTTGTCAGAGGGATAAATTGAGGTGAGGCCTTGGGGCTGCAAATTGGTGAAGACCAAATTGCCAGCGAGTTTTTGAGGAAGTTCTGCCTCCCACGAAAACCTTTGACCGTCTGCAGGTTGAAGCAAGCCTTGAGCGATCTCACGGGGAGGGCTTTCGAGGCGATCTGCGGATTTCCGGATATTGCAATCATCAGGACAAGCAAATCATGACGACCCGCCTGGATCCACGTTTTCGCCCGTTCGAGGTAAAGCGCAAGGTGCGCGAGAGTGCCACGATCACGTCTTTTTACCTCACGCCTGTCGATCCTGCGGATTGGTGTACTTTTGAGGCGGGCCAGTTTCTGACGATCCAGATACCGCATCCCGAAGGCAAAGAACCGCTTGTCCGGAATTACACGGTTTCGTCAGGACCAAATGAGATCGGGGTCTATCGTATTACCGTGAAACGGGAGGCCGCTTTAACGCCCGATATGGCCGATGGTCTTGTTTCGTGCTGGCTCCACGACGCCGTAGAAGAGAGTGCGGTCATCCATATTGACAGGCCGCGTGGTGCCTTCAAACTCGACAAGGCCAGTCAGCGACCGGTTATTCTCTTGTCCGGTGGCGTCGGGCTGACACCTACGATATCCATGTTGAAGGTCTTGGTTGCGGAAAGCGATCGGCCCGTCTGGTTCGTCCATGCCTGCGACGGGGCTGCTACCCATGCGCTGCGTGAAGAAGTACGGGTGCTCGCTGAACAGCGCAGCAACGTCCATATTCATTACTGTTATCGTTTTCCGACCGACGAGGATGCCAAGGCCGGACTATTCCATTCCGCCGGTTTCATCACTCGGGAGACCTTGCAGTCGTTTCTGCCGCTGGACGATTACGAAGTCTATATGTGCGGACCACCGCCGTTCATGCAGGCGATGTATGACCTGCTCCTCTCCCTCGGCTTGGAGAAAAGCAAGATTGCCTACGAGTTTTTCGGGCCTGCCTCCCTGCTTTCGCCATCGCAGCCGAAGAAGGAAGCAAACCTCAGCCTCACTGTTGCTCCGGTGGCGTCAGAGCCTGAGTACTCAGGCATTGAGATCGTTCTTGGAAAGTCAAATGCCAGATTCGAGTGGGATTCAGCCTCGGAATCCATCCTGAGCTTTCTGGAGAGCCGGGGTATTGAGCCAGCATTCTCCTGTCGCGCGGGTGTCTGCGGCAGCTGTGTCCAGGACCTTGTGTCCGGCGACGTTGAATATGTGGAAGAGCCGCTGGATGACGTGCCATCCGGGCAGATTCTCCTCTGTTGTTCCAAGCCCGTGAGTTCAATCGTACTCGACCTCTGAAACCAGATTCCAGCGTTTGTCCAAATCAGCGAGATCAACCCATGGCCGATGAACTCAGACTCAACCCGCACGTTGCTGAACTCCCGCCTTATAATGCTGGAATGAATATCGCCGTTGCGCGAAGCAAGACGGGTTTGACCGATATTGCGGCCCTTGCCAGCAATGAGAATCCATATGGTTGCTCTCCGAAGGTAACCGCTGCGCTGGCCAGTCTCGACCCTTCACGCTATGCGGATCCTGCCTGTGTGATCTTGCGTGATGCGCTTAGTCGAAAGCTCGGCGTTGCCGGAAACCGGATTGTCATTGGAAACGGCTCCGAAGAGATGATCGCTGCCGTTTGTCGCGCGGTCCTGCGTCCGGATGCTACCGTGGTCGCGATGATACCTGGTTTCGGCCTTCACGAAATCGAGCCTAGAGCAAATGGTGCGAAAATCATCAAGATACCGATGACGAAGGATCTTCGGTTCGATCTTGAGGCGATGACGACCGCATTGCGCGAAAAGCCATCGATATTCTTCATCTCCTCGCCTTCCAATCCCGTGGGCCCTGCGTTGCGACAGGATCAGCTCTCAAGCCTCATTGCAGCCGTCCCGAAAGAGACGTTGCTTGTTTTCGACGAAGCCTATTTCGAATTCTGCGACGGGAATACGCCAGATGGGCTTAAGACACTGGCTGACAGCGCTATCTCCTGGGTCGTGCTCAGAACCTTCTCGAAGGCCTACGGGCTGGCTGGGTTGCGCGTCGGATATGCCGTGGCTTCCGATGAGCGGCTGGCACAGGCCATGTCATCTGCAAAAACACCGTTCAACGTCAATGCAGCCGCGCAATTGGCCGCAGTTGCCGCGCTCGATGACGAAAACTGGATGCGGGTTTCCGTCGAAAGCGTCGTCAAGGAGCGCAGGCGCATGGCTGCGGCAATCGCCTCGCTTGATCTTTTCGTTCCGGACTCTCAGACGAATTTTCTCTTCATCGATGTTGGTTGCGACAGTTCGATCGCTTTCGATCATTTCCTGTCCCATGGCGTCATCGTCAAGCCCTGGAAAGAACCGGAGTTCGCCAGCTTCATTCGTGTGACCGTCGGGCTTCCTGCGGAAAACGACCGTTTTCTCGAAGCGTTACGCTCACTCAAAGATAAGCTTCCTGAGGCAAAAGTCGCGTCATGATCGAACACAATACCGCCTCAACAGGGGATTTGTCCGCCGCGTTTCTCAATGAAATCGACCTGATTATCGGCCTGTCGAACCTGAAACGCGGTGATGCCGTTGCCAATCTCGATTATGGCGTAACGCCTGCGAATTTCGGTGCGGATGCGGTTGCTTTCCCTTCATCTCCGCACGAGGTTGCGTCGATCATAAAAACTGCGGTTGCCCATGGTATATCGGTTGTACCACAGGGTGGCCGAACCGGGCTTGTTGGCGGGGGTGTGTCCGTCCCCGGTCAAATCGTGGTGTCGACCGCCCGGCTGAACCGGATCGTGGAAATCTATCCAGATGAGCGCGTTGCCGTTGTGGAGGCGGGCGTTACGCTTCAAGCGTTGCAGGCGGCCGCATCGGAGCATTGTCTCGAGCCAGGCATCGACTTGCCATCGCGTGGTTCTGCCACGATTGGCGGAATGGTCTCAACCAATGCCGGCGGGATTTCTGCCTTTCGATATGGGGTGATGCGACATCGCGTGCTCGGGCTGGAAGTCGTATTGCCTGATGGCTCGATATATTCCGACCTGACACGCGTGGTGAAGAACGCCGCAGGATACGATCTCAAGCATCTCTTCATCGGGGCCGAGGGTACGCTTGGTATTGTGACCAGAATTGCCATCAAGCTAGAGCCGGTTCCCGCAGCAACCGCCACCGCACTTTTTGGGCTTCCCTCCGTTGAAGCGGCTCTTGATGCAACCAGGCTGGGGTTGACCGTGAGGTATGGCCACATGCGTGCGGCGGAAGCGATCTGGAATTCGTTTTTCTCCCTGACGGCGGGCGAGCACCTTTGGTCGGCGCCAGATTATGCCCCTGACTATCCTGTCAACCTCATCATGTCTCTGGGCGGCGGTGACGAGGAACAGCTTCAGATGGAGCTCGGCCGGATTTACGAGGAGCTGTATGAAACCTATCCGAACGTGTCCGCTGTCGTCGCAACATCGAAGGCACAGGAAGCAGAGTTGTGGCGTCTGAGGGAGGACACGGACCTTATCTATCGCAGATATCCGGCTGCGCCGTCCTTTGACGTCTCCGTCCCCTTGTCGCAGATCGGAGAATATGTGGCTCGCTGCGTACCGGAGCTTCGGTCAATCGATCCTCTCCTCGATCCCTACCTCTTCGGCCACATTGCCGATGGCAATCTTCACATTGTTCTCAATGCAGCCGGGGCAGCTCTGACGCCCGCCAAGATTGCTGCCATCGAATCCGTTCTGTACCGCGACCTGACGCAATCGGGTGGTTCGTTCTCGGCGGAACATGGGATAGGCTCCAAACGCATTCATGCGTTGCGGGAGACAGCGAACCCGGTAAAATTTGCCTTGATGACGCAGATCAAGGCCGCAATCGATGGCGGATGCACTCTTAACCCCGGCAAAGTCACCGGCTGACATGACAACGCCGCGCTCTTTAGGCGCGCGGCGCGGACACGACATAGGCGGCTACGGTTCAGTTCGCCAGATCGCCATTTTTTTGGCTGTCCAGGCGGCGATATAGTCCATAAATGCGCGTGACAGGCAGTCGTAAGGTTCGAGACTACTGGCCTTCAGCGCGCTTCGTGACGCATCAGATGTGCCTCAAGCATGCGGATGAGCATGACGAGGGTGAGGTTGATGACGAGGTAGATGGCACCCGCCAAGGCGAAAACCTCGAAAATCGCGAATGTCTGGCTCATCAGGCGCTTTGCATATCCCGTGATCTCGAGAACCGTGATTGTCGAGGCAAGGCTCGTACCCTTGACGACGAGGATCAGCTCATTGCCGTAAGCCGGCAGAGCCTGGCGAATGGCGAGCGGGAATTCGATCCGGCGGAAACGCATAAATGGTGACATTCCCGTGGCTTTGGCCGCTTCCTTGAGACCCGCGGGAACCGATAATAATCCGCCTCGCAGAATCTCCGATGTATAGGCGGCTGTGTTGAGCGCCATCGCCATGACCGCGCAGCGCGCACCATCACTAATCACCCACCACGTTATGGCATTGCCTTTGATAAAGCCAATTTGGCCAAGCCCGTAGTAAAACAGGAACAGCTGTACAAGCAGCGGTGTACCGCGAAAGACCATGCTGTAATATTTTGCAAACCCGGCAAGGAAACGGTTTTCGGACAGCCGCATGAGCGCAAGACCAAGGCCGAGATTGAAACCGATCGCGACAGATATCGCGGTTATGGTCGCCGTTGTGGAAAGCCCTTTCAAGAGGAAAGGCATCGATGTTTTCAGGAATTCGATATCCATCGCGTTACTTCCTCGCCCTTAGTCTCACCAGGCGTTCGACCCTGTCGAATCCAGCCTGGCTTATGATGGTGATCGCGAAATACACGACGGCTGCGATAAGAAAGAAAATCAGGGGATTGCGGGTGCTACCGGCGCCAACCGAGGCGGCGCGCATCAGTTCCTGCAGCCCGACAACCGATACCAGTGCCGTGTCCTTGATGGTTGTCTGCCAGACATTGTTCATACCGGGGATGGCAATGCGTAGCATTTGCGGGATGATGATGCGCCTGAAGATGCGGCGCCCGGGAATCCCCAGTGCGCGCGCAGCTTCTATGTGTCCCGTCGGGATGGAAGCCAATGCTCCCCTGATAACCTCGGTCGAGTAGGCGCCTGAAATCGTACCGATGGCAATGATGGCAATGATGAAGGCATATCCGCTGTCCGCAAGGGCAGCATATCCGAAAGCTGTGGCAACCTGTGTCACGAATTGCACGGAAGAAAAGAACAGCAGATAGATGATAAGCAGTTCCGGCACCCCCCGCACGAGAGAGGTATAGGCGTCTACCACAAGTGTCAGCGGGAATATCCGCGCCCACTTGATGACCCCGCACAAGGTTCCGATCAACGCACCGACAAGCATGCTGACCGTACCGACGGCAATCGTTATTGCGGCCCCCTGCAGAATGGCTCTTATCCAACCACCCTGCCAAACTAGGATCAGACTAGACTCCATTGGATTTGCCTTGGTTTTGCTGCGCACTCCCTTGCCTTTTTGGCAGCAGGCATCGTCAGCGTCTTCGACCGTGCGCACCCTGTCAGGTTGCGATTGAGTGGTTGCCCCGCACTTCTGGGAAGAGCGGGGCAGGCGTCTTAGTTGCAGGGTCTGGAGATATCCATCTTGAACCACTTCTGGCTCGCTTTGCCGATCGAACCATCCGCGACGAGCTCGCACAGTGCCTTGTCGATCTTCGTCTTCAGCTCGGTGTTCTCCTTGGCAATACCGACGCCGATCCCTTCGCCGAGGGTGGAATCGAATTTGCTCTGAACTTTCACGTCGACAAACTGAAAGTCCTTGCCTTCGGGCTTGGCGAGAAAATCCTGAAGTGCAGAGGCGTCTGCAAATGCTGCCTCAACGCGGCCGCTTGCGAGATCGATCTGCATATTGTCGAGCGTGTCGTAGGTTTTGAGATTGGCATTCGGCACCCGCTTTTCGATGAAATGGGCGTGCGTCGTGCCGGTTTGAACGCCGATCGTCTTGCCGTCCAAGCCCTTCAACAAAGTGTCGATATCCTTGATGCCGGCGAGATCGGACGTCTTGGGAACGAGGAACATGTTTGCCAGCTCAGCATATCCGACCGAAAAATTGATTTCCTTTTTTCGATCCTGGGTAATCGACATCCCGGAGATGATGACGTCGAAGCGCTTCGCCTTGAGGGCAGGGATCAGGCCATCAAAGGCCTGCACGACGAACCGGCACTTCACGGCGAGCTTCGTGCAGAGCAGGTTGCCGACATCGGCGTCGAAGCCGGTTACATTGCCGGCAGCATCGGCCATGCTCCATGGTGGATAGGCACCTTCGGTGCCGATCGACAATTCGCCTTCGGCAGCGTGCGCCGTGCTGACGCCTGCAAGAAGCAGGGCGAGTGACAGGACTTTCAGATTCATATGCGAATTCCCCTATTTGGTTATTTGTTAGGTTTGATTTGCCGGACACAGCGCCGGCACAGCGGATCACGTCATAACGTTCGCGACAGAAACTGACGCAGGCGTTCCGATCGCGGATTGGTGAACAATTCCGCCGGGGTACTCTCTTCCTCCACCTTTCCTTTGTGTAAGAAGAGAATCTTGTGAGATACCTCGCGCGCAAACTGCATTTCATGCGTCACGAGGATCATGGTATTGCCCTCTTCTGCCAGCTGACGGATCACGCGCAGGACCTCTCCCACAAGTTCGGGGTCGAGAGCGGATGTCGGTTCGTCACAGAGGATGACTTTTGGCCGCATGGCCAGTGTTCTTGCGATGGCCGCACGTTGCTGCTGGCCGCCGGAGAGCTGCCCGGGATATTGGGCATGCTTTTCCGACAGTCCCACTTTCTTCAACAACTGATGGGCATGGTCGATTGCATCCTGGCGACGCTCGCCAAGAACATGGACGGGAGCCTCGATGATGTTCTCAAGCACGGACATGTGGGGCCAGAGATTGAAGTTCTGGAATACCATTCCCACGCGGGCGCGAATTCTTTCGACCTGGCGCATGTCTGCTGGCTGCGAACGGCCATTCGCTCCGCCCTTCATTCGTATTTCCTCGCCATCAACGACGATCGTTCCACTGCTGGGCTGTTCGAGCAGGTTTATACAGCGCAAAAACGTGCTCTTGCCGGAACCTGACGAGCCGATCATGGAAACGACTTCACCGGGATCGGCACTCAGCCCCACGCCCGACAGGACTTCGTGCGTGCCGAAGCTTTTGTGGAGATCATGAACTTCAACGGCTGGCCGTTCATGGCGTTTGGTGTTCACAGGAACGGCCGGTGGCCAGTCGCTCACCAAAGCCGGAGCGGTTGCGCCCTTTGAAGCCGGGGGAGTAACCGAGGCAAGTGCGGTCAGCGCGCGGTCGAAATATCGCAAGCTTGTCCCAAGACAGTTCTGCTGCCATTCGGGATCGTCAGGAATGAACGCCGTTCTCAGCGTCTTCTTGATTTTCTGCCCAAGCGGAGATTCGATATTCCCGAAAAGATGCAGCCAGTTATCGGCCTGCACGGCGTCCATCACCACCGGGCCTTCAAGGGTTCCGCATTCGATTACCAGCGGCAATACGCGGCTGTCCGGCAAGGATTTGCAGACCGCTGCTGAAACGTAGCCCGTAGCCGTTGCCGCAATGCCGGTATCGGTCGTTACGCCATTGCCGGTCATCACGACCGCGAGTGCGTGCCCATAGGTTTTCCTGCCCCATTCCAGACCGGCATGGTCCTCTTCCGCCACGGATAGCAGTGCGGGATATCCGTAAGGGCCTGCACCGGTGTGAAGATCGAAGACGACGACATCCGACGCGCCACTGACGAAAGTGCTCAAGATATCGTTGAGGGTGCGGTTCGACCATGTCGGGCCGTTGCCGCCATAAAACAGTCCGTCTGGAAAGTCGTATTGGCCTGCTTCGATAATCGCGGCGATACCGGCGTGACCGTTTAATGCGGCCTTGGCATCTCTCAGCAGTTGATCGGCACGGTCACGATCGGGCCCATCCCACTCGGCGCAGACAAACGCATTATGGAGTGGGGCGTATCGTTCGTTTCGTGGAACGGCTCTCTTCCAGTCAACGAAGTTTCGGTTGAGATCGACATTGTCTTCGTTGACCCGTCGGCTCCATGCTGTTCCCCACGGGTTGATCAGATGGATCATCACCACAGCCGTATCGGGAGGAAGCGGTAAAGGGTTATTTGTGGCAAGCCATTCAGCCTGGCAAGCCGATCCGAATTGCCCCTCAACTCCGTGCGTGCCGGACAAGATGACTAGTTTTTTTGACGCGTTGCGTTCGCCCAGATATGCAACATCCGTGAAAAGGTGCTCTCCACCTGGGCCATGCAATGGATGCTTATATTCGAACAACGCAGCATTCGACCGGCGCGCGGCGGAAAGAAAACGTTGCCGCAGCACATTATAGTCCACTGAATAGAGCTCAGGCTGCCTGATGTGGCGCATCAAGGATACTCCCGATTTGTGGCGGGCGTCGGCTTTTGCCGCTCACCAGCTATGTTCCCGGTTATTATTTTTTTGCCATCTCCGCCTGACCCATTTGAGCAGGCGAAGACCATATCGTTAGTCATTCCGGCGCAGGCGCTTACTCCGCGGCAGCGACGACATTCATGGTCTCGCTATCGATCATCTGTGAAAGCTTGCGTCTGAACCGCAGCGGCCCGACATCGATCTTCAGATCGAGGTTTGGAGTCTTCTTGTTCGCGATCCCGAGGTGGACCGCCTCCAGCACGACACGGTCTTCCTCGAATGCGCCGCGTACGGATGTTGCGAAGCGCGCTGAAACGTCCGGGTCGTCGGGCGCGAAATTTCGCATCTGAAACCAATAATACTTCGTGCGGTTCTCATCGACTGGCGTCATGAAATTGTAGCTGTCCATCAAGAACGTATTGGCTGGCAATTCGCGGCCTTCGCCACCGGAGCCTGATGGTGCGAAGATGGCCTTGATGATGGCATTGCTGGGGTAGCGAACCTCGTAATGCTGTTTTCGATCGCATTTCCCCTCAAATTGCAGGAACGGTGCGTAGAAGGGGGCTGGATCTGAATCCAGCATCCAGCGCCAGACGACGACGCCATCGCTTTTCACCGTTGTTTCCAATGGTGTTTCTTCGCAGGCGGAACTGGCGAATGAGCTCTGATGCACCCATGCGACGTGGGATGGGTCCAGCAGATTGTCCGTCATGTAGAGGTAATTGCAGTTGATCGTCATCGACTCGCCGCGATTGACGCCCCAGGACGGATCACCGAAATGTTCGACATGGAAAATCTCTGCGGGATCGGCTTTCGCGGGCTCACCCATCCAGACCCAGACGAGCCCGTAACGTTCCTCCACCGGGTAGGAGCGGACGCAGGCCACATGTGGAATACGCTCTGCACCCGGCACGCGGGTGCAGGCGCCGGAACAGTCGAAGGTCAGTCCGTGATAGCCGCATTCGACGTCGTCGCCCTTGATACGCCCCATGGACAAGGGGAGCTTGCGATGGGGACAGGCATCTTCGAGCGCTGCAAGCTTGCCATTCTGAAGACGATAAAGAACGATATTTTCGCCGAGCATCGTTACGGGTGTCAGGTCTCGTCCGATTTCGTGATCCCAGGTGGCGACATACCAAGCATTCTTGAGAAACATTTTCTTCCCCCGTTCTCGCTTTAATCGGATCAGTATTTTCCTTGTTGCGATGCGGGACAAGCGGATTTTCGTTGCGTTTTTGTTTAGAAAAACTTAACAAAAAGCAGAACTGGAGATACTCTATTGGCTATGCCCCCACTCCATGCCCTGCAAGCTTTCGAAGCCGTAGGAAGGTGCGGCACGATGAGCACGGCCGCCAAAGAACTGGGCGTAACACCCAGTGCCATCAGCCAACAGGTGCGCAAGCTTGAGAACCATCTCGGCGTTACGCTCCTCGAACGTATCGGACGCCGTGTGGAACTGACGTCGTGGGGTGTTCTTCTTCACAAGGAAGTCGCCAAAGGCTTCAGCCAGCTCAATCATTCCGTCGATGTTCTCGAACGGGCGCGGAGCCAGACTGGCATCGTGCTGACTGCGCTCAGCTCGGTTGTGAACAAGTGGATCGGCCGCAAGATCTTCGAGTGGCAGGCTCTCTATCCGGAAGCCAATGTCCGTATCATCGGCAAGGATGACGAACCCAGCCTGTCGGGCGGCCAGAGCGATTTCCGCATAACCTATGGAAAGCGGGCAGAGGTGCACGCGCATTTCGTGCCGCTTTATACGGATTGGGTGGTTCCCGCATGTTCGCCGCGTTTGCTCGGGGGACGGACATTATCGGCGCCCGCCGACCTTCTCAAATTCCCTTTGCTCAATATCGAGTGGGAAGCCCATTACAGCCGTCCGCCACAATGGAGCGAGTGGGCGCAGCTGGTTGGCGCGACCGTGAATGAAAAACTCTCGAGCCTGTTTTTCGCGCTGTCGAGCAACGCAATCGACGCTGCGGTCAACGGACACGGCTTCGTGCTGGCTCAGGTCTCGATGATTGAGGACGAGTTGCAGGCCGGTACACTTGTTGTTCCTTTCGACATCCGCCTTCCGCTTCCCGAGAGCTACTATCTGGCATGGGATCGTTCCGTTTTCGATAAGCCCTACGGAAGAGAATTTCATATGTGGGTGATGGGGATCGCGAAAAAGCAGTCTGTCGCATCGTCCCCGAACCGCAGTGCGTGACTAAGGGCCTACCGCTCGGGATATCACTTTCTGATGTGTTGATATTCTCCGCGCCAGTACAGAAGTGGCCGGGCATCGTCATGCGTCCTTATCGACCGGACGAGGCCGATCAGGATCACATGGGATCGATGGATGATCGCGTCTTCGAGTTCGCAGTCCAGACTTGCCAGAGCGCCATCCAGCGCAAGGCCGCCTGACGCCATCGTGTGCCAGACGGCGCCATCGTAGCGGCTGGCACCCTTAAGGCCATTAAAACCCGAGAATGAGTGGGCGACGTTTTCCTGACCTTCAGCGACTACGTTGACGCAAAACCGTCTGGCTTTCTCGACGATTTCCCAGGACGAGGATCCACGATTGAGTGCGACCATCACCGTCGGGCCATCCGCAGAAAGTGCTGTGACGGATGTTGCGGTGAAGCCGGTTCGTGTTTCACCCGTGCCTGTCGTGATGACGCAAACGGCACCCGCCAGATTCCGCATGGAGGATTTGAAGAGGTCAGCGCCCGGAGACGGCACCTGCATTTTCATCTGGTCCACCATGATCGGCTCCTTCAGATGCGCTCTTTATCGCCTTTGGCGGCCGTGTAACGGTTGGCAGGCATCGAAAGCCCCAGGTTCTCGCGCAGCGTCGATCCTTCATATTCCTCACGAAACAGTCCGCGTCGCCGCAACTCCGGCAAGACAAGGCGGACGAAATCTTCCAGGCTTGCGGGAAGTGTCGGGAACATAAGAATGAAACCGTCGGCGGCACGGGTTTCGAACCACTCTTCCATGTAGTCTGCGATCTGTTTTGGTGTCCCGGTTATTCCGTTTCCGGTGTGGCGTTCTGCGTAGTGGCGGATCAATTGTCCCACTGTCTGTCCTTGCTTGACGAACTCGACGAGCTGGTCAAACATCTTGCGCGAGCCTTTCGGCTCGGTGGGCAGCCGGTCCATCGGAAATGGTTGATCGAGGGGGACGCCACGAAGGTCGGCTTCGAGGAACTCCGAAAGCATCAACCGACCTACGTCCGGATGCAGGCTGTCGATGAGAAAATCGACTTTTGCCTTCGCCTCGGCCTCGGTCTCCCCGACATTGACGACAATGCCCGGCATGACCTTGAGATCTTCGGGATCGCGACCGAATGCCGGCATACGTCCTTTGACGTTCTGGTAGAAAGCCCTGTTGCTCTCGATGTTGGATGCCAGGCTGAAGACGATTTCAGACGTCCGTGCAGCAAGGTTCATTCCGGCCTCGGAGCCGCCGGCCTGAGCAATAACAGGCCGCCCCTGCTCGGAAGGCGCAATGTTGAGGGGGCCGCGCACCTGAAAATGCTTCCCGACATGATTGAGGGTATGGTGCTTGGCCTTGTCATAATAAACGCCGCTTTCGCGATCGAGCAGCAAGGCGTCGCGTTCAAAGCTGTCCCATAGGCCGAACACTACGTCGATGAATTCCTGCGCGCGCTCGTAACGGACGGCGTGAGGATCGAGACCCTGACGATTGAAGTTGTAGCCGGTCTCGTCATGATCGGAGGTGACGACATTCCAGCAGGCGCGTCCCCGGCTCAGCTGATCGATAGACGCGAAAATCCGGGCGACATTGAAGGGTTCATAATAGCTCGTCGATACCGTCGAGACCAAACCCAGTCTTTCCGTCATCACCGAAAGTGCCGAGATGAGAGAAAGCGGTTCGAACCGGTTCTGCTTGGTCGGGCTGCGCGCCAGGGCGTCGGGGTCACCAACGGCAGCCGCAGCGGAATCGGCGAGGAACATGAAATCGAATTTGGCAGCTTCAGAAATTCTGGCCACATTCAACATGTGGCTGAAGTCGGTTGCTGCGGTTACCTTGCTTGCCGGGTGCCGCCATGCGGCTGCATGGAAGCCGAACGTGTAAACAAAGGTTCCGAGCTTGATCTTGTCCTGCCGTTTCGACATCGTTCCCTCTTTTGCCTGATACCAATTCTGGTCTCAGGCTATTCGAGGATCAACGCTGCAACAATCGGCCGAAATCTTCTCCGTAGGTTAGAAATACTAACAAGGATTAGTGGCGCGTCTACGCATCAGCCCGAGAGGCTGCGGCGCCACGCCACGGGATCACATTCCCGTTGGGAGGCCTGATGATGGCGCTTCACTATAAGTATTCATAAGTCACACTTAAGTCGCTGTTAACCAACATCTGGTCAATTTATTCATATAAGAAGTTGTCTTCGCAGGCGAATTTCGCGCAGGCGCTTCATTTTCATGACCACATGACGCGGTCGTCTTTTCCCAAAAAAATGTTTCCAGATCCGTTGAATTCGCTCGGTGAAAGCCGAGGAGTTCGCGCGTCTATTCGCCCGCAATCCAATGATAGCGAGGACAAGTGCAAATCGTATTGGTCGATGACAGCAAGTCGATTCTTGTTGCCCTGAAAGCGACGGTCCGCGGGCTTCCGGATGTCGGCACCATCGTGGGCTTCACCGATCCCACGGAGGCGTTGGAATTCTGCCGCAACAATGCGGTCGATCTCCTTGTGGTGGATTATACGATGCCGAAATATAACGGCATACAGCTCCTCAAGGCACTGAATACGTATGAGCATTTTGCTCATGTGCCTGTCATCATGATCACATCGGAAAGAGGCCGGCCTGTCCTTATCGAAGCGATAGAGAGCGGTGTCACGGAATTCATCCACAAGCCCTTTGACCCGGTGGAGCTGAAGGCGCGGGTGCGCAACCTTCTCGCCTTGCGCAAGGCGCAGCGCGATCTTGCCGGACAGGCGCGCAGCCTTGTGGATGAGGTGCGCAAGGCCACCCGGCAACTCGCGGCCCGCGAAGAGGAAATCATCTGGCGCCTGGCGCGGGCCATCGAATTCCGCGACGGCCACACCGGCGACCATATTTCCCGCGTCGCGCAAATCAGCATGCTGATGGCAAAGGATCTCGGCCTCGATGACGAGCATTGCCGCATGATCTATCTCGCGGCACCCTTGCACGATGTCGGCAAGATCGGAATTTCCGACAGCGTGCTGCTGAAGCCGGGTCGCCTGACGCCTGATGAGATTACCGAAATGCGAAAACATGTCGGTATCGGTGTGCAGATTCTCGAAAACGGTTCATCCGACCTGCTGCGCATAGCTGAGGCGATTGCAGGCGGCCATCACGAAAAATGGGATGGAACGGGATATCCGCACGGCTTGTCGGGCGATGGCATTCCGCTGGAAGCCCGTATCGTCGCCATTGCGGACGTCTTTGAGGCTCTCTGCTCCGAGCGCCCTTACAAGAAGGTGTGGTCGACCCAAGAGGCCTATGCGCATGTTGTCGCGCAGAGCGGCAGCCATTTCGATCCCGCCTGCGTCGCGGCGTTCCAGCGCCAATGGACACTGATCGAGAGGCTCATGACGGGTCACGACGTTCTAGAGATCGAAGTGCCGAGCCTCGAAACACCGGAAGAACAACCGATCAGGGCGGATGGCGGCATGCACACCGAAGCCGTTCGGGAGGCTCCCCATGTTTGATGAAACCACGAACGACACACTGAAGATGCCGCAAGCGCTTTCCATACGGTCGATTGCGTCGGCACACGGTCTTCTTCTCGACCGTCTCAAAGACACCGACAGACTGGTGGTCGAGGTGCCCAAGGATGCGGATGCGGATTTGAGCTTCGTGCAGCTGATGGAAGCCTCGCGCAATTTCGCGGCGCAGAACAACAAGACGATAACATTGAAAGAGCCGGCTGACGGTCAGGTTTTGCAGACATTGCGGCGGGGCGGTTTCCTGTCGCGGATGGATGAAGCCTCCCGCCAGTTCTGGTTGCATGGAAAGGACATATCATGAGCGCACATATTTTAACGGTCGACGATTCCGCCAGCATTCGCATGACGACGAAGATCGCCCTCACAGGCGCGGGCTACCAGATTACCGAGGCCGTTGATGGGCAGGACGGTCTTGCCAAGGCGAAGGCCGCGAATTTCGACCTCATCGTCACTGATCTCAACATGCCGAACATGAATGGTCTCGAGATGATTGAGGCGCTTCGGCAATCTCCGGCTCATACCGGCATTCCGATCATCTTTTTGACGACGGAATCCGATGCGGACATGAAGGCGCGCGCCAAGGCCGCCGGTGCCACCGGCTGGCTGACCAAGCCCTTCGATGCCGAACATCTGGTCAAGATCGTCAGAAAGGTCCTCGGAAAATGACGACGCTGGACCCTATTCAGGTTTTCAGAACGGAGGCTGCGGAGCTTTTCGAGCAAATCGAGGGTGGCCTTCTCGATCTGCTTCACGATTTGACCGATCAGGATCAGATCGACGCCGTTTTCCGCGGACTGCATACATTGAAGGGGTCCGGGGCAATGTTCGGGTTCGAGGCGCTTGCCGCCTTCACCCACCATTGCGAAACCGCCTTTGACCGGGTGCGCAAGGGCGAGGTTCCGGCAACCAGCGAACTGGTCGCAGCCGTTCTTGAAGCGCAGGATCATATGCAGGCTCTGGTCGACAATCCGCACGGTGTGCAGGGTGATGTTGGAGAGCAGCTGCTCGCCAAGCTTCGTGCGGCAGTCGGCACTCGTGGCGATGGCGGTGTCCTGACACATGTTCCGGCGCAGAATCTCTCCAGGAAGCAGGCAAAGGCAAAAGCTGCCACCTGGGAAATCCGGTTCCGGTTGCCCGTCAATGCCATGGCAAACGGAACCAATCCCCTTGGTCTGCTGGATGAACTAGCCGAACTCGGCGATTGTGAAATCGTTGCCGACACCTCGACGGTGCCGTCTCTCGATGCACTCAATCCGAGCGATCTCCATGTGGGCTGGACAGTCCGGCTGACGACCGAGCAGCCGCAATCGGCAATCGACGACGTTTTCATCTTCGTGATGGATGACATGGAGATCGATATCCGCGCAATCGAAGCGGTTGTCGAAGAAGAGCTGCCCGTTTCCGAAATCCTGCCGGAAGCCAGAAAGGTCGCCGCCGATCCGAAGGGCGGCAAGGCGGCCGAAAACGTGCGGGTGCCTGCCGAAAGACTTGACGAGTTGATGGATCGGGTCGGTGAACTCGTCATTGCCCAGTCCCGCCTTTCGCAGCTGGCGGGTAGCAGCGTCGATATTCTTCTGCGCTCTGTTTCGGAGGATGTCGAACGTCTTTCCGGAGAACTTCGCGATACGATGATGGTCCTGCGAATGGTGCCGATCGCCCAGCTTTTTGGTCGGTTCCGCCGTCTGATCCATGACCTGGCGCGGGAAACGGGCAAACAGATCGAGCTGGAGACCGAGGGCGAAGGCACAGAGGTCGACAAGGCGGTTATCGAACGCCTGGCTGATCCACTCGTGCACCTTGTCCGCAACTCCTGCGACCATGGACTCGAAAAAAGCGATGAGCGTGTGGCGGCCGGCAAACCGGCGACGGGGCGGATCACCCTCATTGCCCGCCAGTCGGGCGGTGATGTGACGATCACCATCCGTGACGATGGCCGTGGCATCGATCGCCAGCGCGTCCGGGCAAAAGCTGAGGCTTCCGGCCTTCTGGCTCCGAACGCGCAGGTCAGCGATCAGGAACTGCTGCAGATGATCTTCCAGCCGGGCTTTTCGACAGCCTCTGAAGTTACCAGTCTTTCCGGCCGTGGTGTCGGCATGGATGTGGTGAAAAAGAGTGTCGAGGCCCTTCGCGGCACGATCAGCGTTACCAGCACGCCGGGCGCGGGCTCGGAAGTTTCGCTGGCGATCCCGTTGACGCTGGCCATCATCGACGGCCTGCTGGTGCGGGTCGGCAATGGTTGCTACGTCATTCCGCTGCCGGCGGTGGAGGAATGCCTCGAACTGTCGCCTGACGACGATATTCGTTCGCGGGGCCGGTCCTTCATTTCACTGCGAGAGAGCCTCGTTCCCTTCATTCGCCTGCGCGAATTGTTCAACACCGGAACCAAGCCGGATCAGTTCCAGAAGATCGTCGTCATTTCCACCGGCTCCGAGCGCGTCGGGCTTGTGGTTGACCAGATCATCGGCGATCACCAGACGGTCATCAAGGCCATGTCGAAACTGCACCATGACGTCGCGACATTCTCCGGCGCGACCATCCTCGGTGACGGCAATGTCGCCCTTATCCTCGATGTCGCACATCTGGTGATGGCGGGGCAACAACAGGAGGCGCGATTGCGGGCCGCGGGATGAACCAGTCTCTCTTGAAGCAGACGGACGAATTTTGGGGCGTGTCCGACGCCGTGGAAGTTCTGACCTTCAACATTGCGGGCGAGACCTTCGCCATCGAGGCGGTGAAGGTCCGGGAAATTCTGGATCTTCTGCCCGAAACCGCCGTTCCCGGTGCTAAAGCCTTTGTGGCGAGTGTTATCAACTTCCGGGGCAAGGTCATCCCTCTGGCCGATATCCGTCTTGCATTCGGCATGGAAGCCACCGAGCGAACCATTGATAGCCGTATCGTCGTCATA
The DNA here is from genome assembly GCF_052114365.1 of Agrobacterium sp. MCAB5. Lineage (NCBI taxonomy): Bacteria > Pseudomonadati > Pseudomonadota > Alphaproteobacteria > Hyphomicrobiales > Rhizobiaceae > Agrobacterium > Agrobacterium sp. MCAB5. The sequence continues at coordinate 17,413 of NZ_JBFREP010000003.1, forward strand.
GAACTCCCGTTCGATGGCGAGCCGGCATTGATCGGCATCAGGACCGATAAGGTCAACGAGGTGACCACGTTCAGCCGGGCAGCCAGCGAACCGCCGCCGAGCGTCGGCATGCGGTGGCGGGCGGATTACATCCATTGCCTCATCAAACGCGGCAGCGAGTTCGTCATTCTTCCAAATCTGACAGCAATTTTCACGGGGCATCGCGAGTCCGGACCGGTTTCGTCCAGCGCGCGTGGCAACGTCATCGAACTTTCCAAGGAGCATTGAGATGCGATTTACAATCAAGATGAAGCTGGCGGTTGCCTTCGGCTTTCTGATCCTGATGCTTGCCGGAACGGCCGGCTACGGCATCTACAGCCTCGGTATCGCCAAGAATGCCATGGACGATGTGGTCGACGGTACTGTCGTGCGCCTCGACAAGGTTCACCAGATGAACGCACTGGCGCTGGCAACTGTCCGGTCGCAGAAGAATATCATCCTTGCTGCTTCGCCGGAGGAAACCCAGCTTTTCAAGGCGGCCGGTAACGAAAGTCGCGACCAGTTGACGGCCATGCTGAATGATATGGCAGCCACCGCCAGCGCCGAGACGCGTGCGTTCTGGACGGATCTGCAGGCCATCACCAAGGCTTTCGAGGCCAGTGATGATCACGTCCGGGAACTGGTTGCGCAGGGCAATACGTCGCTCGCCGCGTCGTACTCGTCCGGCAAGGGCCGTGACGCTGCCAATGCCCTGACCGGGAAACTGGGCGAGGGCGTCAAGATGAACCGCGACCGTCTTGAAGAATCGAAGCAATTGGCGGCTGATGACTATGAGCAGACCCGCACCCTGCTCGTTGGTGCATCGGTCGTTGCCGTACTCATCGCCATCGCGACAGCATTCTGGATCGCGCTCGGCATTAGCAGCGGATTGCGCAAGATCATGACCGTGGCGGAGGCGGTTGCGATCGGCGATCTTGATCAGAATGTCGAGATCAAGACCAATGACGAGATCAAGGATCTCGTTGCGCGCATCAACACGATGACGGGCAATCTGCGCAATACCGCAGGCATTGCCGACCGGATTGCGGATGGCGATCTCACCGTCATGCCGAAACCCCTGTCCGACAGGGATACTCTCGGCCTTGCGCTGGAACGGATGGTTGAGCGCCTGCGTGGCATTGTCGCCGATGCGCTTTCCGCTTCCGACAATGTGTCCTCCGGCAGCCAGGAACTGTCGGCCAGCTCCGAACAGCTGAGCCAGGGCGCAACCGAGCAGGCATCGTCTGCCGAAGAGGCCTCGGCCTCGATGGAAGAGATGGCTGCCAACATCAAGCAGAATGCCGACAATGCCGCGCAGACGGAAAAGATCGCGCGCCAGTCGTCCAAGGACGCCGAAGCCAGCGGTGAAGCCGTCAACCGCGCCGTGGTCGCCATGCGCACCATCGCCGAGAAGATTTCCATCGTGCAGGAAATTGCCCGCCAGACCGATCTTCTGGCGCTGAACGCCGCCGTTGAGGCGGCGCGCGCTGGAGAACACGGCAAGGGTTTTGCTGTCGTGGCATCGGAAGTGCGCAAGCTCGCCGAACGCAGCCAGGCTGCTGCCAGCGAGATCAGCTCGCTTTCCGGCGAGACCGTGCAGGTGGCAACCGAAGCGGGCGACATGCTGAACCGTCTGGTGCCGGACATTCGCAAGACCGCCGAGCTGGTCGCCGAAATCTCCGCCGCCTGCCGTGAGCAGGATATCGGCGCCTCCCAGATCAACGAGGCAATCCAGCAGCTTGACAAGGTGACGCAGCAGAACTCCGGCGCTTCGGAGGAAATGTCGGCGACTTCGGAAGAGCTGGCGGCGCAGGCCGAAGAGTTGCAAAGCAGTATCGCCTTCTTCAAGGTAGATACCTCAAGCGTCTCGTCGCGCCCCGCACAGGCTGCACATCGGCCTGCCGCAAAGCCTGCTGCCACGCGTCCGGCGATGAAGCCGGCCCCCGTTCGCAAACCGCAGACGGGCAATACCGTCAGCGCCCAGCAAGCCCGCGTCAAAGGTTTCGCACTGGATATGTCCATGGGCGGTCCCGATGCTGACGACGCGGATTTCCGCGAAAGCGCCTGACCATGACCAGCACATCTTCAGAAGGCCAGTTCGTGACATTCAGCCTCGGTGAGGAGGTCTTTGCGGTATCCGTCGCGGTCGTCCGTGAAATCCTCGACTATGAGGACACGTTCAAGATTCCGCATAGTCCTGAATATCTGCTGGGTCTGAGAGATGTGCGCGGGCAGGGTGTGCCCATCATCGATCTGCGGCTGCGGCTCGGAATGAGCCGCAGCGTGCGGACACCCCATACCCGCGTGCTGGTGCTGGATATTCCGTTCCCATCCCGCACGCTGGCGATAGGTCTTGTGGCGGACAAGGTGTTCGAGGTGACGCCGTTCCGTCGCGACCAGATGGAAACCGCACCCGATATCGGCGTTCACTGGAACTCCGACTACATTGCAGGTGTGGTTCGCCGCGAAGGTGATTTCGTCGTCATCATCGATCTTGCAAAGCTTTTCTCGAACGAAGAAAACGCCATTGCCCGGCAGGGCGGCACACCGGTTCAGGCGGCATGAGGAGAGCCCTTTCCGTGGATGCCTCCATTGCTGCCAGCTCCGCGCATGATGGCCTGAGTCAGCGGGATTTCCGGCTGCTCGCCGAATACATCTACAATTACAGCGGCATAAAGATGCCGGACAGCAAGCGCACCATGCTGGAAGGGCGTCTGCGAAAGCGCCTTCGCGCCACGGGGCATGCCACCTTCGCTCAATATTGCAATTTCCTCTTCCGCGAAGACGGGCTGGAAGAGGAAGCGATCTACCTGATTGACGTGGTGACGACCAACAAGACGGATTTTTTCCGTGAGCCGAACCATTTCGACTACATGGAGAAATTCGCTTTGCCTGCACTTGCGGGTGAAGGCCATGGGCGTATCCGCGCCTGGAGTTCCGCCTGTTCAACGGGTGCGGAACCCTATACCATGGCGATGGTGCTGGCCGAAGCGGTCGAGAAACAGGTCATCAACAATTTCAGCATCCTTGCGACCGACCTTTCCACTGATGTGCTCAGGAAAGCCCATAGCGGTATCTATGCCCGTGAACTGCTCGAACCGGTTCCGGCCGACATGATGCGGAAATATGTCATGCGGTCGGTCGATGCCGGACGACGGGAGGTTCGTATCGTGCCGCGGCTGCGTTCCAAGATCGGTTTTGCCCGCCTCAACCTCATGGACCCGACCTACCAGATCGGCGATGCGGTGCACCTTCTCTTCTGCCGTAACGTTCTCATCTACTTTGATAAAAAAACGCAGGTGCACGTCCTGACCCAATTGTGCAAGCGCCTGGTGCCGGGCGGTTACCTTTTCATCGGTCATTCCGAAACGATAACCGGTATCGACCTGCCCCTGCGGCAGGTCGCCAATACCGTTTTCAAGAAGCAATAGCGGCAGAGAGCCATGTCGAAAAAAATCCGCGTTCTTATCGTCGACGATTCCGCCAGCGTCCGGCAGACCCTGACGGAGGTTCTCGAAAGCGATCCCGGCATTGAGGTGATCGGGGCCGCTGCCGATCCGTTTGTTGCGGCCAAGCGCATCCAGGAAGAAATTCCCGATGTCATCACGCTTGATGTGGAAATGCCGCGCATGGACGGCATCACCTTCCTGCGCAAGATCATGTCGCAGAAACCGATCCCTGTAGTCATGTGCTCGTCGCTGACCGAGGCCGGATCGGAAACCCTGCTTCAGGCACTGGAGGCGGGGGCGGTCGACATCATCCTGAAGCCGAGGATAGGCGCTGCGGATCATCTAGCGGAGCAGGCCACACGCATCTGCGAGGTCGTCAAAAGTGCGGCGCACGCCCGCGTCGGCAATGCGCGGGCGGCGCTGCGTTCGGCTGCCGCAAGCGGTCCGCAGGCCAAGCTGACCGCCGATGCCGTGCTGCCGCCGCCTTCGGGCAAGGCCATGGCACGCACCACTGAAATGGTGGTCTGTGTCGGTGCATCCACCGGCGGCACAGAAGCGTTGCGCGCAATGCTGATGAAGCTGCCGGCCAATTCACCCGGCATCGTGATCGTTCAGCATATGCCGGAAAAATTTACCGCCGCATTTGCAAAACGCCTGAACAGTCTCTGCGATGTCGAGATCAAGGAGGCCGAGGACGGCGATCCGGTGCTGCGCGGCCATGTGCTGATTGCGCCGGGCGACAGACATATGCTGCTGGAGCGGCAGGGTGCACGTTATCGCGTTTCGGTCCGCACTGGGCCACTGGTTTCGCGACACCGGCCTTCGGTGGACGTTCTGTTTCGTTCTTCCGCGCGTGCCGCCGGTGCCAACGCCATGGGCATCATCATGACAGGCATGGGTGATGATGGCGCACGCGGCATGCTGGAAATGCATCAGGCCGGCGCCTTCACGGTGGCGCAGGACGAAGCATCCTCTGTTGTCTTCGGCATGCCAAAGGAAGCGATCGCCCATGGCGGTGTCGACAAGGTTCTGCCACTAGACAGGATCGCGCTGGAAATTCAGGCCGAAGACCGCCGCCGCTGATGGCGCGACCCTTTTTTACCCGGCATTAACCAAACTCGCCAATGATGGCGGTAACACCATGCGACAGGTGCGTTCCGCGAGGCATGACAGTCTCCGCCCAGTTTTCCGGATCATGCCATGCCAGTTATCACCTTCGCGAACACCAAGGGCGGTGCCGGGAAAACCACGGCGGTTCTTCTCCTGGCGTCCGAACTGGCGCGGCTCGGATCGCGGGTTTGCGTCATCGATACAGATCCACAGCGCTGGATTTCCCGCTGGCGTGAAAAGGCCGATGCGCGTGTCGATTTTTCAGTCATCACCTATGTGACGGCGGCGACGTTACAGCAGCATGTCATCGACAGCCGCCGTGCATTCGATCATGTGATCATCGACCTGCCCGGTGCGCAATCGCCCCTGCTCGCGACTGCGATAGGTGTCTCCAACCATGTGTTGATACCCGTTCAGGGCAGCACCATGGATGCGCAGGGCGGGGCGCAGGTGCTCGAGCTGCTGCGTTATCTCGATGAAAAGGCGAATATCCGGATCGACCATTCCGTCGTGCTGACCCGCGTCAATCCGCTGGTCACGACCCGCGCGCTTCTGGCCGCACGGGAACTGCTGGCGCAAAGGAATGTACGTGTTCTCGATACGCCCATTTTCGAACGTTCTGCGTTTCGCGATATGTTCGAATTCGATGGATGCCTGCATATGATGAAAGCCGGCCATGTCAGCAATCTCGACAAGGCTCTGCAGAATGCCGAAGCTTTTGCCGCCGAGGTTCTCCGTCTCCTTGAGGCCTCCAGCAAGAAAAGCCCTGGCAAACTGATGCAGGCGGCCTGACGCCGGGAACCCGGCGCAGCAAAAGCGCCCCATCGATCCCGTTTAGATCGAATACGCTCTAGAAAAGCGCGTCGGCAAACAGATCGTCGTCATCTTCGACGGTGGCGGGTGCTTTCTGCCCGGACGCAAGATCGACCGGCAAGTAGCGAAGATGCACGTCGCGCTCCTGCGCCATCGTGTAGATCTTGTAGATGCGTGTCGAAAACGGCTGGATTTTCTCTGCGAAGCCGGAAATGTCTCCGGCGCCGCCGGCGGCCAGCCCGCTTGCCACGTGATGGCATTCTTTCAGGACATCGCCGAGTTCGCTTTCGAAATCGAGCTTGATCACGGCGGCACTGATGCGGCTGAAAACGGCCTGACCTTCCGTGGCGAGATCCTGAAGACCGGTTTCCATCTGACCCTTGGCGTGGCTTATGGCTTCCAGTGCTTCGCTCAATGGTTCCCGCAGGTCACCGGCGCTCCGGTTCTCTGCCGTCTTCAGATTTGTAATGACGCTTTCGATCCGGTGGAGATCGGCAACGATCGAATCTGCCGGGCTTTCCAGCTTGTCGGCAAAGACCCGCAGCTCGCCGCTGACGACATTGACCGACCGGCCTTCGTCGCCCAGTTTCGAGCAGCGCAGGTTTGAGTTCAGCGCCATATAATGGATTTCAGTCTTGATCGAGCGCAGCACTTCAATGCCGTGCAACAGGTCCTGTGCGGTACCGGTAACGGAAGCGACGACCGCATTGGCGTCCGCCATGCCTTCCTGAACGCGCCCGGCCAGATCGCACGCCTTTGCTATGTCCTTCTCAAGCAGCTGCAACGCGCTGCCGCCATCATTGGCAGCATCTTCCACCAGGGTGTCGCGCAGTGAAAGAATGGTTGCGGCATCGTCGGCGAAACTTGAGATGCCTGCAAAGATCTTGCGGCAATCCTGCTGGAAGGTGGTTGCCATCTCGTCGATCTGGGCGCTGACCATCTCGAAAACGGTGTCGTAAAGAGCGTCCATTTCGGCGGAATTTAACGCCAGCGCCTCTTCGGAATTCAGATAATCGCTGAACAGGGCGAGTGTCGTCTGCACATGTTCGACACGTTGGCGGGTGATGTCGCCGATCTGGAGGGAGGACAGCGTTGCCGCTATCTTGCCCTGCACGCCCTGCGCGACGGATTTCACCTTGGCCGCCATGGCCGTCATGGCGCGATGCTGTTCGCCGATGCGACCGGAATTTGTCTTCAAACCTCCGACGATGCCGGGGATCGTTGCTTCGAAATCGGCGCCGATGGCGGATGAGACGTCGCGCGCTCTGGCAAGCTGCTTGTCCATGAGATCGAGATATTGCGCGAATTTGCCGACTTCAGTACCGCCGAAATGGATGCGTTCGCGGATTTCCTCGGCAAAGGAGGAAAATTCGGCGATGCCTGCGCCGGTAATCTTTACCGTGACCGCAAAGGTTTTCAGGTAACGGATCGTCTCGCGGATATCATCGACATGGCCGTTTGCAGACTTGCAAAGGGAACTCATTTCAACGAAGGCGGCCTGTCGCAACTGTTCGGTTTCCGGCAGGCGGACCATATCCTCAATGGTCTTTTGCATGTTGGCCATTGCCGCATCCGCGGTATCGCCGTCCATCGAACCCGTCATGCGGTCCAATATGGTGATGAGCTGGTTCAGGATGTCCATGACTGAAACGAGCACGGCGCCGCCTTCGAGAAAGGTCTTCTCGATACGAGACTGTGCGGTTGCAAGGCGCGCGGTCAGGTACGCTTGCGGATCACTGGCTTCAGCTTTTGGTTGATTTTTCACGACGGTACTGTTTCCCATACTCGGATGGCGTGATCCTAGAGAGCAGGAAGAAACGGACAGTGAATATTCTGAGTTGATCGGGAGTTAACAACTCAATTGGTTGACGAATTCCTCTCCCCCTTGGAAGGCCTTCTCGGGGCTTATCGAATCTGGACGTGGTCGGTGCCTACCGGAAAAGTCAGTTGTACCCTTGCGCCATCGCCCGGCATCGAGCTGATATGCGCCTCGCCGCCGCTCTGCCGGACGAAGCCGTAGACCATTGCAAGGCCGAGGCCTGCCCCGCCGTGTTCCTGCCGGGTGGTGAAATAGGGCTCGAAGGCCTTGTCCACCGCCTCGGGCGTCATGCCCACTCCCTCGTCGGTGACCGCGATCACAAGTGCATCCTTCTCGGAAGCGGCGCTGATCGAGATCAGGCCACCATCGGGCATGGCCGCTGCCGCATTCAGGCAAAGGTTGAGGATGGACTGCTCGAGGAGGGCAGGGTCTAGCGCAATCGAGGGAAGATCCTCGTCAATCTCCAGCGCAATCCGGCATTTCGGGCCGACTGCAATCTCAAGGATATCGGCCATGCCGCGCAGCAGGTTTGCGACGTTGATGCAGCTCGGATGAATGGGCTGCTGGCTGCCGATGGTCAGCATGCTGCTGGCCAGAGAACGGCCGCGATCCGCCGCCTTGCGGATACGGGCGATGTGGCGTTTCTGGCGATCGTTGAAACCAGTTTCGCGCTCCAGCAGGCCGAGGCTGCCGGTGATGATGCCGATCATGTTGCCCACTTCATGACTGACCTGATGGGTCATGCGCATGATGCCATCAAGCCTCTGGGCTTTTGCGGCCTCCGCCTCCTGACGATCTAGAGAAGTTACATCCCGCGCCAGCAGCACGATACCGCCATCCGGCTGGCGTGACATCGATACTTCGATCACTCGTTGATCTCCAGTGCGATGGCGCACGATTGCCCGGTCCATCAACTCGCCTCGGCCGCTCTCGAAAGGGAACAGTGCGGGATCGATCTCCGGTATCGGTTCGACAAAACGGCGAAGCGGCAGCTTACGCGACGAGCCGGAACGACCGACAAGTTCTATGATCCGGCGGTTCATGGTGATTGGCCGACCGGTCGGATCGAACAGCGCTATTCCCTCATTCATGTTGCGGAAGGTGGAGCGGATGGTTCGGGCCGCCGCTTCCGCCGTGCGCCGCAGGCGGGAGACACGATCGACGCTGTCATGGAAAGCCCGGAAAGCATCGAGCAGGCGGATCAGTTCCGTCTCCGATCCGGTGTAGGATGGCGGGCCGACATCCTTTTCACCCTTGGCGAGCGCGTTCATGCCGTTGGAAAGCGTCGCGATCCCGCGCGAGACACGCATCACTGATCGAATCGAGAATGTTGCCATGACCAGAACCAGAAGCGAAGCGACTGCGACGATGACCAATAGCCGGCTCAGAGCGTCCGAGGTCGAGATCAGGTCCTCGTTGAGGCTGCGGGCAACCGCATCGCTCTGGGTTTCGGTGACATGGGACAGATCGCGCGAAACAATGTGAAGCCGCGACACCGAGGCGCGGATCGCAAACATTTCCAAGAGGTAACGGCTCTGCGCTTCAAAGACCCGCTCATAGGGTTGCAGCTCGGCCACGGGGAGCCGCTCTCCGGGATAACCTTCCTGGCGCGCGGTGGTTTCGGCAACATAGCGGCGGCGCAGTTCACCAAGCTGGAAGAGGCTGTCGGATGCGGATGCGGCCTGCACGATGCCGTTCATCCGCCGGCGCAGTTCGGGATCGGTGATGCCGCGACCCGTGGCAATTTCGCCAAGCGCGGCTGCCGCTTCCGCCTTGTGGCCCTGCGCCGCATCGGCATCCTTTGCCAGATCCAGCGTCTGTGTTCTGATCAATTCAAGGAGTTCGACGATGCGCTCGTTGGCAAAGCCGCGGGCGACCCGATCACCGTTGCCTGGCCCTGTCATCTCCAGCAGGATATCGACCTGCTGGACCACGGACCTGCTTTCGCTGGAGACGCGATAGGGCGAGGCGGCATTCATCAGGAAAGGTGCACTCGAGACGAGGTCGGAGACCTGCCGCGAAACCAGCGATGCCTTGGCAAGGCTGGAAAAGGCCTGCAGGCCGTAGGCGGCCATTTCATCGCGGGCGCGTTGCAGGCCGTAGATGGCGATGGCGGATAGGCTGAAGACGAGGATGCAGATGAAGACGATCGCAAAGGGCAGGCGAAAGGCGATCGAGGAAAGGAAGGAGCGGCTGATCACGGAGAAAGCTCGCCCTCGTCGGTGTGGAGCACATAACCCCTGCCGCGCCGCGTCTTGATGTGACGCGGCAGATCGGGGTTTCGCTCGATCTTGCGCCTCAGCCGCAGCACCAGCACATCGACGTTTCTATCGATATAGCGGTCGCTTTCCGAGCCCAGTCTGTCGAGGATCTGGGAGCGGCTGACGGGCTGGTTGGGCGTTTCGGCCAGAATTTCCAGAAGTGCGAATTCGGCACTTGTCAGCGTTCTGCTGCGATCGGTCAGGCAGACCGCCTGTCGGGCATTGAGATCAATCGCCCAGTCGCTGAGGAGCAATGCTGCCCGGCCGTGGTCGCGCTCGCTGTCCTTTTCCTGCTTCAAGGAGGGGATCGTCCGGCGCAGAACGGCCTTGATCCGTGCCGTGAGTTCGATCGGTTCGAAGGGTTTGACGACATAATCGTCGGCCGCTGTTTCCAGGCCGAGAACCCGGTCGGCGGCGCTGCCGGCAGCCGTTACCATGACGATGCCGATATCAACCTTGCTGCGTAGTCTCTGGGCAAAGGTGCGGCCGGAGGTGCCGGGCAAGTTGTGGTCTACGAGCACCAGCTGCATCACGTCCTTCGCCAATATCTCGTCCGCTTCCTCGGCGGAGCGCGCGCAGGTGGGCAGCCAGCCCTCGGCCTCGACGAGGTCCGAGATAAGCTCTGCCATATCCGGATCGTCCTCGACGATCAGAATGCGAACCTTCTGATTAAGCACTGCGTATTCCTCCCGCCATCATCATAGGCGCGGCAGACGCGATCTTCAAAGCCTAGCTGGTTATCCGCCCTGTCATATTTGTAATATCTGTAATCTTGTTCGGAAAGATTGGTAACCATTCTTCGATTGCGGTGCGGTCAGGATGTGACATGCTAATGGCGGAGATTGGAACGGGGAGGTTCCAAGCAGGGAGGCTCAGTTGAGAGCATTGACCGCACTTGCGGCGAGCATGGCCTTATGGCTGTGCGGCGCAGGGCATGGCATGGCCGCGACGAAGTTGAACGTCCTGTGCGGCGTCGACGAGGCTTGGTGCGTGACCATGCAGCGGGCTTTCGAAGCGCGGATGGGGGTCGAGATTTCGATGGTTCGCAAGAGCACCGGCGAAATCCTCGATCAGATTCGTGCCGAACGCGCCCATCCGACTGTCGACGTCTGGTGGGGCGGTACAGGCGACACTCATTTGCAGGCGGGTTCGGAAGGCCTTCTGGAAGAGTATCAGCCCGCCCATCAGCAGGATCTGCTGCCATGGGCGCAGAATTTCAATGCGATGTCGGGATCGAAATCGGCCGGAATCTATGCCGGTGCGCTCGGTTTTGCCTATAATTCGGAACTGCTCGCCAAGAACAGTCTGCCGGCCCCGACATGCTGGAAGGATCTGGCGAAGGAGATTTATCGCGGCCATATCCAGACCGGCAACCCGAACTATTCGGGCACGGCCTTCACCATGCTTGCCACGCTTGTCCAGCTCTTTGGCGAGGAGGAGGCTTTCAGTTTCATGGGCAAGCTTAACCAGAATGTGGTGAGTTACACCAAGGTCGGCTCGGCGCCCGTAAAGGCGGCGGCGCGGGGGGAGGTTCTGATAGGGATTTCCTTCATGCATGACGCCGTGACACAGAAGATCGAAGGCTTTCCGCTGGTGATCGTCGCCCCTTGCGAGGGAACCGGTTACGAGATCGGGGCGGTCAGCATCGTCAAGGGCAACCACAACGATGCGCTGGCGCAGGCCTTCGTTGAATTCGCGCTGACCCCGGAAGGACAGGCGACCGGGGCAAAGGCGGGGCAGAACCAGGTGCCATCCAACGCCCGGGCGACATTGCCGCTGACGGCGCCCGATATATCGATGATCAAGATGGTGGATTACGACTTCGCCACCTTTGGCCAACCCGATGAGCGAAGTCGATTGTTAAGCCGCTTCGACAACGAAATTCACCCGACCCAGTAGGGGTCAGCAATCCAAGACCGAAAATACAGACAGCGTGGCAGCACAAGATGCCGCGACCGGCAGCGCCATGTTTGTGGACTGCCGAACCATTCAGACGCAAGCTACAGGAGGATAACCATGCGACTGACGATACTTTCCACATTGCTTTTTGCCGGTACGGCACTCGGCACCACATCGGTGCAGGCGGCGGGCGAGCTTAACCTGATATGCTCTGCCGATGTCGTCATCTGCGAACAGATGAAGGGCGATTTCGAAAAGTCGCATGACATCAAGGTCAATATGGTTCGCCTGTCTTCCGGCGAAACTTATGCCAAGGTGCGTGCGGAAGCCCGCAACCCGAAGACCGATATCTGGTGGGCCGGCACCGGCGATCCGCACATGCAGGCGGCCTCCGAAAACCTGACGCTCGAATACAAGTCGCCGATGCTGGATCAGCTGCAGGACTGGGCTGTCAAACAGGCGGAAAGCACCGGTTACAGAACCGTCGGCGTTTATGCCGGCGCGCTGGGCTGGGGTTACAACACCGAAATCTTCAAATCCAAGGGTTACAAGGAGCCGAAGTGCTGGGCCGATCTGCTGGCACCGGAACTGAAGGGCGAAATCCAGATCGCCAATCCCAACTCTTCGGGCACAGCCTATACGGCGCTTGCCTCGCTCGTGCAGATCATGGGCGAAGACCAGGCGATCGATTATCTGAAGAAGCTCAACGCCAACATCTCGCAATATACCAAGTCCGGATCCGCGCCGGTGAAGGCGGCAGCGCGTGGCGAGACGGCACTCGGCATCGTCTTCATGCATGATGCCGTGGCGCAGACAGCGGAAGGTTTCCCCGTCAAGTCCATCGCGCCCTGCGAAGGTACCGGCTACGAAATTGGCTCCATGTCGATCATCAAGGGTGCCCGCAACCTCGAAAATGCCAAGACCTGGTATGACTGGGCGCTGAAGCCAGAGGTCCAGTCACGCATGAAGGACGCCAAGTCCTTCCAGCTTCCATCCAACAAGACCGCGGAAGTGCCGAAGGAAGCACCGAAGTTCGAGGACATCAAGCTCATCGACTACGACTTCAAGACCTATGGCGACCCGGCCAAGCGCAAGGCGCTGCTGGAACGCTGGGACCGCGAGGTCGGTGCAGTCGCAAACTGATTTGAACTCCGGCGATCGGCATCCCGGCTTTTGAAAGCCGGGATGTCCGCCGTTCTTTCATCGGCATGAAATAAGCGAGGTCGGCCATGACACGTGGCAATCGCAGGCTGAACATTGTCCTGGCGCTCGGGGCTTTTGCCCTGGTTTTTCTTCCCTGGTATCGCATTGAAGGCGGCTTCTTCAGCTTCCGCTGGCTGTCTGAGTTTCTCTCTTCCCCCAGCAATGCGCCCGGTGTGCTGCAAATATTGGTTTATGGAAAACCCTGGCTTGCCGGTGCCGGCCTGTTTTTCCTTGCCGGATGCCTTGTCCGCGCGATTGGCGATCCGATGCTGCGGGGCAAGCTGCTTGCGTGGATTGGTGCTGCCGGTCTCGTGGTTCTGATTTTGCAGGGATTGGCGATCGGCTTTACCGGCTGGACATGGAGCGTCAGTGAAAACCTGTTCGGCGTGCTTTCCGATGGCCAGCCCGCCATGGGCGCCGGTGCCGTTGTCATGTCTCTGGTCTTTGTGCTTTTCTTTGCCTTCGGGCTTGCCGAACGCGGCGTGATGAAGGGCGATGCCTTTGTCGTCGGCTCGATTTCCATTCTGGCCTTCCTCGTTACCGTTTTCGTGTTCTATCCGATCGGCAGCATGCTGATCGCATCCGTTCAGGATTTCGATGGCTCCTTTAATGCCGATGGCTTCATCCGCAATATTCAGGATCCCGGCATCTGGAGCCTTGGCTGTGTCACGGGTGAAGAGCGCTGCGGCGTTGCCTGGCGAACGCTCTTCCTCGCCTTGATGACCGCCTTCGGCTCCACAGTGCTTGGGTTGGGTTTCGCGCTGGTCGCCACCCGCACCCGTTTTCCGTTCAAGAAGGGCCTGCGCCTTCTGACGGTTCTGCCGATCATAACGCCGCCTTTCGTCATCGGTCTTGCCCTGACGCTGCTCTTCGGCCGCGCCGGTGTCGTCACCGAATGGCTTTCCTATCTCTTCGGCATCGAACCCGGCCGCTGGCTCTACGGCATGACCGGCATATGGATCGCGCAGGTGCTCTCCTTCACGCCGATATCCTTCCTGGTGCTGATCGGTGTCGTCGAAGGTGTCAGCCCGTCGATGGAGGAGGCGTCGCAAACGCTTCGCGCCGACCGCTGGCGTACCTTCTGGCGGGTGTCGCTGCCGCTGATGAAGCCGGGTCTCGCCAATGCGTTTCTCATCGGCTTCATCGAAAGCATGGCGGATTTCGGCAATCCGCTGGTGCTTGGTGGCACGCATGGGGTGCTGTCGACGGAAATCTTCTTTGCCGTTGTCGGTTCGCAGAACGACCCTTCACGCGCCGCTGTTCTCGCAATTATCCTCCTGTGCTTCACGCTTTCGGCCTTCCTCGCCCAGCGTTTCTGGCTGGCCGGCAAGAACTTCGCCACGGTTACCGGCAAGGGCGACAGCGGCGCGCATATCGCGCTGCCACGCGGCCTGTCCATTGGTGTCCATGCCGTCGTCGTGCCGTGGATGGTCTTCACCATCGTCGTGTACGGCATGATCCTCGTCGGCGGTTTCGTGAAGACCTGGGGTCTGGACAATTCGCTGACGCTCGACCACTACATCCGCGCGTTCTCCGTCAGCTTCTCCAACGGCTCGATCGCCTGGACCGGTGTTGCCTGGAACTCGTTCTGGACGACCATGGAGATCGCGCTGGTGTCGGCGCCGCTGACCGCTGCCGTCGGTCTGCTGACGGCCTATATCATCGTGCGGCAGAAGTTTGCCGGTCGGAACATCTTCGAATTTGCCCTGATGATGAGCTTTGCCATTCCCGGAACGGTCATCGGCGTCAGCTATATCATGGCCTTCAACCTGCCGCCGGTGGAAATGACGGGATCGGCGCTGATCCTGATCGCCTGCTTCGTCTTCCGCAACATGCCGGTCGGCGTGCGCGGCGGCATTGCGGCAATGAGCCAACTCGACAAAAGCCTCGATGAGGCCTCGCTGACGCTGCGCGCCGACAGTTTCCGCACGATCAGGAAAGTGATCCTGCCACTGCTGCGCCCGGCGATCACGGCGGCTCTGGTCTACTCCTTCGTCCGAGCGATTACCTCGATCAGCGCCGTCATCTTCCTCGTCAGCGCCCAGTACAACATGGCGACCTCCTATATCGTCGGTCTCGTCGAAAACGGTGAATACGGTGTCGCCATTGCCTATTCCTCCATGCTGATCGTGGTGATGATCACTGTTATCACCGGCTTCCAGCTCATTGTAGGCGAGCGTCGCCTGCGCCGCGAAAACCGCGTCGCGGGACTGCCGTCCGCGTCCTCCGTTCCTCTCGCTCAGGAGAAAACCGCATGATTTCCGTAAAGCCCGGCTCCGTCACCTTTCAGAATGTCCGCAAGACATTCGGCGCCTTCACCGCCATCCCCGACCTTTCGCTCACCATCGAACCCGGCACGCTGGTGACACTTCTCGGTCCCTCCGGTTGCGGCAAGACGACGACGCTGCGCATGCTGGCGGGGCTCGAACATCCGACGGCCGGTCGCATTCTGATCGGCGACAAGGATGTGACCATGCTGCCGGCCAATGAGCGCGATGTCTCGATGGTTTTCCAGTCCTATGCCCTGTTCCCCCACATGACGGCGCTCGACAATGTCGCTTATGGCCTGCAATCCTCCGGACTGCGCAAGGCGGAAGCACGGGAGAAGGCTGAGGAAGGTCTGAAGCTCGTGGGGCTGGCCGGCATGGGACATCGTCTGCCTGCCGAGCTTTCCGGTGGTCAGCAGCAGCGCGTGGCGGTTGCCCGTGCTCTGGTGCTGGAGCCGCAGGTGCTGCTGCTCGATGAACCCCTTTCCAACCTTGATGCGCGTCTTCGCCGCCGGGTTCGTACCGAAATCCGGGAATTGCAGCAGCGGCTTGGTTTTACCGCCGTTTATGTGACGCATGATCAGGACGAGGCGCTGGCCGTTTCCGACCGGATCATCGTGATGAAGGAGGGCGAGATCGCCCAGTCAGGCGCGCCGCGGGAACTCTACGAGGCGCCGGCTTCTTCCTTCATCGCCGACTTCATGGGCGAAGCGAATGTCGTCGGCTGCGAGGTGGTCAGCCTTGAGGGCGCCGATGCGTTGATCCGCGTTGGAGGGATCGATCACCGTGTTGCGGCACGCAACGCCAAACCCGGCCCGGCAAAGCTTGCGGTTCGTCCGGGTTCGATTTCCATTGCCCAATCGGGCGGACAGGGACTTGCCGGGCGGGTGCTGCACAGCGCCTATCTCGGCGGTCACGTCGAATATGAAGTCGAGACCGATATCGGCACGCTCTTCATCATCGACCATGCGGTCGAGACCAGCCTGCCGCCCGAAAGCGATGTCACACTCGGGTTCAAGAACCGTGGCATTGCCTTGATCCAGGCCTGAGTTTCAAAGCGTATCGCGGCGGCCCTCTCAAATGTCCTTTGCGAGACGCAGCGCATCGTAGATCGCCGCATGTGTATTGCGTGCGGCGACCGCATCGCCGATGCGGAAGAGCCGGTAGGCACCGCCAGGGTTGCGCTCGACGGTTTGGGCGGAGCCCTCCAGCAAGGCGTCGTAGGATATTTCGCCGAGGTTCCTGGAGCCGGGCTTGAGGTCGAAATAGAGATCGTCCAGCGGCACCGTGCCGTGATTGACGACGATCTGGTCCACGGTCCTTGATTTCGTCACGCCGCCATAATCGCTGCCGACGTGGGCGACGAGCTGGTTGCCGTTTCTTTCCGCCGCTTCCAGCCGATAGGTGACGGTGAAGGTGACGTCGAGTTTTTGCAGTGAGCGCATGTAAGGAACCAGGTTCATCGCCATGACTTCCGGCGCGAAGGCGCGATCCGGGGTCATGATCTCCACTTTTGCGCCCGCCTTTGCGAGAAATTCTGCTGCCTGCAAGCCCGCATGGTCGCCGGCATCGTCGAAAACCAGCACATTCGTTCCCGGCTTGACGTCGCCGGAAATGATATCCCACGACGAAACGACCAGATCATTGCCGTTTGAAAGCACATCGGTATGCGGCAATCCGCCGGTGGCGATGATGACGACATCTGGGCTTTCCGAGAGAACCGTGTCCGCTTCCGCCCAGCTGTTGAAGTGAAAGGTAACGCCGAGCCTTTCGCACTGGCTCATGCGCCAGTCGATAATGCTGATCATTTCGCGGCGGCGTTCGCTTTGCGCGGTCAGGCGGATCTGGCCGCCCGGATCGTTTGCGGCCTCGAAGACGACGACCTCATGGCCGCGTTCGGCACAGACTCGCGCGGCCTCCAGCCCGGCCGGACCGGCGCCGACGATCACGACCTTCAGGCTTTCCGTCGCCTTGGTGATCTCGTGCGGCATCGTTTCTTCGCGGCCTGTCGCCGGATTGTGAATACAGAATGCAAGGCCGCCCTGATAGATGCGGTCGAGACAGTAGTTGGCGCCAACGCAAGGCCTGATATCGTCCTCCCGCTTTTCCATGATCTTGCGCACGATATGCGGGTCCGTCATGTGGGCGCGGGTCATGCCGACCATATCGACCTTGCCGGAAGCGATGGCGTATCTGGCGGTGGCGACATCCTGGATCTTGGCGGCGTGGAAGGTGGGGAAACTGGTTGCCGCGCGGATTTCGCCTGCGAAGTCCAGATGCGGCGCGTTCGCCATGCCCTGAATGGGAATGACGTCGGTCAGGCCAGGATCCGTATCGATATGGCCCCTGATAACGTTGAGATAGTCGATCAGGCCGCTATCCCGCAACCGGCGCGAGATTTCGAGGCCTTCCGCCTTTCCGGTGCCGCCTTCAAGACATTCGTCGGCGGTATAGCGAACCCCGAGGATGAAATCGTCGCCGACACGCTCGCGCATCGCCCTGAAGACGTCGAAACAGAAACGCATGCGGTTGTCCAGCGAGCCGCCATAGGGGCCATCCAGCTCGTTGGTCAGCGGCGAGACGAACTGGTCGATGAGATGGCCATAGGCTTCAAGCTCCACCCCGTCCATGCCGCCCGCCTTCATGCGTTCCGCAGCGTCGGCGAAGTCCTTGATGATGCGCTCGATATCCCAATCCTCGATCTTCTTCGGGAAAGCGCGATGCGCGGCCTCCCGCTGGTGAGATGGTGCCAGCACCGGCAGCCAGTCGCCCTTGTCCCAGCGCGTGCGGCGGCCGAGATGCGTCAGCTGGATCATGATCGCTGCACCCTCTTCATGCACGGCGTCGGTCATTTCCCTGATCCACGGAACGATTTCATCCTTGTAGGCCAAGAGGTTGTTGAAGACGGGCGGGCTGTCTTTCGAGACGGCTGCGGAGCCTGCCGTCATCGTCATGGCGACGCCGCCCTTTGCCCGCTCGAGCGTATAGGCGCGGTAGCGCCCTTTCGGCATGCCGTCCTCCGGATAGGCGGGTTCATGCGAGGTAACGATGATGCGGTTTCGCAGGGTGAGATGCTTTAGCTGGTAGGGCTGAAGAAGAGGGTCATTCGACATGGCGACCGGGCTCCGAGAACGTTTATCGGAGAAGGCTAAGCGGGAATGTACATAGGTGTCAATTAATAAAACACTTGTGTTTATGCATTCGACATGAGTGGACATTCGCCTTGTCGCGACCAGACCGATTTGCTAGGAAATCATCATGGAAGCGACATTGAACGAGACCGGTTGGCGCGGATCGCAGGAGGGCTGGCTTGAGGCCGCCTACCAGGCACTTCTCGAATCCGGCGTGGATTCCGTGAAAATCCTGCCGTTGGCGAAAAAACTCGGTCTGTCGCGCACGAGTTTCTACTGGTTCTTCCGGGATCGGGAGGAGTTGCTGGCCGCACTCGTCTCCCGCTGGCGCGAAAAGAATACCGGCAGCATCGTCAGGCAGTCGGAGGCCTATGCGGAGACCCTGGCCGAAGCGATGCTGAATGTCTTCGATTGCTGGCTGGATGCTGGCCTCTTCGACAACAGGTTCGAATTTGCGGTTCGCAGTTGGGCTCTTCAGTCCGATGATATTCTTGCCGAGGTGCGTAAGGCCGATCAGACGAGAATGGATGCACTTTCGCGCATGTTCATGCGGTTTGGCCATTCGGAAAATATGGCGGATGTGCGTGCCCGCACCACCTATCTCGTGCAGATCGGCTATATCTCCATGCAGTCGGAGGAAGATATGGCCGTGCGCATGAAAAGGATCCCGGACTATATTGCGATCTACACCGGTGAGGCGCCGAAGCAGCGCGAGCTTGACCGGTTTTATGCAAGACATGGGTACAGGCCGGGATAAGGCATCCAAGGTGTGACGGTCGATTTGCGTCTGGCAGGAGGGTGAGAGAAGGATAGTCCGGCTCCTTGCCTGCAATGTAGCTGTAACATTCACCGACCAGTGGTGAGGACGGCAAGCATTCACCTTTGGGGAAAAGTCATTGCGAATCCTGCTTCTCGAGGATGAACCTGAAATGGCGCGGGCCCTGCTCGAAGCCCTGCGACGGCGTGATGTGCTTGCGGATCATGTCAGGACGATTGCCGATGCCGACGCGCTGGCGCGTGACGGGTCTTACGATGTGCTGGTTCTGGATCGTCGCCTTCCGGATGGTGAAGGGTTGAACCTTGTGTCTTCGCTTCGCAAAGCCAGGCATTCGGTGCCGATCCTCGTTCTGACGGCGCTCGGAAGTGTCGATCACCGCGTTGACGGTCTTGACGCCGGAGCGGATGATTACCTCGCCAAGCCCTTTGCGATCGAGGAATTGCTTGCCCGCCTTCGGGCGCTGCACAGGCGCGGCCCTTCGCTTTCCAGCCAATATGTGAGCTTCGGAAATCTGAGCATTGATCCGAAGAGCAATGAAGTCACGGTTGCCGGTGCCATCATCGAGTTTCGGCGGCGGGAATATCTGGCGCTCGAGGCTCTGATGCGACGCCCGAACCGCATCGTGACGCGTTCCAATCTGGTCGAAGCGGTTTACAACCTGGATGATGAGATCGAATCCAACGCTCTCGACGCCCATATCTCCCGCATCAGGAAGAAGCTCGCGCAGGCCGAAGCCACCGTCGAGATAAGAGCCGTGCGAAACATCGGCTATCTCATCCGAGCGAACACATGAAGCAGGAGCGCAACCGATCCCTGCGGTGGGCGCTGATGAAGCGTCTTTTCGCCTTGCAGGCGTTCTTGCTCGTTCTGTTTGTCATCCTCCTCGTCGGCTGGATCTGGATCATTGATCCACGGCTGGAGGGCGCCAATGAAGAGGCTGTCCGCATCGTTGCGGAAAGCGTGACAAAGGATGGGCAGGGCCGGGCGCAAGTTCTGCCCACGCCCGGATTGGTCGAGCTGAAACAGCGCTATCCGAATCTTTGGTTCTTGGTGCGGGACGCCGATGAAATCGTCCTGCGATATGGAGAAATCCCAGTACCGGCTTTGGCGGCAGTTTTTCCGTCAAGCATCGAAAGGGCGCGTCTGGAAGCGGGGGAAACAGTCCGGGCCACCATGGAAAACCGTAATACGCCTGCCGGGCGGCTGCAATTCATTGCCGGGACGGAAAAAGGCATCCCGAATGACGGCCTCAGCCTATGGATCAGTATGCAGTTAGATCTGGAAAAAGATGCCAACGGCGAGATCCGCTGGCTTACTGTCTTGCCGGGTGTGGGCTTCGTCATTCTTATCGCCGTCGTGCCCATGCTGATCCTGACTGGTATCGCGACATTGATCGTGACCCCGAGGGCGGTCGGCCGTTCACTTGGCGGCCTCATGGAAACGGTCAGCCAGGAGCAATCCATCAATTTCGAGAACCGGTCTGCCCGTATCAATCGTTCCAAGGTGCCCAGCGAAATCATTCCCCTGGTAAATGCCTTCAACGTCGCGCTCTCCAAGCTGGATGAGGGATATAATCGCCGTAACCGCTTTCTTGCCGATGCCGCGCATGAGCTGAGAACGCCGATTGCAATCGCGCGGATCAGGGCCGATCTTTTGCCCGATGACCCGCTGAGCCGACAACTCCGGGCCGATATCGATCGCCTCACACGCGTTGCGCACCAGTTGCTGGAGATGCAGGCAGTCGGCGTGGTGGAATTACCCGCCGAGCGGCAGTACCTGAACATCCTTGTCGAGCGCATCGCGACCGATCTCGCGCCGATTGCGATGGATGCCGGTTACGAGTTCGATTTCGAGCCAAGTGAAGGAGAGGCCGTATTCACGGTCCAGACTTCGATCATCGAGATGGCGGTCGTCAATCTCGTCCGCAACGCAATCGATCATGGCGGCGGCAAGGGTGCTATCACGATCCGGGTCGGTGCTGCGGGCTTCATTGACGTTTGCGATGAAGGGCCGGGCATCCCCGTCTCGGAGCGCGAGCAGGTATTCGAGCCGTTTCACCGCGTCAATACGAACTCGCCAGGAGCAGGCCTCGGGTTGAACCTAGTCCAGAAGGCGGCAGAGATCCATTGCGGACGCGTTGTCTTCCTCGACCTCAATCCCGGTTTTTGCGTCCGGCTGGAAATTCGCTCGGTGGCTTCGAAAGGTGCTGCGGCTGACAGTGTCTAGCTGACGGGATTGTAAGCGATCAGGCATGTTTCCCCGGCCTTACCACCACCAAGTTCAAGGATGGAAACGGCGTCACGGGTGCCGACTGCTGGAACCAGGGCTATCGGGTTGGCGCTGGCGTCGAACAGAGCTTCGGCGGCTGCCTGTCGGCCAAGTTTGGCGAGCGGCAGGTCGAAGTCCGATCCAAATGATCACGTCATCAAGGCCGGCCTGAACTACCGCTTCTGACCGGCCCATCCGATGAGAAATCCCAGGGAGAACGTTTCAACGAAAACCGCCGCTTCAAGCATCAAAGCGGCGGTCAAAAATCTGGGAGGGCTGAGTTTGAAATCCGGGAACAATCACTCGCATTCGAGTGACGGTTGCCGGAAGCTCGTTACATACCATTCGCCGCCGGAATTGCGTGTGTAGAAAGTGTAGAAGCAGTCTATGCGCTCGACATAACTCGGCGTCTCGGACACTTCGTAACGCTCCCCGCTTCGTGTTGTCCGCACTTCGCCACTCGATGATCCGGCGACAGCTTGTGTCTTGTTCTTCCGCCACTGGTAGGCCTGCTGTCCACCGCCAAGGCTATAGATATTGTCCGGCGGCCCATAGTCCAGCATCACGCTGGTGATGGGCGCGCCGATGTAGCTTTTCATGACTGTCGAGGCGCAGGCCGAAACCAGGATCGATGCTGTGACAAGGGCGAGCGTTGTCAGGAAGGCGGGTGACAATCTCTCGGACATGGGCAAATTTCCTCCGCTGTGGTGAGTTGCCACAGGGATAGGAACCAGCCATTACAAGTACATTGCACGCGAAGGTCGTGACGGGTCAGCGGATCCTTGGGGGATCAGAGACCCGCAATGTTGCGGCCGATGTGGCGCAGGATGCTTTTGAAAAGTTTCACTTCGGCCGGGTCGAGGCCTTCGATCGCGGTCTTTTCGAACATGGCGGCGATGGGCATCAGTTCCTCGGCAAGTTCTTCACCCTTTGGCGTCAGCGTGATGCGCACGATCCGCGCATTGTCGACCGGTCGCTCGCGGCTGACGAGGTTGCGTCTGACGAGCAGGCCAACAAGCCGGGAGAGCGTGGAAATCTCCACCGACACGAGGTCTGAAAGCTCGGTCAGCGTTTTGCTTTCCTGTTGTCTCAGCGTTGCCAGCACACGATACATCGGCAGGGTGATGTCATAGGATGCCAGCCTCAGGGAGAAACGCTCTCCAAGCCGAACACCTACCCAGTTGAGCAGGTAGGGCACCGAGTCAGTGAACTGATAAGACACAAGCAAAACCCCGTTTTGAGAAACACGTGCGCGGATTACGTGGCGCACCCATCGGCTGTACCGGCATAATCTATCAGTTTCAATAGTTTCGCTCCAGAAGACCGGGGACGGCGAGGCCATATCGCAGCTTCCTCCGCCGTAAAACATTTGCATTGACAAATGTTGCAAATGAAAATATTTAAGAATGCAGGATTTGGGAGGATCTCATGACATCAGCACTGTTTGGCCTGAACAATCTTGCGCCTGAAGGCGTCGGCCAGAATTTCCGCACGACGATGCGCCGTTTTCCGGCGACCGTGACGGTCATCACTGCCTGTGCCACGGGTGATCAGCGCGATCACGGCATGACGGTTACCGCCGTCACCTCGGTTTCGATGGAGCCGCCCTCTCTTCTGGTTTGCCTGAACAACCGCACGTTTCTGCACGAATTGCTGCTCTGCCGGCCCGATTTCATCGTGAATGTGCTGACGCAGGACCAGATTGCCTTGTCTGATGCTTTCAGCGGCAAGGTTTCGCCGGAGGAGCGTTTCCGCAACGGCGAGTGGCAGCGTCATGACAACGGTGTTCTTTATCTGCCCACGGCCCATGCCGCCATCGCCTGCCGCCGTGTCGCGGCAATGCCATATGGAACGCATACGGTGTTTATCGGACAGGTGGTGTCGGCCGATGTAAGCGAGACGACACGACCGCTGCTTTACGAAAATGCCCAATATTGCGCCGCAAGCCCGGCAGGCCTGTCCGCCTGATATTTCCCGGCTAGACTATTCTCGGAGGAGACAATCATGAACGATATGAGCAATGCGCCGCAGCCGGCGCAAACGAACCCGCATGTCCGCCTCGTCGGTCGCGTTGCCGGTGTAGCGGATCTTTTCCGGTCCAGCGCCCGACAAACAGAGGAGGCGCGCCGCGTTCCCGCCAGTCATATCGCGGCGCTGCGCGGCATCGGCTATTTCGATGTCGTCAAACCGCGGGCTTTCGGCGGGCAGGGCGGTGAATTTGCCGAGCTTGTCGAAGCCAATATCGAGCTTTCGGCGGCCTGCGCGTCGACTGGCTGGGTTGCCGGCCTGCTTTCCGCCCATCAATGGCTGCTGGCGATGTTTCCAGAGAAGGCGCAGGCGGATGTCTGGGACGAAAACCCTGACGCGCTTCTGTGTGGTTCCTATGCGCCGGTAAAGATGGCGGAGGCCGCTGACGGCGGTTACCGCCTGAGCGGCAAATGGGCCTTTGCCTCGGGCTGCGAGAATGCCCAATGGTCTCTCTGCGCCGCCATCCTGCCGCCGCAGGGCGAAGGCAGGCCGGTTCCGGCCTTCCTTCTCGTGCCTGCAAGCCAATATGCCATTGAAGACACGTGGCATGTGGTCGGACTGGCCGGCACGGGTTCCAAGACGCTGGTTCTCGATGATGTCTTTGTTCCCAAACATCGGGTTCTGACCTTTCCGGACGCGACCAGCGGCCACACGCCGGGCGGGCGGTTTTATGCGCAGGAAGGTCTCTTCAACATGCCGCTTCTGACCGGCATTCCTTCCTGTCTCGCCTCGACTGGCGTCGGTGCGGCCAAGGGTGCCCTGGCAGCCTATGTCGATCATGTCGGTGGCCGGGTGACCCGCGGTGCGGTGGCGGGCGGCAATAACCGCATGGCGGAATTTCCAACCATCCAGCTGCGTGTCGCGGAAGCCGCTGCGAGCGTGGATGCCGCTTGTGAAATCCTGTTGCGCGACGTTGCGCGGGCTCAGGCACTCTCACAGGCAAGGCTTGAAGGGCGGGCGGAATTTTCGGTGGACGACCGGCTATTGAGCCGTCGCGGCCAGTCCTTTTCGGTCTCTCTGGCGCTGCGCGCCGTGCAGGCACTCAACGATTCCACCGGCGGTGTCGGGCTTGATCTTTCCAATCCGGTCCAGCGGGCCTGGCGGGATGCGAATGCGGTGGGCCGCCATATCAGCATGAACTGGGATGCCGTGGGCACCATGATCGGCCAGAGCATGCTCGGCCTGGAACCCAAGGGCCAATATTGACCGCACATGTGGCGGCAACTGAACAGCGATTTTCGGAGGAAATAACATGCAAGGCAAGGTCGCTCTCGAAGAGCATTTCGCAATCCCGGAAACACTTCAGGATTCGGCCGGGTTCGTGCCCGGTGATTACTGGAAGGAACTGCAGCATCGCCTGCTCGACATTCAGGATACGCGCCTGAAGCTGATGGATGCGCATGGCATCGAAACCATGATCCTGTCGCTGAATGCGCCGGCGGTGCAGGCTATTCCCGACAAGAAGAAGGCGATCGAGATTGCGCGCCGCGCCAATGACGTCCTGGCTGAAGAATGCGCCAAGCGGCCGGACCGCTTCCTCGCCTTCGCAGCCCTGCCGTTGCAGGACCCGGATGCGGCGACCGAGGAGCTTCAGCGCTGCGTCAACGATCTCGGTTTCGTCGGCGCGCTCGTCAACGGCTTCAGCCAGGAGGGCGATGGCCAGACACCGCTTTATTACGACCTGCCGCAATATCGTCCATTCTGGGGCGAGGTGGAAAAGCTTGATGTGCCTTTCTATCTGCATCCGCGCAATCCGCTGCCGCAGGATTCCCGCATCTACGACGGCCACCCCTGGCTGCTTGGCCCCACCTGGGCGTTTGCGCAGGAAACGGCGGTTCACGCGCTGCGCCTCATGGCATCAGGCCTGTTCGATGAGCATCCGCGCCTCAACATCATTCTTGGCCATATGGGCGAGGGCCTGCCCTACATGATGTGGCGCATCGACCACCGCAATGCCTGGGTGAAGCTGCCGCCGCGCTATCCGGCCAAGCGCCGTTTCATGGATTATTTCAACGAGAATTTCCACATCACCACCTCTGGCAATTTCCGCACCCAGACCCTGATCGATGCCATTCTGGAAATCGGTGCCGACCGCATCCTGTTCTCCACCGACTGGCCCTTCGAGAACATCGATCACGCCTCCGACTGGTTCAATGCGACGAGCATTGCCGAGGCCGACCGGGTAAAGATCGGCCGTACCAATGCGCGCCGCCTGTTCAAGCTCGACGGAGCCTGAGCCATGCAGCCGTTCGTCTATACGACGGCCCCGGCCCGCATCGTCTTTGGCACGGGTAGCTCCGTGGGGGTGGCGGAGGAAATCCGTCGCCTCGGGCTGTCACGGGCGTTGGTGCTTTCCACACCCCATCAGAAGGGCGATGCGGAGGCTTTGGCCGCCCGGCTTGGCCCATTGGCTGCCGGTGTTTTTTCCGATGCGGCCATGCACACGCCGGTCGAGGTGACGAAACGGGCGGTCGAGGCCTATCGCGCTGCCGGTGCCGATTGCGTCGTGTCGCTCGGCGGCGGCTCTACCACCGGTCTTGGCAAGGCCATTGCCTTGCGCACCGATGCGCCCCAGATCGTCATTCCAACGACCTATGCCGGCTCTGAGGTGACGCCCATTCTTGGCCAGACGGAAAATGGCGTGAAGACCACCCTGCGCGGTCCGGAAATCCTGCCGGAAGTGGTGATTTACGACGCCGAGCTGACACTTGGATTACCTGTTGGCATCAGCATGACCAGCGGGCTAAACGCCATGGCCCATGCGGCAGAGGCGCTTTATGCTCGGGATCGCAATCCGATCGCCAGTATGATGGCGGTGGAAGGGTTGCGGGCGATGATCGAGGCGCTTCCCGGTGTGAGGATGGAGCCGCAAGATACCAAGGCGCGCGAAACGGCACTTTACGGCGCGTGGCTGTGTGGCACGGTGCTTGGCGCTGTTGGCATGTCGCTGCATCACAAGCTTTGCCATACGCTGGGCGGCAGTCTGGATTTGCCGCATGCGGAAACCCATGCGGTGCTTCTGCCGCATACCATCGCTTATGTGGAACAGGCGGTGCCGGATCAGCTTGCGCCGCTGGCCGCACTTGTCGGTGGCAGGGCAGGGACGGGTCTTTACGATTTTGCCGCCCGGCTCGGCGCGCCGGCAAGCCTTGCAGCACTCGGTGTTGGCGAGGAAGATCTCGACGCTATGGCCGAGCTTGCGACCGCCAATCCTTACTGGTGCCCGCGGCCAGTTGAAAAAACCGCGATCCGCGCCCTGTTGCAACGCGCCTTCGAGGGCGCAAGGCCGGAGTGATCCGGCAAGCAGGGAGCGGCAATGATGGGAGGAGGACATTATGGACATGAAAACAACCGGTGACGACGGCTATTTCGTCGAGGAACGTTCGGCCGAAACCGTGATTGCCCGTATGCGCGATTGTGACGATCCGCGTCTCAAGGAGATCATGGCGGTCGTCACCCGCAAGCTTCACGAGGCGGTGAAAGAGATTGAGCCGACTGAAGAGGAATGGATGAAGGCGATCCATTTTCTGACCGAGGTCGGCCAGATCTGCAATGAATGGCGGCAGGAGTGGATCCTTTTTTCCGATATTCTCGGCGTTTCCATGCTGGTCGATGCGATCAACCACCGCAAGCCGAGCGGCGCGTCGGAATCCACCGTTCTCGGGCCTTTTCATGTGGCCGATGCGCCTGAGATGCCGATGGGCGCCAATATCTGCCTCGACGGCAAGGGCGAGGACATGCTGGTAACCGGCCGCATTCTCGACACCGACGGAATGCCGGTCGCAGGCGCCCGCATTGACGTCTGGCAGGCCAATGACGAAGGTTTCTACGACGTGCAGCAGAAGGGCATTCAGCCCGATTTCAACCTGCGTGGCGTATTCGTCACCGGTGAGGACGGACGCTACTGGTTCCGGGCGGCGAAGCCGAAATATTACCCGATACCGGATGATGGCCCCGTGGGGCAGCTTCTGCGGGCCATGGGGCGTCATCCCTACCGACCAGCGCATCTGCACTACATCGTTTCGGCAGAAGGCTTCACCACGCTCGTCACGCATATTTTCGACCCTGATGATCCTTACATTCGTTCGGATGCAGTTTTCGGTGTGAAGGAAAGCCTGCTGGCCGATTTTCAGCGCGTGGAGGATGCGCAGAGGGCGCAGGAGCTTGGGTTCGCCAACGGCTGGTTCTGGTCGGTGGACCACGATTTCGTGCTCGCCCGATGACCCGCGGTAGCGATCGTCCCCGGCTCTATGTGCGTTTTGCGGAAAGTGATCCCGCTGCCGCTGAGCAAAGGTTGGCGCAAATGAGTGCCCACAAGGCTCATTTGCGCAACGAAGATGGCGTTCCGGAAGGATTCAGAATTCTCGCATCCGGCCCGATGCAGGCGGAAAGCGGAGGGTCTGCCGCGGCCCTCATCATTGCTGAAGCCCGCTGTATCGAGGACGTCATGGCTTTTAGCGACGCCGACCCTTTTGTCATTCACGGCGTCTATAACCGCATTCGTATTTTGAACTGGACGCCGACTTTGTCGAGGATTTCGGGGCTGGAAGGCGACTGAAATCCACGCCTGCAATGGCTGTTGACGATTGTTAATATTTCAATTGCAATTTTTGCAAACGCAACATTTAATCGAAGGCGGGTGATGCCGGCGATATGTGTCTTGACAGGAGCGAGACGCACATCAGGGTGGAGCAAGCCGGGCACCCAGGGAGCAATCGCAGGAACGGGAAGACGTCGATCCATTCCGGGTGGCGCGTTCATGCGTGAAAGGGAGGAATATGTCCACGAACTATATGAGCGCCGCCTCGGTGCGGACGAAGAACCCGGCTGGCGTCATCGCGACATGCGGCCTGATGATCATGTTCGACGGTTACGATCTTGTCGTTTACGGCGCGGTTGCACCGGCGTTGCTGAAAGAAGGCGCATGGGCGCTCAATCCGGCCATGGTCGGGCGGGCTGCCGCCTTGACGCTGGTGGGCATGCTGCTCGGCGCGCTGTTTGCCGGCACCATGGCGGACCGTATCGGCCGCCGGAAGGTCGTTCTCATCAGCCTTGCCGGATTTTCAGCGATGATGATCGCCTCGGCCATGACGCCGAACTTTCTTGCTTTCGAAATCACGCGCTTCTTCGCCGGTCTCGGCCTTGGCGCGCTCCTGCCGACGGTGACGGCGCTGGTGCTGGAGTTCTCGCCGCCAAAGCGCAGGGCGCAGGCAAATTCCCTTTCCTTCCTCGGTTATCTTATCGGCGGCATCATTTCCGGCCTCATGGGTATTTTGCTTCTGGAGAGCTATGGCTGGCGGCCATTGATGCTGATCGGCGGCCTGCCGCTTATTCTTCTGCCGATCTTCATGCGGTTCCTGCCGGAATCGCCGGAATGGCTGGCAAGCAAGGGCCGGCAGGCAGAGGCAGACGGGATTTGCGACACTTACGGCCTGCAACGCATTACGCCGCATGCCAAGATCCAAAAGGGCGGCGTGGGCGCCCTCTTCTCGGAAGGCCGGCTGCTTTCGACGCTGAATGCCTGGGGCATTCACTTTTGCTCGCTTCTGCTGACCTTCGGCATGGTCAACTGGCTGCCCACCATCATGAACAAGATGGGCTACGACATCAGTTCGGCGCTCAGCTTTTCCATCATGCTCAATGTCGGAGCCGCAATTGGCATTCTCATCGGCGGACGTTTCGCCGACAAGGGTAACGTCAAGGTGGTTGTGGCCGTCCTTTTTGCCATTGGCGCGGCCTCGATCTGGGCCTTGACGGTAAACAAGGGGCCGTTGCTCTATCTCTTCGTTGCCCTTGCGGGTGCGGGAACGATTGGAACCCAGATTCTTGCCAACGTTCTGGTCGGGCGGCTTTATCCTGTCCATATTCGCGGTACGGGTCTTGGCTTTTCCCTGGCCGTCGGGCGGCTGGGCGGCATCGCCGGTCCGATGATCGGCGGTCTCGTGCTGCAAAGGGGCCTGGCTCCGGAGTGGAACTTCTACATTTTCGGCTCGGTCGCGCTGGTCGGGCTGGCTTTGACCGTACTGACCCTGCTCTACCGCACTTCAGGCGACGGGCGGGTTTGACTAAGATTATGTTGGCCGCAGGGCAAAACCTGCGGCCAGCACTTATGGATGGTCTAACCTCTGCGGCGGCTGCGGAGTTGCCCCAACGTCGCGAGTGTATTGCCGCTGATGGACGTGCTGCCGCTGCCGAATAGAGCGAGACGCGGATCCGACGTTGCGTTGTTAGCTTCGAATGTCAGCAAAAAGCGATTGACCAGTTTTTCGACCTTCTTGGGGTCCTGCAGGTCCTTCATCTTCAACTTCTTCTCGATCATCTTTGCCTGCGCATCCACCTTGGAGTTTGCGGTTTCTGCGGGAATTCCAAGGGCGGTGCGGGTGAACTCCGCAAGCGCATTATCGGCGAGTATGTCGTAGGGATTGGAAATGCTGGCAGCCATGCGCTTGAAATAGAGCGCAAGGCGAACGCCGGAATTTTCTTCGCCGACCCGCTGTTCCAGCGTCTGCCGAACATATTTGTCGCGTGTTTCCATGAGGCTGCGGGTGTTCTGCACGCTCTGGCCGGCTTTCGCGACGATATTCCCCTTGGCGTCGAAATTGAAGGAGCCGGCAAGTGCGCGGAAGCGGGCATCTTTTTCGGTATTGGCGAAACTTTTGGGGTCCTTGAGGTCGGACTTGAAGATCTTCTTGAGGTAGTCGGTGGTGACCGTTTTGGGGTCGATACGCTGCGCAATCAGCATGAAATCGAGAAGGCGGCGGTCGGAGAGCAATTGATCGACGGTTTCAATCGTTTCCATTTTCTGGCGATAATAGGTGACCTCCTTCTCACCTTTCTCCCTGACCTTTTTGTCCTTGTCCCAACGGGTAACTTCCTTCAGATAATTTCGCGATATTCGGGTGATCTCGTTTTCCGACTGGGCGAGCCGGGGTGAGCCAATCTTGCCCTCGGCATCAAAGTTGAACGCCTTGGCCAGCCGCACGAAACGCTCGTCTTTCAAAGTATAAACGTAACTTTTCGGGTCTGACAGATCGCTGGTAAATACCCGTTTCAGCGTGAAGGACGAGGCTTCTTCAGCGGTAATATCGAAGGCTTTCAGGGCGAAGTTTCGAATGATGACCGCGCCCTGCGCGTTCGACAGAAAATCCTCGAGATTTTTCGTCAGGCCGATGTAGCGCTGGTAGTTCTTGATTGCCTTTTCGTCCGCTGCTTCGTCCTTGTCATCGTAACGGCTGAAGTAGAGGTTCATCATGGTGTTGAGCTGTTCGGCGGTCTGCGCTACCTTGCCGGTCTTGATCTTGCCGTCCGCACCGAAATTGAAGGCGCGTGCCAGATCGACAAGACCTTTGTCCTTCTCCTTGTGGATGGGGCTTTGCGGATCATTCGGATCCTGCAAGACGGCCCAGCCGATTTTCTTGTCCGTCTCATCATTGTCCGTCAGATTGAAGCTGACGATGAGCATCGTTCTCAGGCGCGCAAACTGCGTCATCTGGCTGGCCTCGGTGATGGTTTTCATCTTGTCCGCGAAATACTCGCGGTTGAGAACAGCTCCGGCCTGCGTCAGGCGGGGATTTGAAAGAACGTAGGTTTCGTTAATCAGTCGCCTCTGCGCAGCCGTCTGCGCCGGCATGCCGTCATCTACGCGGCCGTCGTCCCGGAAATTAAACGCGGCCGCCATCTCGAACAGTTTGTTGGCATCGTTGATACGCTTGTTATATTGGCTGATCAGGTAGTCGATCTTTGCGAGCGCCGGTTTGTCGGTGGACGCGACGCCTGCACGTTCTATGCGCAGATCGGCCGCCTTTGCCTTCCACTCCGGGATCAATGACTTGTAGGTCTTGTTGATGTAGCTATCGGCATTGCTGATATCGCTCGTCAGAACGTTTTTGACGTGCTTGTAGCTGAAGGTCTCGGGATCGATGCCGAAGGATTTGAAGATATAATCCCGAAGCCGCGTGTTCTTGAAGATATCTTCGACATGCCCGACCTTCTCGATGGCAATGTTATAAAAACGGGTCTCTTCCTTTAATTCGGCGCCTTCCTGTTCGATCGTAGCGTGATAGGTGGCAATCAACCGGTCCTGCTGGGATTTTGTCTGAACCGATTTTTCCGCTTTGATCGTGCCGAAATCGAAAGAGGCAGCGAAGTCGCGGTATCGCGTATCCTTCAGTTTGTTGGCGAAGCTGTTCGGATCGTTGAGATTGCTTTCCAGCACCTTCTTCATGAAGGCGGTGGCATAGATCATTTCCTCCAGTCCATGTGCCTTCATGGCGTAGGAATAGAGCCGGAAGTCCTTCAGGAACGCGTCGAGGTTTTTGACCTTGCCGATATTATCCGCATAATATTTGGCGTCGCGCGATACGACGGGGTCGTTCGCGACGCGTTTCAGCGACAATTCCATATCACGATTGTAAAGAGCGTAAGTCGTATATGCGGGCAGCACCATGTGTCTCCGAAAAAACTATGGCAAAATCTGTGCGTGAACCAGTTATGAAGCGGATAATTGCAGTATAGTCTTGCGCGTAGCTGTATAATTAAAAGTAATATTTAGAGTAAATATTTTTTATTATTAAATTAGTTGAGATTTATATTGATTGTTTGGTGCGTGGCTGCGTTGAGATCGCGTGCAGGCAGAAGCGGCCCCAAGCGCCAACGCCAACACCACGCCGGCAGACAAAGGGGAAAGACTTGGCAAAAGCTGAGGGCGGCACATTTGTCCGGGCTGTTGGGACAGACATGCGAAAATACCGCTGGCAGCGTGTTCAGCGCTATCCTGAGGCAAGGCCGTATTAGAGGCTTTTTCTAGGGCAGTTCCGGGTACCGCTACGGGTTCTTGCGGGAGGCGGGGGCGATGGTCGCCATCTGCAACAATGTGCGCTCATTCGTGCGTTTGGCTCGCGCCAATGCATCGTTGCGGTCTTCCGGCAGCGTGTAGGTCATGTAGGACAGCGAGGTTTCGAGGTCGTTATTATTGTGTCCGAGGATGGCCGCGAAATAGCTGTTCTTGGTGACATGGGGCGGCGCGAAATTGTGATACGCCACCTCCGCATAAAGGTGCCGCAAGCCATAGGGCTTGGGCAGTTCTTCCTTCGGCCAGAGATCCTCGAACAGATTAAAAACCGTGTCCCGAAGCAGCAGGCGGGTTTCCGATGAAAAATCGTCGATCGACATGCCGTGCCACAATTTTCCCTGCCCGCTTTCGCGCAGGCGCTGGTAGGCGGACAGGATGGTTGCGGAGCGTGCAAGGACCGGGATCTCGTAGGTAATCCCGAATTTCGTTCCTTCGCCCTGCTTCGTCTTGGCCTGGCCGTTAAACAGGATGCTCCATTTGGAAACGCCCTTGCCATAGGGGGCGGGTGAAAACTCGGCCTGCGTAAAGACCTCGTAGGGGCGTCGCCCCGTCATGCCGATCAGGCCGATGCCGATCATCAGCGGATCGCTGGACTTGAGACAATCCTCGCAGATCTTCAGCACCTGCCGGTAATTCTCGAATGTGATGAGCGCGCCGTGCTTGTTGGCGATCTTCTCCATCTTCACCCGGCGTGCCTCGTCATACATTGCGGCATCGCCGGTGGCGATCTTCAGCATTGGATGCTCGTCGCCAAAGGCTTCGCGGATGGCGTTACGATATTTGGTGATGTAGGAAATGATCGTCGTCTGGGCGCGGCCCTTCATGACGGCGATTTCGGCGTCCCACAAGGCCTGCATCTCTTCTTTCGAGCCCAGGCCGTTCATCGCTGCAATAAAATCCGCGATCCGCAAAAGCACTGTCGGCTTGCGGCCGGCGGTGTTGAACTCCGCCCGCTCGATCTTTTCGACAATGGAGGTCGCCACGCCGGTTTTCGGATAGTCGGCCCGCTCTATATAGGTCTTCAGCCGCTCCCGCAGCTTTTTCATGTTGCAGATGGCAAGCGGGGTGCTCTTTGCCCCAAATTCGGCCTTCAGGGCATAGCGATATTTCATGATGTAAAGTTCGAGCGTCTTTTCCGTGCGGCCATTGTCGAAATGGTAGCGGACCTCTGCGTCCCAAAGATCGCGGATTTTTTTGTTTCGCAACGTCTCGCTGCTTTTCATTGCCTCCCTGACCCGACCGACGAACTGGTCGATGCGTTCCACGAGAACTGGAGTTTTGGTCTTTCGTGCGAGCATGCGGCGGCCCCTGAACCGGTCGGGAAATATAAAATCTATGATTGGCAATCAACAGAAGCATGGTTGCGGAAATGCCATGGATATTCGCTGCCAGCATATTTCTTTTGAATAATAGTTTAATCGATTCCGCAAGTATGGCCGTGATGCGTGGAACCTTCAAGGAAGGTTTGCGAGCCGAGATCGGTAAGTCGGGGAGCCGACATCCTGCCGGCGGCGCTTCAGGTGATTGAATTCTGATGGAAGTACGGGCTTCGGGAATTCTCCCGAAGCCGCAGAGGTTGCGACAGCCTATTTCGGTAGCCGGGTTTTCAGGGAGGTCACGATGCGCTTGGCAAGCCCCTCATAGTCCTCATCGAAATGGTGGCCACCTTCGATGCCGACCGTCTCCACGCCCTTTGCCTTCAGGCCGGGGCAGGGGTCTTCATCCTCTTCCTCCGTGCCATAGACGCATTGCACCAGCTTCGGATCGATCTTGACGATGTCGTCGATGGTCTTGCCGCCCTTGCCTTCGCCGGCAACGCCGAGCCAGCCCTGGACGGAAATCTCGAAATCGACTTCGGTCGAAAGTCCAAGCAGCGTCAGCTGCACGACATGGGATTTCGCGCGTTCGGGCAGGAGATTATAGGTGGCGGGAATGATATCAGCGCCAAAGGAATAGCCGATCAGCACGACGTTCCGAACCTTCCATTCCTTGCGGTAGGTGTCGATGATGCGCGCAAGGTCATTGGCCACTTCCTGCGGTTGTTTTTCTTTCCAGAAGTAACGCAGGGCATCGACGCCGATCACAGGTATCCCCTGCTTTTGCAGCGCGCCGCCGACTTCCTCGTCCAGATCGCGCCAGCCGCCGTCACCGGAATAGATCACCGCCATGGTGTCCATCGCCGGGCTCGTTTCGAGGACCGTGATCGGCAGGCCTAGCGGGCTGCTGGTGTCGCCCGCCGCATCGACCTTGTCGGACAGGGTCTGGGACAAAATCTCATCCGCCTTGCCTGTCACATCAGTCACTTCGATATCGGGATGAAGCTTCACCAGGGCGTTAACGTGGTCGCGGCCCTTCTGATCCGCATCGGGCGTGAACAGCACGCTGACAGGAGCTGGCAGCGGGCCATCGGTCAGGCCATAAACCGTTTCACCGTCCACCTTGTCCTTGGTGGCGGGGGTGCAGAGTATCTTCTCAAGCGGCAGGCCAGCCTTGGGGTCGACCGCGATGGCTTCCTGAACGGTGGAGACCGGGCTTTGCGCGATCATGGCGAGCGCCAGCGTTCCGCCCTTGCCGATGCCGGTGAGGATAGGCTGGCGATAGCTGGCCGTCCCGGCGGTGCGCTGGATCTGCTGCGACAGCGACTCGATGTCCGAGATCATATAGATACACTCGTCATCATCGGCCTCGAGTGCTTTCAGATATTCCTTGAAATCGATGCCGACCACCGCGGCACCCTTTTCCACCAGTGCTTTGGCGCGTTCTTCGTCGGTGCCGGTCCATCCGTCCGCATCGGAAATCAGGAAGACGCTGGCGAGAATTTCGCCATCCGGCACCATGATGTGCTCGGCGGGGATCATGCCGGTGTCATAAGCTGGCTTGTCCTGCGAAAAGGCGGCGCTGGACAACGGGGAGAGGAACAGGGCGGAAGCGGCAAGGGCTGCCTTCAGCATGCTGTATTTTCTCATTTTCCGATCACTCCTCTGACACCGCCACTGATCAGAACCGTCGCGTCCATCAGCGCCAGAGCGGCGTCTGCGCCATTTTGTACGGCGAGGTAACGCGGTTCCCATTTCGGGTGGAACTTCGTCTTGAACGCACGAAGGCCCTTAAAGTTGTAGAAACGTTCGCCATGTTCGAAAAGCGTGCTGCCAATGCGGTCCCAGACCGGTGCCGCATCGCGCTTCGACATGCCGGACATGGGTGCCATGCCGAGATTGAAGCTCTCATATCCCGCCTCACGCAGGTGCTGCATGATGCTGACGAAGAGGAAATCCATCGAGCCGCGCGGTGCATCCGGTGAAAAGCGCATGAGATCGACGGTGGCTTCCTTTTTGGTGTCCGTCACCATCAGATTGGCGAAGGCGGTGATCTTGCCATCCTTGCGCAGCACGGCGACGGGCTGGGAGAGAATGTAGTTGGGCTCGAACGCACCGAGAGAAAATCGCTTTTCCCTTGTATTGTGGTGGGTGAGCCAGCCATCCGAGACCTGCTTGAGATCATCCAGAATATCGGCAACATGCGATTGCTCGACAACTTCGAAGGTCAGCCCGTCGCGGGCGCCGCGGCTCAGTGACTGGCGAAGGGTTGCGAGCTTGCCGCCCTTCAATTCGAATGCGGTAAGATCGACCAGCGCCAGTTCGCCAAGCTTGAAGGCACGCAGGCCCGCATCGGCGCAATGGGACAGGAGGAAGGGCGAAATCTGGTAGAAGGCGGCGCGCGCACCCGCCGAACGGGCGGATTCCACGAATTGCCAGACCAGATCGGGAAAATCCTCCTCGTTGCCGACGGGGTCGGCGAAGGCTATCCATGATCGGCCCTGAATGCCGTACATGATGAAGGCGCTGCCGCTTTCCGAGAACATCACATGCTTGTCGCCCATGCGCACCAGATTGGCATCGGCCGAATCCTGCTGCATGACGATGTCGGTTGCACGTTCAACGTCTTCCGGCTGGATGGAATCCGGCTTGAAAGTGACCGGCCGCATCAGGCTGAAAATTGCAATGGTGGAGGAAGCGAGCACCAGGCCGAGAAGGGCGCGCAGACCGCGCGGTGCTTCCTCGGAGAACTCGAATTCCCACCACAATGTGTGGCTGTAATCGGTGTCGCGGTAGACGAACAGAAGGATCGTTGCCGCGCCGGCGATGATGACGGCCATAGCGGCGAGCCAACTCGGTCCCAGCGCCTGTTTGACCAGCGAGGCATGACGGTTGAAGCTGCGCATATTGAGGGCGAGCGCCGCGATGAAGATGCCGAGGAAGATTGCCTCGAAAACGGCGATCGCCTTCACCAGCGACAGGATGAGCGCCAGCGATGCGGCGACAAGGGCAATCCACCACGCCCCATCCAGCCGCTGCCCGAGGCCGCGGGAGGCGACAACGAGGCCAAGGCCGAGAATACTCGTCAGAAAGTGCGCCGCCTCGATGATCGGCAGTGGCACGAAATTCGACAGGAAATCCAGATTGCTGCCGGGCGTCGGCGTCACGCTCGAAAAGATCAGCATGGTGCCGAGAATGATCGCGAAGGTGGAGAGCAGCGGCGGCGCCAGCCGCACGGCAAGCTGGCTGATATCGGAGACCACCGGCTTGGCCGCGAACTGCTTCATTTCGGAAACGATCATCACCAGAATGGCAACAACCAGCGGCAGGACGTGATAGATGACGCGATAAAGAACGAGGCTTCCGAGCAGCTGATCGACGCTGATCGCGTTGCCGAGCCCGGCTACCATGACCGTTTCGAACACACCGAGACCGGCGGGAACGTGGCTGAGAACGCCAAGGCCAACGGCGGTGGCATAGATCGCGAAGAATGTCGGCCAGCCGAGATGCGTCTCGGGCAGGAGCACGTAAAGCACGGAGGCGGAGGCGGCGATATCAAAGGCGGAGACGAGGAACTGGCGCGAGGAGGTGCGGCTGTCGGGAAGGCGCAGTCGCCATTTGCCGAGCCGGATCGCCTTGCCGTTGCGGCCGACGTAGGCGGTGGTAACGAGAACGGCAATGACGGCGAGCGCTCCGCCCCTTAGAACAGTCGGGTCGAGACCGATGATGGCGGCGATGCGTGGTGCGACGATGAAGGTCGAAAGGGCGCTGACAGACAAAAGCCCCAGCCCGAAGGACAGCGTGACGAAGGCGATGACACGGGCGATGTCACCCGGCGAAAGTCCCAGCCTGGAATAGGCGCGAAAGCGTATTGCGCCGCCGCTCAAGGGGCCAAATCCAGCAGTGTTGCCGATGGCGTAAGCGGCAAAAGCGGTGGCCGCCATGGACGGGAAGCGCACCTTTTTTCCGACATATTCGATCGCGTTGGCGTCATAGAAAATCAGCGACAGGAAGCTCAGCGCCGTAAAGACCATTGCAAGAAGAATGGCCGGAAGCGAAGTGTCCAGAAGGGCTGCGATCACATCATCGTACCGCACTTCGGATGTGAGGCGGTAAATCGCAAACGTCATCATCACGAAGATGAGCGTAATGGCGATGGCCGTCAGATAGGGCCGGTTTCTGGCAAAGAAGCTTTCAACCGGGGATTCGGTAATATCGGTCTGTATAATTTCGCTCTTGTCTGCCATTTGCTTTTTCCAGCGCCAGTCCCTTGGTTGGCGAACCACAGGATTGTGTCGCTAATTCGTTTCGGTTGAGGAAATTTGCTTAGCAGAAATGCGTGACGTGTCGATGTGAAGTTTGGCGACAAACCAACGAGATTTTCGCCGTTAAAATGAAAAATGCAACCAAAAAGAGCTATGTTCAAATTTTAGATCAAAAACTCCGTGAATTAAACGTTCCGATTGCTTGGAGGCGATGTTTGATGTGATTAAACGCTTCTTTCAATTGAAGGAAATGCAAAATGAACATGCCTACAAGAATAGTAATTTCGCTGATCGCAGCCCTTTTGGTGGGCGGCGGCTACATGGCTTATGACAAGATGCGGGGCGCCGAATGGGTTGTCTCGCCGCAGCAGATTGCTGATGCGAAGGCCGGCGGGCAGGCCGGATATGAATCGCGTCCGGGAACAGTGACCGTTCTGCCGATCCGTAGCGAGACGGCGGATGTACTGCCGATCAAATGGGCCATTGCTGGTCTGGTCGCAGGCCTGCTGGCGTTTCGGTCCACGGGCAAAAAGAAAGCGGCAAAGGCCTGAGGCCTGCCGCTTCATGTCTCCGGCACGGAACTCCGGGGAGAATGCCAGAGTCGGGGCGCGTTACGCGCCCCACGTTTTCTCCAGCACGCGTACCCAGTTGCCATGGCAGATCTTGGCGAGTGCGGCGTCGTCATAACCGCCGTTGCGCAGGGCTGTGACCAGCAATTGCAGATCGGCCGCATCCTTCATGGCTGCTGGAATGGTGGTGCCGTCGAAATCCGAGCCGAGTGCGACGTGATCGATGCCGATGCGGTTGACGATATAGTCGACATGGCGGACCAGTTCGCCAAGGTCGGTAGCCGGGTTCTTCACGCCGTCCTGGCGCAGGAACAGAACGCCGAAATTGATGCCGGCAAGACCGCCTGTGTCGCGGATCGCGTCCAGCTGGCGGTCCGTCAGGTTGCGGCTGTGGTTGCACAGCGCATAGGTGTTGGAATGGGACGCCACCAGCGGTGCGTCCGAAATCTTCGCGATGTCCCAGAAACCCTGTTCGTTCATGTGCGACAGGTCGACCATGATCTTCAGTTCGTTGCAGGTCTTTACCAGCCGTTTTCCGGCATCGGTGAGGCCGGGGCCGATATCCGGTGTCGACGGAAAGCGGAAGGGAACGCCGTAGGCGAAGATGTTCGGGCGGCTCCAGACCGGTCCGAGCGTGCGAAGGCCAGCCTCGTGGAGAACATGCAGCGCATCCAGATCGGCGCCGATCGCTTCTGCGCCCTCGATATGGAAGACGGAGGCAAAGGCGCCCTCTGCCATCGCGCTGCGGATCTCGGCAGCCGTGCGGCAGACTTTCAGCGCACCGCCTGATTGTTTCTCGGCGCGGAACAGCAGAGCCGCCATGCCAAGCGTCGCCTTTAGCGCGTCCGCTTCAGCCGGTGTCGTGAAGTCGCCGTTCGCGTCCTTCTCCATGCTGGGCGAGGGGACGTAGATGGCGCAGAGGCCACCGGCCAACCCGCCCTTCCGGGCGCGCGGCAGGTCGATGTGGCCGACCGTATCACCCTCGATGAGAAGCGTTTCGGGAGAGGCATTGCCCGATCGCCATAACCGCAGAAGCACGTCGTTGTGGCCGTCGAAGACGGGTACGGTTTTTTCATCGGTCATGGTCATTCACCTTTGGATACGGGCGGGGCGCGGTCGCGCGGTCGTCAGACTTTTGAGAATTGGTAGAGGAAAGGTCAAGGTCGGAGCAAATGCAATCCATGCATAGGCTCTGCCAAATTTGGAATTGGTCGCGCCTCGTTTGCTCGTGGTAATCGCGGGAAAACATAAAAAAAATGACTGGATTGGGGCGAACCCATACCGTTTCCGAAAAATAAGGTCCGAAAGGGGATTTTCGATGATTTCAAGACGCAACCTGCTGATTGCCGGCGCTGCCGTACCGTTCCTGTCCTATGCGCACATTCCGGCATTTGCTGCGACGCCCAAGGATATTCTGGTGGTCGCGCAGCAGCTGGACAACATGACGAGCCTTGATCCGCATGAGGGTTTCGAAGCCGTCGGCGGTGAAATCATGTCCAACATGTACCAGAAGCTGGTGCGGGCGAACCGTGAAGATTCCACCAAGGTCGATCCGGTCATCGCGAAGTCCTGGGAAGCCGATGCGGAAAGCAAGGTTTTCACCTTTGTGATTGGTGACGATGCGACCTTCTCGAGCGGTGCGAAAGTGACCGCGGAAGACGTGGCCTTTTCGCTGCAGCGCGCCATCAAGATGAACAAGAGCCCGGCCTTTATCATCGGCCAGTTCGGCTTCACGCCTGACAATGCCGAAACTACCATCGTTGCCGCCGACGAAAAGACGGTGAAGCTGACGACGGCAAAGCCGACCGCAATCTCGTTCCTGCTCTATTGCCTCTCCGCCAATATCGGCGCGATCGTTGAAAAGAAGGCCGTGCTGGCAAATGCCTCGGGCGAAGACCTCGGCAATGGCTGGCTGCAGAAAAACAGCGCCGGTTCCGGCGATTTCATGTTGCAGGCCTGGAAGCCGAGCGAGAGCGTAGCGCTCACCGTCAACCCGAATGGCCCCTACAAGGGTAACATCAAACGCGTCATCCTGCGCCATGTCACCGATCCGTCTTCCCAGCTTCTGATGTTGCAGAAGGGCGATATCGACATTGCCCGCGACCTGACTTCGGAACAGCTGCGTACCGTCCAGAACGACGCCAACATCGAGTTGCAGCGCAAGAGCATCGCCTCGCTGGTGCTGATCTCGCTCAATCAGGGCAATGAGAACCTTGCCAAGCCACAGGTCTGGCAGGCCATCAAATGGGCGCTGGACTACAAGGGCATGCAGGAAAACATCGTGCCGCTGACGCACAAGGTTCACCAGAGCTTCGAGCCGGAAGGTTTCCCCGGCGCCGTCAACGACACGCCGTACCAGCGCGATGTCGAAAAGGCCAAGGCGCTGATGGCGGAAGCCGGTCTTGCCGACGGTTTCGAAATCACCATGGATCACTATTCCGCCCAGCCTTACCCGGATCTGGCGCAGGCCATCCAGGCAAACCTTGCCGATATCGGCATCAAGGTGCGTCTGCAATCTGCCGAGAACCGTCAGGTTCTGACCAAGATGCGCGGCCGCGAACACCAGATGGCGCTTTCCGCCTGGGGCACGGATTATTTCGATCCGCATTCCAATGCCGATGTCTTCAACATCAACAAGGACAATGGCGACGACGCCAAGTCCAAGCCCTTCCTGTGGCGTTCGCGCTTCAAGAACGACGACTTTGCCGCGAAGGCAGAAGCCGCCCGTGACGAGAAGGACGCGGCAAAGCGCATCGAGCTTTATGAAGCGCTGCAGCGCGAGCACATGGAAAACAGCCCCTTCGTCTTCATGTTCCAGACGACGAAGACGGCCGCGTTCCGCAAGGGCGTTTCCGGCTTTGAACTCGGCGTTCTCTCCGAGGGCAATTCCTACCACGATGCTAAGAAAGCGTAACATTGAACAAGCGCGTCAAAAGCATATCGTCGACACTGAGCAGCGTCATTCTGACGCTGTTCGGGTTGATGGTCATCACCTTCCTGATCGGGCGCGTCATGCCTGTCGATCCCGTCATTGCGGCAGTCGGCGACAACGCGCCTGAAGACGTCATTGTGCGGGTTCGGGCCGAAATGGGCCTCGACCAGCCACTGGTCGTTCAGTTTTTCCACTATGTGTCGCAGGTGCTGCACGGTGATTTCGGCAATTCCATCCTGACCCGCAACCCGGTCTGGATCGATATCAAGCGCGTTTTCCCCGCCACCTTCGAGCTTGCTACGGCAGCACTCATTCTCGCTGCGCTGATCGGCATTCCGCTCGGCGTATGGGCCGCCGTGAAGCAGGGTAAGTTGACGGACCAGATCATCCGCGTCGTCTGCCTTGCCGGCCATTCCGTGCCCGT
Source organism: Agrobacterium sp. MCAB5 (assembly GCF_052114365.1). Taxonomy (NCBI): domain Bacteria; kingdom Pseudomonadati; phylum Pseudomonadota; class Alphaproteobacteria; order Hyphomicrobiales; family Rhizobiaceae; genus Agrobacterium; species Agrobacterium sp. MCAB5. Next base: position 58,814 of record NZ_JBFREP010000003.1, read on the forward strand.
CTTCATGCTGGCGCTGATTTCGCTGCTGGTATTTTACGCCACGCTTGGCGTCGCACCCGGACCGGGCAGGCAGGACATCATCTATGACGGCATGATCTCGCCGGTCACGGGCCTGATGACGGTCGATACGCTGCTTGCCGGCGACTGGGACGCGTTTTACGACGCCATCGCCCATATGGTGCAGCCCGTCTGCATCCTTGCCTATTTCAGCATGGCCTATATCACCCGCATGACACGCGCCTTCATGATCGATGCGCTGAAGGGCGAATATGTCATTACCGCCCGTGCCAAGGGGCTTTCGGCAATGACCGTTATCTGGGGGCACGCCTTCCCGACGGTTGCCGTACAGCTCGTCACGGTTCTCGCACTCACCTATGCCGGCCTTCTGGAAGGTGCCGTGGTGACGGAAACCGTCTTCAGCTGGCCGGGCCTTGGCCAATATCTCACCGTCTCGCTCATGAACGCGGACATGAACCCTGTCGTCGGAGCGACCCTGTTGATCGGCCTGATCTATGTCGGCCTCAACCTGCTCGCAGACGTACTTTACCGAGTAATGGATCCCCGCGTTCGATGATGTTAGCAACTTTCAGAAACTGGGCTCTGGATGAGACGCCGCATTCCCGCAGGCAGGCTGCCTGGGGAAACCGGTACCGCATCTGGCTGAACCTCAAGTCCAATCCGCTGGCGGTGGTCGGTCTCACGATCATCATCGTCTTCATTGCGCTGTCGCTGCTGGCGCCGTTCATCGCGCCTTACGATCCGGCCGCGCAGAACCTCGGCAACCGCCTTGCCTTCCCGAGTGCCGAGCACTGGTTCGGCACGGATGAGCTGGGTCGCGACATTCTTTCCCGCATTCTCTATGGTGGTCGCGTCACGCTTGGCATGGTCATTGCCGTCGTCGTTCTCGTTGCGCCGATCGGTCTCGCCATCGGCTGCATCGCCGGTTATTTCGGCGGTATCGTCGATACGGTGTTGATGCGGGTGACCGATGTGTTCCTGGCCTTCCCGCGCCTCATCCTGGCGCTTGCCTTCGTCGCGGCGCTGAAGCCTGGCGTCGAAAGCGCCATTCTCGCCATCGCGCTCACCGCCTGGCCGCCCTATGCGCGTCTCGCTCGCGCCGAAACCATGACGGTTCGCGGCAGCGATTTCGTTGCGGCCTACCGGCTGACAGGCGCTTCCGCCTGGCGCATCATCGCCCGTCACATCGCGCCGCTCTGCGTGCCGAGCCTCATCGTGCGCATCACGCTCGACATGAGCTCGATCATCATCACCGCCGCAAGCCTCGGCTTCCTCGGCATGGGCGCGCAGCCGCCTTCGCCGGAGTGGGGTGCGATGATTGCGACGGCCAAGCGCTTCATCTTCGAACAATGGTGGGTCGCCACCATTCCGGGCATCGCCATCTTCCTCGTCTCGCTCGCCTTCAACTTCCTTGGCGATGGTCTGCGCGACGTGCTCGACCCGAAGGGACATTGAGCCATGCTGGTCGAAATCGAAAATCTGAAGATCGCGTTCCAGACCCGCACCAGCCGCTTCGAGGCGGTGCGCGGTGTTTCCATGAAGCTCGGAACAGAAAAGCTCGGCATCGTCGGTGAATCCGGTTCGGGCAAGAGCCTCACGGCGCGCGCGCTGATGAAGCTTCTGCCCTCCAATGCTGATATCAGGGCCGACAAGCTCTCCTTTGACGGTATCGACGTGCTTTCCGCCAGTGAAAAGCAGATGCGCCAGATCCGAGGAAAACGGGCAGGTTTCATCCTTCAGGATCCGAAATATTCGCTGAACCCGGTCAAGACCATGGGTGCACAGATCGCGGAAGCCTGGCGCGCCCACAAGGGCGGCAGCAAGCGTGCGGCCATGGAGGCGGCAATCGCCCTGCTCGATCAGGTGAAGATCCGCAATCCGCGCCAGGTCGCTTCGTCCTACGCTCACGAGGTTTCCGGGGGCATGGGCCAGCGTGTCATGATCGCCATGATGCTGGCGCCCGATCCCGAGCTTCTGATCGCCGACGAACCGACGAGTGCTCTCGATGCCACGGTTCAGGCGGAAATCCTGCGGCTGATCGAGGAGCTGGTATCGGAACGCGGCATGGGTCTCATCCTCATCAGCCACGACCTGCCGCTAGTCTCGCATTTCTGCGACCGCGTGGCTGTCATGTATTCCGGCCGGGTGATGGAGGAACTGAAGGCTTCCGAACTCCTGAAAGCACAGCATCCTTACACGCAGGGTCTCTTGAACTGCATTCCCTCGCTGACGCATCCGCGCGAGCGTCTTCCCGTTCTCAACCGTGATGCAGCGTGGTCCAGCCTATGATCGACGTCGAAAATCTCCGTATCAAGTTCGGCGACCGTGAAGTGGTGAAGGGCGTGTCCTTTTCGGTCGAAAAGGGCGGCAGCTTCGGCATCGTTGGCGAAAGCGGCTCGGGCAAGTCCACCATTTTGCGCGCCATGGCCGGCCTTAATGAAAGCTGGGAAGGCCGCATCGCCTTTGCCGGCAAGGATGCACCGCTGAAGCGCACGCCGGAATTCTTCCGGCAGGTGCAGATGGTGTTTCAGGACCCCTATGGTTCGCTGCATCCGCGCCAGACCATCGACCGCATTCTCAGCGAATTGCCGTTGGTGCACGGCATGGACAATATCGAAAAACGCATCCAGCAGGCGCTATCGGATGTGGCCCTGCCCCAGGCGGTGCGCTTCCGTTACCCCCACCAGCTCTCCGGCGGTCAGCGTCAGCGCGTGGCGATTGCGCGTGCTTTGATTGCCGATCCGCAGGTTCTGCTGCTCGATGAGCCGACTTCGGCGCTCGATGTTTCAGTGCAGGCGGAAATCCTGAACCTGTTGCAGGATCTGCGGGCGACGCGCAACCTCACCTATATCCTCGTCAGCCACAATCTGGCTGTTATCGCGCATCTGTGCCCACAGGTGGGCGTGATGCTGAATGGTGAAATGGTCGAGCAGCTGAATGCAGGCGATCTACGCGAAGGCCGCACGAAACACCCGCATACCGAAGAGTTGCGCAGCCTGAGTATCCGGCTGGAAGAGCCGGCTTGAGCCCACGTCGCACATAGATCGAGCGGATGCTGCTCGCTTCTTCTTCCCACCGGGGAGAAGGTCGCGGCAGCGGTATGAGGCTTCCCACAAGACCCACGAAGACACGAGACCGAACAATGTCACAGCAATTCGACTGGAACGCCGCTTCGACGCTTGCCGAGAGTTTCGTCTCGCAATGGGCCGGCAACGAGCCAGGCGGAGCAGTGATCGGTTTCGATCTCAATGGCATCCGTTTTGCCCATGCGGGCGGGGTTGAGAGCCTTTCGACGTTTGCGCCGTTCACGCCGAAAAGCGTGGTGCGTTACGCTTCCGTCACCAAACATGCCTTCTGTGCCATGGTGCTTGCCCATTCCGATCTGATCGGGCTTGACGATCCACTCGGAAAGCATCTGCCGGAGCTGCAATCGCCACTCCGCGACGTCACTGTCGGGCAGGCGCTGGATATGAGCGGCGGATTGCCGGACACGCGCGAATGCCTCTCGCTGCTTGGTCTTTCCGTCTACACCGAAACGAAGGCCGGCCCGCTTCTAGACTATCTGTCGCGGCTGACCCGGCTAAACTTTCCGGCCGGCAGCGAGGTTTCCTATTCGAATACCGGTTATCGTCTGGTCGAGGCGGCGCTGGAGCGCCATGGCTTCCGTTTTGACGATTTCGTGCAGACGCAAATTGCCGGCCCGTTCGGTGTTTTCCTGAAGGCGCCGGACGTCTGGAACGATCCGGTGGACGGATTGGTGCCGGGTTACTGGAAGGCTGAGAGCAACTGGCAACTTTCGGCGGCGGGGCTGCATATTTCCGCTTCGGGCAGTCTTGCCGGCAGTGCCGAAGCGCTGACCCGCTGGCTGCAGGGGCTGATGCGCGGAGAGGGCAGCTTTGCCGCCGTCCTGGACGGGCTTTCCACCGAGCGGCGGCTCGCCGATGGACGGATGAGCGAATATGGTCTCGGCCTGCGCTGGTCACATCTCGGCGACAGACGTTTCGTCGGTCATGGCGGTTCGCATCCCGGCTACAAGACGTATTTCCTTCTCGACCCGGAAAACGGCACGGGTTTCGTCGTGGTATCGAACCGCGAGGATACAAACGGCTTCAAGATTGCGCTGGAAAGCATGGCGGCCCTGACCGGTCTGCCTCTACCCAAACCCGCCGCCAGCTTGCCGGAAGGCCTCTATGTCACCGAAAGCGGACCTTGGTGGCTGGAGATCAAGGGCAGTACCTCGACCTTCATCGATGGCGACGACACGCTTTATGAAGATGCCGATGGCTGGGTGTCATCGCGCTCCGCATCCTCTCCGATGCTTCTGAGGCTCGAGGGCGACGCGATCGTCGGCGAGGCAGGCCACGCCGCTCGTCGGTTCCTGCCGGTTGGTGACCATGCGGTGCCCGATGAGCTTTCCGGAACTTGGCGCTCTACCGAAGGGACGGAATTTACGATTTCCGGTTCGTCGCTGACCATGGGTATCGGTCCCACGCGCCGCTCCATGCCTTTGACGGCGCTCGGCAATGGTCGCTTCCTCTTCACGCTCTCGGACGGGCCGTGGACGAAGCGCATCTGCCTCAATCAATTGAGCGACAGCCGGATAGAGCTTGTAGCGAGCCGGGCGCGAATGATCGAATATTCAAGAAGCCTTTAAGAGGGTTTCAATCAGCTGCCATTGCTCCTAATAAAGACCCTTGTTCCAGCTAAAGGCCGGTTCAACATCTTTGTGGGAGAACAGGCCCTTGGAAGTCAAATGGCTCGAGGATTTCCTGGCGCTGGCCGGAACGCTCAATTTTTCGAAGGCGGCGGAAGAGCGACATGTGACGCAATCCGCTTTCAGCCGGAGGATCAAGCAGCTGGAAGCCTGGGTGGGCGCGACGCTGGTCGATCGCGCTTCCTATCCCTCACGACTGACCGAGGCCGGGGTGAAGTTCGTTCCGGTGGCGCAGGAAACCCTGAAGCAGCTTTACCACGCCCGTCGCACCCTGTTGCAGGAAGACGGTGAGGATGCCAGAACAGTGCGGCTGACGGCGCTGCACACGCTGTCTTTCACCTTCTTCCCGGACTGGCTGAAACGGGTGAACGAGAAGGCGGGACCGCTGTTTTCGGTTCTGCGGCCTGATTCCGGCAGCATGGAGGAGAACCTCAATTCGCTGGTTGACGGGCAGAGCGATTTCCTTCTGACCTACGCTCACCCCGAAGTGCCGATGCTGCTCGATGCGCAGACCTTCGAATTCCGCGTGCTTGGCGCGGAAAACATCATTCCCGTTTCCGCCCCCGCGGAGGATGGCGCACCGCTGCACAGCCTGACGGAAAGCGCGAAAAAACCCTTTGCCTATCTGGATTACGAAAAAGCATCGTTCTTCGGGCCGCTGTTGCGCGATCTCCTGAGTGCGCGCCTGCCGAAATTCGAGCGGGTGCATGAGGGCAGCATGTCGGTGGGGCTGAAAGCCATGGCGATGGCGGGATGGGGTGTTGCCTGGGTGCCGGAAAGCCTGATGCGGCACGAGCTGGATAGCGGCGCGCTGGTGCGTGCCGCCGATCACAGTTTCGATATTGCCGTGGATATCCGGCTTTATCGTTCCAAGGAGAACCGCCGTCCCGTTGTCGAGCGCATATGGGCGGTTCTCGAAGATTGATCCTGGTCAGATCGCGGTGCGGTGGGCGTTTTCGAGATAGAGCGCGCGCAGGCGTTTCACCATCGCGCCTGGTTTGCCATCACCCACCGGCTTGCCGTCGATCTTCGTCACCGAAACCACGAAGTTGGAGGCGCTGGTCAGGCAGGCTTCGTCTGCGTTCATCGCTTCTTCCAGCGTGAAAGGCCGTTCTTCCAGCGTGAAACCGGCCTCCTTGGCCAGTTGCAGGGCGGCAAGGCGGGTGCAGCCGGGCAGGGTCTTGTTGCTGTTGCCGCGGGTGATGATCTTCCTGTCGCCGGTGATGATATAGGCGGTGGAGGATGCGCCTTCGGTGACGAAACCATCCTCGATCATCCACGCCTCATCGCAGCCTTCAGCCTTGGCGATGCGTTTAGCCATGACCTGCGGCAGCAGGCAGACGGTCTTGATATCACGGCGCGCCCAGCGCTGGTCGGGAACGGATTTGATCGCAATGCCGGCCTCTTCCACGGCGGTGCCGACGAGTTTTTTGGCCTGCGTGAACATCACCAGCGTCGGCTTCAAATCGGCGGAAAACAGGAAGTTGCGGTCTTCCGCGCCGCGCGTCAGTTGCAGGTAGATCATGCCTTCGACGAGGTTGTTGTCGGCAATCAGGCGACGTTCGGCCTCGACGATTTCCTTTGTTGTGACCGGCAGCGGCACGTCGATTTCGCGGGCGCTGCGTTCCAGCCGCGCCATGTGCAGGTCGCTGTCGATCAGCTTGCCTTCGAGAACGGAGGTAACTTCATAAATGCCGTCGCCGAACAGGAAGCCGCGGTCGAAGATGGAAAGGCGGGCTTCCGCCTCGGGCAGGAATTCGCCGTTGAGATAAACGATGCGACCGGATTGGCTAGTCATGAAAACTCCGTCTGGAAAAGTCAGGCTGAAAGAAGGGTTTTAAGCGTATCGATGGAAATGGCCTCGACCGTGGAGACCTTGCCGGTTCCAGCGTTGAAGCCTGATGTCGTTGTTGCCGCGCATAGCGAATTTAGGATCGCCTCTTCGGTCGCCTCTATCGCAGCTTCGAACAGTGGCGAGATCGCATCGTTGGAAAGCTCAGGAAAATCCGCCACGGCCTTGCGGCGTGCGGGTGTTTTGCGAAGCCGCTCGTTGGTGGAAAATGCCAGCGCATAATCGCCGGAACCATTGCTCAGTGCCGCACCGGTGCGCGAGAGGCCGCCGAAGCTCCTAGCGGCCAAGCGCTTCAAATTGCGCGACGACAGCGGCGCATCGGTTGCGACGATGATGACGATGGAACCGTCCTTGTCCCTGTGCTCCGGGCTCACATAGGGTTTGCCGCAGACGAGAAGATGGCCGCCATAATTGGACTGCACGAGAACGCCGAGCGTATAGGTTTCTCCGGCAGTCGGTACCATGCGGGATGCTGTTCCGATGCCGCCCTTCATGCCGAAAGCCACCGTGCCGGTTCCAGCACCAATGCCACCCTCGGCCACCGGGCCTGTGGCAGCGTTTTTCAGCGCGGCCGAAATTTCCTCGACGGTCGGGCGTCCAGCGCGGATGTCGTTTAGGCGGGAATCGTTGGTCTCTCCGACGACCGCATTGATCGACACCACTTTTTCGTTACCCGGCTGCGCCAGTGTGTGGCGGTTGATCGTCTCGATTGCCCGGCCGGTTGCAAGCGTATTGGTGAGGATGACAGGCGTTTCGAGTTCGCCGAGTTCCTCGATCTGGGTCGAGCCTGCAAACTTGCCGAAACCATTATAGACGGCGAAGGCGGCGGGCACCTTGTCCTGAAAAAGATTGCCGCCATGCGGCAGGATCGCGGTTGCGCCGGTGCGGATCGTGTCGCCTTCGATGACGGTCGAATGGCCGATCGTCACGCCTTCGACATCGGTGATGGCATTGAGCGGGCCGGTCTCGAAATGGCCGGGCGGCAAGCCGATATCGCGCAGTCTCGGGCGGGTCGTCTGATGCATCGGGCGATCACTTTTGCGGAATGCAGGCTCAAGGTGGAACAAGCGCGGCTTGCGAAAAGCTTTGCTCTGACTTGACGTTAGCCTAGTTCGCCGGGAAACGGCATCGCAAAAATGGAATAGTTTTATGCGGGCAATGGATGCGCTCAGAAGGCGCGTAGCGCCGGTCCCCGTTCACGCTCCAGCCATTGCCGCATCGCGTCTTCGGTCTCTTCGCGTGTGGGTGCCCCGATGCGACCACCGAAGACGGTGCATTTCAGGGCAGCCGCAACGGAGGAGAGCCGGATGGCCGCGCGGCTCTCCATGCCTTCGGCTATGGCAAGCGCAAAGGTGCCGTGGAAAATGTCGCCTGCCGCCAGCGTATCCACCGCCTTGACCTGCATCGTTTCCTGAAAATGGACATTGGGATCGCCAGCTTCCGTCCACCAGCAGCCTGCCGGTCCGGCGGTGACGGCGATGAAGGTTTGTGGGTAGCGGGCGTGCAGCACAGGCAGCATGTCCTCTACCGTCTCAAGCCCCGTCAGCCGGGCGGCGGCGGGTTCGGAAAAAACGATGTGGGTTGCGGCGGGTGCGAGCTTTTCGAGGATTTCAACCGGCGCAACGTCGCCGTCGAGAATGGCGTGTTTGCCGAGCGCGCGTGTCACATCAAGAACATCGAGCGCCAGTTCCGGCCAGCGCACATCCACCAGCACGGCGTCGTAAGCGGCGAGGTCCGCTGGTGTGCAGGAGCGCTTCTTCTCATGCAGCCTGTGATCATAAAAAGGCACGATCAGCCTTTCACCGCGATCATCGATAATGATCGTGGAGAGTGCGGAGCGTGCGCCGGCGGCGACTGTCATGCCTGTGGTGTCGATGCCGCTTTCGGCGAGATCGCGCAGGATACGGGTGCCGGTCTCGTCGTCGCCCACAGCACCCCAAAGGCTGGCGCGCCCGCCCATGCGGTGCACCGCATGGGCTGCGCTGGATGCCATGCCCTCGGCGATCTGCAACATTTCGTAAGGCAGGACCTTGCCTTCGCCCTTTGGCATGTCATGGACGCGAAACAGGGTGTCGAGCACGGCTGCACCCACGCACAGCACATGTTTGCGACTCTCGTGTTGGCTGTCCATGCCCGTCACCCTATGTCTTTGTCTTACACAATTTTACTCGGCATGCGCCTTAGATGCGCTTGCCGGTTGCCTTGTCGAAAAGGTGAACCATTTCCGGGTCGATGGCGATATGGATCGTATCGCCGAACCGCACGTCCAGCCGCTCACGGAACAGGCAGGCAATCTCGTCGCCCTTGCAGTTCAGCTTAGCATAGATTTCCGAACCGGTGCCTTCGACCAGTTCGACCCGGCCTTCGATACCGCCGCTTGCTGCACGGATATGTTCCGGGCGCACGCCGTAGACGAGGTCGCGGCCGCCCAGTGCGGCAATGTCGCTGTTGGCTGGCAGGGGAAGGCTTAAGCCCTTCACGGTGCGGAACACGCCTTCTTCGACGCGTCCACGAATGAAATTCATCGCAGGCGAACCGATGAAACCGGCAACGAAGAGGTTGGCCGGGCGGTCGTAAAGCTCGAGCGGCGCGCCGATCTGCTCGATCACGCCGTCATGCAGCACCACGATCTTGTCGGCCATGGTCATGGCTTCCACCTGGTCGTGCGTGACGTAGATGGTGGTGGTGCCGATGCGCTGGTGCATGGCCTTGATCTCGCCGCGCATCTGCACGCGCAGCTTGGCGTCGAGGTTTGACAGCGGTTCGTCAAACAGGAAGACCTGCGGATCGCGCACCAGCGCGCGTCCCATGGCTACACGCTGGCGCTGGCCGCCGGAAAGCTGGCGCGGATAACGGTCGAGCAGCTTGTCCAGCCCCAGAATGGCGGCAGCCTTGTCGACCTTGGCCTTGGTTTCGTCGGCGCTCACCTTCTTCAGCTTCAGCGCGAAGCCCATATTATCCTTCACCGTCATGTGCGGATAAAGGGCGTAGTTCTGGAAGACCATGGCGATATCGCGGTCGCGGGCAGGCAGGTTGCTCACCTCACGCGCGCCGATGTGGATTTCGCCGTCGCTGACCTCCTCAAGCCCCGCAATCATGCGCAGCAGGGTGGATTTGCCGCAGCCGGAAGGGCCGACCAGCACGACGAATTCGCCATCCTTGATATCGATATCGATGCCGTGGATGATATTGACCGCGCCGAAGCGCTTCTGGACGTTTAGAATATTGACCGGTGCCATGTTTTTGGTTCCCGTATTTTTAATTGGTTGATTCAGCCGCCCTTGACGGCGCCGGCGGTCAGGCCCGCCACGATCTGTTTCTGCGCGAACATGGTGAGCAGCAGCACCGGCAGCGTCACGATCAGCGCGGCTGCGGCAAGCGGTCCCCAGCTCACCTGTTCGAAGGACAGCATGTTGTAGACCGCCACCGGCAGGGTGCGCGTTTCACGGCTGGCCAGCACGATGCCGAAGACGAAGTTGTTCCACGAGAAGATGACCGCCAGAATGAAGGAGACGACGATGCCGGGCTTGGCAATCGGCAGCGCCACCAGCCGGAACACCTGCCAGGAGGATGCGCCATCGATGCTTGCCGCTTCTTCCAGTTCCTTCGGTGTGGTTTCGAAATAACCGATCATGATCCAGACCACGATCGGAACCGTCACCACGAGATGGATGATGATCTGCGGCCAGAGTGTGCCGAGCAGGTTCAGCCATTGGAACAGCAGGAACAGCGGAATGAGGAAGGAGAGGCCGGGCGTCATGCGGGCGATCATGATGACGACAGCCGACTTTTCCGCCTTCAGCCGGGCGATGCCGTAACCGGCAGGCACGCCGATCACCAGCGCCAGAATGGTGGCCGCACCGGTGACGAGCACCGAATTCCAGAAATAGAGGAAGAAATTATTCTCCTCGAACACCTTCACATAGTTCGACCATGCGAAACGCTCGGGGATGAGGATCGGCGGATAGGCGCCGTTGTCGATTTCATATTTCAGCGACAGCGAGATCATCCAGATGAAGAACAGGATAACAGGCGAAATCATCACCAGCGCCACGAAAAACAGGCCGATGCGGTCGAGGTTTTTACGTTTGAGCAATTGGCGAGCCATCAGCGATCCTCCATCTCGTTCCATTGCGCACGCTGGCGCACCATCAAAAGCACAAAGGACAGCGCCACGATGATGATGAAGAAGACGACGGCCATGGCCGAGCCGTAACCGATGTCGTAGTAGGAAAACGCCGTGTTGTAGAGGTAGATGTTGATGGTTTCCGAGGCCGTGCCAGGGCCGCCCTGCGTCATCGCGTAGATGATGTCGAAGCTTTTGACGGCATCGATGGAACGGATGATGACGGCGATCATCAGGAACGGCGCGATCATCGGCATGGTCAGGTAACGAAACTTCTGCCAGGCGTTGGCACCGTCGATTTCGGCGCTCTCATAGGGTTCGCGGGGTACTGCAGCCAGTCCGCCGAGCACGATCAGCATGACGAGCGGCGTCCATTGCCAGGTTTCCACCAGCACCAGCGAGGGGATGACGGTGGACTGGTTGTAGATCCATTCCAGCGGTCCGATATGGATGAAGGACAAGAGATAGTTCAGAACGCCGAGCTGCGGGTGGAACATCATGGTCCAGACGAGCGCGATGGCGACCGGGGTCGCCATCATCGGCATCACGAACACGCCGCGCAGAAGACCGCGCAGCGGAAACTGCGCATCGAAAACCAGCGCCGCCAATGTTCCCAGAAACAGCGGAGCGACGACCGACAGCACGGTATAGATGAGGGTGTGCCAGAGCGATTCCCAGAACCTCACGTCGCTTGCGAGCCTTATATAGTTATCGAAACCGATAAAGCTCTGCTCCTGTCCGAGCGTCCAGCGATGGACGCTCATCCACAGGGTGAAGACCCACGGAAAAACGATAACCGCCGAGATGACGACAAGTGCCGGTATGACGAAAGGCCAGTAGTTGGGAGCAAGCCTTGCGGGCCTGCTCCCTTCTTTCCGGCTGACGCCTGTTTTGGTGTTTTCGATGCTCACGGAGGCCATTATCCCTCGCTACGCGCCAGAACGGGTGCGAACTGTTCCGTCGCTTTTTTCAGCTCAGCTGCCGGGTCCGCGCCGCCGATCATGTTGGTGAGGCCGACGCCGTAGATGTCGCGGAATTCCGTGACCGGAATGATGACCGGTAGGGCAAGCTGCGAGACCTTGCCGGAACCGACGACCGCATCCAGCCAGGCGGCCGGCATCTTCACGCCCTCACGCACCTTCTGGTCTTCGAGGATGGACTGGCGGAACGGAACGCCTGCACCCGCCTGCAACAGGCGCGCGCCCATGTCGTGCGAGATCGCCCATTGGCAGAAGAGGTAGGCCGCTTCCTTCTTGCTGCTGGCTTCGACGACACCAAGGCCATCGCCGAAGGTGCCGGCCGCCTGTACTGCCGGGCCCTTCGGCATGACACCGTAACCGACCTTGCCGACAACGCGGGATTTTTCCGGGTTTTCGATCGGCGGTGCAAAACCGACGCCATCGAACCACATGCCGATCTTGCCCTGAAGGAAGGCAGACTGCGCTTCGGCCCAGTTGAAGCCGGAAACGCCGGGAGGGGCGGCTTTGGTCATCAAGCGTTGATAGAGTTTCGCGGCCTCGACCGCTTCCTTGGATTCGGTGTCGACCTTTCCGTCCGCGCCGATCGGCTTTGCGCCGTAACCCAGCATCAACGAAGTCCAGACCGGGGTGTTGGCGTTCTTCAGGCCGCGGGCGACGAAACCGTAGGTGTTGGTTGCGGGATCGGTGATCTTTTCCGCTGCCGTCACCAGTTCCTCGAAGGTCTCAGGGTATTTCAGGCCCTTGGCTTCGAAGAGTTCCTTGTTCCAGTAGACGATCCAGTAATCCACCGAGAAGGGCAGCGAGCGCAGCACGCCGTCGCTATCCTTGGCAAACAGCATGCCGGCTTCGGCGAAATCCTTTTCGACGAGGGACGGATCGGTCAGCGACGGGTCCTTCAGGAAGCCGCTGATATCGGCCAGCCACTTGCCTTTTTCGAACTGTCTCTTCTGCACGTGGTAGCTCAGATGAACGACGTCGAAGCTCGGCTTGCCGGAGGAAAGCTCGATTACCACCTTCTGGCGCTGCTGCTGTTCAGGCGTTGCTTCGGCATTGACCTTGATGCCGGTCAGTTCCTCGAATTCGCCCAGATATTTGATCAGCGTTTCGCTGCGCGGGCTTTTGACCAGGTTGACTTCAAGCGTGGTGCCGGCGTGTTTTTTCCAGTTCACCGCCGCCGATGCGGGGCGGATGCCGAGCACCGCGCTGCCACCGATCGCTGCCGTGCCTGCCAGAAAGGCGCGACGCGTGGGGTTGAGCAATGAATGCCTCATGTCAGTTCTCCTCCAGTTAGCCGGAAATTCTCCTCACCTCCGGCTTGTTGCTTATTTTCATGCAATTCCGGCCGGGACCTTTCTTCTGCCCTACCGGAATTGCCCTATACTGCCAGCGCCCTGTCCCTTGCGTTGCGGATATGGGCGGTCAGCCGCTCCACGGCGTCTTCGACAGATCGCTTCTCAATGGCTTCGAGAATGGCGAGGTGTTCTTTCATCACCGATTTGACATGGCCTGCGATGCGAAAGCGCTCCTGATTGATGAGGCGCATCTTGATGGAATTGACCCTGTAGGCGTTCGAGATGATCGAATTGCCGAGACTATCGATGAAGGCGTCGTGCATGCCCCAGTCCACCTGCTGCGCGTGCTGGTCCAGCTCCGGCGATTCCCCACCGTTTTCCGTCGCCTCGACGATATCGCGGTGCTGTTTCAACAGCTTGGCGATGGTCTCGTCCGAGGCCGAACGCGTAAAGAGCGCCACGGCCTCCTTCTCGAGAAAGATCCGGAACTGGAACGCCTCGCGGATGAGGTTGATGTCGATATGGGCGACCTGCAATCCCCGCTGCGGCACGGTCTTGATCAGACCTTCCGCCTCCAGCCGTGGAATTGCTTCCCGGATCGCGCCCAGCGGCAGACCCGTCAATTCCACGAGGCGGCGTTGCGAGATGAATTGCCCAGGGCGAACGTCGCGCGAGAGAAGGTGATGCGTAAAGCTTTCATACGCCCGTTCCCGCAATGTCTGTTCGCCGGTATCGTCCATGCTCAACCTTTCAAGGTCTGTTCAGGCGGCCTGTTTGCGAAACAGCGCGTCGAATGCGCCTTCGATCTGCCGCCGGCCCTCCGGTGAAATGGCAACGAGCGGCGCGCGCACGTCAGACCAGATATTTTCCCCTGTCGTGTGTGATACCAGCACCTTGACGGCGGGCGTAACCGGAAATTTCAGAAGTTCCACAACAAGATCAACGATGCGCGCATCGTCCTTGCCGTCAACGGCCATGGCGCGGACTTCCTGCGTCAGGAAATTGGCAACGCCGGAGATGGCTCCCTGACCGCCCAGGCGAACGCCCTTGGCCAGATCACGCTCATCGCCGATCAGAATGGCGAGATCGCCGTGTTCTTTCAGCAGGCGCTCTGTGTGGCTCCAGTTGCCTGAGGAGTCCTTCACGCCGGTGACGATGCCCGGAAACGCTTGTCTCAGCCGCCCCACCAGTTCGACCGACAGTGTTACCATGGTCACGGAAGGGATGTTATAGACGAGAATGTCGCGCGCGCCCTTGCCGATCTTTTGGAAAACCGCCGAGAACCAGGCAAACAGGCCGTCATCGCTGACATTCTTGAAATAGGATGGTGGGGCCAGAAGAATATTGCGGGCACCTGCGTTTAGGGCCTCGGCGGATTGGTCGGCCGCATCCTCGATGGAATCCACGAGAACGCCGGTGACCAGACGGGAAGGCGCAATGCCCGCCTCAATGAAGCGGGAGAGAATGACCTGCCGTTCGCGGCTGCCGACGGAGCATCCCTCGCCGGTGGTGCCGAAGAGTGTCACGCTGTCGCAACCATTTGCAAGGCAACGGCGGGCATGCGCGATCATGGCGTCTGTATCGACGGTTCCGTCAGTTTTGAAAGGGGTCGTCAGTGCTGCCGAAAGGCCGAATTTCTGGGTCAATTAAGATGCTCCTCCAAGATGGCTGCAGATTGATGGCACACTGACATGTTAGTTGTAAAGCGGTAATTACAGAATGATTGTTCGGGAGGCTGGAAAGGGGGGAATTGGCTTCTATAGCTGCCTCAGGATCTGTGTTGCGCCCGGTGAGGCATGGAGTGTTTACACCGGTTTACGCGAATGCCATTTTTTAGCGATGCACAGGAAAAATGCTAAAATAAATTTGACTGTTTAAGTAAAGATTTTTATCAGGCAATCTGAATATGGGATAAAGGGAAGCGTCATGACCATTGTGGAGCAATCAGCGCCTGTGGAAGAGATCGAGCAGAGCCGCGTGAAGCGCCTGAGGGCTGCCACGCGTGGCGCGCATGGTGGTCTCGATACCTTCATCATGGCAGCGAAGCCGTTCGAGAGCCGGGAGAACTTCGGCAAATTCGTGGAAACGCAATATCTTTTCCATCGCGACCTCGATGCGTTTTTCTCCAATGAAACGCTTGATGGCCTGCTGCCTGATCTTAAGGGTCGTCGCCGTCTCTCCATGATAGAGCAGGACCTTGCCGATCTGGGACACGCCATTCCTGAAACAAACGAGCCGCGCTTTACCAGCGAAACGCCGTTCGATCTACCTGAGGCCATGGGCTGGCTTTATGTGGTCGAAGGCTCGAACCTCGGCGCGGCTTTCCTCCTGAAAGACGCAGCCAAGCTTGGCCTCACCGAAGAATTCGGCGCGCGCCATCTGGCCGGCGCTCCGGAAGGGCGCGGCCTGCATTGGCGTACCTTTACGGCCGCGCTCGATGAAATTTCACTGACCATCGAAGAAGAGGAGCGGGTCGTCGCCGGCGCCGAAGCCGCCTTCAGGGCCGTGCATGCCTACGCGCAGCAACGCCTCGGTTGAGGTTTTGGCATAGCTTGTCGCTGGTTGTCTTCACAGCGCTTGAAATGCCTCGTTGCACATTCGTGCTGACCTCGTCTTAGCGCCCCACGCCGTCACCCCGGGCTTGGTCCGGGGTCTAGTGCGATCAAGTGCTTGATCGCGCGGGGCTCTATTGGCGGCGCGGACGGGCCGCGGCTGGATACAGGATCAAGTCCGGCGTGACGGAGGAGTGGTTTTCGGCTGTCGTGCAACGCTTCAGAACCATTGTGAGAGCTACTCATTTCCCGCACATTGCGTTCGATATTTGCCGAATAAACAGGCATGTTAATTTACCAAATGATAAAAATTTTATCTTTTGGTAAAAAGAAATTCGCCTCCAAAAAATTATCCAATTGATAAAATTATTTTTTTTCGTCTGGCACGGAACCTGCTACTCTTTCTTCAAATCAGGAAAACGCCTGATGCCAAAAAAGGGAACAGCAAGATGGAAGTTGGTGTTTTTATACCGATCGGGAATAATGGGTGGCTCCTTTCCGAGAACGCGCCGCAATACAAGCCAAGCTTCGACCTGAACAAGGAAATCACGCTGAAGGCGGAAAAGTACGGCTTCGATTTCGCACTGTCGATGATCAAGCTGCGCGGCTTTGGCGGCAAGACCGAGTTCTGGGACTATAATCTGGAATCCTTCACCCTGATGGCGGGCCTCGCCGCCGTGACCTCCAAGATCAAGCTGTTCGGCACCGCCGCCACGCTTGTCATGCCGCCGGCCATCGTTGCGCGCATGGCGACGACGATCGATTCCATTTCCGGCGGGCGTTTCGGCATCAACCTTATTACCGGCTGGCAGCGTCCTGAATACAGCCAGATGGGCCTTTGGCCGGGCGACGATTATTTCGGTGATCGCTATGAATATCTCGGCGAATATACCTCCGTGCTGAAAGAGTTGCTGACGGAAGGGCAGTCGGACTTCAAGGGCAAGTTCTTTCAGATGGATGATTGCCGCATGAAGCCGGTGCCGCAGGGGGATGTGAAGCTCATCTGCGCCGGTTCCTCCAATTCCGGCATGGCGTTCTCTGCCAAATTCGCCGATTACAGCTTCTGCTTCGGCGTCGGCGTCAATACGCCAAAGGCTTTTGCACCCACCAATGAGCGACTTCTGGCGGCAACGGAAAAGTCGGGTCGCGAGGTTAAATCCGTCGTGCTGACCATGATCCTCGCGGAAGAAAAATCCGAGGATGCCTGGGCGAAGTGGGAGCATTACAAGGCGGGCGCGGATGAAGACGCGATCAAGTGGCTCGGCCTGCAGAGTTCTGTCGACACCAAGTCCGGCTCCGACACCAATGTCCGGCACATGTCCAATCCCGTCTCGGCGGTCAATATCAACATGGGAACGCTGATTGGCTCCTATGAGGAAGTAGCGGCGATGCTGGATGAAATGAGCGAAGTGCCGGGAACGGGCGGCGTGATGCTGACCTTTGACGATTTTCTCGAAGGCGTCGAAAAATTCGGCAAATATGTACAACCGCTGATGAAGAGCCGCCAGCATGTGCTGGCCGAACTGGAGGCAGCGGAATGAGTGAAGCCGTCGTGGCGGGTTACAAGGGGCCGGAAAGCCGTTCGGAAAGTGTCACACTTCCCGCAAGGCCGGAGCCGATTACCCTCAAGCCCAGCGAGACCGCCGTTGTCGTGGTCGACATGCAGAACGCCTATTCGACCGAGGGCGGTTATGTCGATCTTGCCGGGTTCGATATTTCCGGCGCCAAGGGCACCATCGCCAACATCAAGAAGACGCTGGATGCAGCGCGGGCGGCAGGTGTTCAGGTCATTTATTTTCAGAATGGCTGGGACAAGGATTATGTCGAGGCCGGTGGGCCGGGTTCGCCCAACTGGCACAAGTCCAACGCGCTGAAAACAATGCGCAAAAGGCCTGAATTGCAGGGCCAGCTGTTGGCCAAGGGCACATGGGACTATGCCATCGTTGATGAGTTGCAGCCGCAGCCCGGCGATATCTTGGTGCCGAAGACGCGTTATAGCGGCTTCTTTAACACCAATATGGACAGCGTTCTGCGTGCCCGCGGCATCCGCAATCTGGTGTTCGTCGGCATCGCCACCAATGTCTGCGTCGAAAGCTCGCTGCGCGACGCTTTCCATCTCGAATATTTCGGGGTGATGCTGGAGGATGCGACGCATCATTTGGGCCCGGACTATATCCAGCAGGCGACGGTCTACAATGTCGAGAAATTTTTCGGCTGGGTGGCGACCGTCAATGATTTCTGCGGCGTCATCTCGCAGGCCGCACCCGTCAGGGATTGATCCCCAAACACAAAGAGGAGAATGAAATGCCGAAGAAGATCGTCGTGCCTGCCGGTACAAGCAAACCCATCGCCCCTTTTTCGCCGGGAACCCTTGCCGATGGCGTGGTTTACGTTTCCGGTACGCTGCCATTCGACAAGGACAATAATGTCGTGCATGTGGGCGATGCCAGCGCCCAGACACGCCATGTTCTGGAAACCATCAAATCCGTTATTGAGACCGCCGGCGGCACGATGGAGGACGTGACGATGAACCACATCTTCATCACCGACTGGGCGAATTATCAGGCCGTAAACACAGTCTATGCCGAATATTTCCCCGGCGACAAGCCCGCGCGTTATTGCATCCAGTGCGGCCTCGTAAAGCCTGATGCACTGGTGGAAATCGCCACCGTCGCACATATCGGCAAGTAAGGCGAAACGGCAAAATGATGCATTTCGAGGTTCATGGCCGGGCCGAGCCTGAGGCGCCCACTATCCTGCTGTCATCGGGGCTGGGTGGATCGGGCGCCTATTGGGCGCCGCAGATCGAGGCCCTTTCCAGCCATTTCCGGATCGTTACCTATGACCATCGCGGAACTGGCCGGACCGGCGGCGAGGTGCCGGCAGATGGCGGCATATCGGCGATGGCCGATGATGTGCTTGAGATCGTCTCGGCGCTGAACCTCGAAAAATTTCACTTCATGGGCCATGCGCTTGGCGGTCTGATCGGACTCGATATCGCGCTTCGCAAGCCCGGCCTCATCGAAAGGCTTGTTCTTATCAATGCCTGGAGCAAGGCCGATCCGCATTCCGGGCGCTGCTTCGATGTGCGGATCGAGCTTCTGGAAAAATCCGGTGTCGAGGCTTTCGTGAAAGCCCAGCCGCTGTTTCTTTATCCGGCGGCCTGGATGTCAGAGCATCAGGAGCGGCTGGCACGTGACGATGCGCATGGCGTCGCGCATTTTCAGGGCAGGGCGAATGTGCTTCGGCGCATCGCGGCGCTCCGGGCCTTTGATATCGACGCGCACCTCGGCGAGATCGGCAATCCGGTTCTGGTAGTGGCAACCAGGGACGATCTTCTGGTGCCCTATACCCGGTCGCTGCGTCTTGTGGAGGGTTTGCCGCAAAGCGAGCTTTGCCTTCTCGATTTCGGAGCGCATGCGGTCAATATCACCGATTCTGACCTTTTCAACGCGCGGCTTTTGCAGTTTCTGCTACCGGCAACACAAACATTCTGACGGGATTTGAGAGTAAAATGACGAGAGCATTGGACGACGCTGCATTGGCAACACTTTTCACCGAGGCACGCACCCACAATGGCTGGACGGACAAGCCAATCGGGGATGAGACGCTGACAGCGCTTTATGACCTGACGAAGATGGGGCCGACCTCGGCCAATTGCTCGCCGGCGCGTTTCGTGTTCGTGCGCAGCCTGGAAGCCAAGGAAAAATTGAGGCCGGCGCTTTCTTCGGGCAATCTGGAAAAGACCATGGCAGCACCCGTCACGGTCATCGCTGCCATCGACAGCGAATTTTACGAGAAGCTGCCGATGCTGTTTCCCCATGCCGATGCGCGTTCCTGGTTCACCTCCAGTGCGGCGATAGCCGAGGAAACGGCATTCCGCAATGCCACGCTGCAAGCCGGTTATCTCATTCTTGCCGCCCGCGCGCTCGGGCTTGATACCGGAGCCATGTCCGGTTTCGACAAGGGCAAGGTGGATGCCGCATTTTTTGCGGGTACGACGTGGAAATCCAATTTCCTCATCAATCTTGGTTACGGCGATCCGTCGAAGCTGTTCGGCCGCCTGCCGCGACTTGCGTTCGAAGACGCCTGTGTTCTGGCTTGAGGGCCTGTTAAGGAAGGATGGTTTAGATGCGGATGATGTCTCTTGAAAAGGAAGCGGAAATGGAGACGAAGACTGCACAGGAACGCAGCCTCGATTATAGAAACGCCATGGCGCGGCTCGGTGCGGCAGTCAACATCGTCACCACGGACGGTGCGGCAGGCCGTGCGGGATTTGCAGCGACGGCCGTTTGCAGCGTTTCCGACAATCCGCCCACGCTTCTCGTCTGCCTCAACCGCGGCTCTTCCGCTTATAATGTGGTGAAGGGCAATGGCGTCATCTGCGTCAACACGCTTGCTTCGAGGCACGAGGTACTAAGCACCCTGTTCGGCGGCAAGACACCGGCGGAAGAACGTTTCGCTGCCGGAAGCTGGGGCGTGCTCGAAACCGGCGCTCCAGTTCTGGAAGACGCACTGGTCTCCTTCGATTGCCGCATTCGCGAGGCACATGATGGCGGCACGCACGATATCCTGATCTGCGATGTCGTCGATATGAAGATCAATGAGGGCGACGAAGCACTGATGTATTTCAACCGGCGTTACCGGGTGCTTTGAGAGCGGTCTCTGGGGCCGGTTGATACCCTTAACTCACGATCAGCTATTTGCGCGCCGTCATCCTCGGGCTTGTCCCGAGGATCTGCAACCGGGACAAGCCCGAGGATGACGGCGGAGCTTTCTTTTCACGTCAGTAAGAAGGGCGTTTCCGGTCTCCCGGAAACGCCCTTTTTCATTACTTGATCAGCGGCAAAAGATCGTTGATCGACTTCTTCGCATCGCCGTAGAACATGCGGGTGTTGTCCTTGTAGAACAGCGGGTTCTCGATGCCGGAATAGCCCGTGCCCTGGCCGCGCTTGGAAACGATGACCAGCTTGGATTTCCATACTTCCAGAACCGGCATGCCGGCGATGGGCGAGTTGGGATCGTCCTGTGCCGCCGGGTTGACGATGTCGTTGGAGCCGATGACGATGACGACGTCGGTATTGGGGAAATCGTCGTTGATCTCGTCCATTTCCAGCACGATGTCGTAGGGCACCTTTGCTTCGGCGAGCAGCACGTTCATGTGACCGGGAAGACGACCCGCAACCGGGTGGATGGCGAAACGCACGGTCTTGCCGTCGGCGCGCAGCTTGCGGGTCAGTTCGGAAACGGCCTGTTGTGCCTGTGCCACCGCCATGCCGTAACCGGGCACGATGATGACGCTGTCAGCGTCGTTCAGCGCTGATGCCACGCCTTCGGCATCGATTGCCACCTGCTCGCCCTCGATTTCCATCGCCGGGCCCGTCGTGCCGCCGAAGCCGCCGAGGATGACCGAGATGAAGGAGCGGTTCATGGCCTTGCACATGATGTAGGACAGGATCGCACCCGAGGAGCCGACAAGCGCACCGGTAACGATCAGGAGATCGTTGCCGAGCGTGAAGCCGATGGCCGCCGCCGCCCAGCCGGAATAGCTGTTCAGCATCGAGACGACGACAGGCATGTCTGCGCCGCCGATACCCATGATCAGGTGATAGCCGATGAAGAAGGCGGCAAGCGTCATCAGCACCAGCGTCCATGCGCCAGCACCGTTGCAATACATGATGAGCAGGACGAGCGACAGGATCGCGGCACCGGCATTGAGGACGTGTCCGCCCGGAAGCTTCTTCGCCTTGCCGTCCACCTTGCCGGCAAGCTTGCCGAAGGCGACGACGGAACCGGTGAAGGTGACGGCGCCGATGAAGACGCCGAGGAAGACCTCGACCTTCATGATTGCCAGTTCTACCGGCGTCTTGTGGGCGAGGAGGGCGGAAAAGCCTGTCAACAGGGAGCGCGCGGTCTCATCGAGCGAGGCGACATGCGCTTCCTCGATATGGGCGTTGAAGCCGATGAAGACGGCGGCCAGACCGACAAAGGAGTGAAGTGCTGCAACAAGCTGCGGCATCTCGGTCATCTGCACGCGGTTTGCGACGAAGTAGCCGAGAACGGCGCCACCCGCCAGCATCAGAAGTACGATGAACCAGTTGCCGACATCAGGTCCGAAGACCGTGGCGACAATGGCAAGACCCATGCCTGTTATGCCGTACCAGACGGCGCGCTTGGCGCTTTCCTGCCCGGAAAGACCACCGAGGGAGAGGATGAATAGAACGGCTGCGGCAACATAGGCCGCGGAAACGATACCAATGGTCATTATGTGTCCCCTACACGGCTCAGGACTTCTGGAACATGGCGAGCATGCGCCGTGTCACAAGGAAACCGCCGACGATGTTGATCGTCGCGATCAGGACGGAAAGTGAGGCAAGGATCACCACCAGCCAGTTGCCGGAACCGATCTGCAGCAGCGCGCCGATAATGACGATGCCGGAAATCGCGTTCGTCACCGCCATCAGCGGCGTGTGCAGCGAGTGGCTGACATTCCAGATGACGGAGAAGCCGATAAAGCAGGCGAGCACGAAGACGATGAAATGGCTCATGAAGCTTGCCGGCGCGTAAAGGCCGACGAGAAGCAGGGCCGCCGTACCGATGACGAGCAGACCGACCTGGCTTTTCGTCTGCGCCTTGAACTCGGCCCGTTCCTTGGCGTGCTTTTCCTCAGGCGTAAGCTCTTTTGCTCGTTCCTTGGGTTTCTGCGCGGCGATGGCCTGGATCTTCGGTGGCGGTGGCGGAAAGGTGATGTCGCCCTGATAGGTGACGGTCGCACCGCGGATGACGTCGTCTTCCATGTTGTGAACGACCTTGCCGTCCTTTGCGGGCGTCAGATCGGTCATCATGTGACGGATGTTGGTGGAATAGAGCGTTGAAGCCTGCGTGGCCATGCGGCTCGGGAAATCCGTATAGCCGATGACGATGACGCCATTGTCCGAGACGACGCGCTGGTCGGGCACCGTGAGATCGCAATTGCCGCCGCGCTCGGCGGCGAGATCGATGATGACCGAACCCGGCTTCATTGCCGCTACCATGTCGGCCAGCCACAGCTTCGGGGCGTCACGGCCGGGGATCAGCGCCGTGGTGATGACGATATCGATCTGCGGTGCCAGCTCGCGGAATTTCTCAAGCTGCTTTTCGCGGAATTCCGGCGAGGAGGGGGCGGCGTAACCGCCGGTCGCTGCGCCATCCTGGCTCTGGTCGGCGAAATCGAGATAGACGAATTCGGCGCCCATGGATTCGATCTGTTCGGCCACTTCCGGGCGCACGTCGAAGGCATAGGTAATGGCGCCGAGCGAGGTTGCCGTGCCGATGGCGGCAAGACCGGCAACCCCGGCACCGATGACCAGCACCTTGGCGGGCGGCACCTTGCCGGCGGCAGTTACCTGACCGGTGAAGAAGCGGCCGAAATTATTGCCGGCCTCGATGACGGCGCGATAACCGGCGATGTTGGCCATGGAGGACAGCGCGTCCATTTTCTGGGCGCGGGAAATGCGCGGCACCATGTCCATGGCGATGACATTTGCGCCCTTTTCCTTCGCCTGCTCCAGAAGGTCCTTGTTCTGTGCGGGATAGAAGAACGAGATCAGCGTCTTGTCCGAAGACAGGCGATCAATCTCCGACGTTTCCGGCGGACGAACCTTGGCGATGATGTCGGCAACTGTATAAAGCGCATCGGCGCTATCGACGATGGTGACACCGGCTGCGCGATAGGCGTCGTCGGAAAATCCCGCCGCCTTGCCCGCGCCTGTTTCGAGGATGCAATCATATCCGAGTTTCTGCAGGCCTTGCGCGCTGTCGGGCGTCATGCCGACGCGCGCCTCGCCATCATATAATTCCTTAGGCGTCCCGATTTTCAAAATGGCTCTCCCTTTTCCGCACGATAGGGCGTCATAGCCTATTTCGAGCGTTTTTGTCTTGTTTTTGGCGGTTTCTACCTGCGGCGGATTGACAGCATGCGAAAGGCCAGTTCGGGCACTGGCGGTACTGCGGCAATAAAAAACCCGGCGCGTCAGCGCCGGGTTTCTATCGTCGGGAGCGAAACCGCTCACTCCATGGTGTGGATGTCGCGATCCTTGGTTTCCGGCAGGAACAGCAGGCCGATGACCAGTGTGATGCCTGCGAAAACGATCGGGTACCAGAGGCCGTAATAGATATCGCCCTTCGCTGCGCTCATCGCAAAAGCGGTGGCGGGCAGCAGGCCGCCGAACCAGCCGTTGCCGATATGGTAGGGCAGCGACATGCCGGAGTAGCGGATGCGGGTCGGGAACAGTTCGACCAGCAGGGCCGCAATCGGGCCGTAGACCATCGTCACGTAGATCACGAGGACGGTCAGGACCGCGATGATGACGACCCAGTTCACGGCAGCCGGATCGGCGACCATGGCGAAGGTGCCGCCACCGGCAATGCTGTAGACGGCCATTTCCGCCGCTCCGGCGGTCTCGGCCGGCGTCAGCAACTTGTCGGCCACCAGCTTGTCGGTCGCCACCATCTTCTTGTCGGCTGCGCGAACGGCTTCCGCATTGAGGTTGAGTTCCGGGTTGGCGGCAATGAAGGCATCCAGTTTTGCGTCCGGCACCTGTGCTACGCCGCGCACCAGCGGGTAGCCGCCGTCATGCAGCGCGATGTTGACCTGTTTCTGGAAGGCCCTGTCTTTTGCGGCAGCATCCGCACCGGCTGCGATGGCGTCGTAGCTCGCAATGGTGGCGTCGCCGATCTTGACGCTTGCCGGCGTTCCAGCCGCTCCAGCAACGACGTCATAGGGAACGGAGTTGCGTGTCAGGAACGAGGTGGCGATATCGCAGGATGTGGTGAATTTCGCCGTACCTGTCGGGTTGAACTGGAATTTGCAGTCGCCCGGAGCAGCGGTCACGGTGGCGCGAACGCTGGCTTGCGCTTGCGCCAGTGCCGGGTTGCCCGCCCATGTGAGCGCCTTGAACAGCGGGAAGTAGGTCAGCATCGCGAGAACGAGACCCGCCATGATGATCGGCTTGCGGCCGATCTTGTCGGAAAGCCAGCCGAAGAGCACGAAGAAGCCCGTGCCGAGGATGAGGGCCGCCGCGACCATGATGTTGGCCGACTGGCCGTCCACCTTCAGAATGCTCTGCAGGAAGAAGAGCGCATAGAACTGGCCCGTATACCAGACGACGGCCTGACCGATGACGGCGCCGACGAGGGCAAGCAGGGCGATCTTTGCGTTTTTCCACTGGCCGAAGGCTTCGCTGAGTGGTGCCTTGGAGGTCTTGCCTTCTTCCTTCATCTTCTTGAAGGCAGGAGATTCGTTCATTTTCAGACGAATCCAGACCGATACGCCAAGCAGCAGAACCGAAACGAGGAAGGGAATACGCCAGCCCCAGGCGGCGAAGGCTTCCTTGCCGAGTGCGAACTGCACGCCGAGAATGACCATCAGCGACAGGAAGAGGCCGAGCGTCGCCGTCGTCTGGATCCATGAGGTGTAATAGCCTCTGCGACCGTTGGGCGCGTGTTCGGCCACATAAGTTGCAGCACCGCCATATTCGCCGCCAAGTGCCAGACCCTGAAGCATGCGCAGGATGATCAGGATGATCGGGGCTGCGATGCCGATCTGCGATGCACCGGGCAGGACGCCGACGAGGAATGTCGAAACGCCCATGATGAGAATGGTGATCAGGAAGGTGTATTTACGGCCGACAATGTCGCCGAGACGGCCGAACACCAGGGCGCCAAAGGGGCGCACGAGGAAGCCGGCGGCAAATGCCAGAAGCGCGAAGATGTTACGTGTCGTTTCCGGATATTGGCTGAAGAAGTTCGCGCCGATATAGATCGCGAGCGAGCCGTACAGATAAAAATCGTACCATTCGAAGACTGTTCCGAGAGAAGAGGCGAAAATCACCTTCTTCTCCTCACCCGTCATGGGACGG
The DNA here is from genome assembly GCF_052114365.1 of Agrobacterium sp. MCAB5. Taxonomy (NCBI): domain Bacteria; kingdom Pseudomonadati; phylum Pseudomonadota; class Alphaproteobacteria; order Hyphomicrobiales; family Rhizobiaceae; genus Agrobacterium; species Agrobacterium sp. MCAB5. The sequence goes on from NZ_JBFREP010000003.1 coordinate 84,247, forward strand.
GCGGCGCCGCTCACGGCTGCTACGTTTGCCATTGTCTGTCCTCCACAGATGTCAAATGAGCGCATTGCAGAGCCCTGTCTCTCCTCCGGACTCCCCCGTAAGGGTGCAATGCGCGTAATGTTAGAGTGACAGAAAATTAACCCCAATGAGAGCGATGCTTTCGGATTATGACTTTAGTCTAATGCATAACGTGCAAAAATGTCGCGAGGTGGCATTTGCGCTTGTGCGCCGGGTCGCTCGCAACGTGCCTTTTTTCTTGACACGAACACCAAACCTTCTAATAGCTTCTCGCGAAGAAGGAGCATCACCTTGCGCAGGCATGTTGCAGACATGATTGTCATGGAAGGACCGGCACAATCCGCCGGCGATGATCCGCGTCTTTCTTATTCTATCCGAATTACGGCCAAAACGACGATTAAAACCGTCTGACGTCTCTGGCCACCGCTCTCTCCCCGGTTTGGCTGGGGATCGAGGAAGCCGCAATGCGATGCGGGTTCCCCACCTCACCCAAAAGAGGAGAGACAGAAAGAGAGCTTGATCATGGGTTTCAAAGTTGCAATTGTAGGCGCCACCGGCAATGTCGGTCGCGAAATGCTCAACATCCTGGCCGAACGTGGTTTTCCGGCAGATGAAGTCGTGCCGCTCGCTTCCTCCCGCTCGCAGGGCACGGAAGTCTCCTATGGCGACCGCACGCTGAAGGTTTCCAACCTCGAAAACTACGATTTTTCCGACACGGATATTTGCCTGATGTCGGCCGGCGGCGAGATTTCCAAGAAGTGGTCGCCGAAGATCGGCCAGCAGGGTTGCGTCGTCATCGATAACTCGTCTGCATGGCGCTACGACCAGGACGTTCCGCTGATCGTTCCGGAAGTCAATGCCGACGCGATCTCGGGCTTCACCCGCAAGAACATCATCGCCAATCCGAATTGCTCCACGGCCCAGCTCGTTGTCGCGCTGAAGCCGCTGCATGACTTTGCCAAGATCAAGCGCGTCGTTGTCTCCACCTACCAGTCCGTTTCGGGCGCTGGCAAGGAAGGCATGGACGAACTGTTCCAGCAGACACGCGCCGTCTTCGTAGCCGATCCGGTCGAAACGAAGAAGTTCACCAAGCGCATCGCCTTCAACGTCATCCCGCATATCGACGTCTTCATGGAAGACGGCTATACCAAGGAAGAATGGAAGGTTCTGGCCGAAACCAAGAAGATGCTCGATCCGAAGATCAAGGTAACCTGCACGGCCGTGCGCGTTCCTGTTTTCATCGGTCATTCGGAATCGGTCAACATCGAGTTCGAAAACGAGATCACCGCCGATCAGGCGCGTGACATCCTGCGCGAAGCGCCGGGTTGCCTTGTGATCGACAAGCATGAAGATGGCGGCTACATCACCCCGGTTGAATCCGCCGGCGAGGATGCGACCTATATTTCGCGTATCCGTGAGGATGCGACGGTTGAAAACGGCCTCAATATCTGGGTTGTTTCGGACAATCTGCGCAAGGGCGCTGCCCTCAATGCCATCCAGATCGCCGAACTTCTGGTCAATCGTGGTCTCATCAAGCCCCGCAAGGCGGCGGCTTGATACGATTTTTTAAGGTTCGTTAAGTATAACCCGTCTGTTCTGTGTGGGGCAGGCGGGTTTTCCAATTGGCTATCATCACGGCCAGTTTATTTGCAGGCCTTGCTGCCAAAAGGCAATTTAGGCGGCCAAAAAGCAATTTGGCACCCGAGCCCATACAGCAGCGACGTTTTGGTTCTCGGGATAAATTCCCCAAAGGATATCGAAGGCAGATTTTGATGCGGGCAATGAAGGCAATTCTGGCTGGTGTGGCCATGGTCTCGGTTTTGGCGGCGACGCCGGTTGTGGCTGCGCAATGCGGCAACACTTCGGCAGGGTTCGACGCCTGGGTCGGTGCCTTCAAGCAGGAAGCGGCGAGCCGCGGTGTCAGCGCCTCGGTGCTTGATCGTGCCTTCTCCGGCGTCTCCTACAATCAGGCGACCATCCGCGCCGATCGCGGCCAGCACAGCTTCAAGCTGTCCTTCGACCAGTTCATGCAGAAGCGTGGCGGCCAGACGATCATCTCGCGCGGCAAGACCATGAAGAAGAACAATGCGGCTCTCTTCGCCTCGATTGAAAAGGCCTATGGTGTGCCGGCCGGCCCGCTTCTGGCCATCTGGGGCATGGAAACCGGATTTGGCGGCTTCATGGGCAACCAGCACACGCTGTCCGCCGTGGCGACGCTTTCTTTCGACTGCCGCCGTTCGGATTATTTTACCGAGCAGCTTTATGCGGCCCTGAAGCTCGTCGGCAGCGGTTCGCTGAACGTTAACGCCAAGGGTGCTGCCCATGGCGAAATCGGCCAGACGCAGTTCCTGCCGTTGAACGTTGTGCGCTACGGCGTGGATTTCGACCGCGACGGACGCATCGATCTCGTCGGTTCGCGCGCCGATGCGCTCGCCTCCACGGCCAACTTCCTTGTCGGCCACGGCTGGCAGCGCGGCGCGGGTTATCAGCAGGGGCAGACGAATTACGCGGCCATTCAGGGCTGGAACGCTGCAAGCGTTTATCAGCAGGCGATTGCGTTTATCGGCAAGGCGATTGACGGCCAATAAGGCCGCTTTATCCCAATTGGAACGTCCACTTCCGTGATGCCGGACTAGTTCCGGCATCCAGTCACGGCGCGTCTGCGCCGTGAAAAAAATCCTAAGCAATCAAAGACTTGATCGCGCTTAGCCCCGGATCACGTCCGGGGTGACGAAGCTTTGAGAAGGTTTCGACAATCACAGGTCCGGGCGGCGAAAGTCGCCCGTTTTGCCGTCCATCACCCACAATTCGCCGGTGGAGATATCGAACCAGGCGCCATGCAGCTTCACCTTGCCGGCGGTTTCCTGCGCCTTGACGAAGGGGAAGCCGCGAAGGTTGGCGATGGAGTTGCGAATGGAAACGCGCTCCAGCGCCGTCTGGCGCTCGGAAGCGGTCATGACGTCGTTGCTCTGGATCTGCTCGGCGGCGGATTTCACCATGTTCATCCATTTGCCGATGAAGTCGCCGGGTGACAGAGGTTCAAGATTGGGGTCGAGTGCGGCCTGAATGCCGCCGCAGCGGCCATGGCCCATGACGACGATGTCCTTCACCTTCAGAACCTGCACGGCATATTCGATGGCGGCCGATGTGGCGTGGTACTGACCGTCAGGCTCAAAGGGCGGCACCATGTTGGCGACGTTCCGCACGACGAAAAGTTCTCCCGGTCCGCAGTCGAAAATCGTTTCCGGCGCCGAACGGGAGTCACAACAGGCAATGAACAGGGTCTGCGGTTTCTGTCCGGTATCAGCCAGAACGCGGTATCTTTCGCGCTCGTCGGCATAGCGGCCGCTCATGAAGTTCTTGTAGCCGTTGAGAAGGTTTTCCGGAAAATCTTTCATCTATCGCAGTACCGTTGTGCTTGGACCAAGATCAAGAGAAGAACTCGGTGCGTTGAAGACCAATCCTTTAGCCGCTATTTGCGCTTGCTGCGCGAAGGATGCAAGAGATGGCGCATCTGCACCATCGCCATGGGTGTGGAGAGACTTGAAGAATCCGTCTCCAGCGTCAATTCGTTCATGTCGCGTTTTTTGGTTCGCGCCAGAATTTCGAACACGCTGGCGGTGGCCAGTTGCAGCGCCTTCTCGTCGTCCATACCTTCCAGCAGCCGGGCAAGGAACAGCGCCGCCATCAGGTCTCCGAGACCGTTCGGTGCGTCTTCTATGGCGCGGTGTTCCGCCATCAGCGCGTGCCGGCCGCTCAAATAGAGGTTTCCCGTGCCGCCCGCCATCATCGACACGGCTGAGGTGACCAGCATTTTCGGCGGGCCGAGTGCGAGCGCGGCATCCATGATGGCATTGTTGGTCTCAAGCTCGGCGCCGCTCATCCAGGCCAGTTCATAACGGTTTGGCGTGGCGACGGTGGCAAGCGGAATGAGGTGATCGCGGATGGCTTCGGCAGTCTCAAGGGGAATGTAGAGTCCGCCCAGATCGCCCATGACCGGGTCACAGGCATAAATCAGCGACGGGTTCTTTTCCTTGAGATTGCGGATCAGCCTTGCGACGGAGCGCACCTGCGCCGCGCTGCCGAAATAACCGGTCAGGACAGCCTTGACCTCGCCGATCCATTTGGCGTTTTCGAGGTCGGTCATGGCCTTGTCGAAGTCGTCGTCCTGAAAGCGCATCCGGGTGGACGGGCCATGGCCGGGGTGCCAGGGCAAAACGATTGTGGGCACCGCCCATACCGGATAGCCAAGGGTCTCCAGCGCGAAGACTGCGGCACGGTTGCCGACCGATCCACGCATGACGTGGCTGGAAATGACGATGACGGCGCCCTGGGTATTTTCCTGCATCACGGCCTTCTTGCTTTCAAACGCCACAGAAGCCCGCAAGTGCCCCTGCTCACAGATCAAGATGCGCTCTCATGACATATCGCATCGTCACTTTCCACCGTTAATCCCGCAAGGGTCTATCCCGTAAAACGATGGGCGTCCGGTCTTCTTGGCCTTTCCGGTGCCGGTCCGGTATTGCGGTATCGGCGAGCTGCCCTACCTTTTTGTTTACGCATCGGGTTTTCCCAAAACCGCGGTACACTTTTCGGCACGATGCCCTATAGTTGCATCATGCTCGATCTCGTCATCGCCTATTGGCCTCATATCCTTGCCGCTCTTTCCATTTTGATGGGAACCGTGGCGGCCGTACATGCCACGATGACGAAGGAAGAGGTCCGCTCCGCGCTTGGCTGGGTGGGCGTCATCGTTCTGTCGCCGATCGTCGGTGCAGTCATTTATGCGATTGCCGGCATCAACCGGATTCGCCGGTCCAGTATCAGGCAGCAGCGGTCTTTCATGCAGGACGAGATCATGGATCGCGTGGCGCGCCTGGATGCGAGCGGCGAGGTGATTGCCGCGCGGTTCGGACGCCGTTTCGAGGCGATGAAGACGCTCGGCGACCGGGTGACGCGCCACGCACTGACGACCGGTAACCGCATCGAGCCGCTTGTCACCGGCGACGTGGCCTATGCCGCCATGCTTGAAGCGATAGGCGAGGCGAAGCGGTCGATCATCCTCGAAACATATATTTTCGACAATGACAGGATCGGCGCCCGTTTTGTCGCCGCGCTCGAAAGGGCGAAGTTCCGGGGCGTGGAGGTGCGGGTGCTGGTGGATGCCGTGGGCGCCCGTTATTCCGTGCCGAGCATCCTGCCAACGCTCCGGGAAAAAGGCATCGTTGCCGATGTGTTCAACGGCAATGTCATCATGGGGCTGCGGCTGCCCTATGCCAATCTGCGCACCCACCGCAAGATCCTGGTGGTGGACGGGCGCCTCGCCTTTAGCGGCGGCATGAATATCCGCGAGGGCTTCACCCTTGAATTCGGCGGCGAAAAACAGGCGCACGACACTCATTTCAAGATCAGCGGGCCGGTTGTCTCTGATTTTTTCTCCATTGCGGCGGAGGACTGGAGGTTCACGACGGGGGAGCTTCTGCACACGCCGGTCTGGGATATCGCCATTCCCGATGGTGTGCCGGGTTCACAGATCGTTGCGCGCGTTTCCTCCTCGGGGCCGGATAAGAGCATAGAGACCAATCACAAGATGCTGATGGGGGCGTTTTCCGTCGCCCGCTCCTCCATTCTCGTCATGTCGCCCTATTTTCTCCCCGATCGGGAGCTTATTTCAGCGCTCATTACCGCAGCGAGGCGGGGAGTCGTGGTGGATATCATCGTGCCGCAAAGCAACAATCTGGTGCTTGTGGACAGGGCGATGACGGCGCAATTCGACCAGATGTTGAAGAATTACTGCCGCATCTGGCGGGCGACAGGGCCCTTCAATCATTCCAAGCTTCTGGTGATCGACGAGCGCTGGAGCTACATCGGTTCTTCCAACCTGGACCCTCGTTCATTGCGGCTGAACTTCGAAGTCGATCTGGAAGTTATGGATGAGGAATTCGCCGCGACCATCGGAAACCGCATCCGGGAAGCACGGGCAACCGCTTTACCCGTGCGACTGAGCGAACTGAATGCGCGGCCATTCGTTGTCCGTTTTGTGGAGCGCGTCCTGTGGCTCGCTTCGCCGTATCTTTAGAGCGCCATGCGTCGGAAACGCTCTAAAACTTTTAATTTGCGCATCGGAGGCGTCGCAGCGTGAAGAAAAACAGTTTGCTGGAGCGTGGAAAAACGGCACTGGCGAAAAACAGCAGCCTGCCCGCCTTCGTCATGCAGTCGCTGCGCGACCGCCACCAACGGAAGAATGCCGGGCAGGTGGAGAGAGATCACTCCTTTCCGGTCATCGCGTCCTACAACGTCCATAAATGCGTCGGCCGCGACCGCAGGTTCGATCCTGATCGCACCAGCCGCGTTATTCAGGAAATCGGCGCGGATATCATCGCGCTACAGGAGGCGGACAGCCGTTTCGGCGAGCGCACGGGCCTGCTCGATCTTGCCCGGCTGGAGCGGGAAAGCGGGCTTGTCCCCGTGCCTGTTCTGGCGGGTGTGAAGGCGCATGGATGGCACGGCAATGTCCTGTTGTTCAAGGAAGGTGCGGTGCGGGATGTTCATACGCTGAAATTGCCAGGGCTGGAGCCACGCGGCGCGCTGGTGGTGGAACTGGATTTGAAAAGCGGTGGCGCACTGCGAATAATCGCCGCGCATTTCGGTCTTTTGAGGCATTCCCGTGCCCAGCAGGCGAAGGCGCTTATCGGTCTTCTGGAAGCGCGAAACGAATGCGCGACCATCCTCATGGGAGACCTGAACGAATGGCGTCTCGGCAATGGCTCGTCGCTCAATACTCTGAGGGATGCATTCGGCGCCCTGCCGCCGGCAGTGCCCAGTTTTCCATCCAACCTGCCGGTGCTTGCGCTCGACAGGATCATCGCCAACCGCGAAGGGCTGATCGAGCAGGTGGAAGCGCATGACAGTGCGCTGGCGCGCATTGCCTCGGACCACCTGCCGCTGAAAGCCGCGATAAGGACCGATCTGCTTCCAATCTGATCCTGTGGCAGCATCGGATACGGCGACAGACTTCAGAGCCGCTGCGCTACCGTCAGATGGCTGCGCGAACGGGCCTCCAGCAGCGATGTGCGGATGGCTTCCATCAGCCGTTCACGGTTGTTTCTGGTCTTGCATCTGTCCAGATTCTGCGCGGCAAGCGCCAGATCGAGACCTTCATGCATTACTATCGAATAGGCAATGGTTGTCGCCCAGTTCTCGTATTCCTGCTCCATCATGTCACCCCTGAACTAAATCATTTAGCCCGAATCACCCTGTTCTTGAAATTACCACAAAATGGAAAGCATAAAATAGCATTGTTCCTTTACGTATCTGCTGCCTTATGCGGATATAGTGTATTCGTTATTTCTTTATTGCGGCGCAACATGTATGTGCTTGCTGCTTAAGTCATTGAAACAGATTCTGTTTCAGGCGATGCACATGGACGTTCCCACCAACAAAAACGCCGCGCATCGTGAGATGCGCGGCGGGCTTTCGTCGAAGTTTGCGGTGGATTGGATAAGGTCTCAGCCGGCCTTTTCGAGCTTGTAGTCCGAATTGGCAGGTTCTTCCTGTTTGTGCTGGATGAGAGGACGGTTACCCGACAGCTTGCGAACCAGCACGTAGAATACCGGTGTCATGAAGATGCCGAAGAATGTCACCCCGATCATGCCGGAGAACACTGCGACACCCATGGCCGCGCGCATTTCCGCACCCGCACCGGTGGAGATGACCAGAGGCACCACGCCCATGATGAAGGCGAGTGAGGTCATCAGGATCGGGCGGAGGCGCAGGCGACTTGCCTCGACTGCGGCCTGAAGCGGCGTTCGTCCTTCGAATTCCAGCTCGCGGGCGAATTCCACGATCAGGATCGCGTTCTTCGCCGATAGTCCGACAAGGACGACAAGGCCGATCTGCGTAAAGATGTTGTTGTCCCCTCCCGTCAGCCAGACGCCTGTCAATGCGGCGAGAACGCCGAGCGGAACGATCAGAATGATCGCGATCGGCAGGGTCAGGCTTTCATATTGCGCAGCCAATACGAGATAGACGAGCAGCAGCGCCAGCGGGAAGACCACGAGGCTGGAATTACCGGCAAGGATCTGCTGGTAAGTCAGGTCCGTCCATTCGTATTCGATCCCGGCCGGCAGGTTTTCGGCAAGGATTTTCTCGATCGCCGCCTGCGCCTGTCCAGAGGAGAAGCCCGGTGCCGGACCGCCGTTGATATCGGCTGCAAGGAAGCCGTTATAACGGTTTGTGCGCTCCGGTCCTGTCGTTGCATCTACCTTCAACAGCGTGGAAAGCGGGATCATCTGACCGGTGGACGAGCGGACCTTCAGGCGGCCGATATCTTCGGCATGGGCGCGGAATTGCGCATCTGCCTGTACACGCACGCTGTATGTCCGCCCGAAGGCGTTGAAGTCGTTGACATAAAGCGAGCCCAGATAGATCTGCAGCGTCTGGAAGACGTCGCTGACCGAAACACCCAGCTGCTCGGCCTTGGCGCGGTCGAGATCGGCGAAGAGCTGCGGCACGTTGATCTGGAAGCTGGAGAAGATGCCTGCCAGTTCCGGTGTCTGGTATGCCTTGGCGATGACCGCCTTGGCCGCTTCGTCAAGCGTCTGGTAGCCGTAACCGGCACGGTCCTCGATCTGCAGCTTGAAGCCGCCCGTCTGGCCGAGACCGTTAACCGGCGGCGGCGGGAACATGGCGATGAAGGCATCCTGAATGCCGGCAAACTTCTGGTTCAGCTGCATTGCGATGGCGCCGCCTGACAGTTCCGGCGTCTTGCGGTTTTCGAAGTCGTCGAGAACTGCAAAGACGATGCCGGAATTGGAGCCGATGGTGAAGCCGTTGATCGACAGGCCGGGGAAGGCGATGGCGTGGCTGACGCCCGGCTGTTGCATGGCGATATCGCTCATCCGCTTGATGACACTTTCCGTGCGGTCAAGCGTTGCGCCGTCCGGAAGCTGGGCGAAGCCGATGAGATATTGCTTGTCCTGCGCAGGTACGAACCCGCTTGGGACCGCGCTGAACATGCCGTAGGTGGCAGCCACCAGCGCCATATAGACGATCATGACGAGGCTTTTGCGCGTTACCAGACCGCCTACGGTTTTGCCGTACCCATTGGAGGCGGCCCCGAAGGCGCGGTTGAAGCCACGGAAGAACCAGCCGAAAATCCGGTCCATGAAGCGGGTCAGCCAGTCTTTCGGTGCGTCGTGCTCTTTCAGCAGCAGGGCTGCAAGAGCGGGTGACAGCGTCAGGGAATTGATCGCCGAAATGACGGTGGAAATCGCGATCGTCAGCGCGAACTGCCGGTAGAACTGGCCGGAAAGGCCGGAGATAAAAGCCAGTGGGACGAAAACGGCGACCAGCACAAGCGCGATTGCTATGATCGGCCCGGAGACTTCGCGCATCGCCTTGTAGGTGGCATCACGCGGAGAAAGCCCGTTTTCGATGTTTCGCTCGACGTTTTCCACCACCACGATGGCGTCATCCACCACGATGCCGATGGCCAGCACGAGGCCGAACAGGGTCAACGCGTTAATGGAGAAACCGAAGGCATACATGACGGCGAAGGTGCCGATGATCGACACCGGAACGGCGATCAGCGGAATGATCGAGGCGCGCCAGGTCTGGAGGAACAGGATGACCACCAATACCACGAGGCCAACGGCCTCGAGGAGCGTATCAACGACCTTTTCGATGGACGAGCGAACGAACTTCGTCGTGTCGTAGACGATTTCATATTTCACGCCATCAGGCATCGCCAGTTGCAGATTGTCCATTGTCGCGCGGACATTATCGGCGATTTCGATGGAGTTGGAGCCGGGAGCCTGCAATACGGCAATCGCCACGGCGGGTTCGCCGTCGAGCAGCGAGCGCAGCGTATAGTCGGCAGCGCCGAGTTCGATGCGGGCGACATCGCGAAGACGGGTGATCTGGCCGTTCGCGCCGCTCTTGACGATGATGTTGCCGAATTCCTCCGGAGTCGTCAGACGGCCCTGGGCATTGACGTTGAGCTGCAGGTCGACGCCATTGGGGCTTGGCGATGCGCCGATAACGCCGGCTGCGGCCTGGACGTTCTGCTGACGGATGGCGTCGGATACGTCGCTGGCGGCGAGATCGTGTTCGGCCACCTTTTGCGGATCCAGCCAGACGCGCATGGAATAGTCACCCGCGCCGAAGACCTGCACCTGACCCACGCCTTCGATACGGGCGAGGCGATCCTTGACGTTCAGCGTCGCATAGTTGCGCAGATAGGTGATGTCATAGGCATCGGTCTTCGACACGAGATTGACGACCATGATGAAGTCGGGCGAGCTTTTGACGGTGGTGATGCCGAGTGCGCGCACTTCAGCGGGCAGGCGCGGTTCGGCCTGCGACACGCGGTTCTGCACCAGCTGCTGCGCCTTGTCCGGGTCGGTGCCCAACTTGAACGTGACGGTCAGCGTCAGCACGCCGTCCGATGTCGCCTGGCTGCCCATATAGAGCATGTCCTCGACGCCGTTGATCTGTTCTTCAAGCGGCGTGGCGACGGTTTCGGCGATAACGGCCGGGTTCGCACCGGGATAGGTGGCGCGGACGACGACGGATGGCGGAACGACTTCCGGATATTCGGAAATCGGCAGGGCGCGCATGCCGAGAAGGCCTGCGACCACGATCAGGATCGACAGCACGCCGGCGAAGACCGGCCTGTCGACAAAAAATCTGGAAATATTCATATCCAGTCCCCTCTCCGGGTAGATTTGGAAATGCAAGGACCGTTCCGGCGGCATCATGGCCGCCGGTGAGGGCCGGTTCTTTGTGAAATGCGTCTCGCCGGAGGCGGGACGGCGTTATTGCGAGGCGGCGACCTTGTCTTCCGCCTGCGGTGCGATGGTTGCACCGGGGCGAATGCGCTGCAGGCCGTTGACGACGATCGTATCGCCGGCGGCAAGGCCGCTGTCGATGATGCGCTGGCCGTCAGCCGGTGCGCCGGGCTTGATCTGGCGGTAGCTCACCTTGTTTTCGGCATCGACGACAAAGACGAACCGCTTGTCCTGATCCGTGCCGATGGCGCGGTCGCTGATGACTATCCGGTTTTCCGGCTTCGGTTCACCCATGCGCACCCGCACGAACTGGCCGGGAATGAGCCTGCCATCAGGATTTTCGAAGACCGCACGCACACCAATGGTGCCGCTGGCGGAATCGACCTGGTTGTCGATGAGGTGCAGGGTGCCCTTGATCGGCGTGCCTTCATCCGAAAGCGTGCCGATTTCCACCGGGATCTGTTCGAGCGCGGGCAGGGCGTCGGTTGTCTTCGGCAGCTCGGACAGCGCTTTCGCTACCGTTCCTTCGCTGGCGTTGAAGCTGGCATAGATCGGGTTGACCGAAACCAGCGTCGTCAGGGCAGGCGATGTCGAGCCGGCGGCAACGAGGTTGCCGGCGGTGATTTCGATGCGGCCGACCCTGCCGGAAACCGGTGCAACGATTTCGGTGTAACCAAGATCGAGCTGAGCCGTCGTCAGCGTCGAGCGGGCGGCGCGAAGCTGGGCTTCGGCATCCGCAAACGAGCTTTGCCGCTGGTCGAGATCGCTCTGGGAGATCGTGCGATTGTCGGAAAGCCTGCGGCCACGGTCGAGTTCCGTCTTGGCAAGGCTGACCTTGGCTTCGGCGGAAGCGACCTGGGCTTCAGCACCTGCAACGGCTGCCTGATAGGGGGCCGGATCGATGGTGAAGAGGGGGTCGCCTTCCTTCACCAGCGCGCCTTCGCGGAAATGCACGGCCTTGATCTGGCCAGCGACGCGGGAGCGGATCTGCACGCGGTCGACGGCTTCGAGACGGCCGGAAAATTCTTCCCAGCGCATCACATCGCGGCTTTCCACCTTGGCGACGGTGACTGGGATAGCCGGCGTTTCAGCCGGGGTGGAGGCTGCCGTCGCATCACGGCTGGTGGGCAGGTCGAAAATGAGTGCTGCGGCTGCAACGGACATAGCAAGCCCGATACCGGCGCCCGTCAGGGCCCGGCGCTTTGTGGTCAGCGTCATGGGTCTCTCCTTGGCTCGGATCAGGAGCCGGTCAGTTTCTCTATCTGTGTGTTTTGTCGCATGGTCCGGGCGTAAAACCGCTACGCACTTTTACTGGACATGCTCAAAATGCGATTTCATTGTTTTATCTGGTCAACGAAGGTCTTGAACTCCGAACAGACGGATGGGACCCATCCGCCGCCCTTTCCTTGATAAAGCCCCGTCCAGCCAATACCGGCGGGGAAAACATGCTGCCGGACGCTGACACCGGAGGCGATGAGCCTGTCGGCATAACCGACCGTTTCGTCGCGCAGAGGGTCGTCCTCGGCGGTAAAGATCAGCGCCGGCGCCACCCGGTTCAGCCGCGTACACTGGCAGGGCGCGGCATAGGGGTGAAAAAACCCGCAGGCCTTGGCAAGGTAATGGCTCCAACCATCCGCCCAGCGCTGGCGCATGCCGATCCTGTCCGCATCGCGGAAGGATTCCGTCGTCATCATCGGGTCGATCATGGGCGACAGAAGTATTTGACCGGCAAGCTTGCCCGGCATGCGGTCTCGCGCCTTCAGCGCAAGCCCAGCCGCCACATTGCCACCAGCCTCTTCGCCGGCCACAAACAGCAGCGATTTCGCGCCGCCATAATGCTTGCGGTCCCGGCTCAGGTGATCCAGCGCTTCGAAGGCACAATCGATCACCATCGGAAACTCGTTGCCGGACGACTTGCTATAGTCGGCCTCGACGACGATCGCGCCGCTTTCGGCGAGCGCGCGTGCCACCGGAAGCTCCGGGCAATTGCCGCCCTTTTCAAGAAACGAGCCGCCGCGCAAATAAAGGACCACAGGCGGGTTGGTGCACAGGCCGGCACTTTCATATCGGCGCACGGAAAGCTGGGACGCCGAGCCCCCACAGCCTTCTATATTTTCCCAGTGCGCTTTCATCTGATCCGGTCCCGTGCGCCGCCATCAGCAGCTCACCATATTTGCAAAATCTGAAATTCATATTATTGTTCGGGAGAAAACGATCAAGTACGTCAAAATGAAAACACTATTCCAAAAAAACGGATAATAGCGACATGGATCAGCTTTCCGCCATGCGGGTATTCACTCGCGTCGTCGAAACCGGCAATTTCAGCCGCGCCGCGACCGCGCTGAACATGCCCAAAACCACCGTCACCAACATGGTCCAGGCGCTGGAGGCGCATTTACATACCACGCTTCTCAACCGCACAACGCGGCGGGTGATGCTGACGACGGACGGCGCTCTCTATTATGAGCGGGCCTCGCAGATTCTGTCGGAAATCGAAGAGCTTGATGGTAGCATGTCCAGCGCGCAGGTGCAGCCGTCTGGCCGGTTGCGGGTGGAAATGGCCGGTGTCTTCGCGGACCTCGTGGTTATTCCACATCTTTGCGAATTTTACCAGCGCTATCCGCAAATCCGGCTCGATCTCGGCGTCGGCGACCGTTTGGTCGATTATATCGCGGAGAATGTCGATTGCGCGCTGCGGGTCGGCACGTTGCGGGATCAATCCCTTATAGCGCGTAAGGTCGGCGAGTTGAAATTCGAAACCTTCGCCTCTCCCCTGTACATCGAGAGTTTCGGCATGCCGCAACAGCCGGAAGATCTCGAAAACGGACATCATTCCGTGGGATATTTCAATGCCACCACGGGCCAGATCATGCCGATCTCATTCGACAACGGGCTTCGCAGCGTCGAGATTACGCCCAACTATGTCGTGTCGGTGAATGACAGCCGCACCTATCTCAACGCCGCGCTGGCGGGCATGGGCATGGTGCAGCTGCCCGTTTTCATGGTCAAGGATGCGCTTGCGCGTGGCGAGCTTGTGCCGGTTCTGCCGGAATGGCGGCGCGAACCGATGCCGATCTATGTGGTCTACCCACAGACGAGGCACGTCACTAACAAGGTCCGTGTTTTCGTGGACTGGCTGGCGAAGATGGTTCACAGCCTCGTCTGAGGCAGCTAGTCACCGCCCGACCTTTGCCGCGACAAAATCGATAAAGGCGCGTACGCGGGCGGCCAGGTGATCATGTCCGGCATAAACGGCGTGGATCACCTCCATGTCGCCCGGATTGTAATCCTCCAGCACCGGCACGAGCAGACCGGCCTCGATATCCGGCTCGACATGAAACTCTCCGACCCTTCCCAGCCCAAGGCCCGTCAGGCACAGCCGACGCATTGCCATGCCGCTGTTGACCGAGGCGTTGCCGGTCACGGGAAGGCGGTAGACTTCTGTCGTGCCGGGATCACGGAAAGGCCATTCGTTGAGGCTGCGACTGAAATTGAAGCTGATGCAATTATGTCGGGCCAGATCCTGCGGCTTTTCCGGCAAGCCATGTATTTCGATATAGGCAGGGGAGGCGACGATGATCCGGCGGACCTCTTTCAGCTTTCTTGCCTTGAGGGACGAATCCGCCATCCCGCCGGATCGTACCGCTATGTCGGTGCGCTCCTCGATCAGGCTGATGACGCCGTCGGTCAGCGAGATATCCAGTTCGATTTCCGGATAAAGAGATAAAAACTCCGGTGCGAGCGGCAGAAGATACCTTTCGCCGAAGCCCAGCGTGGCGTTGACACGCAATAGCCCCCGCGGCACCACCTTGCCGCCGCCTGCTACGATCTGCTCCGTATCGGCGATGTCGGCCAGAATGCGCCTTGCCCGGGAAAGATAGATTTCCCCCTCCGGCGTCAGCGTCACCACGCGGGTGGAGCGAGCGAGAAGGCGGGTGCCGAGGCGATCTTCAATGCGGGTGACAAGTTTGCTTACTGCCGAGGGTGAAAGCTTAAGCCTGCGCCCGGCTGCGGAAAAACTCCCCAGCTCGGCTGCCGCGACGAAGACTTCCATTTCTCCGGCCCTGTTGTCCATCGCTGCACCACTTGTGAAATTAATTCAAAGGCCTTTATCCAATCTTGCTGATTATCATGCAAGTCCCCTTCGCCCATATTGCAATCATACAGTTGATCCAACCGGACAGTACCCGCTGTCCATAACGCCCGCGATCCCGCTCCGGGCGAAGAGGTACTCGTCATGCCATTGGCCATATTTGCCTTGACGATCGCGGCTTACGCGATCGGAACCACGGAGTTTGTCATCGTCGGTCTTTTGCCGACGGTCGCCGCAGATCTCCACATTACCCTGCCGCTTGCCGGCCTTATCGTTAGCGTTTACGCGCTGGGTGTCACTTTCGGTGCGCCGATCCTGACTGCGCTGACCGGCAAGATCGAAAGAAAGCCGCTGCTGCTGGGTCTGATGGCGCTGTTCGTCGTCGGTAATGTCGCAGCCGCCGTGTCGCCAAGCTATGAGACGCTTCTGGTCGCGCGGGTGCTTTCCGCCTTCGCCCATGGCGTGTTCTTCTCCGTTGGCGCCACCATCGCCGCCGATCTCGTGCCGGAAAACCGCCGTGGCTCGGCGATTGCCATGATGTTCATGGGTCTGACCGTCGCCATCGTCACCGGCGTGCCGATCGGTTCCTATATCGGGCAGATTTTCGGCTGGCGCGCCACCTTCTGGGCGGTTGCAGGTCTTGGTGTCATCGCCTTTGCCGGTATCGCGGCCCTGTTGCCGGGAACGCTGAAGAAAGCGCCGCCCGCCAGCCTTCTCGATCAGGTGCGGGTGCTGGGTTCCGGCCGGCTGATCATCGTTTTCGCCATGACCGCCCTTGGTTACGGTGGCACCTTCGTCGCCTTCACCTTTCTGGCGCCGATCCTTCAGGATGTCACAGGCTTCTCCGAAAAGAGCGTCGGCCTGATCCTTGTGCTCTACGGCATCGCCATTGCCGCCGGTAACATCGGTGGCGGCAAAATCGCCAACCACAATCCGGTCAAGGCGTTGATCGGCCTCTTTCTGGCACAAGCCATCGTGCTGCTGGTCTTTTCCTTCACCGCCGTTTCGCCGGTTCTGACCCTGATCACGCTGGTGGCGCTCGGCTTCCTGTCCTTCGCCAACGTTCCCGGCCTGCAGCTTTATGTGGTGCAGCTGGCCAAGGAACACCGCCCCGGCGCTGTCGATGTCGCCTCGGCGCTCAATATCGCCGCCTTCAATCTCGGCATCGCGATTGGTGCGTGGCTTGGCGGTCTCGTGGTGGAATCGCCGATGGGCCTTGCCGCAACCCCATGGGTCGGCGCCATCCTTGTCGCTATTGCCCTCATTCTGACCCTCTGGAGCAGTGCACTCGACCGTCGCGCCTCGCTCTCGCTGAAGACTGCCTGAGTTTTTCATATAAATCCCGGCCACTGCCTAAGGGCTGGCCGGGCGTACCCTAAAAGGAGAAAATATATGTTTGATGTCACCGCCAACGGCGCATCGATCCCGGTGCTTGGCTTCGGTACCTTCCGTATTCCCGGCCCCGATGTTCTTCGGATCGTTCCGCATGCCCTGAAGGTCGGCTTTCGCCATATCGATACCGCACAGATTTACGGTAATGAGGCCGAAGTCGGCGAAGCCATTGCCGGTTCCGGCGTGGCACGCAGCGATATCTTCCTGACCACCAAGGTCTGGGTGGAGAACTACAGGCACGATGCCTTTCTTGCCTCCGTCGATGAGAGCCTGAAAAAACTGAAGACCGATTATGTCGATCTCCTGCTTCTGCACTGGCCGAACGAAGCAGTAACGCTGGCCGAGCAGATCGGCGCGCTGAACGCGGTTCGCGACGCCGGCAAGGTTCGCCATATCGGCGTGTCCAACTTCAATACGGCGCTGATGGCTGAGGCGGTCAGTTTGTCAAAGGCACCGATCGTCACCAATCAGATCGAATACCATCCCTATATCGATCAGGATATGGTGATCGCGGCGGCCAAGGCTGCCGGCATGTCGGTGACGGGTTATTACGGTATGGCCGACGGCAAGGTTTTTGCCGATCCGGTTCTAAAGGACATCGCCGCAAGCCGGGGCAAGTCGGTGGCGCAGGTGGTGCTGCGCTGGCTCGTGCAGCAGCAGGGTGTTATTGCGCTTTCGAAGACGGTGAGCGAAGCCCGTGTTGATGAAAACCTTGCGATCTTCGATTTCACGCTGTCGGTCGCTGAGACGGATGCGATCCGTGCTCTTGCTCGACCGGATGGCCGTATCGTCTCGCCGGACGGGCTTGCGCCGGTATGGGACGCGGCTGCCTGACAGTTGCCAACGGGTGTGGGTGGAATTCCTCCTGGTGCCGTCACCGGGGTCTAGCCCGGCATGACGGAGGAGCGGTTTTCACTGATATAGATAACCTTAAGACACCCGGATAAGCTATCCGGGTGTCGTCTGAGAGAGTGGATCAGAATTCGCCCCATGTCTGATCTTTCGAGGCCGTGGATACGCCGAGCGCTGCGGCCACCTGGCCGATCATGCGACGCGCCGGGGATGGTCTCGGCTGTGCGTTGTCCGCAACGCGCACCGGCGCTGAAGGCTTATATGCGGTTCTAGCCGTGCTGGTGCTGGCCATTGCGCCATCCAGCTTGAACTGGCCGACGATCTGGCGGAGTTTTTCGGCATCACCGGCAAGCGATGCGCTGGAGGCCGTTGCCCTTTCGACCATCGCGGCATTGTGCTGCGTGACCTGGTCCATCTGGTTCACCGCGCTGTTGACCTCGGCCAACCCGACCGACTGTTCCCTTGCGGATGTCGCGATGGCGTCGAGTTGTGTATTGATGGCGATGACGTGACTCTCAATGATCTTCAGGGCGTCGCCGGTTGCGGTCACGAGTTTCACGCCGTTCTGCACTTCGTCGGCGGAGTTGCGGATAAGCTCCTTGATTTCCTTGGCCGCTTGCGCCGAGCGCTGGGCCAGTTCACGCACTTCCTGTGCCACAACCGCAAAGCCCTTGCCTGCCTCGCCCGCACGGGCCGCCTCGACGCCGGCGTTGAGTGCCAGAAGATTGGTCTGGAAGGCAATCTCGTCGATGACGCCTATGATGTTGGAAATCTGGCTTGAAGAGCTTTCTATGCGCTTCATGGCATCGACCGCAGTTGCCACGACCTGACCGGATGTCTGCGCGGATCTGTTGGCCTCGACCGCCACGATCCGCGCCTCCTCAGTCCGTCTGGTCGAATTGCTGACGTTGCTGGTTATCTGGTCGAGCGCTGCGGCTGTTTCTTCCAGCGATGCGGCTTGGGTTTCCGTGCGTTGCGACAGGTCGCTCGCACTCGAACTCAACTCGCGAGAGCCGTTGTCGATCGTGGCCGTTACATCGGCAACGGACAGCAGTGTTTTGTTAAGCTGGTTTACGGCGATATTGAAGTCCGCACGCAGGCTTTCGAATTCTGCGGAGAAAGGCGTTTTCAGCTGGTAGGACAGGTCGCCATTGGCCATATGCTTCAGACCTTCGGCAAGGCCGCTGGTCGCTTCCGCCATTTCGGCGGCGCGCCTGCGATCAATTTCGGCGGTTCTTTGACGCTCTGCCTCGGACTGGTTACGCACCTGCGCCGCATCCGCTTCCAGCCGGCGGGCCTTCAATTCGTTATCCTTGAAGACCTCAACGGCCTTTGCCATCGTGCCGACCTCGTCGCGCCGGTCCGTTCCCTCGACATTGACGGACAGGTTACCCTCCGCAAGCGTTTGCATCGTGCCGACAAGACCGCGGATCGGCGTGACAAGCCAGCTGCTGATCGCGAAATATCCGATGACGACGACGGTGATGAAGCCGAGGACGACCGCCGCGACGGTAATCAGTGCAGTCCGTTGGCTTATGTCGCTCAGATCATCGCTCTGCTGGGCGCTACGGTTCGAAATATCAGTGGCTATCTGTGTAAGTTTCGCGCCGATCTTGGCAAAGACTGGCTGGCACTCGGTGCCAAACGCTTTTTGCGACGCAAGTGCCTCATCCACGGTTGATGCGGTTCGGCCCAGGTGCCAGGCGTTCTTGCACGTCACGTTATAGAGCGTCGTCACGTCGTCCTTGAGTACGCGCAGGCGGTTGTCTTCGGGGATATTGGCGATGGCTCCATCCATCGATACCATGAACTTGTCGCGTGTGGCCTTCACCTCAGCTTCGGCAGCGGCATTACCCTGTTCCGTAAAGGCGATCATCATATCGGCCAAAGCCGCACGCCCGTTCAGCAGTTCTTGGTTCGCGAGTGCCAAATTCAAGGCCGCTGCGCTGTCACGCGCAATAAGGTCACTATAACTTCCATCGATCGATTTGATCTGTATGGCGGAGTAGGCCGCAATCAGGATTGCACATACGCCGAATAGCGCAAATACCGTCAAAAACTTTCCGACAACGGGAATATTTCTCATCGTTATGGCTCCCACAAGAAAATCGAGCCCTTCATGGGTCATATTTCGGCATCATGCGCTTTTCCGGTGATGATTATACTTACAAATTTAAGAAATAATTATGTATTATTAGTAATTACGTATCTATAATAAGATACTGTACTATTATAGTAAATAAGAATAGTATTTAATACTGAATAATTCTAATGGGCATCTCAAATCGGTTGTCATGTCTTGCGCGTCCGCGAACGCCTTCCCGAAGCGAATAAGTTCGGTGTCTAGGGCACGGGACTATGGTTGGGCGTCAGATCGGCCCAGAACATGCGGGTAGGCTTCGGTTGAAGAGGAGCTATCTGGGACCGACGGCAAAATCAGGCGGTGCCTGTAAGCGCTTTGACATTCCCGACGTTTTCCAGGGAAAACTGGAGCGGGCGAAGGGATTTGAACCCTCGACCCCAACCTTGGCAAGGTTGTGCTCTACCCCTGAGCTACACCCGCTCAAAAACCGCTGGTCCGGGGTAGTTCGCTGGACCGCGGGCCGCCAAAGCGTGGCGACGGGTGCTATATCGCTCAATCGTTTTTGGAATGCAACAGTTTCTTTTGCGGTTTCGGTGGAAATCCGTCTGGCCTGTGGGTTTATTCAAAACGGCCGGGCCGATGCGTCGTAAAAAAGTGTGTTGGCGGGCGAAGGTATTGTTTCGGCTGGCCTTTATTTGGGTTGTAAAAGCACACAACCGGCCGGATGGCCAAAAAATAACCTGTTTACATTTGGTTAAAATCTGATTCGACAAGTGATTCGTTCGGGTGTACAAATTTCATGTCCACAAAAAAAGAAACGATACTTGGCATGTCATCATCGGGAGGATGAGCCTTGTCGTATGCA
The DNA here is from genome assembly GCF_052114365.1 of Agrobacterium sp. MCAB5. NCBI lineage: Bacteria > Pseudomonadati > Pseudomonadota > Alphaproteobacteria > Hyphomicrobiales > Rhizobiaceae > Agrobacterium > Agrobacterium sp. MCAB5. Next base: position 104,340 of record NZ_JBFREP010000003.1, read on the forward strand.
GCTTTTGAAAGAGTCGGCGCACAATTGTCGCCCCAGCAGATCACCGATCTGCAGAATATTTTCGACGGCGTATGTTTCGAGTGCCTTCAAGATCGCTGTAGCCACGTCGCCAACGAGTGCGCGGCGGTTTTGATCCGTAGCGCCCAGCGCGGCATTCTCGATCATGAGATGTTGCGCGACATCGGTCTTGCGGTTTTACGTCGGCACTGATTGCGCCATTTCATAAAAAAAGCGCCCGGGCATCTCGGGCGCTTTCGTGTGTTTAGTCGCAGTAGCCGCGTTACGGCTCAGCTCTTTTCCTGAACGTGCGCTTCGAGGAACCACAGCGCCTTGTCGAGATCGCGCGAGGCAGCGGTGAAGATATCCGCTGTCGTCGGGTCGCCGGCCTCGTCGGAATCATCGATAGCCTTGCGGATCATGTTGGCCACGTCGCCATAACGGGCGATCAGTTCGTCCAAATGATCGTGGATCTTGTAGATATCGGTCGGATAGGCCTTGAGCTTGGTCGTCGAAGAGACGGATTGCAGGCTACCGAGGGCCGTGCCACCAAGCTGCACCACACGTTCGGCAATGGTATCGCCGTGATTGTCGAGCTGGGCGCGGAAGGTGTCGAGAAGTTCGTGCACGGCGATGAATTGCGGACCTTTCAGGTTCCAGTGCGCCTGCTTGGTCACCAGTGCAAGGTCGATCACCGAAGCGAGCGATTCGTTCAGAATACCCATCACCGTTGATTTGGCGTTGGAAGGCAGGTCGTTCTTCGTCTTGTGCGTCTTCATCGATGTCTCCTGACGTTGCGGACGGAATGCCGTTTGGCAAAATCTCCGCCGATTAACGCCCTGGCCGGTTGCCCTGTTCCGTCGCTCGGACGGCAATGGCAAAAAACCTCTGCAATCGTCGTATCTCACTCATAAAACAGACAGATGCGTCGACCGTCTATGTCGTTGACACTGATGGTCATGTCGTAGATTTCCCGCAGAACCTCCGGACGGATAATCTGTTCCGCCGGTCCCTGGCGGCAGATTCGGCCATCACGCATGGCGATGATGGTGTCGGAGTACCAGGAGGCGAAGTTGATGTCGTGCAGCACCAGAACCACGGTCTTCTTCAGCTCGTCGGCGGCGCGACGCATGATCTTCATCATGCTTGAGGCGTGTTTCATGTCGAGATTATTGAGCGGCTCGTCCAGGAGCACATAGTCCGTGTCCTGACACAGAACCATGGCCACGAAGGCGCGCTGACGCTGGCCGCCGGAAAGCTCGTCGAGAAAGCGGCCGGAAAGGTTTTCGAGATGGAGATATTCCAGCGCCCGGTCGATATGGACCTTGTCCTCGATGGTGGGACGGCCCTTGGAATAGGGATAACGTCCAAAACCGACGAGATCGCGCACCGTCAGGCGTGACGAGATGTGGTTGTCTTGCCTGAGGATCGAGAGCCGTTTTGCCAGCGTGTCGGAAGGGGTTTTGGTCACATCCAGCCCGTCCACCGTCACGGTTCCCGCATCCATGGACATCAGCCGTGCCACGATGGAGAGCAGCGTGGATTTTCCCGCCCCGTTCGGCCCGATGATGGAGGTGACGCCGCCTGCCGGAATGGCGACGGAGACGCCATCGACAACAACCGTGTCGCCATAGGATTTGCTGATCTGACTGGCGATGATCATCGCGCACCCCGCTTGAGAATAAGACCGATAAAGACGATGCCGCCCAGAAATTCGATGATGATGGAAAGCGCCGTGTTGAAGGCGAAGATCCGCTCCAGCACCACCTGACCGCCGACCAAGCAGATGATGGCGATGAGGATTGCAGCCGGCAGCACATAGGCATGTTTGCCGTTACCTGTGAGATAATGGGCCAGCGCCGCAACCAGCAGCCCGAAGAACATGACGGGGCCGACGAGTGCGGTGGAAACGGCAACGAGAACGGAGACCAGCACGAGGATGATCGTCACCGTTCGCTTGTAGTCCACGCCAAGGCTGATGGCCGTTGCGCGGCCGAGCGAAAGGACGTCGAGCGTGTGCAGGAGCCGCAACCCGATAATCGTCACCACGCCGACGATGATGGCTGATACCGCAAGAAGGGTGGGATCGATGGAATTGAAGCTGGCGAACAGCACATCCTGCAGCACCGCATATTCATTGGGGTCCAGTACGCGCTGCATGAAGCCCGAGAGGCTGCGAAAGAACACGCCGAAGACGATGCCGACCAGCACCAGAAGATGCAGGCTGCGTTCCGCGCCGACGAAAAGCCAGCGGTAGAGCAGGGCGGAGAAGGTGACGAGCAGCGAGGTTTCGGCAAGAAACTTCAGCTGCGGATCGATCATCACCACGGTTGCCGAGCCAAACACGAAGATCAGCGCCGTCTGCACCAGCACATAGAGCGAATCGAAACCCATCACCGAAGGGGTGAGAATGCGGTTGTTGGTGACCGTCTGGAACAATACCGTCGAAACGGCGATGGCATAGGCCACCAACAGCAGCGACAGAAGCTTGATGCCGCGAAACGGCAGGATGAAGCTCCAACTGCCCTTTGCACCGAGCGTCATGAAGGCAGCCATGGAGATGAGCGCCAGTGCGAGAAGCATCAGCAGCACGAGTTTCGCGCGCCGGTCGGGATGTCTCTCATGCATGGTGGCGTTTCCGGAGCAGGAGATAGAGGAACAGCGCGCTGCCGATGACGCCGACCACGGTTCCGATCGGTATCTCATAGGGCGCGCGCACCGTTCTGCCGATGATGTCGCAGGCAAGAACGAAGACCGTGCCAAGCGTCGCCACCCAGGGCACGGAACGGCGCATATTGTCGCCGATCATCAGGCTGACCACATTCGGCACAATCAGGCCGAGAAAGGGGATCATACCCACCGTGACGACGACGACGGCACTGACCAGCGAGACGATGGTGAGGCCGAGCGCCATCACCCGGCGATAGTTCAGTCCGAGATTGGTGGTGAAGTCGCGCCCCATGCCTGCCACCGTGAAACGGTCGGCGGCGAGATAGGCGGCGATGGCGAAAACGAAGCCGATCCACAGCAATTCATAGCGGCCACGCAGCACGCCGGAAAAATCCCCGGTCATCCACGCGCCGAGCGATTGCAGCAGATCGAAACGATAGGCGAAGAAAGTGGTGACGGCAGAAATGACGCCGCCCAGCATGATGCCGATCAGCGGCACCAGCAGCACATCGCGCAGTGGCACCTGCCGTAGAATACGCAGGAAAAGTGCGGTTCCGGCCAGCGCGAAAGCGGCCGCCACCAGCATCTTGCCGAAGATCGGCGTTTCCGGGGCAAGCAGGGTGACGGTGAGCAGGCCAAGGCCGGCGGATTCGGTGGTTCCAGCCGTCGAAGGCTCCACGAAGCGGTTGCGTACCAGCATCTGCATGATGAGACCGGCAATCGCCATCGAGCTTCCGGCCAGTATGAGCGCCAGCGTGCGCGGAATGCGGCTGACGAGGAGCACGCGCAGTGCATCCGCGCTCGTATCCGGCGCAAAAAGCGTCGCCAGCGAGACGTTGCTCACGCCGACGAACAGGCTGACGATGGCGAGTGTCAGCGCCAGAAGGAGGGCGAGGATGAGGGACAGGGATTTCACGTCAGTGGTTTTTCGAAAATGGTGCTGGCTCGCTTCGACATCGCAGATTGCCCGGAGGACTGAACCTCTCCTTCGTCATCCTCGGGAGAAGCCCGGGGATGACGTCGCGAAGGCAGTTTTTACGACTTCTTTTCGGATACGGCCTCGTAGACCTGATCAAGCAGGGTGGTGAGCGCCGTATAACCGCTGCTGACGATATAGGCCGCCTGCGGGTCGAGATAGACGATCTGCTTTTTCTTCCAGGCGTTGGTCTGGTGGATCAGTTCGTTGTCCAGCACCTGGGCGGCGGCCTTGCCTGGGTCCGTTGCGCGGCCGATGCCGGCATCGCGGTCAATCACGAACAGCCATTCGGGATTGACCTCTGCCAGATATTCGAAGGACACGACATCGCCCCGGTCGAAGCGGTCGTCGATATCAGGAGCGACCGGCTTGAAGCCGATTTCCGTGTGCAGCCAGCCGGTGCGCGAGCTTGGGCCGTAAACACCGACCTTGCCGGCATTGGTGACGAGGATCATCGCCGTGCCGGAATTCGGCGCGATGGCCTTCAGCTTTGCGACCTTCTCGTCAATGGAGGCGTCGAGCTTTTTTGCTTCTTCCTGCTTGCCGAAGATATCGCCGAGCTTGGTGATATTGGCTTTGACGCTCGCGATAAATTCCTTGGAATCGATCGACATGTCGATGGCGGGCGTGATCTTCGCAACATCGGGATATTTCGCCCGCGAACGGCCGCCGACGATGACGAGATCGGCTTCTGCCGCATTGATCGCCTCGTAATCGGGTTCGAACAGCGTGCCGACCTTCAGATATTTGCCATCGGCATATTTCTGGAGATAGGTCGGCAGGTTGGAACCAAGGACACCAGCTGGCTCGACGCCCATCGCATCGAGATTGTCGAGCGAGGGGATATCCAGAACCAGAACCTTTTTCGGCGCGGCTTTCAGAACGGTCTCGCCCTGCGCGTGCTTGATCGTCATTTCCTCAGCGCCTGCGGTCATCGCGCCAAGGCTGAAGGCCGCTGCTGCCAGCAGCCGAACGGGGAAGGTGAAGTTGATGGCCACGGATATGTCCCTTGCAATATGGTTCTTGACCCTGCGGAAGCGGCTCCCGCAGGCGTAACTTGATGTTCGCTGTCAGCTTTATTGGCAAGGTATGCGGAAATCAAAAATATGTTTTAGAATGGTTCTGAATTGCCGTGAGCGGGAAATGTGTGTGGCACCGGAAGCATACCCCGGAGCCACATCAGGGGCCGTATCTTTTCTCAATTCGGCGGCCAGTCACCCACAATCTCGCGTCTTTCCAGTTTCAGCGACCGGTCAGGCTGGATGCGGTAGGTTTCAATCGCCAGGCGGCCGTCGCCCATGACGAATTCGTGGCTGAGCGTGCTGCCGATGGGTGACTTGGTCAATTTGGTGTGGGGTTGTCCGCCATAGGTGATGCTGCCCGGAATGGGTTGCACGTCGGGTGCCGCGGTGGCGCAGCCGGCAAGGCCCAGAACCAGCATGATCGCGATCTTGCGCATGTTTTTCTCCTGCGTTGGACAGGAATACTATCACGGCTGTGCCTGCGCCACACATCCCGTTGCCGTGAATAAAAAGGGCCCCGCATCCGGAAGGAGACGGGGCCAGTTGCCTTGGGAGGCTGTTTGTTATCAGTCCTCGTTGGCGGCAAGCTGCGTCAGCACCTCGCCGCGGCCGCGGATGCGCATGATGAGCGGGACGATGAAGGCGGCGGCTGCGACAAGGAACAGGCCGACGGCAATCGGTGAGGTGAGCAGCACGGTCGGGTCGCCCTGGCCGATGGCGAGTGCACGGCGAAGCTGCTGTTCGGCAAGCGGCCCGAGGATGAGGCCGACCACGGCAGGCGCGATCGGATAACCGAAGATGCGCATGATGTAACCGAGGATACCGAAGGCGAGCAGCATGCCGAGTTCGAACACGGACGGGTTGGCGCCGATGGTGCCGAGCGTCGCAAACAGCAGGATGCCGGCATAGAGCCAGGGTTTCGGGATGGTCAGCAGCTTCACCCACAGGCCGATGAGTGGCAGATTGAGCACCAGCAGCATCAGGTTGGCAATGAACAGGCTGGCGATAAGGCCCCAGACCAGCTGCGGATTGGTGGCAAACAGCAGCGGGCCGGGCTGAAGACCGAACTGCTGGAAACCGGCGAGCATGATGGCAGCGGTTGCCGTCGTCGGCAGGCCGAGCGTCAGGAGGGGCACGAGCGTACCGGCAGCGGACGCATTGTTGGCGGCTTCCGGGCCGGCAACCCCTTCGATGGCGCCATGGCCGAATTCTTCCGGATGTTTGCTGAGCCGCTTTTCGGTTGCATAGGAAAGGAAGGTGCCGATTTCAGCCCCACCGGCAGGCATGGCGCCAATCGGGAAGCCGATCAATGTGCCGCGCAACCAGGGTTTCCAGGAACGCGCCCAGTCCTGCGCACTCATCCAGACCGAACCCTTGACCGCTTCGACCTTCTCGTCGCCACTCTGGCCCTGCGCAACGATGAACAGCGTCTCGCCGATGGCGAACATGGCCACCGCAAGCGTCGTCACTTCCACGCCGTCGAGAAGGTCGGGAATGCCGAAGCTCATGCGGGTCTGGCCGGTCAACTGGTCGATACCGACGATGGCGAGCGCGAAGCCGATGAACAGCGAGGTAAGGCCGCGCAGTGCCGAATCTCCGAAAGCCGAGGAGACGGTGACAAAAGCGAGCACCATCAGCGCGAAATATTCGCGCGGGCCGAAAACCAGCGCCAGCTTGACGATATAGGGTGCAACAAAGGCGAGAGCGACGGTGGCGATGAGACCAGCGACGAAGGAGCCGATGGCGGCGGTGGCAAGTGCCGGACCGCCGCGGCCCGCACGGGCCATCTTGTTGCCTTCGAGCGCAGTAACGATCGATGCGCTTTCGCCCGGCGTGTTGAGCAGGATCGAGGTGGTCGATCCGCCATACATGCCGCCATAATAGATGCCGGCGAACATGATGAGCGAACCGGCGGGATCAAGCCGGTATGTAACGGGCAGAAGCAGAGCGACCGTCAGCGCCGGCCCGATGCCGGGCAGAACGCCGACGGCAGTGCCGAGTGTCACGCCGATCAGCGCATAGAGCAGGTTCATGGGTTGGGCAGCAACCTCAAGACCGTGCAGCAGGAATTCAAACGTACTCATGGACAGATGTCCCCCAAGTCGAGCAGATGGGCGGGCGGAACGGCTGGCGTTTGCGTCATCGCGCGCCGGCGGTTTCCTGTGATCTCGAATTTTGGTCGGAATGGCTGTTAGAACAACAGCCGTTCCAGAGGCCCGGCAGGCAAAGAAAGCTGCAGCAGCCGCGCAAAGATGATCCAGATGACGAAGCTCAGAGCGATGCCGATGGGGATCGAATACCAGAGCTTGCGTTTGCCGAAGGCGCGCGCCGTAAACGCAAACAGGAGACCGGTGGCGATGGAGAAACCGGCGACGTTCAGCAACAGCATCTGCGCGGCAAGGCCGGCGACGACCCATATGACCGGGGCGACTTCCTGTTTGTCCCGTTCAGGAAAATCACCGCGCCAGGCTTCGATGGCCGTCCAGAGCGCAAGGCCGACAAGACAGAAGGCGATGGCGTAGGGGACCGTTGCCGGACCGACCGGCGAGTAGCCGGTGACGCTGGCGAGACGCGCACTGTCCCAGAAGATCACGCAGGCGATAAGGACGAGGGCTACGGCGATCGCCAGCGCCGCCCAGTCAGGGCGGCGCTCTTGATGTTGTGAAGGGTTGGAACCCTGGCTCATTTTACCAGTCCGATTTCTTTGAGGATGGCGGCGGTGGCGTCGGTGTCCTTGGCAAGCTGCGCCTTGAACTCGTCACCGGAAAGATAGGTATCCATCCAGCTCTTGGTCTTCAGCGTTTCCTGCCACTTTGCGGATTTCGCCAGCTTCTCGATATCGGCGCTGACGGCCTTTTCCTGTTCCGGCGTCAGGCCGGGAGGAGCAGCGACCATGCGCCAGTTCTGTACGACGACGTCGAGGCCGCTTTCCTTGAGCGTCGGTGCGTCAACGCCTTCCAGCTTCTCTTCGCTGGAAACGGCCAGCAGGCGCAACGTGCCCGCCTTGACCTGGCTTTCGAATTCGCCGTAGCTCGAAATGCCGGCAGTGACCTGCGAGCCGAGGATCGAGGCAAGCGCTTCGCCGCCGCCGGAATAGGCGATGTAGTTGATCTTGGTCGGATCGACGCCGGCCGCCTTGGCGATCAGGCCAACAGCGATATGATCGGTGCCGCCGGCCGAGCCGCCGCCCCAGGACACGCTGCCCGGATCTTTTTTGAGCTGGTCGACGAGGTCGCCGATGGTTTTCAGCGGCGAGGATGCCGGAACGACGATTGCTTCATATTCACCGGTCAGGCGGGCGATTGGCGTCACTTCCTTGAGGGTGACGGGCGCCTTGTTGGTGAGGATCGCGCCGACCATCACGTAACCGCCGACGATGAGGGCGTTCGGGTTGCCCTTCTGCTGGCTGGCGAACTGTGCAAGACCGATGGTGCCGCCGGCACCTGGCACGTTCTGCACCTGAACGCTCTTGGAAATGCCTTCTTCCTGCAGCACGGTCTGCAGGGAACGAGCGGTCTGGTCCCAGCCGCCGCCGGGATTGGCCGGCGCGATGATGGTGTAGTCCGCTGCGACCGCCGGAAGCGCAATCACGCCTGCCAGAAATGTGCCGATAAGAAAATGTTTCACTTAGAAAACCCTCCTCAGGATGCCCTTTTTGGGCGTCGTTTTTCGTTTATGCGGAAGGGAGTTTTAGGCCGTGCCTATCCTGACGCTGCCAGGGCAGCGCGGAGCTCTACGGTCCTCAAGATTTCCTCCCGCATCTTCTTCCGCCTCCACGGAATGAAGAAGGATTGCAGAGCATCATAAAAAGCTGTCATCTAACTGACGCACCGCAAGTCCTTGCGCATTTACTCTCTATTAATTTGTGCTTGCCGTCTACTATTGCGAGCGTAGCGCCTCGTTCCAACGCTCGATCAGGCGGCTGCGCTTGACCTGATCCAGATAGACCATCAGGCCCGGGCTGACGGGCACGGGGCGCAATTGTGCGCCGTGGATCGCCTGCATGGTGTTGGCGGTGTTTTCGCCCGCCACGTCAGGGCTGACGGCGGGGATCTGCAATTGCCGGGCCATGATCGTCTGGCCCTCCTTGGACATGAAGAATTCGAGATAGCGGCGGCCGAGCGCCGGGTTGGCGGCGGCTTCCGGCACCAGCCCGATGCGCGACATGACCACGGTATAGTCCTTGGGCAGAACGATGCCGACGTCGGGATGGCGCGAGGCCCAGTCGGCCGCGTAGGAACCGAGAATATTGTAGCCCAGCACGAAGCGCCCGTCGGAGACACGCTCCAGAATGGCGGATGACGTGGAATAGACCTTCACGCCGGCCGCGCCCATAGCCTTGATGACGCTCCATATATCGCCGAACTGCTCCTGATCGCGCGACATGAACAGGAAGCCGACGCCGGAGCGCTCAATGTCATAGGTAGCGATGCGGCCATGCACTTCCTTGGCGTGGCGCTCAAGATAATCGACGAATTCGGCACGGGTGGCGGGCGGCTTTTCGGTGGTGAAGCTCGGCTTGTGATACACGAACACCGCCGGCTCGAAGGTCAGCGCATAGGCGGTGTTGCGCCAGTTGGCCCAGGTGGGCCAGCGCGCGCTCATGGCAAGGTCGGAGCGCTGGGCGTAACCGTCATTGCTCAACTTCACCTGCAAATCCATGGCGGATGAAAAGGCGAAATCGGCGGTCTTTTTGCCCGCATCGGTTTCTTTCACGATGCGATCATAGATTTCGCCGGTCAGCATGTCCTCGTAATGGACAGCGATATCGGGGTTGGCCTTCTGGAAACCCTCGATCATCGGCGTGGCCAGCGGTTCGTCCAGCGAGGAATAAACCACCAGCGTTTCCGCATCCGCCTTGCCTGATGGTGCAGGGAAAACGGCGACTTGTGCAGGCGCCGGTGAGGCCATGCAAAGACAGAGACAGAGAAAAACGGCGATACGCATGGAAAAGATCATGCCGCACGCGCTTGCCATTCACAAGCGCCAAGGGCTTGGATAAGCTCGGCAATGTTGCGGGAGGAAGAATTGCGTATTTTGCTGGTCGAGGACAATCAGGTGCTGTCGGAAGGGCTGTGTGCGCTTCTGCGCGGCAGCGGTTATGCGGTGGATGTCGTTTCAGACGGCGCTTCCGCCGACGCGGCGATTGCGGCGGAAAATTTCGATCTCGTCATTCTCGATCTCAACCTGCCGGAAATGGACGGCATCGAGGTGCTGCGCTCCATGCGCTCGCGCCAGGACAAGGCGGCGGTGCTGATCCTGACGGCGCGTGGCACGCCGGAGGAGAAGGTCAAGGGGCTCGATCTCGGCGCCGACGACTACATGATCAAGCCCTTCGACATCACCGAATTTGAGGCGAGGGTGCGGGTGCTGCTGCGTCGCAATGCCGGCCTGCGCTCTTCTACGCTCGGCTTCGGCAAAGTCCTGTTCGACCTCACATCCCGCACCTTTTCAGCCGATGGGCGCCCGCTCGATATTCCGGCGCGTGAAGTGGCGCTGCTCGAGGTGCTGTTCATGCGGGCGGGCAAGGTGGTTGCCAAGGAGGCGATCGTGCAATCGCTGACCGGTTTCGACGACGAGATATCAGGCAACGCCATCGAGCAATATGTCAGCCGGCTGCGCAAGCGGCTTGCCCCCCACGGGCTGACGGTGAAGACGGCGCGTGGCATCGGCTATTATCTGGAAAAGCTGCCGGAGATGGCTGAATGAGACAGGCCGCCTATTCGCTCAGGCGGCGTCTTTTAGGCTGGCTTCTCATCTCCACCGCCATCATCGGCTGCGTTGCGCTCACTGATACCTGGCGCGAGGCGGTCAATACGGCCAATGTCGTCTCCGACCGGGTGCTGTCAGGTTCCGCGCTTGCGATTGCCGAGCGGGTGGTGGTGGCCGAAGACGGCTCGCTGGAGGTCGATATTCCCTATGTCGCGCTGGAAATGCTGACATCAGCGGCGCAGGACCGGGTTTTTTATCGTGTCGACGGGCCAAGCGGGCAATTTCTCACCGGTTACCAGAACCTGCCAACGGTGGAGAATCCGGCCGGAGAAACGCCTGCCTATCGCGATGCCGTGTTTCGTGACGAGCCGATCCGCATCGCCGCGATCCGCCGTTTTGCTTCCACCGGCATCAATTCCGTGCCCTTTTCCGTGACGGTGGCTGAAACGACGATCGCCCGCAGCCAGCTTGCGCAGGCCATCATCCTGCGCTCGGCCTTGCGCCTGCTGTTCATGATCGTGGGCGCGGCGATCATCGTCTGGATCGCGGTGACGATTTCGCTCCGGCCGCTTTACCGGCTCAGCGAGGCGATTGCCGAGCGCAGCCCCAACGACCTGCATCCAATTCGGCAATCAGTGCCGGTGGAGGTGGAAAATCTGGTGGAAACGGTCAATTCCTTCATGGTGCGGCTGCAATCGGCGCTCGATGCGCTCAGGCATTTCACCGGCAATGCCAGCCATCAATTGCGCACGCCGCTTGCCATCATCAGCACCCAGCTTGCGCTTTCCGCCCGCGCCGCAAGTCTCGAAGACGCGCAGGCGGCGGCGCGCAAGGGCGGCGCTTCGGTGGCCCATGCCGAACACATCCTCGCCCAGTTGCTGCGCATGGCAAATATCGATGCCGCCGGTTCGAGCGAAAAACACGATTTTTCCGCGATAGACTTGGTGGCCGTCGCGCAAAACGTGACGGCAGATTTCGTGCCACGCGCGGCCGACGCCGGCATCGATCTCGGTTTCGAAGGCGAGGGCGAAGCGACAATTCTCGCCGAGCCGCTCCTTATCGGTGAACTGATCGGCAATCTCGTTTCCAATGCCATCAACTACGCGGGGCGTGGTGCGGAAGTCACCGTGCGCGTCGGCAGGCAAGCGGGCGCCGTCTGGCTGGAAGTTGAAGATAACGGCCCCGGCATACCCACGGAAAAACGCGCCATCGTGCGCCAGCGCTTCGCCCGCGGCGAAGCCAACGCCGCCCCCGGCGCCGGCCTCGGCCTTGCGATCATCGAGGAGATCGCCGGGCTGTTCGGCGGGCGACTGACGCTGGAGGACGGCGCGGGAGGGCGGGGCTTAAGGGCCCGGGTAAAGTTTTCCTGAGGCGGCACTGCTGCGCCGTCCCCTTGGATGAGACTCGCGGTCCTATTCGTTCATCTTATCGATAATCTGCATCATGATGTCAGCGCAGGCCTTCATCGGCTCGTCATCGGCACATTTGACGTCGATTTTGCGCTCGCCGTCTTCAATCCTGAAATGCGCTGCCTTGGAGGGCGGGGGTGGCATTCTCCTGCCATGCGGGCCGTCCCGCCAGCCTGCTTCCCTCGGACCACCAGGGCCGGGCGGAGGAGGTGGCGGCGGCGCATCCACCCTTGAACCAGCGTCCGCTGGTCCCGGCGGTGGTGGCGGCTGCTGGGCGAAGCTGGACCCCGCCGCGATGAGAAACGCGGCGCCGGCAATGACGAGTTTTTTCATGTGAGAGACCTCGCTGTTGGGCTACAGTGAAGAAACGGTCACATGGGATGCTCGGTTGCCGGTCGGTAAAAATAATTCCGCGTTGTTGTCGTGGCGTATTAGCCCATCCGTTCCGAAGCGTAGCTGCCCGGGCTTGGCGGGAAGACTACGGTGCGGTTGCCGTTGATGAAGGTGCGGTGGTGGATGTGGGCATGGATGGCGCGTGCCAGTACCTGGCTTTCCACATCACGGCCAAGAGAGACATAGTCTTCGGCAGATTGGGCATGGGTAACGCGCACCGTGTCCTGCTCGATGATCGGGCCTTCGTCCAGATCGGCGGTGACGTAATGGGCTGTCGCGCCGATCAGCTTTACACCTCGGTCATAGGCCTGCTTGTAGGGGTTGGCGCCCTTGAAGGATGGCAGGAAGGAGTGGTGGATGTTGATGATCCGGCCCGACATCTTGCGGCACATGTTATCGGACAGCACCTGCATGTAACGCGCCAGCACCACCAGTTCGGTGCCGCTGGTCTCGATCAGGTCCATCAGCTGCGCTTCGGCCTGCGGCTTGTTTTCCTTCGTTACCTTGATGTGGTGGAAGGGAATGTCGTGGTTGACCACCACTTTCTGATATTCGAAATGGTTGGAGACGACGCCGACGATATCGATCGGCAGCGCGCCGATCTTCCAGCGGTAGAGCAGATCGTTGAGGCAATGGCCGAAGCGGGACACCATCAGAAGTGTTTTCATGCGCTGGCCGTCGCTATAGATGCGGGCTTCCATACCAAATTTTTCCGCCACCGGCTGAAAGCCCTCGGTGATGGCCTGCATCGTCGCGCCCTCTTCGGAAATGAAGGAAACGCGCATGAAGAACTTGCCGGTCTCGAGGTCGTCAAACTGCGAACTGTCGACGATGTTGCAGCCCTTTTCCGCCAGATAACCGGAAATCGCGGCGACGATGCCGCGGGTCGATTTGCAGGCTACTGTCAGAACATAGGTTGTCATTCGTTTTCCCTCAAAGACTTTGCACCGGCGAGAACCGGCGCAGTTGGCGCGTTCCATAGCGCAGCTCTGTGGCGGAGCAAAGCGCCAAGACGAGTGCAGCAAAGTCATAAGACGGGAAAAGGGGCCGCGCCGTGCCGGAAGCGACATGGAATGTTCCACGGCCAGCACGGCGGCGGCAGGCGTTGCCGCCTGCCGTTACCACTCTCAGGCGCGGCGCAGGCGCATGGCCGGGCGGCCGCGGCCGTCGATCAACTCCAGCGTGCCGCGGCGCGGTTCGAGCCGGAAGGAGTGGGCACCTTCCAGCGCTTCGATGAACTGCCTTTCCTGGCGCATGATGTCAGGAGCGCAGGCCATCTGGGTGGAAATCATCCGGCCGAAATCGACGCGGTTGCGGCTTATCTTCACCTCGCCGCCGATGCCGTTGCAGCCGGCATTGCCGGAAACGCGGCCCTCGCGGGAAATTTCCAGCGTTGCCTCGCGGCGGCCGCGAACCCTTTCGCCACGGATTTCCTGCACCAGCCAGCGCCCCTCAATGCCAGCCTGCGGCTCCGGCCTGCCTGGAGCCGCCGCCACCCGTTCCAGAACGAGATCGGTGTCGTCACGCCCACCGGCCAGAACCGAGTAACGGCGCGTGGTGGTGAAGAGCAGCCGGTCGCCCTCGCGGATTTCGGCGCTGAGCGCATAGGAGCGGCGGCCACGGATGTCGCGGTCGTCATAACGCAAAACGAAGGGTACCGGCACCTGCCCACGCGGGCGTATGGTTGTTTCGGCGATCGTCTGCGAAGGCGCGTCCGCCAGCGAGACATCGATCAGGCGCACCGTAACAGTCGCGCCCGGCGGCAGGGCGATCCGCTCCCGATAGGAAACGCTGCCGCGCAGGCTTGCGGGTGCGGCAGCCGCACCGCCCGCTGCAAAAAGCGGTGCAAGCGCGAGGAGCCCTGCGAAATTCCGGCGCGAAAGAAGTGGCTGGCGGTCGTTCATGGTGCTTGCTCCGTGCTGCTGATCGAATTTCAGCGGATGATAAAAAACGGCACTGAACGGGCGATGAACCGGTGAATGTTTCCTCACGAGTGGGGCTGAGCCATCGCGGATTGATGAGGAAGGAGGGAGGCCACCACCAGCAGCCTCCCATTCACTTAGCCACGGAAACTGTCCCGCAGCGCTTCGAACTTCGCCAGCTGATCGCCACGCAGTTCCTTGTTTTCGTCGCGACGGACGAAAATCTTGAACATGGCGCCGCCGGCGGCATTCATGAACCAGACGGAACAGGAGCGTCGGCCGTGAAAGCCGCGATCGACGAAGGTGATGCCGGTGCAATTGTCCTTCTTGATGTGGCCGCCGATGGGGCTGTCCCCGTGGATGTTGAACCAGCCGTGGCTTTCGCTGCCCTCTGGCAGGTCACCCGGCACTTCCAGCACGATATCGCCGGTCTGGACGATCATCAGGACTTCGCCCCAGCCGCGCATCTCGTTCCAGATCGCGTCGAACTGATCGGAACCAGCCGAAACGGCCGCACCTTGCGGCAGGATCGCCAGAATTTCGGCTGATGTCACCTCTGCCTTGGCGGCAATGGCTTCCACGATGCCGTCAGGCTTTTCGGCAAGTGCTGCGGCAGCGCGGGCCTGCCGGTCATCGGTCTTTTGTGCTGCAATGCTCATAGGCGAGCCTCAGGCGGCAATCGAACGGCGTTCGCCATTCTTGTCTTCGTGGATGATGACGTCAAAACCTTCGAAATGCGGGCCCGAAAGATATTCGACCTTGCCACGGTTCTCACCGGCCTTGGCATGGGCGGCACGGAACTGTTCGGACTTGGTCCAGCTCAGGAAATCGTCCTTGGTGGCCCAGACGGTGTGCGAGGCATAGAGCGTATGGTCATCCGCCTTCGGGCCTTTCAGCATGTGAAATTCGATATAGCCCGGCAGCTCGCTCAGGTGCGATTTACGCTCGCGCCAGATGGATTCAAAGGTATCCTCATAGCCCGGTACGACGCGAAAACGGTTCATTGCGATAAACATGGAAGTCTCCCTTTAAGTTTACAGTTGCAGTCAGGATATCCAGCCGAAGCGTGGATGGAAAGAGGCTGACGATAAAGCGAACAATTTTACTCCACTTATCGATTGCGCCGTCTATAAACATGTGCAAATAACTCAAGTTAAATAAGATGGGCAATCCCGTATCCGCCCGTGCCAGCTTGTGTTTCAGGATAGCGTCATGTTGAATTTAAGCCTTCGCTCGTTCGTTTTCGCCGCCCTCGTGCCCGCCGTCATCGCCGTTGCCGCGCCCGGAGCTAGAGCTTCGGACAAGGGCAATCCGGAGGCGAAACGCATCGTTGCAGTCGGCGGTACGGTAACGGAAATCCTTTATGCGCTTGGCGCGAGCGACCGCATCGTTGCGCGTGACAGCACCAGCAGCTATCCGGCGGACGTGCTGTCCAAGCCCGATATCGGCTATATGCGGGCGCTCTCGTCGGAGGGCATTCTGTCGCAGAAGCCCGATCTCATCCTGTCTGAAGATGGGTCCGGCCCGGCGGATGTCGTTGCCATCCTCAAGGCCAGTGCGGTGCCTTTCGTCACCGTCGATACCCCGCCGAGCGGCGACGCCATCCCCAGGAAGATCGAAGATGTCGGTGCGGCAGTTGGTCTTGCCGACAAGGCAAAGGCGTTGGCCGCGGAAACCAAAGCCGGGCTTGATGTGCTCGCCAAGGACGTCTCAGCCGTGCCGGAAAAGAACAGGAAGCGTGTGCTCTTCGTGCTCTCCAGCGCCGGCGGTCGCATCATGGCGGCGGGCAAGGGCACCGAAGCGGCGGCGATCATCGAAATGGCCGGCGGCATCAATGCCGCGCAGGAAATCAGCGGGTACAAGCCGTTGACAGATGAGGCGGTCATCGCCTCCGCGCCCGATGTGGTGCTGACCATGGCGCGCGGCGACCATGCTGGCAAGGCGGATGAGATTTTCGCGCTGCCCGCGTTCCAGTCCACGCCGGCTGCTGCTGAGAAGGCGCTGATCAGCATGGACGGGCTTTACCTCATCGGTTTTGGCCCGCGCACGCCCGCCGCCGGTCGTGAACTGGCGCACAAGCTCTACCCTGATGTGGTGAAGCCGTGAGCCTTGCTGCCTTGAGTTCCACGGAGGGCAGGGTTGCCGGTGACAGATCCCGTCAGGGGGTCATTACCCTTGCCGCGCTCGTTGGCATCCTGCTGTTTGCCTGTGGCGTGTCGCTCGTCAGCGGGCCCACGGGTGTGGGCATTTCCGAACTCTGGGCCTATCTGACTGGCAGTGCGGATCAACTCGATGCGCGTGATAAAGTCATTCTCGAGGCGGTGCGACTGCCGCGCACGGCGCTCGGCATGTTGATCGGTGCTGGGCTTGGCGTCTCGGGCGCCATGATGCAGGGTCTTTTCCGCAATCCGCTGGCCGATCCCGGCATTGTCGGTGTCACCTCGGGTGCAGCACTTTTTGCGGTTGCGGCAATCTCTCTTGGGGAAGGTGCGCTTGCAACCGTCGCCGTATTTTTCGGCCCGCATTTTCTGCCGCTGATGGCGTTTTTCGGCGGGCTTTTGAATACCTGGCTGCTTTACGTCATTGCCACAAGGGATGGCGCCACCTCCACGACAACGCTTATTCTGGCCGGTATTGCGGTTGCGGCGATCAGCGGTGCGCTGACCGGCCTGATGATTTTTGTGGCCGATGACCGGGCGCTCCGCGACATCACCTTCTGGTCTCTCGGTTCGCTTGGTGGGGCCACCCCTGCCAAGGTTCTCGCCACCTTGCCGTTCATCATCGTCGTGCTTGCCATCATTCCCTTTGTCGCAAGGGGGCTGGATGCGCTGATCCTTGGCGATGCGGCGGCCTTTCACATGGGCATTCCCGTGCAGCGGCTGAAGCGAGTCGTCATTCTGGCCGTTGCCGCTGCCTGCGGGGCAAGCGTGGCGGCTGCCGGCTCCATCGGTTTTGTCGGTATCGTCGTGCCGCATCTGCTGCGGCTTGCCATTGGCCCATCGCACCGCTTCCTGCTGCCGGCCTCTGCACTTGGCGGGGCCGCACTTCTGCTTCTCGCCGACAGTTTTGCCCGCACGGTTGCGGCACCGGCGGAACTGCCCATCGGTGTGGTCACCGCGCTGATCGGCGCGCCGGTCTTCCTGTTCCTGCTGCTTGGCCGCGGCGGATTTTCCATGCGGAACATGTCATGATCCAGGCCGAAAACCTCACCCTCATCCGCTCCGGCCGCCGTCTGCTCGACGAGGTCTGCGTCGATCTGAAGCCCGGCAAGGTCAATGTCATTATCGGTCCGAACGGCGCCGGCAAATCGACGCTGATGAAAGTTCTGTCCGGCGAGATGCGTGCCGAGGCCGGTTCAGTGACCTATAATGATGTTGCCCTGCCGTTGTTTACGCCGGTTCAGCTTGCGCGCATCCGCGCCGTTCTGCCGCAGCATACCCAGCTTGCCTTTCCTTTCACCGCGCTCGAAATCGTGCGCATGGGCGCTGTCGCGCAAGGGTCGCGCGCGCCGGAAGAGCAGGCCCGCCGGGCGCTCGCCAGGGCCGGGCTTCGCGGGTTCGAGCAGCGCTCCTACAACATGCTGTCTGGCGGCGAGCAGCAGCGCGTGCAATTTGCCCGCGCTCTCGCCCAGGTGCCGCATCCCGTGGAAAACGGCGAGGTGCGGGCTCTCTTTCTCGACGAGCCGACGGCCAGTCTCGATATCGGCCACCAGATCGCGGTGCTGGAAACGGCGCGGGATTTCGCTATTGGCGGCGGTCTCGTGCTTGCCATCCTGCACGATCTCAACCTTGCGGCAGAATTTGCCGATCAACTTATCGTCATGCATGGCGGTCGGGTAACGGCGAGCGGTCCATCGCTGGACACGATCAGCGACGAGACGATTGCAAGGGTCTATGGCATTGGCGGCGTCGTCGGACGTCTGCCGGCTCGGCATATTCCTTATGTGCTGCCGCAGTCGAGGCATCGTTAGAGCATTTCCAGGAAAAGTGGAACCCGGTTTTCCGTCAGGAAATGCGACAAGGCATTAAAGGTGATGTCGCCTCAGCTTTCCGGCCGGGTGACGATGAAGAGTGCAGAACCGAGCATGACGGCGGCAACGATTGCCGCGCGCAGAGCCGGCGGGTCGCTCAGGGACCAGAAGGCGGCATAACTCGCACACATGGCCGACAGGGCCGCAATCTTCGCCTTGCGGGCAATTGCGCCGCGTTCGCGCCATTGCCGAAGCGACGGGCCGAATCGGGGGTGGGTCAGAAGCCACGCCTCGAGTTTCGGTGAGGAGCGGGAAAAGCACCAGAGCGCCAGCAGCAGAAATGGCGTGGTGGGCAAAACGGGAAGAAACGCGCCGACGATGCCGGTCGCGACCATAAGCCAGCCAAGACAGAGGTACAGAAGGCGCATGGATATGCCGGTATCATGAGTTCTCTACTCAGGATAGAGCGGCGGGGCGAAATGTGAGGGCCATTTTGACCGGAAAGCCTGCGTGCCCTGGTCATGCGCCAACTGTTTCGCCATCACATTTGCCGTGATCGGGCGGTTTCCCCTGCTCCTTAATCCGTCTTTAGGGTTGAAAGCACGGCACTCTGTCTTTATCCCCTTGGTCCGCAATGTCCGGAGCACAACCGGACGACGACGAGATAAGAAGCAGAAGGAAAACACCATGGCCAAGCTGATCCACTCGATGGTCCGGGTGCTGGAAGAAAAGCGTTCGGTGGAGTTTTACAAGCAGGCTTTCGGGCTTGAGATTGCGGAACGTGCCGAGTTCGAAAATTTCACGCTGATCTATCTCAGCAATGCCGAAGGCGATTTCGAGCTGGAGCTGACTGTCAACCGGGGTCGCGAAGTGCCCTATGCGCTGGGTGACGGCTACGGCCATCTCGCGGTCAGCGTTGCCGATGTGGATGCCGAACATCAGCGTTTCATCGAGCTTGGCCTGTCTCCGGGCAAGATCATCGAAGCCGACCATAAAGGTCAGCCTTTCGCGAAATATTTCTTCATTTGCGATCCGGATGGCTACAAGATCGAAGTGCTGCAGCGCGGCAACCGGTTCAAGTAACAAAGAGGCACAACATGGCAGAGGCAGGCGTCAAACTCGAAGACAGCTGGAAACGTGTTCTTTCCACCGAATTCGCCAGCCCCTACATGCAGAAGCTCAAAGATTTCCTGCTTGCCGAAAAAACTGCTGGCAAGCACATCTTTCCCAAGGGTGCCGAATATTTCCGGGCGCTGGATCTGACCCCGCTCGACAGGGTCAAGGTCGTCATTCTGGGGCAGGACCCCTATCATGGGGTTGGCCAGGCACATGGGCTTTGCTTTTCGGTGCAGCCCGGCGTGCGCATTCCCCCCTCGCTCGTCAATATCTACAAGGAATTGCAGAGCGATCTGGGCATCCGCCCCGTCAGTCACGGTTTTCTGGAAAGCTGGGCGAAACAGGGCGTGCTTTTGCTCAACAGCGTGCTGACGGTGGAAGAATCGCGCGCTGCCTCGCATCAGGGACAGGGCTGGGAAAAGTTCACCGATGCCGTCATCCGCGCCGTCAATGACGAATGCGAGCATGTGGTGTTCCTGCTCTGGGGTTCCTATGCCCAGAAGAAGGCGGCTTTCGTGGACCAGAAAAAACACCTCGTGCTGCGCTCGCCGCACCCTTCGCCGCTTTCGGCCCATAACGGCTTTTTCGGCAATGGCCATTTTTCCAAGGCAAACGCCTTCCTGGTATCCCATGGCCGCGAGCCTATCGACTGGCAGTTGCCGGAAACTGCTTAAGCAACCTTCCAGCCTCCTCCGTCATGCCGGCTCAAGACGGGCATGACGGGGAGTGCAGCAAACATCTTTACAGCGCAGTCGGGTCCGGTTTAAGAATACTCGACTACAAAGTGAAGGATTTGTGCCCGTGTCTCTCCTGTCTGCAGAAACCTCTGTCTCGCTGCCCGATCCCGCATCGATCGTCGATGCTTTCGAGGATCATTTTTCGGAGCATATGGAGATGGAGCGGGAAGGGACGACGGTGCGTTTCAAGGCGGAATATGGCCATGGCAGCTTCAGCGCCGAAGGTGGCCGGTTCGCCGCCCGGGTAAGCTGCGTTTCGGAACATATATTGACGTCGGTCAAGGCCATGGTGGCTGAGCATATCGTTGAGTTTTCCGGCAAGACGGGACTCGATTTCCGTTGGAGCGGACACGGCGCCTATCAGCGCGAGCTACCCAATCTCTTCGTCGGCAAGGTTGCCCGCGCCTATAATCTGACGCCGCATATGCGCCGTCTCGTGGTGTCCGTCGAAAGCGGTATTGAAAGGCTTGTCACCGGCGGCATGCATGTTCGCCTGCTGCTCGTTCCCGATCAGGCGCGCGCTGCGGTCTGGCCTTACCTCGCGCCCACCGGCGCGATCGTCTGGCCGGCGGGCGACGATCTTCTGACGCGGCGCGTCTATACCATCCGCTCCGGCGATGTCGGCCGCGGTGAGGTGGATATCGATTTCGTCATGCATGAGGGCGATGACATGCCGGGCGCAAATTTTGGCGCGACGGCAAAGCCGGGCGACGTTCTCGGCATCATCGGTCCGAGCGGCACTTGCCCGGAAGCGGAGCGTTACGTCTTTGCCGGCGACGAGACCGCGCTGCCGGTGATGCTGCGCATGGCGGCGGAAATGCCTGTTGGCAAGACGCTCAGTGTCTATGCCGAGATCGACAACGAGGCGGAACGGCAGGAGATCGTCTGCGCCGCCAATGTCGAATGGACATGGCTTTATCGGCGCGGCAAGCCCGCCGGCACATCGGGCCTTATCGAACAGGCGTTGCGCGGCCATGCCTGGACGGGCGAGCATGACGGCCTGCATGTTTTCGTTGCCTGCGAGAAGTCCGAGGCGAGGGCGGCGAAATCCTTCCTCACTGATGAGATCGCCTTCCCCAAGGCATCGCTGCGCGCAGTCGGTTACTGGAGCATGGGCCTCGCCGACGATCATTGAGGCATGCCTCTATCGACTGGGTTGAACAGTCGGTTTTATCGTTCACCAATCGGGAACAATCCGTTCCTGTTGCCGGTCTATGCCCGCAGCACTTCTTACCCCATCTTCACGCCATGAACACGGCTGGCCCGATTGACGGGCCGCCAGGGCGAAAAGGGGTTTATCATGTTGAACCAGATCAAGGGCCTGCACCACGTCACCTCCATGGCCGGTAGTGCGCGCCAGAACAACGGCTTTTTCACCGATACGCTCGGCCTGCGCCGGGTGAAGAAGACGGTCAATTTCGATGCACCGGATGTCTACCATCTCTATTATGGCGATGAGGTCGGCACGCCCGGCTCCGTCATGACCTATTTTCCGTTCCCGCACATTGCCCGTGGTCGTCCCGGCACCGGCGAAGTGGGCACAACGCTGTTTTCCGTCCCGGAAGGCTCGCTCGGCTACTGGAGGGATCGTCTTTCCAAGGCGGGCGTGGACGGTCTGAAGGCTGACGAGGCATTCGGCAACAAGCGCCTGCATTTTGCAGGTCCCGATGGTGATGGTTTCGCACTGGTCGAGATCAAGGATGATGCCCGTTCGCAGTGGACCGGCAATGGGGTCAGTGCGGATCAGGCGATCCACGGTTTTCAGGGCGCCTCCTTGCGCCTTCGTGACGAAGGGGCGACCGCCGAGCTTTTGAAGTTCATGGGGTATGAGGAAGTGGACCGCCAGGATGGCGTGCGGCGTCTCGGCATGCCCGGCGGCAACGGTGCTG
The DNA here is from genome assembly GCF_052114365.1 of Agrobacterium sp. MCAB5. Lineage (NCBI taxonomy): Bacteria > Pseudomonadati > Pseudomonadota > Alphaproteobacteria > Hyphomicrobiales > Rhizobiaceae > Agrobacterium > Agrobacterium sp. MCAB5. The sequence goes on from NZ_JBFREP010000003.1 coordinate 126,153, forward strand.
ATGTCATCGACATCGAGACCATGCCGAACATCTCCGGCGCGCGCCTCGGCGCGGGTTCGGTGCACCACATCGCCTTTGCGGTCGAAAACCGCGAAAAGCAGCTCGAAGTCCGCAAGGCGCTGATGGATACGGGCTATCAGGTGACCCCGGTGATCGACCGCGATTATTTCTGGGCGATCTATTTCCGCACGCCCGGCGGTGTGCTGTTCGAAGTGGCCACCAACGAGCCCGGTTTCGACCGCGACGAGGACACGGCGCATCTCGGCGAGGCGCTGAAGCTGCCGACCCAGCACGCGCATCTGCGCGCCCAGCTGGAAAAGCAGCTGGAGCCGCTGGGTGACGAGAAGGCGGTTTAACCCTATCGGACCTGGCCATCCTTCGGCAGGACGTTTGCTACTCTTTTCTTCTCCCTGTCCGGGGAGAAGACGACACGCTGAAACCTTTCGCTCGACATGTGATGCCCAATGTCTTGCGGCAGAGCGAGCTCGGTATCGCTGAATTTCTCCTTTCAGAAAGGATTATCCAATGACCAAAGACACATATTTCCACAAATCCCGTGCCGGCGTTGCGGGTGCACCGCTTTTCGTCGTGCTGCACGGCACCGGCGGTGATGAAAACCAGTTCTTCGATTTCGGCTCGGGCCTGTTGCCGAATGCCACGATTGTCTCGCCGCTCGGCGATGTCGCCGAACATGGCGCTGCGCGGTTTTTCCGGCGCACGGGTGAGGGCGTTTACGACATGGCCGATCTAGAGCGGGCAACAGCCAAGCTGGCGGATTTCGTCAAAGCCAACCGGGAGCACTATCAGGCTGGTCCGGTTATCGGTCTCGGTTTCTCCAACGGCGCGAATATCCTCGCAAATGTGCTGATCGAACAGCCTGAGCTTTTTGATGCCGCCGTGCTGATGCATCCGCTCATCCCGTTCGAGCCGCAGGCGGCTGCGGCCAAATCCTCGCGCCGGGTGCTGATCACGGCCGGAGAACGCGATCCCATCTGCCCGGTGCCGCTGACGAAGGCGCTGGAAAAGAGCCTTGAAGCGCAGGGCGGCACGGTGAAAACGGTGTGGCATCCAGGCGGGCATGAAATCCGTTCGAACGAGATCGAGGCGGTGCGGGAGTTTCTGGCGCCTTATGGAGAGTAGCTTTCTGCCCGGCCTCCTTCCTCACCGTCATGCCGGATCTAGTCCGGGGTGACGGTGAGGGTAGGTGATCCGCCTTTCCGCATCGCATCCAGGCAGAACGATCCTGCTACATCCGCCTCAGCGATATCCGCATTGCTGCAACTGCGCCTCGTAACGCAGCGCCATGTTGGCGGAGCGGCGGGCGGCTTTCTGGACGGCGGAATTGTTGCGCCAGCTTCCCTTGGCGTAACCGGCATGGCCGGAATAATAGGCGAGGTAGAGATTATAGGGATCGTTCAGCGCAATGCCGTTTTCGCGGCGGCTCTTGGCGTGATACCAGCCGACGAAATGGATCGCGTCGGTGAAATCCGTGCGGCTTGCCGACCAGCGGCCGGTTTCGCGCTTGTAGACTTCCCATGTACCGTCCAGCGCCTGGGCATAACCGTAAGCGGTGGACTGGCGCGTCCAGGGAATGAAGCCGAAGAGTTTGGTGCGCGGCGGGCGGGCATAGGGGCGGAAGGCGGATTCGGTGTAGATCGTTGCCATCATCACCGGCACCGGCACGCCGAACTCCCGTTCGGCTGCCCTCGCGTCACGTCGCCAATTGTTGAAGAGGCCGTTCCGCTGCTCGAAAATCGCACAGGCATTGGTGACCTGCGACGGTGCGGTTGCGCAACCGGCCAGAACAGTCATCAGTAAAACAACGGCAAATACGCCACGCATCGCGGAACCCTTTCGTTCCGCTATTCTTAAATTGCTAACCATTAACGTCGGGTTTTAAGACAAGGTTAATTCAAATGCCGCTGATCAAGCGCCTGTTAACCCGCTGAAAATTCCTGTGTCGGGGATGCGGCAAAACCATGGGGTAAGTGGCGTTTTTTCCGGAAATGGCATTGCCGGCATCCCCGCACATCCCCGGTCTCACAAAGCCGCTTATCCTTATCCCATCCCGGTCATCCAGCGTGCGCGCGGCGCAAGGTGGGCGGGGCAGGCGGCCAAAACCGGGGAGTTTCCCGATGTCACGGTTGAGGCGGCCGGCATGTGCCCATCCTCCAAACAGGAACCGGTTTGGCGGGCGGGTCACATGTTGAAGCCGGGGCCGCATCGTCTGCAAAACCCTACTACACCATTTGATACTCCCGCAGCGATGCGGCCCCTTTATCGCTTCTAAGCGTTGCCTCGGTTTCGGGGCGACGGGCGCGGGCTATGTTTCCGGAGAGCCTGCCCGCTGTACAAAAATGAAAACCGATAAAATTGTAGCAATCGGCTTAAAGCGGCTGAAAACAGTGCTGTGCCATTGTGGGATCACAGACAAGGAGCGGACAACCTGCAAGGACGGGGCCGCTGCGGAAAACAGAAATCGAGACCGGCACAAGCCGGCGGATCGTCAAACGGGGTATGAAAATGCTGAAGAAGATTATTGCTGCCGCCATCTGCGGAATTGCCATTGCTTCCATGTCCACTCATGCCGATGCGGCTGGTGCCGCCGGTTTTGCCCGCAGCTTTGCCGCAGCCGAAAAGAGCGCCGTAACACAGATCGGTATTTCGGCGCCCGGCGGTTTTGATGGCTGCGTTCTGTCCGCCGGCCAATGCGTTTCGACGATTGCCGCGCCGCTGACCGGCGAACGCCGCGATGAACTGCTGCGCGTCAACCGCGATGTGAACGCCACCATGGGCGCACTCGATGATTATTTCTCCGGCTTTTCAGCCGATGTTCCGGCAACGCCTTCGGTAAGCGCCAATGATTGTGGCGATTGTGCCGCGATCAAGCGCACGGCACTGGCCGGTGCCGGCTGGTCTTCCGCAGCACTGCGCCTTGCCTTTTTGCTTGATGATGACGGATCGCTCGAAAAGGTGCTTGTTGTCACCACAGACAAGGGCGATATCGTGCTCGGCAACGCCGCTTTCTCTCCGGTTGAGCGCGAAACCGCGCTCTAACCCGAACTTTTCATGCCTGCCAGACTGCGCCGGTTTTCCAGACCCTTACGGGATCAGGAAGCCGGCGATTTTTTTCGTTCCGCCACGGCAATGCCGGCCAGCGCCATCACCAGCGCCGCGATCTGGTAGGGATGCAGGGTTTCGCTGAGGACGATGACGGAGAGAAGCGTGCCGAAGACGGGGACGAGGTTGATGAAAAGGCCGGCGCGGTTAGCGCCGATCTGCTCCACGCCCTTGATGTACAGGATCTGGGCGATGAGCGACGCGAAGATGGCGGCATAGACCACCAGCACCCAACCCTTCTGATCGGGCCAGACGACGTTGTCGCGTGAGATTTCCCAAAAGACCAGCGGGACTGAGGTTAGGAGGGCGAAAAAGGCTGGGATCGCCATCAGCGTGCGCCAGTCCACGATTGGTTTCCAGCGCAGGATGACGGTGTAGATGGCATAGACCAACACCGCCAGCAGCATGATGGCGTCGCCGGCATTCATCTCCAGTTGCAGCAGCGAGACCGGATCGCCATGCGAGGCGAGAAGCGCCACGCCGGCAATGGTAAGACAGAAACCGGCGATCTGGCCGAACAGCACGCGAGTGCGGAACAGGATGAAGTTCAGCACGAATATTACCATGGGAATGCCCGCCTGGATGACGGCGGCATTGATGGCGGAGGTGTGCTGAAGCGCGGTATAAAGAAAGACGTTGAAGGCGGTGTAACCGATACTGCCGAGCACGAAGAAGTAAGGCAGGCGTTTTTTCACCACCGGCCAGTCCTTGATGAGCTGCGGCACGGAAATGGCGAAGATGATGGCGACGGCCAAAACCCAGCGCAGGAAGGTAAACGCCATGGGGCTGATGTGGCCGACGGCGAGCTTTCCGGCAACGGTATTGCCACCCCAGCAGAGCGTGGCGATGATGAGGGCGAGATAGGCTTTCGAAGGCACGCTGATGTTTCGCTTCTTCAAGGGGCGGGAAAAAGGCTAAGGGGTGAATAGCGGCCTTGTGTCCGCGCTTGTCCCCCCACGGGGCGAGATAATGCGGAATTCGACGTTTTGTCACGGAAAAAGCAAAATTCACCATAAGAAACAGGGTCGCTTTCCGTAAAACAACGCAGTATACATTCGCGGGTTTGGGTTTCCCATCGGGTTATCGGGCGCGCAAGCGCCATGAGCAGGAAAGCAAGAAATGACGAATGTTGTGGTGGTCGGCTCGCAGTGGGGCGACGAAGGCAAAGGCAAGATTGTCGACTGGCTGTCCGAGCGGGCAGATGTCGTCGTGCGGTATCAGGGCGGCCACAATGCCGGCCATACTCTTGTCATCGATGGCATCAGCTACAAGCTTTCGCTTCTTCCTTCCGGCGTCGTGCGTCCGGGCAAGCTCGCCGTCATCGGCAACGGCGTCGTGGTCGATCCGCATGCGCTGATCGCTGAAATCGGCCGTCTGGAAGTGCAGGGCGTAAAGGTCACGCCGGAAAACCTGCGCATTGCAGACAATGCCACGCTCATTCTTTCCCTGCACCGCGAACTTGATGGCATGCGCGAAGACGCTGCCTCCAACAGCGGCACCAAGATCGGCACCACGCGCCGCGGCATCGGCCCGGCCTACGAAGACAAGGTCGGCCGCCGCGCCATCCGCGTAATGGATCTGGCCGACATGGAGGCGCTGTCCGCCAAGGTCGATCGCATCCTGACGCATCACAATGCGCTGCGTCGCGGCTTCGGCGCTGCTGAAGTTTCGCATGAAACCATCATGGAAGAGTTGAGCTCGGTTGCAGAACGCATCCTGCCGTTCAGCGAAACCGTATGGCTGCTGCTCGACAGGAAGCGCCGCGCCGGTGCGCGCATCCTGTTCGAAGGCGCGCAGGGCTCGCTGCTCGATATCGACCACGGCACATACCCTTATGTCACCTCTTCCAACACGGTTGCCGGTCAGGCCGCTGCCGGTTCGGGCATGGGTCCGGGTTCGCTGGGTTATATTCTCGGCATCACCAAGGCCTATACGACCCGCGTTGGCGAAGGTCCTTTCCCGACCGAGCTGCATGACGAAATCGGCCAGTTCCTGGGCGAAAAGGGCCATGAGTTCGGCACTGTCACCGGCCGCAAGCGTCGTTGTGGCTGGTTTGACGCAGCGCTGGTGCGCCAGTCAGTCGCCACCAACGGCATCACCGGCATCGCGCTCACCAAGCTTGACGTTCTCGACGGTCTGGACGAGCTGAAAATCTGCGTCGGCTACAAGCTCGACGGGCAGGAAATCGATCATCTTCCCGCAAGCCAGGGTGCGCAGGCTCGTGTCGAGCCGATCTATGTCACGCTGGAAGGCTGGAAAGAATCTACCGTCGGCGCCCGAAAATGGGCGGATTTGCCTGCTCAGGCAATTAAATATGTCCGTCAGGTGGAAGAACTGATCGGGGCGCCTGTCGCGCTTCTGTCGACAAGTCCGGAGCGTGACGACACCATACTTGTGACTGATCCGTTTGAGGACTAATGTCCTCGGCGATCTAGATTCATAAACCATATCGGGCCGGTACGTCGCCGGTCACGACGAGAAAGTGCTTATGGCGGATTTTGTAGCAGTCATTCGCAAGGCCGTGGATGGCTTGGCGAACAATACTCCCGAAAACCGGGCGAAGGTTTACGACAAGGCGCGCAGTGCGGTTGTGCGCCAGCTCGAGAATATGAAGCCACGTCCGCCGGAAGAATTGTTGCGCCGGCAGATCGCCAAGCTGGACGCCGCCATAGCCGAGGTGGACAGTGAATATGCCGAGGCCTTGCCGGCACTGGAGGAGGATGATGCTTTCTCCCCCGTGGCGGAAGAGGTGGATGCTGTCTATCATCCGCAGGACGTTGCCGAAGAGCCTGCCGTTCATGCCGCCGAGCGGTACGAGCCGGTGGAGGAAGAGCCTGCTCCGGTTGTGCCCGCACATTCGGAGCCGGTTTATCCTGTCCAGCCAGAGCCGGTTTATGAAGAACCGGCCCGCGAAGAGGAGCCTCTCCCCGAGGAACCCGTCGCCGCTTTAATCCCGCATGAGGAGCAGCATTACGGCGCGCGAGAACCGGAGGAGCTTTACGACGCACCCGAACCGGCCCGTGTCGCGCCGGTTCATGAAGCCGGTCCTTACGAGGAAGCCGGTACCTATTTCACCCGCGCGCATGAAGAGCCGGCCTATCAGCCGGAGGACGAGCGCGTTGATGATGTCGCGCCTGAAGCGGCGGCCCCCCATGCCGATGATTCCGTGCCGCCCCATTGGGCGCAGCCGGTTGACGAGGATGACTGGCGCAAGCTCGAAGAAGCGCAGGACGAGGATGTTCGCCCGGCTGCCGAGGCCGAAGTGGGCCACGAGAGGGACGACCATTCCGTCGTCGCCGGTTATTCCGCGCAGCACTATCAGGCCCCTGATGTCAGCTTCGAGCCGGAGCGGCGCGACGGGAACGAGCATGCCGGTTACCGCGCTGCTGCCGATCACGATCCGATTTTTGGCGGGCACGACGATTTTTCCGAACCCCGGCAGACCGAAGACACGGCCCCGAAAAAGGCTGCTGTCGTCGAGGACTTCTCGTCCTATTTCGAGGACACGGATCTCGCGATCCCGCCGAAGGCCACGCCTGCGTTGCCGCGCGCCGATAACGATCCCTTCGATGACCGTGCCTCCAAGGACAACAAGGAGCGCACGCCCTGGGACGATCTGGACGAGCTGATCGGTTATGACGGCGCATCGTCTTCCAGCCGGGCAACGACGAACGAAATGCCCGCTCTCGGTGCTGGTGCCGCGACGCCCGCTTACATGGTCAAGAAGAAGCCGCGCCGGAATTATGCCTCGCTGGTACTTGCGCTTGTGGGCGCCGGGCTTCTTGCCGGTGGTGGTTATGCGCTCTGGTTGAACCGTGATGCGCTGAACGACATGGTCGGTGGCCTGGTGCAATCGGCACAGAAGGATGGCGGCACCCAGACGCCTCCAGCCAATACGGCGCAGACGCCGACATCCACACCGCCAGCTGCCCAGCAGCCGGCTGCCAGCGGGCAGCAGCCGACGACAAGCCCGACCAACCATCAGGCGCAGCCGCATGCCGATGACGGGTCCGTCACCGGCACGAAGTTCACCCAGCGGCTTCTGGCCGACGGGACCGAGCGCGATGAGGGGCCAGCGCCGGGCGCCAATGGCCAGCCCGTCACGGCGGAAGGCCAGTCGGTCTATGAGCAGAATGTCGCGCCGCCACCTGCGGGCGAGGCTCCGGCCAATACGGCTGCGGGTACTCCGGCTGGTACGCCGCCGGCACAGCCGCCTGCTGCGGCCGCTGCCGCCACGGGCGACCGCATGTTCCTCTACGAGGAAGTGCTGGGCCAGACGGTTCCGACCGCCATTCAGGGCAGCGTTTCCTGGTCCTTGCAGCAGGAAAACGACAATGAGGGTCGTCCGTCCGCAACGGTGCAGGGCCAGATCACGGTTCCCGGCCGTGGCCTCAGCGCGCTCATCACCTTCAAGCGCAACACCGATCCGTCGCTTCCGGCAAGCCATCTGATCGAGATCGTCTTCTCGGTTTCGCCCGGCTTCGAAGGCGGCGCGATCGACAGCGTCCAGCGTATCGCGATGAAGAGCACGGAGCAGGATCGTGGTAACGCCCTGATCGCGGTTCCGGCCAAGATCACCGACGATTTCCACATGATCGCGCTCAACGACTTCCCGGATGCGATGAAGACCAATCTGGAGCTGTTGAAGAGCCGCAACTGGATCGACATCCCGGTTTCCTACCGCAACGGCCGCCGTGCGCTTCTGACCTTGCAAAAGGGCAATGACGGCATCGCCGCCTTCGACACGGCGCTGCGCGAATGGGCGGCTGCAAAGCCCGCGACCGGTCAGTGATGATCTTGGGGATCGGCTAAAGCCGGTCCCCTCATTTCTTCCTTATGTCTTGCAAATAAAAAGCCCGCAGATCTCGCGATCTGCGGGCTTAGAAATTTACTGGCAAAGAATCTCACTCTCTCGTCACGCCGGACACCAAGGGGAGTGAGATGGGATGGCAGTCGAGCCAATTACTCCGACGTCATCCTCGGGACAGGCCCGAGGATGACGTAGCCGATAAGTTCAGCCCCACTCTCTTAAAAAGACCGAGCCTTACGCATCCACCACGCGCAGCGCGCGGGCGGCTTCGAGGGCTTCCTTCTGCACCGCTTCCTGAACCTTCTCGAAGGCGCGAACCTCGATCTGGCGCACGCGTTCGCGGCTGATATCGAACTCGGATGAGAGTTCTTCCAGCGTTACCGGATCTTCGGCAAGGCGGCGGGCCTCGAAGATGCGGCGTTCACGATCGTTCAGCACGCCCATGGCCTTGGCCAGCATGCGGCGGCGGGTTTCCAGCTCGTCCTGCTCGATCAGCACGGCTTCCTGGCTTTCATGGTCGTCCACCAGCCAGTCCTGCCATTGGCCGGATTCGCCTTCGGATGCCTTGATGGGCGCATTCAGCGATGCGTCGCCATGCAGGCGGCGGTTCATCGAGATCACTTCTTCCTCGGAAACCTGCAGCTTGGTGGCGATTTCCTTGACGTGTTCCGGCTTCAGATCGCCATCGTCGATAGCCTGGATACGGCCTTTCAGCCGGCGCAGGTTGAAGAACAGGCGTTTCTGGTTGGCAGTCGTACCCATCTTCACCAGCGACCACGAACGCAGGATATATTCCTGGATCGAAGCCTTGATCCACCACATGGCGTAGGTGGCCAGACGGAAACCGCGTTCCGGATCAAACTTCTTCACCGCCTGCATCAGGCCGACATTGCCTTCGGACACGACTTCGCCAATCGGCAGGCCGTAACCGCGGTAACCCATGGCAATCTTGGCAACAAGGCGCAGGTGGCTGGTGACGAGCTTGTGAGCGGCGTCGCGGTCGCCATGCTCGGCGTAACGCTTGCCAAGCATGTACTCTTCCTGCGGCTCCAGCATCGGGAATTTACGGATTTCGTCGAGATATCTATTGAGACCGGCTTCGCCGGCCGTAATTGTAGGCAAACTGTTGCGGGCCATAAAGCACCCCCTTATCTATGGTCTGGAACGGCACCCTCATCGATTGGCGATTACTCGCCCAAGGCACACCGCTAGTGGCGGGTCGTTACCGACCCCGCACGAACCCACGTAACAAATATGTATGCACCCGCCGCGTTTCAAGCGAACACAGCGTTCACACATGCGTTATGTCCCGGCGACACCTTCTTTGACCTGTTTAACTTTCGAACGGTAAATTCGTTCCGAAAAACCACCGAGACCAGAGCGCACCATCAGCTCATACATTACCCGCCGGCGGGTGGGGTTATGCAGGCGAACGACCCGGGAGCCGAGAAACTCCGTTTCGACATGATCGAGTGTCTGCAAGTCGGGGCCAGAGGCAATCGCGTCCGCGTAGACAGCGTGAAATTCGCGGCGGCAGACATAGGTCTTGTATTTCGTCATTGCGAAGCAGGCGAGGCTGTGGCCGTGGGTGCGCAGAAAATCGGCGACGCCAACGGTCACTTCCGGCCATGCGGGGTTGAAGGTATCGTCGAAGACGATGACGCCGTGCGGGGCGATCACCTCCAGCGCCAGTTTCGCGTCCGCCAGCACATGGTGCAGGTGGTGCCCGCCGTCAATGCTGAAGAACCTGACGGGACCGGTCCGCGACGTAATATCGGTGGGTGCGAGCCGGGTGCTGTCGCCCTTGATGATCAAGTCCTCATCCATCGCAAAACCCAACCGCCTGCCGTTTTCCATCAGGCGGTCATATTGGTCGAGGCTTCCGTCCGAGGGTGGGTCGAGTTCGAACAGGTCGACGCCCAGAACCTTTTCCTGCGGCTGCGCGAATTTGCGCAGCAGAAAATAGGAGCGGCCATAATAGACGCCGATCTCCGCCATGCCGCCCTTCAGGCCGTCCCTTGTCTGCGCCTGCAGCAGCGCCTTGAAGACAAGCGCGTCGGGTGGGTCGATATAGCCTTCGACGCTTCGTAATCCCTGAAAGATAAACTGGCGTTCATCGGTGTTCATGCGCGATAGATCCCGTCGTCATGCCGGTTCCGTTCAGCTCTGCGGATAAAACGGCGTTCCTTGCAACGTCTGTCTTTCGGCAAGCCCGAGGTCCGGCCACGGCATTCGCGGTGACGATTTCAAGCTTTCCGGGGTTCGAAGAGGTGCGACGATTGAAGCGGAATTGGGGCGGTCTACAAGAAAGACCATGTGGGGAATATCGCTATCCGCTAATCTCTTTTTATTTTCCGTGGCTTCCGGCAAGATGCACGGCGTGGTTTTTTTGACCTCGCCGTGCGGCATTTTCAGCTCCGCAGGGCGATGAGCAGTTCTTCCATATCATCAGGCATGTCTGTTTCGAATTCCATCACCTCGCCGGTGCGGGGGTGTTCGAAGGCCAGGAGATAGGCATGCAGCGCCTGTCGCGGAAAGCGGTTGACGGTGCTTCTTGCCGGTTCCTCAAGCAGGTTCGCCTTGGTGCGGAAGGCCGCGCCATATTCGGGGTCGCCGATCAACGGATGGCCGATATGGGCCATGTGCACGCGGATCTGATGGGTGCGGCCGGTTTCCAGGCGGCACTCCACCATCGAGGCGAGGCAGGACGCATCCGCCTTTTCATGAAAACGTTCCATAACCTCGTAATGGGTTATCGCCTCGCGGGCATCGTCCGTGTCCTCGCGCTTGACGGCGCGTTTGGTGCGGTCGGCGCCGCGGCCGAGTGCGGCGTCAATGGTGCCGCGCAGCGTGCGCGGTCGGCCCCAGACGACGGCCTTGTAGGCGCGTTCCAGCGGGCCGGTGCGGCCGTGATCGGCAAATTGCGCGGCGAGATGGCGGTGTGCATTGTCGTTTTTCGCCACGACCATGACGCCGGAGGTTTCCTTGTCCAGCCGATGCACGATGCCGGGGCGCTTCACGCCGCCAATGCCGGAGAGGCTGTCGCCGCAATGATAGATGAGGGCGTTGACCAGTGTTCCGGTCCAGTTGCCGGCGCCGGGATGCACGACGAGACCGGCGGGTTTGACGAGCACGATCAGGTCGTCGTCCTCATATTCCACATCGAGCGGGATATCCTCGCCCTTGGGTTCGGGGTCTTCCGGCTCCGGCATGACGATCTCGACGCGGTCGTGCGGGTGCACCTTCTTTTTCGGCTCGGTCACCGGCGTGCCATTCAATAAAACGGCACCCTGCTCGATCAGGGCTTTCAGGCGGCTGCGCGACAGATCGCCGCCAACTTCGCCCGCCAGCCACACATCGATGCGGCCTTCGGCGTCTTCGCCGGCAATCAGGACTTTCCTTGCGTCTCCGCCTTGTTTAAAGGGGTCGTTCATTCTTATTTTTCCGATCAATCAGCATTCTAGGGAACCCGATGACGCACATCGAGCAAGACGAACAGGAAGACAAGCCGCTTGATCCGGCCATGGATAAAGTTCGCCGCAAGATGATCCGTTTGCAGATCGTGTCGGGCTCCGTGATGTTCATCAGCCTTATGGCTGTGTTCGGCGCGGTTGTCTACAAGGCGGTAGGACCATCGAAAACCGTTGTAACGCAGAGCGTACCGCAAAATCTGGCGGTTCCCACCGGCAACGGACCGCTTGCCGTGACCGCCAGCCTGCCGCAGGGCTTTACAATCGACAATGTCAGCTATTCCGGCGGTGACATGCTGTTTTACGGCAAGCTTGCCAACGGCACCCGCAAGGCGCTGGTCTTCAACGTCGCGGCCGGCCGGTTTCTCGCCGATGTGACGGTCGATGCCCAGTGAGGATATTGATCCGGCGGGCGCGCATGCGCTCCTGGACGGTCGGGCTCTGATCCCGGTCGAAGACCCGGCCGATCCGCGCATTGCCGCCTTTCGCGATATTCGCGAGCGTGATCTCACCGGTCGCCATGGCCGTTTCATCGCGGAAGGCACGGTTGTGTTGCGCATGCTGGCCGCCGCCCACAAGGCGGGTGGTGCCTTTGCGGCGGAAAGCATTCTCATCCTCAAGAACAGGCTTTCCGGCGTCGCGGATATCCTTGCCGATTTTCCGCCCGATGTGCCGGTCTATGTGGCGGAAGCGCCGGTGCTGGATAGCATTGTCGGTTTTCACCTGCATCGCGGCATTCTGGCGCTCGGCCGCCGGGTGCGTGACATTACGCTGGACGGGTTGACGGACGCGTTTCCCGCCTCGTCGCTGGTGCTGGTGGGCTGCGGCATTTCCAACCACGACAATCTGGGTGCGATGTTCCGCAACGCCGCGGCCTTTTATGCCGATGCGGTGTTTCTGGACGAGACTTCATGCGATCCGCTCTATCGCAAGGCGCTCCGGGTGTCCGTCGGTTCCGTTCTCTCGGTTCCCTATCATCGCGGCGGTGGTGCGGTGCAGATGCTGGAGCGGCTTTCGCAGGCCGGTTTTGCGATCTGGAGCCTTTCGCCGAATGGCGAGACCGAGATTCGCGATATTCCACGTTCGGATCGCATGGCGCTGGTCATCGGCACGGAAGGTGAGGGGTTGCCGCAATCGGTACTGTCTCGGTTCCATACCGCCCGGATTGCGCAGTCGCCGCAATTGGACAGTTTGAATGCGGGGACGGCTTCGGGGCTGGCGCTTTATCAGATGGCGGGGGCGATAGGGCGGGTTTAGGTCTTCGCGATGTTACTCGTGACGAATGCCGCTCACCCCCTCTGTCCTGCCGGACATCTCCCCCACAAGGGGGGAGATCGACCTGAGGCTAGGTCTCGGCCATCTCGATGTTTGCGAATGAAGTGACGTAAAGCTTCTTGCCGATCTCCCTCCTTGGGGGGGAGATGTCCGGCAGGACAGAGGGGGGTAAACCACACCCACCGAAGGGAATATCACCCCTTCCGCTTCTCCATCAACACACTCGCCCGCTTCGCAAGGCTCTCACGGCCGGTCGAGGCGGTGGCTTTCGCAAGCAGCCCCGGGATCGGCGATTTCTCGCCCTCCTGCGCTGCGGTGAGCGCGATCATCTGGGCGGCGATGCGGGCGATTTCGCGACGGATCGGTTCGTCGTTGCCGGTGCCGCGCACATTCAGCAGGCGTTCGGTAAGTGCCGTTCCCTGATTGCGGATATCCTCGATCTCCTGCTCCAGACCTTCCGGCGGCGTCGCTGCCGGTTCCATGGCGGTTGAGACCGGTGGAATGTCTGCCGCGACCACGGGCGCGATTTCGGGCAGGACGGGCGCCTTTTGCGGCTGGCTTGCGGTTTCCCCGTTCAGTACGGCGGGGTTGGGTAGACGAATGATCATGTCGTCGGCGCGGCCGCCGGTTGCGGCAAGCTGTTCCTTCAGGCGGGCAACCTCCTGATTGCGCAGGGTCAGCATGGTGTCGAGATCGGCATTTTTTGCCATGACACTGGCGATCTGTTCTTCCAGCCGGGTGACCTTGCGGCTTTCGCGCGCAACCGCTGTCATGGCCTCCTTGTTGCGGGCAGCGACATCCTGCAATTCGCGGGTCGCCGTTTCGCCCTCCTTGCGGAAACGCGAGGCGGTCTGTTTTGCCTGCTCGGCCTCCAGATCGCGGGTGGCGGCGAGGATTTTCGAATCATCCAGCTCGCGGGTCAGATTGGTGAGGCGAGCGGTGATCTCAGACATCTGGCCGGCACGCGCATTTGCGGCCTGTTCCTGCTCCAGAAGGTTTGCCTGTATTGCGCCCGCGCGTTCCTCGCTGGCGTCGAGTGCGCCTCGCAATTCGCCGATTTCCAGCGTCAATTCCTCGATTTTCAGCAAAAGGCCGCGGTTCTGCTCGCCGAGGCGATAGGCATCGCTGGATGCTGCCTCGTTGGCGAGGCGGAGCGAGGTGTTCTTTTCCCGTTCGGTGTCCAGTTCCTGACGAACCTTGGCGTTTTCGGCGGCATAGAGCGCGCGTGCCATGTCCTTCTGAGCGCGAACTTCCTGGGGGCTGATGGGCATTGTCGCGCGCAGCCGGTTTTCCGTATAGGCAACGATGCGGCGATGGATCGCGGGCGCGATCAGCAAGGCCAGCAGGGTTGCGGTGAGAAAACCCAATCCGAAAAGAATGGCATATTCAATCACGCGAGACAGTCTCCGAAACTCAGATACGCGCGCATTCGGAAAGAGGAGCGCGAGAGCACGTTACGCTATTATTGCAACCGTTGGGAGGGGTATCGCCAAGGCAATTGCGCGGGGAGCCGCAAGAGTGCCTCCCCATCTCAGCGTCAGAAGGGGTTCCAGGTCGGTTCCTGGGTGAGCTTCAGGTAGCCGACATTGATGCCGAGGCGCGCGCCGATGCCGGTGCGAATGGGTGCCAGCGTGACATCGCTGCTTTTCAGATAAGTCATGCCGACGCCGGCGACGATGAAGGCGGAGCCGCTGACGCCGCCGTAACGGCGATAAAGCGAATCGACCGACGGCAGGTTGTAGACCAGCATCATGGCGCGGGTGCCTTGGCCGCCGTAATCGAGGCCGAGCGACGGGCCTTGCCAGAAGACGGGATGCTGGCCGGCATTTTTGGTATAAAGCGTGCCTTCGCCATAGGTGAGGCCCGCGACGAAAGCGCCGGAGCCTTCCTGCCCCAGAATATAACCGTTCGGAAGACCGTATTGCTGGAAGGCGCGTTCCACCACCTTGGCGAGGCCGCCGGTGGTTTCACCGAAGAATCCGTGGCCTGCATCCACGACTTCCTGAAAAGAATATTGATCGCTGTTCTGGGCCGAGGCCGGTGCGGCCCACATCAAAAGGCTGGCAAGGAGCGCAAAAATCTTTCCCAGTCCGAGGCGTGCAATGGTGCGGGTTTTCGTAAGGCGCATCGTCATGTCCGTCCGTCTGTTCGTTGGTGCATCAGCCCGAAAATCCGAATCGATTTTCGGCAGGGCCCATGCGAAGATTCAAAGTTCCAGAGCATCCTTTATACGTCCGAACGGACGCAGGGCGCTCCAGGGTGGCCTGTTAAGGCATTTGGCATTTTGAAACCATCCTATTAACAATCGGTTTACCAAATATGGTGTCATTATGGCTTAACAATTTCCACACCGTCCGCGCCTCCCTTGCGCAGGAGAGAATTTTATGACGAGCAAACTCAATATCACGCTGTCCGGTCCCGATCTGGCAGCTCTTCTGTGCAGTCGTGTGTGCCATGACGTGATCTCTCCTGTCGGCGCCATCAATAACGGCCTCGAATTGCTGGACGAGGGCGGCACCGATGACGATGCGCTGGATCTCATCCGCACATCCGCTCTTAACGCATCCGTGCGGCTGAAGTTCGCCCGCCTTGCTTTCGGCGCGTCCGGATCCGCTGGCGCTTCGATCGATACCGGCGAGGCTGAAAAAGCCGCCAAGGATTTCGCTGCCGCCGAAAAGAAGGCCGAAGTGACCTGGAACGGCCCACGCGCCATCGTCGCGAAAAATCGTGTCAAACTTTTGCTCAACCTCTTTCTCGTGTCGTACAGCGCGATCCCGCGCGGCGGCAATGTGGATGTGGTGCTGGAAGACCCTGAGGGTGACGCGAAATTCGAAATCACAGTCAAGGGCAAGATGATGCGCATTCCGGCCAAATTCGCCGAGATCTACGAAGGCAGGCTGGAAGAGGCGGTCGACGCCCATTCCGTGCAGCCCTATTACACGCTGCTTCTGGCGGAGGAGGCCGATATGGCCGTGGAATACAAGGTGCATGAGGATCGCATCGTGTTTACCGCAAAGACGGTTGCCGCGTGATCGTTCAGTTGCAGAGGTAGTTTTGTGAAAGGGCCGGCTAGCGTTTTCCGACGCGCCGGCCTTTTTTGCTTTTGGGGAAGAGGTTCATGACACGTCTGACAACCGCGCGCCTCGTCCTGCGGCCGCACGCCATCACGGATGAAGCGCTTTATTGTGCGTTCTGGAGCGCGGATGTGCGGCCCATCGAAGGGGTTAGATCGATTACGCCGCTGGACCCCGAAATCTCCTTTGCCCGTCTTTTGCGCTTCATCGGCCATTGGTCGGTCTTCGGCTTCGGTCCCTTTGTCGTGGAGGAGGCAAGCTCCGGGCGTATCGTCGGCGAGGTGGGCTTTGCCCATATGCGCCGTGGAAACGGCACCGATTTCGATGGCGTGCCAGAAGCGATGTGGAAAATCGATGCTGATCTGAACGGCAAGGGCGTCGCGACCGAGGCGGTGGCGGCGGCAACAGGGTGGTTTGATCGCAGCGGAATTTCGCAGCGGACCGTCTGCATGATCGACCCGCTCAACACCCCCTCGCTCGTCATCGCCGCCCGTTTCGGCTTCCGCCTGTTTCGAGATTCGACATTCCGGGGCAATCCCATCCGGCTTTTCGAGCGGGTGGTGGGGGTTTAGTACTGCGCATTCCCACCGGGCCGTCTCAATCGCGTTTCAGGGCGTCCTGAAACCTGTTCGAGGTCTCGGACGGTGGCGGTTTGAACCAAGGGTTGATCCAAGATCAATTTTTGGAGCTTCACATGCGCTATTTTCTTGTGGTCGCCATCGCCATCCTCTCCACCGCTGCGCCCGTGATGGCGGAGAACGCCATTGGTTTCAGACAGCTGGAATTGCCCGATGATTCGGGCACGCGACTGCTGAACCTGTCATTGTGGTATCCGTCCGCACCATCGGGAAAAACTGAGACAGTGGGCGAAAACGCTGCCTTTTATGGTCTCGAGGTTCAACCTGATGCGTCGTTTCTGGCCGGTTCCCGTCCTTTGGTGTTGCTGTCACACGGATTTGGCGGAAGCTGGCGCAATCTGAACTGGATCGCCGGTGAGCTTGTTCAGCAGGGTTATATCGTGGCCGCGCCGGATCACGCGGGCGAATCATTCACTGAAGAGAATGCGATGGAGATCGTGCCGTTATGGGAACGCCCGCGCGACATCAGCCGAACGTTGACGGCGTTGCTCGATAACGATCAACTCGCTGGAAAAATCGACAGGGCACGCATCGCGGTCATCGGCCATTCTCTCGGAGGCTGGACCGCCATGGAGCTGACTGGCGCCCGCTACAGCGCCGATCTCGCGCTAAAAGACTGCAATGCGGAGAAGGTTCTGCCGCAATGCAAGGCACCACGGTTGCTGGCCAAGGTCGGAATCGTTAACGGTGGCAAGGCCGATCCACGCCTTTCGATGGATTTGCGCGATGCTCGCATCCGCGCGGTGATTGCGCTCGACGCTGGCCCGGCTGCCGGTTTCCTGCCGGAAACGCTGAAACGTGTCGATGTACCGGTTCTGGTTCTGGCCGCCGGTGTGGAAACGCCCGAGATTGCCGCCATCAAGGCCGATTCGGAATATATCGCCCGCAATCTGCCAAAGGCGACCACGGTTTATCGCGAAATACCGGACGCCAGCCATTTCAGCTTCATGCAGACATGCAAGCCAAACGGCGAAAAAATCGTCGAGGAGCTTTCACCGGGGGAAGGTTTCGTCTGCCGTGACGGCGGGGGCAGGGACCGCCTGGCCATCCACCGGCAGATCGCGGAGGCGATTGTCGGCTTCCTGAACGTGGAAATGCATTAAGACAGGTGTTCGGGACGTCTCGATGAACCGTTGCGCGACGTCCCGATCCTTCAGGCGACTTTTTGCGGATGATACCGATAGGCAAGGTCTTCGGGATCAGACCGTGGTGCCGATGGGTCGATAACACCGCCGAGGCGCTGTGCAACCGCTGCGGATTTGCTGTTGCGCGGCGAGACATAGCTGACCAGCGTCTGCAATTTCAGGGTCTCGAATGCCCAGTCGCGCAGTGCAGAGGCCGCTTCCGCAGCATAACCGTGGCCTTCCTGGCCGCCATAAAGCAGCCAGCCCAGTTCCTTTTCGGGAAATAGCGGGCCGTGATTGATGCCGACCTGGCCGATACATTGCCCGGTTTCGCCAAGTTCGATCATCAGCGCCCCGTGGCCGAAAAAATGCCAGTTGGCGAGATCGTGACAAAAAACGCCCCAGGTTGACGGCAGGTCATATGGTCCGCCGACGCCGATGGAGCGGGTTGACGCCATAAAGTCTCTATAGGCGGGGAAATCCGCCATGATCTGCGGGCGCAAAATCAGGCGTTCCGTTCTGAGGGTGGGGATAGAATGGTCCATGGCACTATCCAATCGTGAAATCGCAACAAAAAACCCGCTGTCGCCAGCGGGTCTTTTAAAAACTGCCATATCCTGAAGGGGATCAGGCGGTTTCGAGAAATTCCGTGGCTCCATCAGGCTCGCGCAGGACATAACCGCGGCCCCAGACGGTTTCGATGTAGTTTGCGCCGCCTGCGGCATTTGCGAGCTTCTTGCGCAGCTTGCAGATGAAGACGTCGATGATCTTCAGTTCCGGTTCGTCCATGCCGCCATAAAGGTGGTTCAGGAACATTTCCTTGGTCAGCGTCGTGCCCTTGCGCAGCGAAAGCAGCTCAAGCATCTGATATTCCTTGCCGGTCAGGTGAACGCGCTGGCCGCCCACTTCAACCGTCTTGGCATCGAGATTGACGATCAGCTCGCCGGTGGAGATGACCGATTGCGCATGGCCCTTGGAACGGCGGACGATTGCGTGAATACGGGCAACAAGCTCGTCCTTGTGGAACGGCTTCGTCATGTAGTCGTCTGCGCCGAAGCCGAGACCACGAACCTTGTCCTCGATACCGGCCATGCCGGAGAGGATGAGGATGGGTGTCTTGACCTTGGAAAGGCGCAAGGTTCTCAAGACCTCGTAACCCGACATGTCGGGCAGGTTGAGATCGAGAAGAATAATGTCGTAATCGTAGAGTTTACCGAGGTCCACGCCTTCCTCGCCGAGGTCGGTCGTGTAGACGTTAAAACTTTCCGACTTGAGCATCAGTTCGATGCTCTGCGCTGTTGCGCTGTCGTCTTCAATAAGTAGAACCCGCATAATTATCCCCTTTGCCGCCCGCAGATTGGTAAATCATTGCCTCGCGCGATGCGGATCCAGACGTTGCCTGATTTGCAGGCTGCCACCAAATGGTTAACAAATTCTAATTGCCTTTGGCAAGGTGTATCGAATTTATTAAGCAAAGTTGGCATTTCGCTGTTTTTGCACGTGAATCCACCATCGCCAAAATTGAAGCTTAACGTGAGGATATCTCGCTAAGTGATTCAATCGACTCTTACATCGTCGGGCCCGTTTTTTTGGACCTGGCATTTACCGACCCTTAAATGATCGTGTTTATCATTAACGATGCCCGTAAACGAAAGGTTAACGGCGGCGTTTTTTTATTAACGCCGGGTAACTTTTGGGAATCATTCCGGCACAACGGGTTAACCGGGCCGGTTGAGCGGGCGGGTTAAACGGGCCGATCGAGGGGGCATAGTGCCTTTTTGATCCGGGTCTCGCTATCCATGGAGTATTGCGTATGAAGTCGCGTGACAGCCTGGTTCGCCTGAAAGAATTTCAGGTTAATGAAAAACGCCGGCAACTTAGCCAGTTGCAGCAGATGATGTCCGAGTTTGAGCGGATGGCAAAGGAACTGGTGCATCAGATATCGCTGGAAGAGAGCAAGTCCGGCATTACCGATCCGACCCACTTCGCATATCCGACCTTCGCCAAGGCCGCGCGTCAGCGTGCGGACAATCTTCAGGTCTCGATCCGGGAGCTGAAGACCCAGCAGGAAGCCGCAGAGGCTTCTCTGGAAGAGGTGCAGGCCGAATATGAAAAGGCGGCGGCACTGGAAAACCGCGACGGAGCGATCCGCGCCCGCGCCTAGGTATTGGCGCAAGATCATATAAGGATCGTCCTCATTGACGGCTGCCGGTGGATCAGGAGGCGGCTTTCAATGACGGGATGCCCATGCTTTTTTCTGGAAGGCCGCCCCTCGTTGGCGGCCTTTTGCTTTGGCGCACCGCAGCGCCTTGCCCGGTCGGTTTCTTGCGGGGCAGGGATGGAGGGAATCCCTGCGTTTTCGATTGTCCGGGGCCAGGGAAAGGCGTAATTTGGTGAAGTTCCGACCAAGAGCCGGAGGCTTGTCCCACGCGCGCCCTGCGCGGACGCGGGTGGGCCAGAAGCGGGGAGGAAACAAATGGCCCGCCAATATATCGATTGCCGCGAATTCCCGAGCGACAGCAAATGCTCGATCGCCATCTCAGCCGATACGCCGGAGGAGCTCATGGAAGCGGCGGTTCAACATGCCGTGGCAGTGCATGGCGCCGAGGATACGCCGGAATTTCGGGCCGAAGTTCGAAGGAGCATACATGCAGGAACACCGCCGCTGAAGGTGGCGTGATTGCTGGCAGCCTGAAACCTATCCGTCGACATGCCGGGCCTGATCCGGCATCCAGCCGACGCGCGTCTGCGCGGCGGAAGATTCCCTTAAGCTCAAGGATTTGCGCTGGCTGGACCCCGGCTCTTGGCCGGGGTGACGGAGCGTGTGGGCTCCGCTTTCGCTAAAAAACAAACTTGAGGTTTTGTCCCGAGCCTCAGCCCGTCTGGCTGGTTACCCCTTGATAACATCTGCCCAGTCAGGGTGGCGTAGCGTCTGAGCCTTGAAGAAGGGGCAGAGCGGAATGATTTTCCAGCCGCCCTTGCGCGCTTCATCGATGGCATGGGCGGCGAGCGCCTGGCCGACACCCTTGCCCCGCAGTGCATCGGGCACGCCGGTATGATCGATGATGATGAGGGAAGGGGAGGTGCGCGAATAGGTCATCTCGGCCTTGTGGCCGTCGATGGTTGCCGAATATTCGCCGCGCGATCCGGTTTCGGTTGTCTTAATATCCATGATCTCTGCCTTCGCATTGCTTTTCGTTTTTTCCACTGTAACGGCCTGCGCCTGAATTGAAACAGCGGGATAGCGAACGCAGTGGACACAAACCGGTGACAGTCACCGGCTGTGTCTGGCAATTTTCAGGGGAAATCCAAAATCAAACCGAAAGCCCCGTCGATGCGACGGGGCGTTTTGGAAGTTCGGTTTGGGCGCGTTGCCGCGCCGGCGCACTGGTTTAGTGGCGATATTGCTGAATGCGCGTGGTGCGCAGGCCGGCAAGGCCATGATCGGCAATCGACGACTGCCAGGACAGGAATTCTTCGACGGTGAGCGTATAACGCTCGCAGGCTTCCTCAAGGCTCAGCAGTCCTCCGCGCACGGCGGCGACGACCTCTGCCTTTCTGCGAATAACCCATCGACGGGTATTTGACGGCGGAAGATCCGCAATCGTCAGAGGGCTGCCATCGGGGCCGATGACATATTTAACTCGTGGGCGTATCATTTCGGTCATTGGACACTCTATACAAACTCAAGACCATATGACGGGAACTTTAGCCCCGTACCTTTAAAAATTGCCTAAGCAGTTCGTGACAATTTATTAAGAATTTGAACGGTTTCGCCCGATCTGTTCGAGTCGCCTTATTTTGTCGGGAAAAAATTTTTCCAAAAATCGTGTTTTTTATCGTCCATCGGTTGTTTTCCTCACAGCGCCGCAAGCGAAAGGCACGTTTTCCCGCTGCCGTGGGCGAATTCCGCGGTTCCCTCATGCAACAGCCGCAGGCGATCGCCGGCATTGAGGGAGAGGATAAGGGTCGTCGACTGCGAGGTGCCGGCATTGGAGGCGTTGCCCGCTACAGTGAGGCCGCCAGCCGCGCCGTTGACGGCAAGCGAAACCCGGTGCCCGGATGAGGACACCACAGCAAGCGACAGGGTGGCCAGATAGAGACCTTTCACGGGAACGACGAGTTCCCTTCCGCCGCCTGTGCCGACCGCGTCGCCGAGAACGAAACCACCCTCATCGATGAAGAGCATTGAAAACCCCGAAGCCGAGCCGTTGGCCGGCCTCGTCGTGCCCGAAGGCAGGCTGGCCAGAACCACGGGCCGGTTCGGCATCGTGACCCTGCCGTCGCCGCTGCACAAAAGGGCCGTGTGCCAGGAGATGCCGTCGGCGCTGGTCTTGATCGAAAAACCGTCATGGCCTGCAAGGCCCATTTCCGCCCGGCCGCTCCAGCCGGACTGGAACAGCAGCGAGGCGGTATCGGCCTTTGCCGCCTTGTTGATCGCCATGCGGTGGTTGCCGTTCTCTTCTGTGTGGGTGAAGAGGCTGGCGGGGGCGGCAAGTGCCAGACGGTTGGTAGCATCGGCCTGTGTGCCAATGCCAAGCCTTTCGACGGTCGCTGCGGCAGGCAGCGGCACGTCCCGCCATGCGCTGTCTCGCAGGACGCGATGTTTACCCTCGCTGGCAAACCATGCCGTCCAGCCGGACTGCGGCGCTATCAGCAGCCATGCACCGTCCTGCCGGAAGGCAAGCTTCCCGCCCTTGCCCGCCCAGTCACCAGCCGCGTCAAGCGAGAGCAGGAAGCAGTCTCCCTCCGGCGCATTGTTGGGCGGGGCGGCGACCACGTCCTTGACGACCAGCTGGACGATCGCGTCCAGCCGCTGCAGCGCCTCGTTGTGGGTGACGTGTTTCTGTGCCTGCGAGGGCAGGATATAAGGAAGCCTAAGTCTCGCCGTCTGTTCAGTCATGATGTCTCTTCCGCGCTCGGTGGCTGTTCGCTGGCGATTGTGATGCGGCGCGGCGGGGCGGGGATGAGCGGGGATGAAATTATTTTTGCGGCTTCGGTGGGGAGTGCGTTCCGTGGTTGCGGAGATGGCATGAGTTGGCAAGGGGCCTCAGGTGCCTGCGGCTTCACCCCCCTCTGCCCTGCCGGGCATCTCCCCCACAAGGGTGGAGATCGGCAAGCGGCTTTACCGTCGCTTCATTCTCAAACATTGAGATCTGCAAGACCTTGCCACGAGTCGATCTCCCCACCTGTGGGGGAGATGCCCGGCAGGGCAGAGGGGGGGTAAGCCGCAGACACCGAAGCGAACGCCCAAAAACGCCTGATCACCGAAGGAGGTCTAGCGGTCTCCTCGCAGGCTTATGTCGCAATTTCCACCGTCGCTGCCATTGCGCCCTCGGCAATGAAATCCGGGTTGGCGAGTGCATCTTCACCATCGCCTCTCACCTCATAGGCAAGCAGCCGGCCCTCGCAATCCAGCGTTCTGCCACCGGCGGCGCGCAGTACGGCGTCGCCTGCCGCCGTATCCCACATCATGGTGCGGCTGAAGCGGGGATAGATATCGGCAGCACCTTCCGCCAGCATGCAGAATTTCAGTGAGGAACCAACGGAAATGCAGTCTTTCAGGCCGTGTTCGGCCACGAAGGCTTCCGTTTTCGCGGTACAGTGCGAGCGGCTGATCAGCGCCACGGGGGAGGCGCCGCGCTGGCGTGCCCGGATGGGGTGGCGCGCGAGGATCGCGCCTTCGCCTGATATTGCGAGCTTTTCGGCGCTGTCGTCTTTGCCGGTCCAGGCCTGGCCGCGGCAGGGGGCGTAAACCACGCCTGCAACCGGCACGCCGTTTCTGATCAGGGCGATATTGACGGTGAAATCATCCTTGCCGGAAATGAATTCCTTGGTCCCATCCAGCGGATCGACCAGAAAAAATTCCGTGCCTGTCTCCGGCAGAATGCCGTTCGAGACCGCTTCTTCGGCAATGACCGGGATTTCGGGAAAATGCGCAGCCAGTGCCTGCAGAATGATCACCTCCGCCCGCTGGTCTGCCTCGGTCACGGGTGAGCAATCGTCCTTGTACGATACGTGTGGCCCGGCGCGATGGACCGCCATGATTGCCTGCCCGGCGTCCAGCGCCGCTTTCGTCAATATGTCGATCATCTTGTTGCCGTTGCCATTTCGTGCCGGGGATCCTTTACCCCTCTATTTCGCTACTCTTTTGCCCGCCACCCGTCAAACAATGCGTCAGGCAACACTGAAATAAGCATTCGAACGCCAATTTTTTAGCACTTACTGCCGAAATCCTGGCTATTCTGATCGGGAAAACGGCAACGAATGTGGAAATTCCAAATTTTGTGCAGGATCGCCCGTTTTTGACTTCACATTTTTAGCGAACACGATATGCATTTTGCAGGTGGGGGCTAATCGAAAAGGTTCCCCCTATAATTAACATAAACGAGGCGTGGCTCATTAGAGGTCATGCCCAGGGGAAAGACATGGAGTATTTTATCCAGCAGCTCATCAACGGGCTGACTCTTGGATCGATCTACGGCCTCATCGCAATTGGCTATACGATGGTCTACGGCATCATCGGCATGATCAACTTCGCCCATGGCGATATTTTCATGCTTGGCGGTTTCGCCGCGCTGATCGTTTTTCTGATCGCAACATCGTTTTTTGCCGGTATTCCGGTGGCGCTTCTTCTGATTTTGATGATGGTCGTCGCCATGCTGATGACCGGCCTGTGGAACTGGGTGATCGAGCGCGTGGCCTACCGTCCGCTCAGGGGCTCGTTCCGCCTTGCGCCGCTGATCACCGCCATCGGCATGTCGATCGCGCTGTCCAACTTCATCCAGGTGACACAGGGTCCGCGTAACAAGCCGATCCCGTCAATGGTGACGGAAAGCTACCATTTCGGCTCCATCACCGTCTCGCTGAAGCAGTTCATCATCATGGCGGTGACGTCGGTGCTGCTGTTCGCCTTCTGGTACATCGTCAACAAGACTCCGCTCGGCCGGGCGCAGCGCGCCACGGAACAGGACCGCAAGATGGCGGCCCTTCTGGGTGTGGATGTCGACAAGACGATCTCGATCACCTTCATCATGGGTGCCGCACTCGCGGCGGTCGCCGGTACGATGTATCTGATGTATTACGGTGTCGCATCGTTCAACGATGGCTTCATTCCGGGTGTCAAGGCGTTTACCGCAGCGGTTCTCGGCGGTATCGGTTCGCTTCCGGGTGCCGTTCTCGGCGGTCTCCTGATCGGCCTCATCGAATCTCTCTGGTCCGCCTATTTCTCCATTGCCTACAAGGACGTCGCGGCATTCGGCATCCTGGCTTTCGTGCTGATCTTCAAGCCGACCGGTATTCTCGGTCGTCCGGAAGTCGAGAAGGTGTGATCCCATGACCAATATCGCTTCCGAAAACGACACTTCCAGCCCGAGCCTGATGGCAACGGCGGTGAAGGAAGGCATCTTTGCGGGCATCGTCTCGCTCGGCATGTTCATTCTTTACGTCGGTATCGTCACCTATCAGGATATCAACAACCAGCTTATCTGGGGCACCCGCTGGGGTCTTCTGTCGATCTTCGTCGGCGTCGCCGCCATCGGCCGTTTCCTGATGGTCGGCTTCATCCGGCCGTCGATGGATCGCCGCAAGCTTGCCAAGGCCAAAAGCGGCATTCTGGAAATCTCCGAGGAAAAAGGCTTTTTCCACAAGCACTTCCTGAAGCTCGCGCTTGTCCTGCTGCTGCTTTATCCCGTCGTCGCCGTGCAGCTGTTCGGTTTTCAGGGCTCGCTGAAATTCGTCGACAATTTCGGCATCCAGATCCTGATCTATGTGATGCTGGCGTGGGGCCTCAACATCGTCGTTGGCCTCGCGGGCCTGCTCGATCTCGGTTATGTGGCCTTCTATGCGGTGGGCGCCTATTCCTACGCGCTGCTGTCAAGCCATCTCGGCCTGTCCTTCTGGGTGCTTCTGCCGGTGGCCGGCATTCTCGCGGGCTTCTGGGGCATCATTCTCGGCTTCCCGGTGCTCAGACTTCGTGGCGACTATCTTGCCATCGTCACGCTCGCCTTCGGTGAAATCATCCGTCTCGTGCTGTTGAACTGGACGGATGTGACCAAGGGCACCTTCGGCATTTCCGGCATCGCCAAGGCGTCTATCTTCGGCATCTGGTCCTTCGATGTCGGCGCGCCGAACAATTTCGCCAAGGCCTTCGGCCTGACGATGTCGTCGGCCTATTACAAGATCTTCCTGTTCTACGTGATCCTGCTTCTGTGCATGCTGACGGCTTACGTCACCATCAAGCTGCGCCGCATGCCGATCGGCCGGGCGTGGGAAGCTCTGCGTGAAGACGAAATCGCCTGCCGCTCGCTCGGCATCGATACCGTCATCACCAAGCTTACCGCTTTTGCGACAGGCGCGATGTTTGGCGGTTTCGCCGGCTCGTTCTTCGCCGCCCGTCAGGGTTTCGTATCGCCGGAAAGCTTCGTCTTCCTGGAATCGGCCGTCATCCTTGCCATTGTCGTTCTCGGCGGCATGGGTTCGCTCACGGGCATCGCCATTGCCGCCCTCGTCATGGTCGGCGGCACGGAGCTGCTGCGCGAAATGGAATTCCTGAAGCATGTCTTCGGGCCTGATTTCACGCCGGAACTCTACCGCATGCTGCTGTTCGGTCTCGCCATGGTCATCGTCATGCTGTTCAAGCCGCGCGGCTTTGTCGGCTCACGAGAACCGACGGCCTTCCTCAGGGAACGCAAGGCCGTCTCCGGCAGCTTTACCAAGGAAGGTCACGGTTGATGGCTTCCGGAACGACAAACATGACACCCAATCTAACTGGCGATACGATCCTCAAGGTCGAACATCTCTCGATGCGGTTTGGCGGCCTGATGGCCATCAATGACTTCTCCTTCGAGGCGAAGCGTGGCGAGATCACGGCGCTGATCGGCCCGAACGGTGCTGGAAAGACCACTGTTTTCAACTGCATCACCGGCTTCTACAAGCCGACGATGGGCATGATCACCATGCGTCAGCAAAACGGCGAGGCGCATCTTCTGGAGCGCCTGCCGGATTTCGAGATCACCAAGAAGGCGAAGGTGGCGCGTACCTTCCAGAACATCCGCCTGTTTTCGGGTCTGACGGTTCTGGAAAACCTGCTGGTGGCGCAGCACAATGCGCTTATGAAGGCATCGGGCTACACCATTCTCGGTCTTCTCGGCCTGCCCGCCTACAAGAGGGCGGTCAACAGTTCGATCGATAAGGCCAAATACTGGCTGGACAAGGCCGATCTGACCGACCGCGCCGACGACCCGGCCGGCGATCTGCCCTATGGCGCGCAGCGCCGTCTGGAAATTGCCCGCGCAATGTGCACGGGGCCGGAACTTCTGTGCCTCGATGAACCGGCGGCGGGTCTCAACCCGAAGGAATCGCTGGCGCTCAATGCGCTGCTGCGCGGTATCCGCGACGAAGGCACGTCGCTGCTTCTGATCGAGCACGACATGTCGGTGGTGATGCAGATTTCCGATCACGTCGTGGTTCTCGAATACGGCCAGAAGATTTCCGACGGTTCGCCGGACCATGTGAAGAACGACCCGAAGGTCATCGCCGCCTATCTGGGTGTCGAGGATGATGAAGTGGAAGACGTGATTGCGGAAGAACTCGACGGAGGAGTGGCCTGATGTCCGGTGAACCGCTTCTCAAAGTACAGGGTGTCGAAACCTACTACGGTAACATCCGGGCCTTGGCCGGTGTCGATGTCGAGGTCAACAAGGGCGAGATCGTCAGCCTTATCGGCGCCAACGGCGCCGGCAAATCGACACTGATGATGACCATCTGCGGCAGCCCGCAGGCGCGCACTGGCCAGGTGACGTTCGACGGCGAAGACATTACCCGCCTGCCGACGCACCTTATCGCCCGCAAGCGCATTGCCCAGTCACCCGAGGGCCGCCGGATTTTCCCGCGCATGACGGTGCTGGAAAACCTGCAGATGGGCGCCAATCTCGACAACCTCAAATATTTCAAAGAGGACGTCGAGAAGATTTTCGTCATGTTCCCGCGGCTGAAAGAACGTCAGAGCCAGCGTGGCGGTACGCTTTCCGGCGGCGAGCAGCAGATGCTCTCCATCGGCCGCGCGCTGATGGCACGGCCGAAACTGCTGCTTCTCGACGAACCGTCGCTGGGCCTTGCCCCGCTGATCGTCAAGGGCATCTTCGAGGCCATCAAGAAGCTCAATAAGGAAGAGGGCCTGACCGTCTTCCTCGTTGAACAGAACGCCTTTGCGGCACTGAAGCTTTCCGACCGCGCCTATGTGATGGTCAACGGCAAGGTGACGATGAGCGGTTCGGGCAGGGAATTGCTGGCTGATCCGCAGGTACGCGCGGCCTATCTCGAAGGCGGCCGGCACTGAAAGATTTTACTTGCGCCGGAAATTTTGCGGCGCAAGATAACGAACCGCCGCCGGCCGTTTTCGAAGGGGAAATGGCCGGTGGCAAACAATAAAATGCCTGCCGGAAAAACGGCGGGACGACAAACAAGGCAGGGCCGGACATTTGCATCCCGGCGCTGATGGGGAAAGAAGATGCAGGGCCTTTTATTCGAGACCGATAGCGGCGTGCGTTATATTCTGCGCGCACTGGTTGTTCTTCTTGGTTTCTGGACGGCGTGGCGCACGGGCAGATCCGTCGCCGATGGCTGGGGCGATTTCCCGCGTGTGGTGGTCTATACGCTGGCTTTGGGGCTCGTGATGCGGTTTCTGCATTTCGCGCTTTTCAACGGGCCGTTCATCAACGGCTTCTACTACGTGTTTGACGTCGTTCTTCTTCTGGCTTTTTCCAGCATCGGTTTCCGCATGCGCAGGACGAGCCAGATGGTCAATAACTACTATTGGCTCTACGATCGGACGTCGGCATTTTCATATAAAAAGAAAGATTGACAGCCGGATTCCTCCGGCTGCACGATACTCGCGTGAGTGGAACGTTTCCTGTTCGGTTAAGGTGGGTACTGAACAGGTCCTGGTAGTCAACCCATCCAAAGGAACTGGGAGTATAGTAATGAAGAAGTCTCTTCTTTCCGCCGTTGCGCTGACCGCCATGGTCGCCTTCAGCGGTTCGGCCTGGGCCGATATCGTGATCGCTGTCGGCGGCCCGCTGACAGGCCCGAACGCCGCATTTGGCGCTCAGCTTCAGAAGGGTGCTGAACAGGCTGCGAAGGATATCAATGCTGCAGGCGGCATCAACGGCGAGCAGATCAAGATCGTTCTCGGCGATGACGTTTCCGACCCGAAGCAGGGTATATCGGTTGCCAACAAATTCGTTGCTGATGGCGTGAAGTTCGTCGTCGGTCACTTCAACTCCGGCGTCTCCATTCCGGCTTCCGAAGTTTATGCCGAAAACGGCATTCTCGAAGTAACGCCTGCTGCGACCAACCCTGTTTTCACCGAGCGTGGCCTGTGGAACACCTTCCGCACCTGCGGTCGTGACGACCAGCAGGGTGGCATTGCCGGCAAATATCTGGCCGACCACTACAAGGACGCCAAGATCGCCATCATTCACGACAAGACCCCCTATGGTCAGGGCCTTGCCGACGAAACCAAGAAGGCAGCCAATGCGGCCGGCCTGACGGAAGCCATGTATGAAGGCGTCAATGTCGGCGACAAGGACTTCTCCGCACTGATCTCCAAGATGAAGGAAGCCGGCGTTTCCGTTATCTACTGGGGTGGCCTGCACACCGAAGCCGGTCTGATCATCCGCCAGTCGGCTGACCAGGGTCTGAAGGCGAAGCTCATCTCGGGCGACGGTATCGTTTCGAACGAACTTGCCTCCATCGCCGGCGACGCCGTCGAAGGCACGCTGAACACCTTCGGTCCCGATCCGACGCTGCGTCCTGAAAACAAGGAACTGGTAGAGAAGTTCAAGGCCGCCGGCTTCAACCCGGAAGCCTACACGCTCTACTCCTACGCCGCCCTGCAGGCGATTGCCGGTGCTGCCAAGGCTGCCGGTTCCGTTGAGCCGGAAAAGGTTGCCGAAGCTCTGAAGAAGGGCACCTTCCCGACCGCGCTTGGCGACATCTCCTTCGACGAGAAGGGCGACCCGAAGCTTCCCGGTTACGTCATGTACGAGTGGAAGAAGGGCCCGGACGGCAAGTTCACCTACATCCAGCAGGGGACGTAAGTCTTACTGGACTGCAATATGGAGGCCCGGTCGCAAGACCGGGCTTTCTGCTTTCTGGTGCGGGGCATTTTCGGCGTCAGCACCCAGCCAGCCCAAGTCCTTGGGCTAAAACACTTTCCGAGCCGCACGTCAGACGGATTCCGTCTTAAAGACGGAATGACGGTGATGGGAAAGGCTCGAAACACTTGGCTCCGATCGCGCCTTCAGCCAGCTTCAGCCGCCAGCCTCTCCAGCACAATATCGGCACGTTCCGTGACGGGTGCTTTCGGCAGCACAATCGTCTCATAATCCAGACGGGCATAGTCGTGCATCAGGCGTTGATATTCCTCCACTGCCACCTCGAAACCATGCTTGCGCTCGCTGTCGCCCCGGTAGATCTCCGGCCAGGGCGGGGTGAGGAAGACCAGCGGGTTGTAGCGGTGCGTGCGCCGCAGCGTTTCGATGAATCCATCGCCGCTTATATGGTGAAGTGCTGAGGCGGCGTCGATCAGGCCGCGGTCGAAGAAGACGAGGCCTTCCGCTGGCGCCTTTTGCCGGTCCTCCAGCGCCATGGCGATCGCCCGGCGGGCAAAGGCTTCCAGGTCGATCCAGGGGAGGGCGGTGCCGTTATTTCTCGTTTCCTCAGTAACGATGCGCCGCCCCGGTTCCTCGACGGTCGCGAAACCACGGTGAGCAAGCTCGGCAAGCAGGGTTGATTTGCCGCCGCCGGAGCAGCCGGAAAGAATAATGAAATGGTCCATGGGAACCTCCCTGCGCGGGGTTTGGGTTGGATGGAAGATGATGTTTTTTTGGGGGGCTTGGATTGCGGCGTTGCCGCTTGTTTCTTTTCCTCGAGGGGAGAAGAAATATGCTGCACTCGCTCGGCGAATAAGTCGATGCTCTACGCTTAAGCGGAAAATATATGTTTTTCCAGCCGTGTCACATCAGATGCAGCCGTCACCCCTGATGCAAAATATGCGCGGCCTTGACGGCGGCGGAGGCGCGGTTTTCGACACCGAGTTTGACGTAAATCTGTTCCAGATGTTTGTTTACGGTTCTGGCGGAAAGGCCGAGAATATCGCCGATATCGCGGTTGGATTTGCCTTTGGCAATCCAGAGCAGAACTTCCGATTCCCGCGTTGTCAGGGCAAAGTGGTCCTTTAGCAGGTGGTCGTCGGATTTCTCGTTGGCGGCTGTCAGACGGAAGAGATATTCGTCCGGTCCCATTGCGCCGAGGAAGGATAGCTGCAAAGCGGGCCGCCCGGCCTCGGTGATCGTCAGCGGTGCATCGCGGGCGGCATCCACCGTTGTCCTGTCGGCCAGCCAGCCGGAAATATGGGCAACGACAATCTCCAGCCCATCATCGCGGCCGGTGGCGGCGTTGACCAGCCGGGTTGCCTGTGGTGTGGACCAGTGGATCGCGCCGTTGGCGCGCACGGCAAGCAGGTGGCGTCCGGCGGCATCAAGCGCCACGCGGGCGCTCTGCGCCGAGCGGGCATTGGAGAGATGCACACGGATGCGGGCGCGCAGCTCATCGATGTTGATCGGCTTGGTCAGATAGTCGACACCGCCGGATTCGAGCGCCCGCACCACATGTTCGGTCTCCGTCAGCCCGGTCATGAAGATGACAGGCACCTGGGCCACGGCGGCGTTGGCCTTCAGGCGGCGGCAGGTTTCGAAACCGTCCATGGCCGGCATGACCGCATCGAGCAGGATGATATCGGGCGTGATGCGTTCGGCAATGTTGAGCGCGGCCTGACCGGATGTGGCGATCAGCGCCGAAAAGCCTGACTGTTCCAGCGCATCGGTGAGGAACCCCAGCGCTTCCGGGCTGTCATCCACCAGCAATACAATGTCTCTCGGCAGTGCTGTGCCTTGCCCGCTCATGCCTTGCCGTCTCCCCTGTCGTTCTCTTCAAACCGCTTTAGAAAATGGGCGTAACCGGCCAGATCGAAGGCCTGCACATAGGTGCCAAGCTCTTGCGTGAAGGGCAGGTTGTTCGCGTTGCGGGCGAGATCTGCGAGTTTTGCCTCTATGCCGCGTATGTAGCCTATTTCGCCGAGCCTCTGCAAATCCTTGATATGAATCGCGCCGGGATGAACGATCTGCGCCGGCGGCTGGGGGATGGGTGCCGGGGGAAGGTCGGTATCGTAAATCCATTTCAGGCCGAGATGCACCGCAAGCCTGTCGCACAGGTGGCGGATATCGACCGGCTTGGCGATGGCGTCGTTGTGATTGTCTTCTCCGGCACCCGCTACGGTGCCGTCACCGATATTGGCCGAGAGCATGATGAGCGGAGCCGTCTGCCCTGCTTCACGCAACTTCGTCACAAGCTGCCAGCCGGACATGCCGGGCATGGAAATATCGATGAGGAAGAGGTCGGGCTGCACGCCTTCGATGAGTGTCAGGCATTCCGGTCCGCTCTGGGCGGTCAGCACCACGAAATCGAGCGGCGAAAGCACCTGCCGCATCAGCTCGCGGTGATCTTCGTTATCATCAACCACCACGATGGTGCGGCGTGGGCCGGAATAGGAGCGAATGGTTTTTTCCGGCGCAGGTGCGGTACTTGGCCGGTGCACGGCCGACAGCATGAGACGGACGCGGAAGGTGGAGCCGTTGTCCTTTTCGCTGGAGACGGAAATCTCGCCGCCCAGTGTGTTGGTCAGAAGCCTCGTGATGGTGAGGCCGAGGCCAAGGCCCGGCATGGGGCGCACGCTTTCGGCCTCGCCGCGCTGGAAAGGCTCGTAGATGCGGGCAAGATCTTTTTCGGCAATGCCGCGCCCGGTATCCGACACCGTGAAGCTCGCCACCTGGCTGCGATAGGCGACATCGAAGGTGACGCTGCCCTCGTCGGTGAACTTGATGGCGTTGGAGAGCAGGTTGACGAGGATCTGGCGCAGACGCTTTTCATCCGTGCGGACATATTGCGGCAGGGAATGGGCGCGTTCATGCCGGAATTCCAGACCCTTGGCCTGCGCCTGCGG
This sequence comes from Agrobacterium sp. MCAB5, assembly GCF_052114365.1. Classification (NCBI taxonomy): domain Bacteria; kingdom Pseudomonadati; phylum Pseudomonadota; class Alphaproteobacteria; order Hyphomicrobiales; family Rhizobiaceae; genus Agrobacterium; species Agrobacterium sp. MCAB5. The sequence continues at coordinate 158,728 of NZ_JBFREP010000003.1, forward strand.
GCGGAACATATCAACGATCTGGTCGAGGAAATCCTGAATATTGATCTCGTTGGAATAGACCTGCAGGCGGCCAGCCTCGATCTTGGAGATATCCAGAAGCCCGTCAATCAGGCCGGAGAGATGGTCGGCGGAACGGCGAATGACCTTGATGGCCGATTGCCGCGGCGCGGGAATGGTCTCATCGCGTTCGAGGATCTGGGCGTAGCCCAAAACAGCGTTGAGCGGCGTGCGCAATTCGTGGCTGAGGCCGACCACGTAGCGGCTCTTGGCGCGGTTGGCGGCCTCAGCCGTTTCCTTGGCGTCCTGAAGGGCGGCGTCAGTCTTCTTGTGTGCGGCGATTTCCTTCAACAGCAGCGTGTTCTGGCGTGAGGATTCCTCTTCCGCAACCACCCGGCTGTCATGGGCAAGAACCAGAAACCAGCAGACGATGCCGGCAATGACGGCAAAGACGAAAAATACGATGAGGATGGTGCGGTTGACCACGTCAGCCGTTGCCGGCGAGGCGGTGCCGACCTGATGGGCGATGAGCGCCAATATGCCGCCAATGGCGGTGACGGCGATGGCCGCCGCCATGCCATAACGTCCGAGCCTTGTGGCGAGTTTTGCAACCAGTTGGTGGGGCAGGAAAGATTTTGCGACCGTCGCGACCTGATAGTTGAGCTTGGCCTTCGGCTTGCACATGTCATGGCAGCGGCTGTCCAGCGAGCAGCAGAGCGAACAGATCGGCGCCGCATAGGCCGGACACCATGCCATGTCTTCCGGCTCGAACGGGTGTTCGCAGATGGAGCAGGTGATGGCGCTCAGCTCGCGCCATTTCTGGCGCGGCTTGCGGGCCAGATAGAATTTGCCCTTCGTGCCCCACGCGATCAGCGGCGAGGCGATGAAGGCGACGATGAGGGTGAGATAGGGCGCAAGCGAGGCAGCGAGTGCGCCGAAGGTGCCGAAATGCGCCATCAGCGCAATCGTGGCCGAAAGCGCCATGGAGCCGACGCCGACGGGATTGATATCGTAGAGATGGGCGCGCTTGAACTCGATGCCCGGTGGGGCAAGGCCGAGTGGCTTGTTGATGAACAGATCGGCCGAGATGGTGCAGAGCCAGGCCATGGCGACGATGGAAAAAATGCCGAGTGTTTCTTCCAGCAGGCGATAGATGCCGAGTTCCATCAACAGCAGCGCGATCACCACGTTGAAGACCAGCCAGACCACGCGGCCGGGATGGCTGTGGGTGAGGCGGGAAAAGAAGTTGGACCAGGCGAGCGAGCCCGCATAGGCGTTCATGACGTTGATCTTCAGCTGCGAGACCACCACGAAGGCGACCATCAGTAGCATGGCCGCCGTATGGTTGGGGATCATGTAGCCGAAGGCGGTCAGGTACATCTGGGCCGGATCGGCGGCGCGGTCCACCGAGACGCCGGAACTGAAGGTCAAGACCACGAGGAAGGAACCGGCCAGCAGCTTCGGCACGCCGACGACGACCCAGCCAGCACCGGCCAGAAAGACCGCGATGCGATGGCGCAGACGGCTCTGTCCCTCGGCGGGCAGGAAGCGCAGGAAATCCACCTGTTCGCCGATCTGCGACATCAGCGCGAGGATGACGGCAGACGCCGCGCCGAATTCCACCAGATTGAAATGGGCCACGGTGCCCGGCGGACCGGAGGCGTGATGAATGCCGGAAAAGGCTCGCCACAGATCGTATTTTTCCCAGTCCATCAAAGCGATGAAGATGAAGGGCAATACGTTCAGCACGATCCAGAAGGGCTGGGTGATGATCTGGAAACGGCTGATGAGGCGCACGCCATGCGTGACGAGCGGAATGACCATGACGGCGGAGATGATGTAGCCGATCCAGAGCGGAATGCCGAGCGCCAGCTCCAGCGCGCCGGACATGATCGACGCCTCTATGGCGAAGAGCATGAAGGTGAAGGCGGCGTAGATCAGCGAGGTGATGGTGGAGCCGATGTAACCGAAGCTCGCGCCGCGTGTCAGGAGGTCGATATCGACGCCATGGCGGATGGCGTAACGGCTGATCGGCAGGCCGACGGCAAGCATGGCAATGGCCGCGACGATGATGGCGTAAAAGGCGTTGGTGGTGCCGTATGACAGCGTGATCGCGCCGCCGATGGCTTCCAGTGCCAGAAAGGAAATCGCGCCGATGGCGGTGTGGGAGATGCGGTTGGACGAAAATTGCCGGGCGCTTTTGGCGGTGAAGCGCAGCGCATAATCTTCCAGCGTCTGGTTGGCGACCCAGCGGTTATATTCGCGCCTGACGGGGATGATGCGTTGCCGTGCGGCCATGCCTAGGATCCAGCCCCTTTCCGCAAAAGGTGTTTTGCCATTCTCACAGCCGCACCGACATGCCGCCATCCACCGTCAGCACATGGCCGTTGACGAAGGAGGACGCGTCGCTGGCCAGAAACAGGGCTGCACCGGCGATTTCATCCGGTCTGCCCCAGCGTTCCAGCGGCACGCGCAGTTTGGCGAATGCGACCATGTCAGGGTTTTCGGCAAGGGCCGCATTGGTTTCCGTGGCGAACATGCCGGGTGCAATGGCGTTGCTGGTGATGCCGCGCGCACCATATTCGACAGCGATTGCGCGCATCAGCCCGGTCAGCCCCTGCTTGGCAACGGGATAGATCGCATCGCCCGGCCTGACGATGTGGCCGAGAATGGAGGTGATGGTGATGATGCGGCCGTAACCGTTGGTATTCATGGCTTGCGCGGCATCTCGCGACAGCGAGACGGAGGAGGTGAGGTCGGTGCGGATAAGCTCCAGCACGTCCTCGTCGCTGAATTCGGAAAGCGGGCGGCGGTCGCGTGCGCCGACATTGTTGACGAGGATATCGAGATGGCCGAATTCGTCCATGATGCGGTGGACGAGGGCAGTTCCGGCGGCGGTGTCGGCAATGTCGAAAGCGGCATAATCGGCTTTTCCGCCGGCTTGCCGAAGTGTGCCTGCTGCCTGTTCCAGCGCCTCGGCGTTACGGCCGGTCAGCCACACATGGGCGCCAGCCTCGGTAAAGGCCCTGGCGATTTCGAAACCGAGACCGCGGCCGCTGCCGGTGATGATGGCGATGCGGTTTTCGAGAGAGAATTTTTTGAGAATGCCCATCGCTCACCTTCTTGCTTTAGAGCATCGGACCGAAAACCGTGTCGCGGTTTCGGAAAAGCCGATGCGGTTGGTCAAAGCCACGCAACGTCTTCGAGTTTGCGCATAGGCAAGAATATTCCACGCAGGGCAGAGGGCGAAAGGTCGCGTGTCCGGTCCGGCCGTTCGGTGGACATAAAAATGGCGTCGCCCGGTTGCGGGCGACGCCATGTCTTGGGTTATCAGGCAGCAGCCGACTTTGCGAGCGGCACTTCTGCAATCGTCTTCAGAACGACGGAAGCGATCTGGTAAGGGCAGCCCTGCGAGTTCGGACGACGGTCTTCGAGGTAACCACGGTAACCGTTGTTGACGAAGGAGTGCGGAACGCGGATCGAGGCGCCACGGTCGGCAACGCCGTAGGAGAACTTGTTCCACGGAGCGGTTTCGTGCTTGCCGGTCAGGCGCAGGTGGTTGTCCGGACCGTAAACGTCGATGTGCTCCTGCCAGTTCTTGGCGAAAGCGGCCATGAGGGCTTCAAAATACTCTTTGCCGCCAACTTCACGCATGAACTTGGTGGAGAAGTTGCAATGCATGCCCGAACCGTTCCAGTCGGTATCGCCGAGCGGCTTGCAATGGAATTCGACGTCGATGCCGTACTGTTCGCAAAGACGCAGCAGCAGGTAACGGGCGATCCAGATCTGGTCGGCGGCGCGCTTGGAGCCCTTGCCGAATACCTGGAATTCCCACTGGCCCTTGGCCACTTCGGCATTGATGCCTTCGTGGTTGATGCCGGCTTCGAGGCAGAGGTCGAGATGTTCTTCAACGATTTCGCGGGCAACCGAGCCGACGTTCTTGAAGCCGACGCCGGTGTAATACGGACCCTGCGGAGCCGGGTAACCCTGCTCGGGGAAGCCGAGCGGGCGGCCGTCCTGGTAGAAGAAATATTCCTGTTCGAAGCCGAACCATGCGTCCTCGTCGTCGAGGATGGTCGCGCGGCTGTTCGATGCATGCGGGGTGACGCCGTCAGGCATCATGACTTCGCACATGACCAGTACGCCGTTGGTGCGGGCCGGATCGGGGTAGATGGCGACGGGCTTCAGCACGCAATCCGAAGAGTGGCCTTCGGCCTGCTGCGTGGACGAGCCATCAAAACCCCAAAGCGGCAGCTGCTCGAGCGTCGGGAATTCATCGAATTCCTTGACCTGTGTCTTGCCGCGCAGGTTGGGGACCGGCTTATAACCGTCAAGCCAGATGTACTCGAGTTTGAACTTAGTCATTACGAACCTCTCATAGGTAACAATGCGAAGCCTTGAGGCTTGCCGTGGCTTTCGCCACCGGAAGCACATTCGCGTTCAAGGGCTGGCCATATAGATGCATGCCGCGTGCCAGATTGGCGATGTTTTGCGATTCCTTCGAAAAATCTTTCAGGCATGCTCAGGGCCGAGGGGGCCGATATGGCCATTAACCGCTCATGCTGCACTGCGGCAGGTAAATCGAACCCTAATGTTTCGTCAGTGATTCCTAACAGATAGCGGGTGGCATCGCTCAAAATGCCCTGTTGCGGTGCAATGTTTTCGATTGCGAGCGACGGATCGGCATTTGCCCCAAAAACCGGCGCTTCCGGAATGGTTTTTCTTGCTGAATGACCATTTAATGCCTATATTTTCCGCAACGTGATTTTTTTTTAATCAGATGGAGCTAAACCAGAGCTAACGGGTTTGCTTCACAACCAAAGTGCTTCGATGCAAACAAAGTGAGATGTTCGATATGGCAACTGGCTTTCATCGTGAAACGGCAACGATCTTTCAATTTCCGGTCGGCGGACGCGCGGGGCTCTCAAAGTTCCGTAACATCGGGCTGAGCGATCTGGAGCGCGAGGCACGTCAGCCGCATGTCGATTTCGGCTCCTGGTATCATGACGATGCGATCCGTGACGAAGAGCGGGACGACAAGCCGCACGCCTGATGTGAAGCGTCGCTGATGGTTTCTTCTCCCCTGCCGGGGAGAAGGTGGCGCGGAGCGCTGGATGAAGGGACGACTTCTCAGTCTGTCTCCGACCTCGCACCCTCGACCCGCTGCCGCTCTCGTTTTGCCTGCCGGAGAAGAAGCAAGTTGAAACGCCAGGTTTCACATCGGTTGCCCCGGCCGGGATTTCCCTCTCCCCAACACCCCCTGCAGCTTTCGCCACCCCTCCTACGTCAATTGACGTATACGGTTTCTCGCCCGCGAGATCGATAGTCCCTTCCAGCAGCGGTCAACGATGCCGCTGAAGCCCCGTGAGGGCTAAACAAGGAGAGGGGTTCTTCCGATGACATTCCGCAAGACGCTTAGCGCCGCGCTGCTCGGCGCAATCATGTCCACCACCGCCTTCCATGGCGCATTTGCCGCCGACGATACGATCAAGGTAGGCGTGCTGCATTCTCTTTCCGGCACCATGGCGATTTCAGAGACGACGCTGAAGGACGCCATGCTGATGCTCATCGACGAGCAGAACAAGAAGGGCGGCGTTCTCGGCAAGAAGCTCGAAGCCGTCGTGGTCGACCCGGCCTCCGACTGGCCGCTGTTTGCCGAAAAGGCCCGCCAGCTGATTTCGCAGGACAAGGTCGCCGCCGTTTTCGGTTGCTGGACATCTTCGTCGCGCAAGTCCGTGCTGCCGGTTTTCGAAGAGCTGAATTCCCTGCTGTTCTACCCGGTGCAGTATGAGGGTGAAGAATCCTCCCGCAACATCGTCTACACCGGTGCAGCGCCTAACCAGCAGGCCATTCCGGCCGTCGATTATCTCGCCAAGACCGAAGGCGTCGAGCGCTGGGTTCTGGCAGGTACCGACTATGTCTACCCGCAGACCACAAACAAGATCCTGAAGGCCTACCTGATGTCGAAGGGCGTCAAGGAAGAGGACATCATGATCAACTACACGCCGTTCGGCCAGTCCGACTGGCAGACGATCGTGTCCGACATCAAGAAGTTCGGCTCGGCCGGCAAGAAGACCGCCGTTGTTTCCACCATCAACGGCGATGCCAACGTGCCCTTCTACAAGGAGCTGGCGAACCAGGGCATCAAGGCCGAGGACATTCCGGTCGTCGCCTTCTCGGTCGGTGAAGAAGAGCTTGCCGGTCTCGATACCGCGCCGCTGGTCGGCCACCTTGCCGCCTGGAACTACTTCCAGTCTGTCGATACCGAGGTCAACGCCGAATTCATCAAGACCTGGCATGCGTTTACCAAGAACGACAAGCGCGTGACGAACGACCCGATGGAAGCCGCCTATATCGGTTTCAACGCCTGGGTTAAGGCCGTCGAAACCGCAGGTACGACCGATACGGACGCGGTTCTTGACAGCATCATCGGCGTTTCCGTGCCGAACCTTTCTGGCGGTTACTCCACCGTCATGCCGAACCACCACATCACCAAGCCGGTGCTGATCGGTGAAATCCAGGCCGATGGGCAGTTCGAAATCGTGCAGCAGACGCCACAGGTCGTGGGTGACGAATGGTCGGATTATCTGCCTGACTCGAAGGATCTGATTTCGGATTGGCGCAAGCCGATGTCCTGCGGCAACTTCAACGTGGCCACGGGCAAGTGCGGCGGCAAGGGTAGCTGATAGGGGTTAGTGGTTTCCGCCCCCTCGTTGGGGGCGGTTTTATCATTCGAAACTGAACAAGCATGCCCCCTCTGCCCTGTCGGGCATCTCCCCCACAGGTGGGGAGATCGACTCGCGGCAAGGCTCCGCCCTTTCTCATCTGTAGAGACAGAGCGACGCAGGCGCGTCTTGCCGATCTCCCTCCTTGCGGTGGAGACGCCCGGCAGGGCAGAGGGGGGTAAGCCACTTACTCATCGCCAGATAAAATACACCGCCGCTCCAAGGAACCCGACATGACGATCCGATCTTTTCTCGGAGCCATCTTCTTCTGGCTCACCCTGGGGATCGCCGCCCAGTCCCTCGCGCAGAGCGATCCGAAGGCGCTGATAGACCAGCTCGGCACGGCCGACTTCAAGCAGGCCGAAACATTGATCGGCCAGATTGCTGCCACCGGCGACGCGCGGGTGGTGCCGGCGCTTGAGGCTTTTGCATCAGGCGATCTTTACGTGCGCAAGGCCGACAATCTGGTGTTCATGACCAAGCCGTCGGGTTCCAATTTCACGCTCATCGATCCGCTGACCGGCGAAAGCGCTGGCGAAGCGCCGAAGGCGGCGGTTACCAAGATCAGGGTCAACAACAATCTGCGTCGCGTCATCCGCGCCGCGATGGGCGGCCTGACGTTGCTCAGTCCGGAACGCTCGGTGCGGCTTTCCGCCGCCGATGCGGTTCTGAAAGCCCCCAGCGCCGAAAATCTGGAATTGCTGGAAGCGGCCATATCCAAGGAAACCGACAAAGAGGTGCGGACGCGGATGGAGGAGGCGCGGGCTGTCTCGCTGCTCTCTTCCGACCGCCCCCTCGAGGTGAAGAAAGAAGCGATCGCCACCATCAAGGCGCTTGGCGGGCGCGATGCGATCAGCATTCTGATGGCGGCGACGCCCACGGTTGATCCGAGCCTGAAGCCGGATGTGGACGAGGCGATTTCGAACATCGAGAGTTCCCTTGCCTTCTGGGATTACGCACAGAATGTCTGGTACGGCCTGTCGCTCGGCTCGGTGCTGCTGCTCGCCGCCATCGGTCTTGCCATCACCTTCGGCGTCATGGGCATCATCAATATGGCGCATGGCGAGATGGTGATGATCGGCGCTTACTCCACCTTCATGGTGCAGGAGCTGATCCGTAGCCATTTCCCCGGCCTGTTCGACTGGTCACTGGCGATTGCCCTGCCGGCCGCCTTTCTGGTCACAGCCTGCGTCGGCCTCATCATGGAGCGCGGCGTCATCCGCTATCTCTACGGGCGACCGCTGGAAACGCTGCTCGCCACCTGGGGTATCTCGCTGATCCTGCAACAGGGCGTGCGTTCCATCTTCGGCCCGACCAACCGTGAGGTCGGCAGCCCGAGCTGGATGTCCGGCTCCTTCAGCGTCGGTTACCTCAATTTCACCTGGAACCGCGTGTGGATCGTCTGCTTCTCGCTTTCCGTCTTCTTCGCGCTGCTGGTGCTTTTGAAGCGCTCCGCCTTCGGCTTGCAGATGCGCGCTGTGACCCAGAACCGCCGCATGGCCTCTTCCATGGGCATCCGCACGCCCTGGGTGGATGCCTTCACCTTCGCGCTCGGTTCCGGCGTTGCCGGCCTTGCCGGGGTAGCGCTGTCGCAGATCGACAATGTCTCGCCCAATCTCGGCCAGAGCTACATCATCGACAGTTTCATGGTGGTGGTGTTCGGCGGGGTCGGCAATCTCTGGGGAACGCTCGTGGGTGCGCTGTCGCTCGGCGTGCTCAACAAGTTCCTTGAGCCGACGGTGGGCGCCGTGCTCGGCAAGATCCTCGTGCTCGTTCTCATCATCCTGTTCATCCAGAAGCGGCCGCGTGGTCTCTTCGCACTCAAGGGAAGGGCGATCGAAGCATGATTACCGGCTTCCTCCTGCGCGCGCTCGATCGGCGCATTTCCATCGCCATCGGCATCATCCTGGCCATCGCCGTGCTGGTGCCCGCCTCCAATCTGCTGTTGCCGGCTGACAGCGCGTTCCGCATCCCGACCTACATCATGTCGATGCTCGGCAAATATCTGGCCTACGCGCTGCTGGCGCTGGCGCTTGATCTGGTCTGGGGATATTGCGGCATTCTCTCGCTCGGCCACGCCGCCTTCTTCGCGCTCGGCGGTTATGCCATGGGCATGTATCTGATGCGGCAGATCGGCACGCGTGGTGTTTACGGCCATCCTGTGCTGCCTGACTTCATGGTGTTCCTCAACTGGAAGGAACTGCCGTGGTTCTGGCATGGCTTCGACATGTTCTGGTTTGCAGCACTGATGGTGCTGGTGGTGCCCGGCCTGCTCGCCTTCGTGTTCGGCTGGTTCGCCTTCCGCTCGCGCGTTAACGGCGTTTACCTCTCCATCATCACGCAGGCCATGACCTACGCCCTGCTGCTTGCCTTCTTCCGCAACGACATGGGTTTCGGCGGCAATAATGGTCTCACCGATTTCAAGGATATTCTCGGCTTTTCCGTGCAGGCGGATGGCACCCGTGCCGTGCTGTTTGCGATGACGGCCGTGATGCTGGCGCTTTCGCTGCTGATTGCATCCGGCATCGTCAATTCCAAATTCGGCAAAGTGCTGGTGGGCGTGCGCGATGCCGAAAGCCGGGTGCGCTTCCTCGGTTTCCGGGTGGAAAACATCAAGCTCTTTACCTTCGTCGTCTCGGCCATGATGGCGGGCATTGCCGGTGCCCTGTTCGTGCCGCAGGTGGGCATCATCAATCCCGGCGAATTCTCCCCCGCCAACTCCATCGAGGTGGTGGTTTGGACCGCAGTCGGCGGGCGCGGCACGCTGATCGGGCCGATCATCGGCGCGCTGCTGGTCAATGGCGGCAAGAGCTATTTCACCGGCGCTTTCCCCGAATTCTGGCTGTTTGCACTGGGTGGGCTGTTCATCGCGGTGACGCTGTTCTTCCCCAAGGGCATCGTCGGCACCGTGCAGCATTATCTGGTCGGGCGGCGCGAAAAGCGTGTTGCGCGGGCGGCAAGTGCGGCCGGACAACCGGGCAACGACAGTGCTGCAACAGCGGCGCAACAGGCGGCGGAGTGAGGCTGATATGAACACGGTTTCCGAAAACAGAACCAAAAGCCTGCTTTATCTCGACGGTGTTTCCGTTTCCTTCGACGGGTTCAGGGCGCTCAATTCCCTGTCCTTCGTGGTGGAGCCGGGCGAGCTGCGGGCCATCATCGGTCCGAATGGCGCCGGCAAGACGACGATGATGGATATCATCACCGGCAAGACCCGGCCGGATACCGGCACGGTGCTGTTCGAAGACAGCATCGACCTCACGAAAAAGGACGAGGCGGACATTGCCCAGCTGGGCATCGGGCGTAAATTCCAGAAGCCAACGGTGTTTGAAAGCCATACCGTCTGGGACAATCTGGAACTGGCGTTGAACCGCAAACGCGGCGTCTTCGCCACGCTGTTCTACAGGCTCACAGCGGAGGACAAGGCGCGTATCGAGGAAATCCTCGCCACCGTGCGTCTCAGCCACCGCCGCGGCGATCTCGCGGCCAACCTCTCCCACGGCCAGAAACAGTGGCTGGAGATTGGCATGCTCTTGGCACAGGAACCGAAGCTGCTGCTGGTGGACGAGCCGGTGGCGGGCATGACGGATGCGGAGACAGCCGAAACCGCCGTGCTTCTGAAGGAAATCGCCAAGACCCGCTCGGTCGTGGTGGTGGAGCACGACATGGGCTTCATCCGCGAGCTGGGCGTGAAGGTGACGTGTCTTGCCGAGGGCTCAGTGCTGGCCGAAGGGTCGATCGATTTTGTGTCCAGCGATCCGAAGGTGATCGAGAATTATCTGGGGCGGTGATGGAAGCGTCTGCGGCTTTACCCCCCTCTGCCCTGCCGGGCATCTCCCCCACAAGGGGGGAGATCGGCAAGCGGCTAACACCCTGCCCCAAGACCAGTAGGCGATGGGACGAGCGGGAACGGCATCTGATTTCCCTCCGTGTGGGGGAGATGCCCGGCAGGGCAGAGGGGGGTAGCGCCGCCCACCAAAGCATCAATGGAGTTGCACCATGCTGAATGTCGAAAACATCAACCTCCACTATGGCGCAGCCCAAGCCCTGCGGGGCGTGTCGCTGAAAGCGGAGATGGGCAAGATCACCTGTGTTCTCGGCCGCAACGGCGTAGGCAAAAGCTCGTTGTTGCGCGCGGTCACCGGCCAGCATGCCATCAGTGGCGGGTCGATCAGCTTTGAAGGGGCGGCACTGGATGGGCTGGCGCCTTACCACCGGGCCAAGCGCGGCGTCGGCTACGTGCCACAGGGGCGTGAAATCTTTCCGCTGCTCAGCGTGCAGGAAAACCTTGAAAGCGGTTATGCGCCGCTGCCGCGCAAGGAGCGTTTCATTCCCGACGATATTTTCAGCCTGTTTCCGGTGCTGCAATCCATGCTGGGCAGACGCGGCGGCGACCTGTCCGGTGGCCAGCAGCAGCAGCTCGCCATCGGCCGGGCGCTGGTGACGCGGCCGAAAATCCTCGTTCTCGACGAGCCGACCGAAGGCATTCAGCCGTCGATCATCAAGGATATCGGTCGCGCAATCAAATATCTCAGGGATTCCACCGGTATGGCGATCCTGCTGGTCGAGCAATATCTGGATTTCTGCCGTGAGCTTGCCGACTATGTCTACATCATGGACCGGGGCGAAATTGTGCATGAGGGGCTTGCCGAAACGCTGGATACGCCCGAGGCGCGTCGCCATCTGACAGTATAAATCGAGACTAGAAGCCACGCACGCCGATCACGGCGTGCAAACGTCCGATTAATATTTTGAAAGTCTATGCGTGTCTGCATGGCTTTTATGCGCAATTTTAGCATTTCATTGAATAAACGCCTGTGATATTGGCAGCGGAAATGCTGCATGCGAGACACAGACGAAGTCTATTCGCACGCCGCGACAGTTGATCCCTTACATTCCACGCGCGTCCGACGTATCGTCGGGGAAACCGTGCCCAATAAAGGCGTGTCAATGCATCAAGACTTTGCCCTTGGCCGGGCTGCCCGGCTGTTCCGCTCCGCCCGTACCCTGTTTCTGGGTCTTGCGATCTGCGCGAGCGCGAGTGTCGCAGCGTCGGCCTCGACCTGCGGTCAGCTTGCTCAACCCGGCGTGGAACCGGGCAGGCATGATTTTTCCATTCTCTCCAGTGGTCAGAAACGCGAAGGCGTTTATTTCGTTCCATCGGCCTATGACGGAAAAAAACCGGTGCCTGTCGTGTTCGATTTCCACGGCTCCAACAGCAATCCGCACGGACAGCTGAACCGCAGCGGCTGGGACAAGCTTGCCGAGCGCGACGGCCTGATGGTGGTGGCGCTGGCGGGCAGCCTCAATGGCGAATTGCCCGGCACCCATGCCTGGAATGTTCCTGGTGTTACCACCCGTCCCGGCGGGCTGGATGAGGTGAGCTTCATTCGCGATGCAATTGCCATGGTGAAAGGCAAGTTCTGCGTGGATGAGGAGCGCTTTTACGGTTCCGGTTATTCCGGCGGCGGGCGCATGCTGTCGCAATTCATCTGCAATGGCAGCGCGGATTTCACCGCTGCCGGCTTCGTTGCATCGTTGCGCGCGGGTTATCCGTTGGAGACAGAGGGCAAATGGGGACCGGATGCGGCAAGCTGCAAGCCGGCGCGGCCAATGTCGATCATCGCCTTTGCGGGTCTGAAGGATCCGGCCAATCCCTATCAGGGTGGTGGCAAGTCCTACTGGCAATATGGCGGCGAGACGGCGCTGAAACGCTGGGCGGAAATGGACGGCTGCAAGGGCGGCGCGAAAACCAGACCGGGCGAGAGCTTCACCGTCAATTCCTATGACGTTTGCAAGGGCGGGGCACGTATCCAGTCCTACGTCATTGACAATTGGGACCATGCCTGGCCGCGCGCCACCATGAAGGCGGAAGTGCTGGCAGCGTCGGCGGTCCTTACCCGCAAGCCGGGTGGCGAGCAGACGCCGAAGGCGGAACCCGCCGTGGAGCGCAAGATGCCCACAGGCGAAGTGACGCGCACGGTTGATGCGGCGGAAAGAATGTGGGATTTCTTCCGCAACACGGAAGGACAGATGGTGGTGGATGCCGTCGTCAAAAAAGATTGCGGCGCCAAGGCCGGGTCCGCTTCCGCAACCGTTTCGGAGACCGCGTGCAGTCAGAACAGCAAGCCATCCGCCCTTCCGGTCTCGAAGACGGCGAACCTGCCCGGCAGCAGCGCGCCCGTGGCAGAGGACGCATTGTAACCAAGGCAGTCGAAGGGCGCAGCCGGCTGGACCAATTGTTCCAGGAAGGTTGCGCCAAGATCCGCCTGCCGGATACGTTTTCCAACGAGATCGAGGCCATCCTCATCAACTCCTCCGGCGGATTGACCGGCGGAGATGAAATGGAATGGCAGGCTGTTGCCGGGGCCGGCACCTCGCTGGTGGTGACGACGCAGGCCTGCGAGAAGGTCTACAAGGCATCCTCCGGAACCGCCACCGTCACCGCCCGCGTTTCCGCAGGGCCGGGCGCCCGGTTGCACTGGCTGCCGCAGGAAACCATTCTTTTCGACCGCGCGTCGCTGACCCGCAGGCTGGAAGCCGATCTCGACGCAACCTCCGAATTCATCGCCGTCGAAGCCGTGCTGCTCGGGCGTCAGGCCATGGGCGAAGCGATGCAGCATGGCCTGTTCCGGGATCGATGGCGCATTCGCCATGGCGGCCGGCTGGTACATGCCGAAGAGCTGTTGCTTGCGGGAGAAGTGGCGGAGCTGACTGCAAAACCGGCGGTGCTTGCCGGGCAGGTGGCCTTTGCCACGCTTCTTTATATCGGGCCTCTGGCCGAGGCGCTTTTGCCTAAAATCCGGGCTATTGCCGGTGAAAGCGGCGGCGCCAGCGAATGGCAGGGCAAGCTTGTCGTGCGCGTGTCCGCCGCCGACGGCTTCTCCCTTAGAAAAATACTTTTTCCGATCATTTCGCTCTTGCGAAACGGCGCGCCAGTGCCGAAAGTCTGGAATCTGTAAAGCTCCGGATCGCCCGCGACAGGCGACCTTCCGGGGTCTGTCAAACAAGTCGGATCAGCCCCCGAAACACTGTGTTTTGCGGGGCAGGTGCGAAAGCTGCGGGACGACGATGAACCTTACTCCGAGAGAAAAAGACAAGCTGCTGATTTCCATGGCCGCCATGGTGGCGCGCCGCCGGCTGGAGCGTGGCGTGAAGCTGAATTACCCGGAAGCGATTGCGCTGATTACCGATTTCGTTGTCGAGGGCGCCCGCGATGGTCGCGCGGTGGCCGACCTGATGGAAGCCGGCGCGCATGTCATTTCCCGCGATCAGGTTATGGAAGGCATCGCCGACATGATCCATGATGTGCAGGTGGAAGCAACATTTCCCGACGGCACCAAGCTTGTGACCGTTCACGAACCGATACGCTGAGGGGGACGATATGGCGCTGGAGCTTCGGCCCAATTGCGAATGCTGCGACCGTGATCTTGCCCCCGACAGTCGAGATGCGATGATCTGCTCGTTCGAATGCACCTTTTGCGCCGATTGCGCGACGGATGTGCTCAAAGGCGCCTGCCCGAATTGCGGCGGCGAGCTGGTTCGCAGGCCCATCCGCCCGGCGGCCAAACTCGTCAACAATCCGGCATCGACGACACGGGTGCTGAAGGCTGAAGGCTGCGCGGCAGCCACCGCTGCTTGAGAGAGACAAAGGGGAGCACCATGAAACCAGGCGAAATCATTGCCGCAGAGGGCACCATCGAACTCAATGCCGGCCAGCCGACGGTGACGATCGAGGTGGCCAATACCGGTGACCGGCCGGTTCAGGTGGGCAGCCATTACCATTTCTTCGAGACCAATGCGGGTCTTGTCTTCGACCGCGACAAGGTGCGCGGCATGCGTCTCGACATTCCGGCTGGTACTGCGGTTCGTTTTGAACCCGGCCAGAAACGGGAAGTGACGCTGGTGCCGCTTTCCGGCAAGCGTGAGGTTTACGGGTTTCGTCAACAGATCATGGGGAGGTTATGAGATGGCGACGGCGCATTATCACGGAAGTTGCCGATGCGGCGACGTGAGCTTCGAGGTCGATGCCGATCTCGACCACACGGTCGTGTGCAATTGCTCGCGCTGCAAGCGCTTGGGTTCGACGCTTGCCTTTGCGCCGCGCGAAAAATTCACCCTGCTTTCCGGCGACGACAAGCTGACGGAATATCTCTTCAACAAGCACAAGATCCATCATCTGTTCTGCTCCACCTGCGGCATTGAGAGTTTTGCCTATGCCGATGGGCCGGATGGGACGCCGATGGTGGCGGTGAATACCAATTGCCTTGATGGTGTCGATCCGCGTGCGCTGAAGCCGCAGGCTTTCGATGGCGCGGCTGCCTGAGTGATGGCCATGACTTTGAAAAAATTCTGTTTCGGTGCGGCTGTCCTGCTGTCTCTTGCGGCGTCTTCCGCATTTGCCGATGACGCGCCCGATTGCACCTCGCCGCAAACGCAGGCCGATATGACCATCTGCGCCGGCAAGGATTACGAAAAGGCCGACAAGCAGTTGAACGCCGCCTACCAGAAGGTTCGCAAGCAGCTTGCCGAGCGTGACAAGACGGCAGACGAAAGCGGCAAGGGTGCCGTTGATGCATTGGTTGCCGCCCAGCGTGCGTGGGTGGCGTTTCGCGATGCCAATTGTGATGCCTTCGGGTTTCAGGCGCGTGGCGGCACGATGGAGCCGATGCTGGTTTCCTCATGCCTGGCCGATATGAGCAACAAGCGCGCTGACGAACTGCGCCAGTTGTCCGAAGGTTTCTGAACGGTATGGGGCGGCGGATCATGATTGTCGGAAACGGAGAAATGCCGCAGGGCGTGGCTGATCTCATCGACCTTTCCGACATTGTCATCCGCTTCAACGATTGCCGTTCGCTGGGCGCTGGCGGCAGCCGCACGGATGTGGTGGCCGTTTGCAACACCGGCCGGCCCGGCCGCGAGATGAGCGAAGGGGCCGCGTGGCGCGACAATGAGGGGGTGCAGCAGGCTTCCGCCATCTGGTCGGTGCGCGATCCCGCGAAATTTTCGCAGATGGAGCCGGATATCCGCGCTCGCTGGCCCGAACTGACCGATTTTTGTGCCGATTATACCGCCGGTTTCGCAGCATTAGCCGAAGAGACCGGCAAGAGCCACCTCGTCATTCCGCGCGGGGTGCATGAGCGGCTTGATCACGCATTGCAGGTCTATGCGCCCGCCCCTTACGTCTGCCCGAGCACCGGGCTTCTTGCCATCGCCCATGTTCTGGAGACCGTGAGCGGCGGTGATGACGAGGTGGCGATTGCGGGCTTTGGTCATCACGGCTGGAACGGGCATCCGTTTGCCGCCGAAAAACAGCTTGTAGAGGCCCTCACACACGAGGGCCGGCTGACACGAATTTCTCCCATATCGATTTTCTCCGCGTCCGAAGGAGCCTGAACCCATGCCTTACAAGATTTCCCGCGCCGCCTATGCCGGCATGTTCGGCCCGACCGTCGGCGACAAGGTGCGTCTTGCCGATACCGAACTCTTCATCGAGATCGAGAAGGACTACACGACCTATGGCGAGGAAGTGAAATTCGGCGGTGGCAAGGTCATTCGCGACGGCATGGGCCAGAGCCAGGCGACGCGGGCCGAGGGCGCTGTCGATACCGTCATCACCAACGTCGTCATCGTCGACCATAGCGGCATCTACAAAGCGGATGTGGGCCTGAAGAACGGGCGCATCCACGCCATCGGCAAGGCGGGCAACCCCGATACGCAGCCGGGCGTGACAATCATTGTCGGCCCTTCGACAGAGGCGATTGCCGGCGAAGGCAAGATTCTGACTGCCGGCGGCATGGATGCACATATCCACTTCATCTGCCCGCAGCAGATCGAAGAAGCGCTGATGAGCGGCGTTACCTGCATGCTGGGCGGCGGTTCCGGCCCCGCGCATGGCACGCTTGCCACCACCTGCACCGGCGCGTGGCACATCGAGCGGATGATCGAGAGCTTCGATGCTTTCCCGATGAACCTCGCATTGGCGGGCAAGGGCAATGCTTCGTTGCCCGCGCCGCTGGAAGAGATGATCCTTGCCGGTGCCTCATCGCTGAAGTTGCACGAGGACTGGGGCACGACGCCCGCCGCCATCGACAATTGCCTGACGGTGGCTGACGAATATGACGTGCAGGTGATGATCCACACCGATACGCTGAACGAGAGCGGTTTCGTGGAAGACACGGTTGCCGCCATCAAGGGCCGCACCATCCATGCCTTCCACACCGAAGGGGCAGGCGGCGGCCATGCGCCTGATATCATCAAGGTCTGCGGCAATCCGAACGTCATCCCGTCTTCCACCAACCCGACGCGGCCCTACACCATCAATACACTGGCCGAACATCTGGATATGCTGATGGTGTGCCACCACCTGTCGTCGTCCATCCCTGAGGATATCGCCTTTGCCGAAAGCCGCATCCGCAAGGAAACCATCGCGGCGGAGGATATTCTCCACGATATCGGCGCGTTCTCGATCATTTCCTCCGACAGCCAGGCCATGGGCCGTGTCGGTGAAGTGGCGATCCGCACCTGGCAGACAGCTGACAAGATGAAGCGCCAGCGCGGCCGCCTGAAGGAAGAGACCGGCGAAAACGACAATTTCCGCGTCCGCCGTTACATCGCCAAATACACCATCAACCCGGCCATCGCGCAGGGCGTCAGCCATGAGATCGGCTCCATCGAAGTCGGCAAGCGTGCCGATCTGGTGTTGTGGAACCCGGCATTCTTCGGCGTGAAGCCTGAGATGGTGTTGCTCGGCGGTTCCATCGCCGCGGCACCGATGGGCGATCCGAATGCCTCCATTCCCACGCCGCAGCCGATGCATTACCGCCCCATGTTTGCCGCCTATGGCAAGCTGCGCACCAATTCCTCGGTTACATTTGTCAGTCAGGCGTCGTTGGATGCCGGCCTTGCAGGGCGTCTTGGTGTTGCCAAGAAGCTGATGGCGGTGAAGAACGTGCGCGGCGGCATTTCCAAGGCCTCGATGATCCACAATTCGCTGACCCCGCATATTGAGGTTGACCCGGAAACGTATGAGGTGCGCGCCGATGGCGAGCTTCTGACCTGTGAACCGGCGACGGTGCTGCCGATGGCGCAGCGTTATTTCCTGTTCTGACGGCGTTTCGTGGTGAGATTTATCACAAGGTGG
The DNA here is from genome assembly GCF_052114365.1 of Agrobacterium sp. MCAB5. NCBI lineage: Bacteria > Pseudomonadati > Pseudomonadota > Alphaproteobacteria > Hyphomicrobiales > Rhizobiaceae > Agrobacterium > Agrobacterium sp. MCAB5. The sequence goes on from NZ_JBFREP010000003.1 coordinate 176,593, forward strand.
ATCGGCGGTGGCCTGCTGCTGATCATCCTGCTTCTTGTGCTCGGCACCGTCGTGCCGCGACCCTTTTTTGCCGATGAAACAAGCGGCGTGAGGGATCGCGAGATATTGCTGTTATCCAATCCGATCCATACCGATATCGCCCTGCCTGTTGATGACGATCTGCGGCGGGTCTTTTCCGAATTGCAGGAGGGCGGTATCGCGGTCAACCATCCGGCTGCTGCCTATCTGGTGTTCGGCTGGGGTGGCCGGTCGTTTTACATACAGACGCCGACATGGGCCGACCTGAAGCCGATGCCGGTCTTGCGCTCTCTGACACTCGACCAGTCGGTGATGCATGTGGATGTGACGGGGGATTTTCCCGCCGACCTTGCCGGGGTGAAGCGCCTTCGCATTTCCGAAGCGGGATATCAGCGACTTGTGGCGGGCATTCGTGCGAGCTTCCTGCGGGACAATGGCAAAGTTAAGCTTATACCCGGTGCTTCCTACAGCCTGACGGATGGATTTTTCGAGGCGAATGGCTGGTTCAATGCGCTGGCCGGCTGCAACACGTGGTCTGCCGCCATGCTGGGGCAAGCCGGCATTCGCACCGGCTGGTGGACACCGTTGCCGCCACTGTTGCGCTGGTCGGTAGCGCTGCACAATTGATCTTCCCGCGGTGCGACGTTTCGTTGATTTGACGTCTGGTAATCCGATTTTTATGCTGCACCGCAGCGCATCTTGCGCTAAAGAAACGGCAAAAGAATTCCGTGCGGATCGGTCCCAAGCGATCCGTGCGAAACGCCAGAAAATTGAAGACAGATCAGGAGACAAGACATGCTCGGCAAAAAAGTGCCCGCCGTTACCTTCCGCACGCGTGTTCGCGACGAGGCCGTTGGTGGCCCCAACCCTTTCCGTTGGCAGGACATGACCTCCGACGATTACTTCAAGGGCAAAAAGGTCGTTCTTTTCTCGTTGCCCGGCGCTTTCACGCCGACTTGCTCGACCTACCAGCTTCCCGATTTCGAAAAGCTCGCGGGCGAATTCCGCGCGCTCGGCGTCGATGAAATCTATTGCCTGTCGGTCAACGATGCCTTCGTGATGAACGCCTGGGCAAAAGGCCAGAACCTCGAAAACGTCAAGGTCATTCCTGACGGTTCGGGCGAGTTCACCCGCAAGATGGGCATGCTGGTCGCCAAGGACAATCTCGGTTTCGGCATGCGCTCCTGGCGTTACGCCGCCGTCATCAACGACGGTCTGGTGGAGCAGTGGTTCGAGGAAGAGGGCTATTGCGACAATAGCGATACCGACCCTTACGGCGTTTCCTCGCCGCAGAACATTCTGGAAAACCTGAAGAGCCGCGCTGCGGCCTGATTGCGGTTTGCTTTTTTTGACAAGGCCCGGCAGCGATGCCGGGCTTTTTCGTTTCCCGAGACGCGTTCGACCTGAAAACACGCCTTGAAATCGGCCGGGCTATCCGTCAACAATCGGAACCCCAAGACTGTTTCTGAAATGGATCATCCCATGCTGCGCGTCACGTCCTATCACCCCGCCGGAACTCCAGCCGACGAACCTTCAGGTTATGTCACTCTCGCGCATGACCAGCGACATCTGCGCCGCAAACTTCTGCATTTGCAGAATGACGAGATGGTGATGTTGGATTTGAAGGAAGCTGTACTGTTTGCCCATGGCGACCTGCTGGTGGTGGAGAACGGTGATCTGGTGGAGGTTCGCGCTGCGGACGAAAAGCTGTTCGAAATCAAGGCGAAGGACCGTCTTCACCTGATCGAGCTTGCCTGGCATCTGGGCAACCGGCACCTTTCGGCGCAGATCGAGGAGGAGCGTATTCTCATCCTGCGTGACCACGTGATCCGCGCCATGCTGGAAGGTCTTGGCGCAACAGTGCGTGATGTGGAAGAACCTTTCCAGCCGGCGCGCGGTGCTTACCACGCCCATGGCGGCCATTCCCACGGGCACGGGCACGGGCATGACCATGGTCACCATCACGACCATGGCTGAGGCATGAGCGAAGATCGCGGCGTTGCCGCGCTGCTGCGGCTCATGGCCTGGATGTCGCCGGCCTTTCCTGTCGGCGGCTTTTCCTATTCTGGCGGCCTTGAAAAGGCGGTGGAGGACCGGCGCGTCAGTGATGCCGCCGGCCTTTACGGCTGGGTGGAGGTGCTTCTGCGTTCCGGCAGTCTGTGGAACGATGCGGTATTTCTGGCTGATGCCTGGCGTAATCGAAAGGACGCCGTCGCCCTGAGCGAAGCGGCGGATCTGGCTCGCGCGCTCGCCGGTTCTGCGGAGCGCTACCGCGAGACGGTGCTCCTCGGCGATGCATTCGTTGCCGCCGCCGGCGCCTGGCCGCACGCGGTTCTTGAGCTGTTGCCGAAAGAGGTTCCTTATCCTGTTGCCATAGGTGCGGTGGCGGCAGGGCATGGCGTGCCGCTTCGGGAAACGGTTGCCGCATTCCTGCATGCCGGTGTCTCGCAGATCGTCTCCGCCGGTATCCGCCTCGGCGTCGCGGGGCAGAAGGACGGCGTTGCCATTCTCGCCGCAAGCGAGGCGACGATCGGCGAAATGGCGGCACGGGCCGTGCAATCCACGCTCAACGATCTCGGCAGCGCCACTGTTATCGCCGACACCGCGACCATGCGGCACGAGATGCAGGGAACGCGGCTTTTCCGCTCCTGAATATCTCGCCGCAATGCAGCATTGCCGCCCTTGAAGCGGTCGTGCGAAGCGTTATGGTGGGACAACATCAAAGCATATTGAAGGGAACATGGTTGTGACATCGGGCATGAAATCGGGCAACGGTCCGCTGCGCGTCGGCATTGGCGGGCCGGTCGGTTCCGGCAAGACCGCGCTGACGGAAAAGCTTTGCAAGGCGATGAGCGCCGATTACTCCGTCGCCGTCGTTACCAACGATATCTACACCAAGGAGGATGCGGAAGCGCTGGTGCGCATGCAGGCGCTGCCGTCCGAGCGTATCGTTGGAGTGGAGACGGGCGGATGTCCGCATACCGCCATCCGTGAGGATGCGACGATCAATCTGCAGGCGATTGCCGGTCTCAATGCGCGCTTTCCCGATCTCGATGTTGTCTTCATCGAATCCGGTGGCGACAATCTTGCGGCGACTTTCTCGCCCGATCTTGCCGATATCACCATCTATGTGATCTCCGTCTGTCAGGGCGAGGAAATTCCGCGCAAGGGCGGGCCGGGCATCACCCGCTCGGACCTGCTGGTCATCAACAAGAAAGACCTTGCCCCTTACGTCGGCGCTGATCTGACGGTGATGGACAGTGATGCCACCCGCATGCGCAATGCCATGCCTTTCGTCTTTACCGACATGAAGCGCGGCGAGGGTGTTGATCGCATCGTCGGTTTCCTGAAAGAGCAGGGCGGTCTCTGAGACATGACCACGCCCCTCCGTTTTGGTCCCTATGACGTTTCCCGTTTTGTCGATGGTGTCTACAAGGCGCCTCTCGGCCACCTCATCCACCGGCAGGGCGCGGATGCGCTGGCGGCGGCGCTTGCCGGGCATGAGGGCGAAACGGTGGATATGGACGTCAACTGTTTTGTGCTGTCAGGGCCTGATGGTATTTCGCTGATAGACACCGGTTGCGGCACGGCCTGGGGGCCGACCTACGGCCATGCCCGTGCGGGGATGATTGCCGCTGGGATTCAGCCTGATGATGTCAGCCGAGTTATCCTCACCCATATTCACGGCGACCATGCGCTGGGACTTATCGACGGCGACCGGCCTTATTTTCCCAATGCGGACATATGGGTGCCCGAGGCCGATCTTGCCTTTTTCACCAGCGAGGATGCACGCAAGACATTGCCGCCTGCGAGGCAGGGCGCCTTCGATATTGCCGCCCGGCTGCTCGACATTTGTGGTGCCATGCTGCGGCCAATCCCAACTGGCAGGATTGCCGAGGGTATGGAAGCCATCGCCATGCCCGGCCATACGCCTGGCCATACCGGCTATCTCATCGGTAATGGCGATGACCGGCTGTTATTGTGGGGCGATGTGCTGCATGTGAGCGCGTTGCAGGCGGACGATCCGGGTATCGGTTTTGTCTATGATATCGATTCCGAAACTGCCTATTCGACACGTCTCGATGCGCTGACCCAGGTTGCCGATCACGGCTGGCTGGTTTCCGGCGGCCATCTTGGCGGATTTTTCCGCGTCGAGCGAGAGGGCGATCGCTTCCGCTTCATGCCGCAGCCGGTCTGATATCCTGCTCGACAAAAAATTAGAGGACGGGATACCCGTAGGCGTCCCGTCCTCTTCCTCTCCCCGGTACTTCTTCAAATCTGCTTCAGCGCCGCGACATCATTGACTTGCACGATGCGGCCGCGAACGGTGACGCCCGCCTTTTTCAATGCGGAGAAAGCGCGCGACAGCGCTTCCGGCGCAAGGCCGAGCTTGCCGGCGAGCAGGCTTTTCTGGAACGGCAGACGCAGCGAAAAGGACGTAGCGTCGCGCGGTCCCTGATTGATCAGGTAATGGGCAACGCGTTGCGGCGCGGTTTGCAGCCGGTCGTTGGCAATGCAATCCATGGTGCCGAGCAGGCTGTTGGAGAGGCAGCGCATCACGGCCTTGGCGATTGCCGGTTCCTGATCCACAAGGCTGCGGATTCTTGCCAGTTCGAAACGCGCCACGGTGCAGCTTTCTGCCGCCTGCGCGCTGTAACGATAGCTGTCGCTGCCGAAGATCAGGCATTCGTTGAAGGTATCGCCCGGACCGCTGACACGCACATCCGCCTCGCGCCCGTGCCTGTCCAGCCGGTAAAGGCGGACATAGCCCGACAGCACACAGTAGAAATATTGCGCTGCCTCGCCTTCCTTGAAGAGTACATGGCGGGCATTGAGATTGGTGACGGTTGCCGCCTCCATCAATTTCAACGCCGCCGCTTCATCCGCAATCCCTATCAGGGGCACGCGCAGCAGAATGTTCCTGTCCCTGTTGCTCAGCTTTACGGTCTTGTTCACGTCCATCCGGCTCCCGCTCAAACCTTTTGCCGGGTTGTCCGAAGCGATACGAAACCGGGGATGTTCCTTTTCCCTCACGCCTATCTGAAAAGAGCTCATCGCATTATCCTTCGACCGGCAATTCCCGATGCGAGGGAGATTAGCAGTTCACCTGAAAAGCGAATTGATTTCGATCAAATGGGTTTGGCGTTGTTGTGCGGGGAACAGGGAAATGTGGAGCGAGCGGGTGCGGCCTATCTCTTCTCCCCGGCGTCGAGAAGAAGCCAGCCGCAACGCAGTCGCGACCAAGCAAACTCACCACAAAAGGAAACGCCGGGCACTGGACCCGGCGTCTCAACTTTCACTCGGCAGCGAGCGGCGGCAACCGCAATATATTGCTGCCCTTGTCACCGGATTTTTCACCGGAGCCTTTTTCCATGCCGGCAACGCGCGCTTCCAGCGAGGAGAGCGCCAGGCTGTTTTCGCGGGCGATCTCCGAGAGTTTTTCGTTGGAGAGCGACTCTTCCTCCTCTTCCTTCTTGCCGACAAAGCGGCCGAAGAGGTGGGCGAGCAGGCGCGACAGGTCATCCATGATCAGGAAGAAGGCGGGGACCACGATCAGGGACAGCACCGTGGAGACGATGATGCCACCGATCACCGCAATCGCCATCGGCGCGCGGAAGGAGCCGCCTTCGCCGACGCCAAGTGCCGAGGGCAACATGCCCGCCGACATGGCGATGGAGGTCATGATGATCGGGCGGGCGCGCTTGCGGCCGGCCTCGACCATGGCATGCACCCGTTCCATGCCGTGCCGGCGCATTTCAATGGCGAAGTCCACCAGAAGGATGGCGTTTTTCGTCACGATACCCATCAGCATCAGAATGCCGATGAGAACGGGCATGGAAAGCGCGTTCTGCGTGATGATGAGCGCCACGGCCACGCCGCCAATGGCGAGTGGCAGTGAGAACAGGATGGTGAAGGGCTGGATGATATCCTTGAACAGAAGGATAAGTACCACCAGCACCAGCAGCAGGCCGAGCAGCATGGCGTTGACGAAGCCCTGCTGCATTTCGCCCTGCACCTTGGCATCGCCGCTTTCGGCAAGGCGAACGCTTGCCGGCAGTTCGGTTTCCGAAACGATCCGCTTGAACTCCGCCGTCGATGTATCGAGCGCTGTGCCGAACGGTACATCGGAGCCGATGGAGACGACGCGGTTGCGGTCGTTGCGCTTGATCGAGCTTGGACCTTCCGAATAGTCGATATCGGCAACACTGTAGAGCGGCACCAGCGAACCGGATGCGGTCTTGACCTTCAGCGCGCGGATGGTGGCGAGGTCACGGCGGGTATCGATGGATGCCTGCACGCGGATCGGGATCTGCCGGTCGTCCAGCGAGATTTTCGTCAACTGTGCGTCGATGTCACCGATGGTGGCGACACGCACCGTCTGCGAAATCTGCTGCGGCGTGATTCCGAGGCGGGCGATCTCGTCCTTGCGCGGGCGGATCTGCAGTTCAGGACGGGGAAGCGCTCCCTCCGAGCTGACATTGGCAAGGATGGGCGAGGCGCGCAGGCGGCTTTCGAGAATGCCGACGGCGTCGTTCAGATCCTTCTCGTTGGACGAGAGGAAGTTGAAGCTCAGTTCGCGTTCCGCGCGGTCGTTCAGCTTGATGATGCGCACATCCGGAATGCTGTGGACCTTGGCGAAGATATCCCGCTCCACATCCCACTGCGGACGGACACGGCCCTTTTCCTCGATCTTCGGAAGATATTGGCCGACAAGCGGAAGCGAGCCGAGACCCTTGTTGACAAGGGTTTTCAGCAGCGAATGGTCGATATGCTGGAGAATGACGTTGACGGTGGCGCGGCGAAGCTCCAGATCGCCCTTGGGCGAGGCGCCGCCGAGGATGAAGACGCTTTCCACACCGTTGATATCGCGGATGGCGTGGAAGATTTCGGTCGTCGTCCGGTCTGTCTCGTCCAGCGTCGCATTGGGCGGCAGTTCCACCGAAAGCGTTACGCGCGAGGCGTCGTCCGGCGGCAGGAAGCTGCCCGGCACCTGGCTTAGAAGCATGACGGAAGCAATGAGGAAGCCGATGGCGCCGACCAGCGTCAGGTAACGCGCCCACCATTTGGAGGTGGTGGCGGAAACCATGCGCGTATAGGCTTTCATCAGCCAGCCGTCATTGTCGGCATGGTCATCCATCGCGTCTTCGGCGCGCATGAGATAGGCGGCCATCAAGGGCGTGATGAGACGGGCGACCGCCAGCGAGAAGAACACCGAGAAGGCGACCGTCAGACCGAACTGGATGAAGTACTGGCCGGGAATGCCGGGCATGAACGACACGGGCACGAAGACGGCGATGATGGTGAAGCTGGTGGCGATGACGGCAAGGCCGATTTCGTCTGCGGCTTCCAGCGAGGCGCGATACGGCGTCTTGCCCATCTTGATGTGGCGGGCGATGTTCTCGATTTCCACGATGGCGTCGTCCACGAGAATACCCGTGGCGAGCGTCAATGCGAGGAAGCTGACGAGGTTGAGCGAGAAGCCCATGATGTCCATGATCCAGAATGTCGGGATCGCGGAGAGCGGCAGGGCCACGGCGGCAATCAGGGTAGCGCGCCAGTTCCTGAGGAACAGCAGAACCACGATGACGGCGAGGACCGCGCCTTCGATCAGCGTATCGAGCGCTGCCGTATAGTTGCCGTAGGTGAAGTAGACGGCGTCATCGACCATCTGGATCGCGACGTCGGGATGGTCCTTGCGGACCTGATCGAGGCTTTCGGCCACGGTTTTTGCGACCGAAACCTCGCTGGCGCCCTTGGAGCGGAACACCGCAAAGGTAACGGCGGGGTTGCCGTTGAAGCGCGAGAAGGACTTCTGCTCCTCATAGGTGTCCGTGACGGTGCCAAGTTCGGCGAGCTTTACGAAACGGCCATTGGAGAGCGCGATGGTGGTGTTGGCAAGCTGGGTGACATCGCGGGTGTCGCCGAGCGTGCGGATCGTCTGTTCGTTGCCGCCAACCTGGCCGCGGCCGGAGCCAAGGTCGATATTGGTGCCGCGCAGCTGGCCGTTCACTTCGCTTGCGGTGATGCCGTAGGCGTCGAGCTTTTCGGGGCTGAGCGAAACGCGCACTTCGCGGTCGGCGCCGCCGTAACGGTCGACCTTGCCGATGCCGGACTTGCCCTGCAGCGAACGCTTGATGGTGTCATCCACGAACCAGGACAGTTCTTCCAGCGTCATGTTCGGCGAGGAGACGGCAAAGGTCTGGATTGCCTGGCCTTCCACGTCGATCTTGCTGACAACAGGCACTTCGATGTCGGATGGCAGATCGCTGCGGATCTTGTCGATAGCGTCCTTGACGTCCTGAACCGCCTCTTCCGTCGGCTTTTCGATGCGGAAGACGACGGTTGTCAGGGATTGTCCGTCGGTGACGGTCGACTGGATTTCGTCGACGCCGCTAATGGCGGCGACAGCGTCTTCGATCTCCTTCGTCACCTGCATTTCCAGCTCGGACGGCGAAGCGCCGCTCTGGGTCACGGTGACGGCAACGACGGGAACGTCGATATTCGGAAAACGGGTGATCGGCAGGGCGTTGAAGGCCTGGATGCCGAGGAACATCAAAAGCGCGAAGCCGAGAAGCGGCGCAATCGGGTTACGGATTGACCATGCGGAGAAGTTCATTTCATTCCCTCAGTCAGTTGGACGCAGCCGTCTGGGCTTCCACCGGTCTTATCCGGTCACCATCACGCACGAATGCTCCAGCTTTCTCGACAACCTTGTCACCAGCGGCAAGTCCGCTGACAATCTCGATGAAACCGCTGTCTTCAATGCCGGTCTCGATCTTCACCTGCTTGACGATGTCGCCTTCCACCTTGCGGGTGGTCGAGCCTTCACGCCCGGAGGTGACGGCCGAAAGCGGCAGGGCAAGCGCGTTCGTCTCTTTTACGATGATCTCCGCGCTGGCATACATGCCCGACCGTGCCGGGCTGTCCGTCGGCAGCACAACATGCACGGAACCAAGGCGCGTGGCCGGATCGACGGTCGGCGAAACGAGACGCACCTTGCCCTCAATTTTTTTGGCTCCGCCGGCAACCGTCAAGAAAGCTTTCTGGCCGGCCTTCACCCGCTGGATGTCAGTCTCGGAAAGATCGGCGACAAGCTCGATCGCGCCGTCCTTGATGATCGTGAAAAGCGGGTTTCCCGTGCCGCTGGCGATGGCGCCGACCTTGGCATTCTTGGCGGAAACGATGCCGGTGACGGGGGTTTTCACACCCGTGCGCGTCAGTTTCAGATTGATATCGTCAATCTGCGCGTCCACGACCTTGATGTCTGCCTCTCCGGCGGAAACGGTCTGCTTGGCTGCATCAAGGCGTGCCTGCGCAACCTGGGCAGCGGCCTCGGTTTTTTCCGTCTCGGAGACGGAACCGGAACCGCTCTGGCCGAGCTTGGCGGCGCGGTCGCGCTGGCGAAGGGCATCGGCCTTGTTGGCCTCAGCCTCCAGAACCTGCGCCTTGGATTGCGCAACGGCGGCCTGCGCCTTGGCCCTGTTGGCCTCAAGCTGGCTTTTTTGCAGGAGAAGACTGTCCGAGGAAAGCACGGCCAGAACCGCATTCGCTTCGACCCTGTCGCCGATATCGACGTTCAGTTCGTCGATCGACAGGCCGTCGACTAGCGGCTGTACATAAATTTCGTCCACGGGCCTGATGGTGCCGGTGGCGATGATGCGGTCCACGAGATCGCGTGTTGCGGCGTGTGCGACGATGATGGAAGGCAGGTTCTGCTGTTTGACCGGTTCCGGCACTTCTCCCTCGGCCACGGCCGAAAATGGCAGGGCCGTTGCGGAAAGAAGAAGGAAAACAAAGCGGTTAAACGTGACTTTATGCTGCATGTGTCTTGGCTCGCGCAATATTCGATCGCATGTCCTTCAGCCTGAAGGCGTGTTTTAAAAGGTCATGCGGCAACGAATGTGAAACAAGGGATCACAATACTTCCTTCTCGATCCTCCCGATTCAAACGCCCCTCAACGCGAATCTTAAGCACCTTTGCCTCGTGCTTTTTTACAAGATCAAATTCGGCAGTCTTGTTGGCGGGGACTCTAATTGTTGTTGCTATACAAATCAATCCGCATAGCCTCGAGGGTTGATATACATTTTTGTATATGGCCGAGTGTTGTAATTCATCAAACGGGTCACCAGCGCGCAAAAAAACGCGCGGTGATGGCCGCGCGTTTCCATGTTTTCGGCTTCGACGTGACTATTTCAGCGCCGCATCAGTGATTTCAGTGGTGTAGGCGCCTGTCGGCTCCTTGGTGATGACGGGATCGGAACCGCCGCCGAGCAGCGTCTTGACGGTGCGCTCGTAATCCGCCTTGTCCAGCGCGCCCTTCGAGCCTGCGGTCAGCTTGGCGACTTCGCCCATCATGCGCTTCTGGTGCTTTTCGGTCTGGGCGCCGGAGGCGTCATTTTCAAGAACGATACCTGCTGCATCGTCAGGGTGTTCTTCCGCCCACTTCCAGCCCTTCATGGAAGCGCGGACGAATTTCACCATGTCTTGCTTGAACTTGGCGTCCTTCAGCTTGTCTTCGAGAACGTAGAGCCCGTCCTCCAGCGTTGCGACGCCTTCGTCCTCATATTTGAAGGTGACGAGTTCCTCCGGCTTGATGCCGGCATCAATGACCTGCCAGTATTCATTATAGGTCATGGTGGAAATGCATGCGGCCTGCTTTTGCAGCAGCGGATCGACGTTGAAACCCTGCTTGAGGACGGTGACGCCATCCGCGCCGCCGGTGGTCGGGATTTTCAGGTGCGCCATCCACGACAGGAACGGATATTCATTGCCGAAGAACCAGACGCCGAGCGTCTTGCCCTTGAAATCTTCCGGCTTGGTAATGCCGGTTTCCTTGAGGCAGGTCAGCATCATGCCTGACGTTTTGAACGGCTGGGCGATGTTGACGAGCGGCACGCCCTTTTCGCGGGTGGCGAGTGCCGATGGCATCCAGTCGACGATCACATCCGCGCCACCGCCGGCCAGAACCTGCGCAGGCGCAATATCCGGTCCGCCCGGCTTGATATCGACATCGAGGCCTTCGGCTTCATAAAAGCCCTTGTCCTTGGCGACGTAATAACCGGCGAACTGCGCCTGGGTGACCCATTTCAGCTGCAGGGTGATCTTGTCGGCGGCCTGAGCCTCAAATGCGCTCAGAAGTGACGCGCTGGCAAGAAGAATGGAGGCAAGTTTCATTTTCATCGCTGTTCCCTTTTTCGTTATTTACGTTCGTCCCCCACGGACGGACGGATGCCAGAAGGTGACGGCGCGCTCGATGAGCGCCACCAGACCGTAAAATCCTGAGCCTGCGAGCGCCGCCACGGCAATTTCTGCCCAGACCATATCGACATTGCTGCGGCCCATTTCCGCCGAGATGCGGAAACCCATGCCGACGATGGGCGTGCCGAAGAATTCCGCGACGATGGCGCCGATCAGCGCTAGCGTGGAATTGATCTTCAGGGCGTTGAAGATGAAGGGCCAGGCGGCGGGCAGGCGCAGCTTCAGCAATGTCTGCCCCCAGCCTGCAGCATAGGTGCGCATCAGGTCGCGTTCCATGTGGCTGGAGGCGGCAAGCCCTTGAACCGTATTCACCAGCATCGGGAAAAACGTCATGATGACGACGACAGCCACTTTCGACTGCCAGTCGAAACCGAACCACATGACCATGATGGGAGCGATGCCGACGACCGGCAGGGCGGAGACGAAATTGCCGATGGGCAGAAGCCCGCGTTGCAGAAAAGGCGAGCGGTCGATGAGGATGGCGACGAGGAAACCTAGGCCGCAGCCGAGCACATAACCCGTCAGCACCGATTTGAGGAAGGTCTGGCGGAAATCCGCCCAGAGGATGGGTAGCGAGCCGAGAAGCCGGGCGAGGATGGCGCTCGGGGCAGGCAGCAGGATGGGCGGGACGGAGAATCCCCGCACCACACCTTCCCAAAGCGCGAGAATGGCCAGCCCGAAGAGAAGCGGTACGGCCATGCGGCTCATTCGCTTTGCCGACTGTGATGCGAAGGTGTGGCGCACCAGCCATTCGTTGCAGGCCCAGGCGGCAAGCCAGAACAGGATTGCGCCAATAAACCAGACGGGATTTGTCATGGCCGCGCTCCCATTCTCTTGAGGACGGCTGCGTGAGCGATGCCGATGATCGAGACCAGAATGGCGGCCACACCGGCGGCCATGAACAGCGCTGCCCATATCTGCACCGTCTGGCCGTAATAGGAGCCGGAGAGCAGACGCGCACCGAGGCCTGCGACAGCGCCCGTCGGCAATTCGCCGACGATGGCCCCGACCAGCGCAATCGCGATGGCGATCTTCAGCGAGGTGAAGAGATAGGGCAGGGCAGACGGCCAGCGCAGCTTCCAGAAGATTTGTGCGGGCGAGGCATTATAGGTGTGCATCAGGTCCAGCTGGATGGTTTCGGGGCTTCTGAGGCCCTTCACCATGCCGACGACAATCGGGAAGAACGAGAGATAGGTGGAAATCAGCGCCTTGGGCAACAGCCCGGAAATGCCGATGGAATTCAGGACGACGATGATCATCGGCGCGACGGCAAGGATGGGGATGGTCTGGCTGGCGATGATCCACGGCATGACCGAGCGGTCCATGGCCCGATTGTGGATGATGGCGACGGCAAGCAGGATGCCGAGCACCGCGCCGATGGCGAAACCGAGGAGCGTGGCCGAAAGCGTGACGCCCGCGTGATAAACGAGGCTGCGCTTGGAGGTGATCGCCTTGTTGACGGTGGTGTCCCACAGTTCCGCGATGATCTGGTGCGGGGCGGGGAGAACCGGGCGCTCCTGTGCGAAGGTTTGCGGCAGAAGCTCCATGAAGCTCGGCGTCTGGCCGGCGCGGTTTGCCTGATCGCGGACGAAGGGCATGTTGAGGTAGATGACGGAAAGGTGCCAGACGATGAGGATGGCGAGGAGGACGGTGAGGATGGGGAGGACGCGGTGGCGGAGGAGGGTCATTGCGGCGCCCTCGGTGGGTGGAGGGTATTGCTGGCGATGACGTCACCCCTCATAGCTATGCCCCGCCTTCAGCCCCTCACGCACGCGATGCGCAATTGCCAGAAATTCCGGAGTCTCCCTGATCTCGAGCGGCCTTTCCCTTGGCAGCGTGGATTCGATGATATCCGTTACCCGGCCGGGCCGTGGTGACATCACGACGATCTTGGTCGAGAGATAAACGGCTTCCGGGATGGAGTGGGTGACGAAGCAGATGGTCTTGCCGGTCGTATCCCACAGTTTCAGCAACTGTTCGTTCAGATGGTCGCGGACGATCTCGTCCAGCGCGCCGAAGGGTTCGTCCATCAACAGCAGGTCGGCATCGAAGGCGAGCGCGCGGGCGATGGAGGCGCGCTGCTGCATGCCGCCGGAAAGCTGCCATGGGTATTTCTTGCTGAAACCGCTGAGATTGACGAGATCGAGCGTGCGGTCGATGCGCTCCCTCTGTTCGGCCTTCGTATAGCCCATGATTTCGAGCGGCAGCGCAATGTTGTTTTCGATCGTCCGCCACGGATAGAGTGCGGCGGCCTGAAAGACATAGCCGTAGGACCGGTCCTTGCGGGCGTTTTCCGGCGTGGTGCCATTGACGGTGATATCGCCGGATGTGTGCTTTTCGAGATCGGCAATCACCCGCAGGAACGTGGTCTTACCGCAGCCGGAAGGGCCGATGAAGGAGACGAACTCGCCCTTGCCCACTTCCAGATCGACATTGGAAAGCGCGTGCACCGGGCCATCGCCTGTTTCGAAGGTGAGGCCAAGATTTCTGGCGGAAACGACGGAATAGGACGAGGCTTGGTTCATCGTGGCTTGTTTCCACTTTCCGTCAGGGCTGCGCGTGCCAGCGGCAGCATACGTGTTTCCGTGAGTTTGGCGATCGGCAGATTGGAGGCCGCATCCAGATCGAGCCAGCGCACCTCCTCTATCTCGGCCTGTGGGGTAACTTCGATATTCAGTTGGGCGACGAAGGCGTGGGCCACGACCTCCGCCCCTGTCTCATTGGCGGCCTCCTCCCGAAAGATGCCCTCATATCGCGCGGCATTTTCAGGAAGCGTGAGGCCGATTTCCTCGGCAAGTTCACGGTGAAGCGCCTGCTCAGGCGTTTCACCCGGATCGATCTTGCCGCCCGGCTGCATGAATTGCGTGGTGCCGCGCTTGCGCACGACAAGCATTTGCCGCCGCGCATTCAGGAGAACGGCGGCAGCGATGACGATTTCGCGTTTCGGATCGGTGCTCAAGGTCATACACCCGATGCCGGTATACCGCTGCGTTCCACCTTGCGTGGCGCGACGAGCTCTTTCCATGTGGACAGCGCCTTGCTGACGGCGGGATAGGGATCACGGGCGACGAACGTGCCGTGACCTTCCTGCGTCTTCACCGTGCTTTCCTCGATGCTGACGATGCCGCGCGACAGGGTGAAGCGCGGTAGGCCCTTCACCTTCTGTCCTTCGAATACGTTGTAATCTATGGCCGATTGCTGGTTTTCCGCGCGGATGGTCTTTTCCCGCGCCGGGTCCCAGACGACGAGATCGGCATCGCTGCCGACGAGGATCGCGCCCTTTTTCGGATAGATGTTGAGGATTTTCGCAATGTTGGTGGAGGTGACGGCGACGAATTCGTTCATCGTCAGCCGGCCGGTCGCCACGCCATGGGTCCAGAGCAGCGGCATGCGATCTTCCAGCCCGCCGGTGCCATTGGGGATCTTGCGGAAATCACCGAGGCCGAAGCGTTTCTGGTCGGTGGTGAAGGCGCAATGGTCGGTCGCCACGCATTGCAGCGAGCCGGAGGCGAGACCCGCCCAGAGGCTATCCTGATGCTGGCGGTTGCGGAAGGGTGGCGACATGACCCGGCGGGCAGCATGGTCCCAGTCGGCATTGGCATATTCGCTTTCGTCGAGGATGAGGTGCTGGATCAGCGGTTCGCCATAAACGCGCATGCCGTTCTGACGCGCACGGCGGATGGCTTCATGTGCCTGCTCGCAGGATGTATGAACGACATAAAGCGGCGCACCGGCCATATCGGCAATGATGATGGCGCGGTTGGTGGCCTCACCTTCGACGGAGGGCGGCCGGGAATAGGCATGCGCTTCCGGGCCGACATTGCCTTCCGCCATCAGCTTTTCCTGCATCTGCGCAACGATATCGCCGTTTTCCGCATGCACGAAGGGAATGGCGCCAAGCTCGGCGCAGCGCGAGAAGGAGGCGAACATCTCGTCGTCATTCACCATCAACGCGCCCTTGTAGGCCATGAAGTGCTTGAACGAATTGATGCCCTTTTCCTGAACCACAGTCTTCATCTCGTTGAAGACCTGCTCGCCCCACCAAGTAACGGCCATGTGGAAGGAATAATCGCAGTTGGCGCGCGTTGCCTTGTTGTCCCATCTTTGCAGGGCATCGAGCAGCGACTGGCCGGGATCGGGCAGACAAAAATCCACCACCATGGTCGTGCCGCCGGCAAGGGCGGCACGCGTGCCACTCTCGAAATCATCGGCGGAATATGTGCCCATGAAGGGCATTTCCAGATGCACATGCGGATCGATGCCGCCAGGCATGACGTAACATCCCGTGGCATCGAGCACTGTGCCGCCGGTCAGATCGGGTCCGATCCCTGTGATCTTGCCGCCTTCGATTTTAACATCGGCCTTGTAGGTCAGGTCGGCGGTGACGATGGTGCCGTTCTTGATGACTGTGCTCTTCATAGGGCTGTTCCCTGCTAGAATTCCGAGATCTGACAAGCGTTTATTGTAAAATTGCTATCGTGAACCATCCGGAAGCATGTTCCCGATCCTGCGCACTCCGCATCTATATCCTGTTTGGTTTTTTCGATTTTCTCGATTCGAATAGGAAGCGTGGCTGTTCTCTTGCAGTCGGCAAGAGAAGAGTTTTTGGCGTTGGACTGGGTGAGATAGATTTTCCCATTTATATTATCTGAATAATATTTCTCAAATTTTTCAACGTTCATTTTATACTGTACGTTTGTCTTGAAATAACCGATCACCGGGTTTTGCAGAATTTTTGAAACCGACATTAGGGCAGGTTGCTCGACGAAGTCCGGAATGTCCAATCCGATATGAAAATCACCGTCGATCCCGGCCAGTTCCTGTGTAAAGAAGAGATAATCGTCCCGCCCGAACTGTTTCGGGCATTCTCCGGCCATCGCGCAGTGGTTTCCTTCTTCGAGGTCGTAGGCGAATGTTCCTCGCTTTGAGCCTTCCTGCGTGACTTTTATTCTGCCTTTCTCCTTTACCAGTTCCGCGCTCGTAAACCCCATGTCTGCCGCGTCCAACCATAGTTTGCCGATTGGTCCATCATTCGCCGGGTTACGGAATATGATCAGGTTTTGCTCTCCGAGTGGGTGCGCTTGCCTGTCAGGAAAGTCTTCGCTTTTCTCGAAGACCGAGAAGGAGATATGTCCGCCGTCAAAAGGCTTTTCTATATCCAGATACTGTAGCTGAATGGTGGTTTGCGCTCGTCGGTTTTCAGTTTTGAGCGTTTCCGTCTCCCTCTTCGCCTGATCTGCCTGATAGGCCGATTCCCGGCTGATGAAGATGTTGACGCTACCGGTTACTATAATGAGCATAATCAGTAGAACGCCCACGCCACCAACTTTGTCTACCGCGCCATCCTTCTTGTAGAAGAACGCCAGAACGCCTGACAGAAGAGTCATTCCTGCGATTATGGTGCCCAGGTCCATCGTTATCCCACGATCTCCGCAGTTTCCAGCACCGCATGCAGCAGCACGTCGCAGCCCGCGGCGGCCCATTCGGAGGAGATGTCTTCGGCTTCATTGTGGGAAAGACCGTCCACGCAGGGGCAGAAGATCATGGTGGAGGGGGCAACCCTTGCCGTCCAGCAAGCATCATGGCCAGCGCCGGAAATGATGTCCATATGGCTGTAGCCCAGCTTTTCGGCAGCAGCGCGCACGCGGCCCACCAGCACCGGATCGAACGTGACGGGATCGAAATGGCCGATGGCCTCGATTGAGCAGCCGACGCCGAGTTCTTCGGCGATAACGGGCACCTCGCGTTCGAAAATGGCGCGCATGTTGTCGAGTTTTGCCTGCGAGGGGGTTCTGAGGTCGATGGTGAAAACCACCTTGCCGGGCAGCACATTGCGGGAATTGGGCGTGAAGATCATCTGGCCGACGCCGGCGACGGCGCCCGGCTGGTGGGCCATCGCCACTTCCTGCACCTTTTCGAGGATGCGGGCGGCGGCGAGGCCGGCATTGACGCGCATGGCCATCGGCGTCGAGCCGGTATGCGCTTCCTTGCCTGTCAGCGTCACTTCCAGCCACCACAGGCCCTGACCATGGGTAACGACGCCGATCTGCTTGCCTTCCGCCTCGAGGATAGGCCCCTGTTCGATATGATATTCGAAATAGGCGTGCATCTTGCGGGCGCCCACCTCTTCCTCACCCAGCCAGCCGATGCGCTTCAGCTCGTCGCCATAGGTCTTGCCGTCGGTATCGGTGCGGCTATAGGCGTAATCGAGATCGTGAATGCCGGCGAAGACGCCGGAAGCCAGCATGGCCGGAGCAAAGCGCGCGCCTTCCTCGTTGGACCAGTTGGTGACGACAACAGGGTGTTTCGTCTTTATGTTGAGATCGTTCAGGCTTCGCACGACTTCCAGTCCAGCCAGCACGCCGAGAACGCCATCGAACTTGCCGCCGGTCGGCTGGGTGTCGAGATGGCTGCCGATATAGACCGGCAGTGCATCCGGGTCCTCGCCGGGGCGGGTGGCGAACATCGTGCCCATCTTGTCGACGCCCATCGTGAGGCCGGCCGCTTCGCACCAGCTCTTGAACAGGCTGCGGCCTTCAGCATCTTCATCCGTCAGCGTGCGGCGATTATTGCCGCCGGCAATGCCGGGGCCGATTTTCGCCATGTCCATCAGACTGTCCCACAGACGGTCGCCATTGACCGTCAAGTTCTTACCCGCTGCCATGAAGTGTCGTCCTCACCTGTTTTGTTTTTATCGAAGCAAAGCTTGTGCCGTTCCCGTTTTTGCCGGTTAAGATAACAGCCATTGCCTTGTGATGGTGATGGTGGATAAATTGACCGGCTGGTAAACATTGCAAATTCGCCATGACGTCAGCAAGGGATTTTCGTGACGAATCGCACTAATTTTGCCTAAACTGTACGCGGCGATTATTTTTTAAGCATACTGTAGCGGCAATTGCATCGAAAAGAAACACAGAGAGCAGAGTATGGCCATACCGCGCGCAGCGAAAACACAGAAGCGGACCCGCATTCAGGAAGAAAAGCAGGAAGCGATTCTTGAGGCCGCGCTGAGTGTGTTTTCCACCAACGGCTTTCGCGGTTCCACCATCGACCAGATTGCCGAGGCCGCCGGCATGTCGAAACCGAACGTACTTTATTATTTCCGCACCAAGGAGGCGATGCATCGCGCGTTGATCGAGCGGGTGCTGGATACCTGGCTGGATCCGCTCAGGGCTTTTGATGCCGAGGGCAATCCTGAAAGCGAAATCCGCTCCTATATTCGCCGCAAGCTGGAAATGTCGCGCGATTTTCCGCGCGAGAGCCGCCTGTTTGCCAATGAAATCCTGCAGGGCGCGCCACATATCGAGGATGAGCTGAAGGGTCCGCTGAAGCAACTGGTGGATGAAAAGGCGGAGGTAATCCGCGTCTGGATCAAGGCCGGGCGGATGGCGAAATGCGATCCCTATCACCTGATTTTCTCTATCTGGTCGACCACGCAGCACTATGCGGATTTCGACGTGCAGGTGCGGGCAGTGCTGGGCGACAAGAACGGTGGTGAAGGCCGGTTTGAGGATGCAGCCCGGCACCTGGAGCAGCTTTTCATGGGTGGATTGAAGATCAACAACTGATCTGGTGAGGTTATCGCGAATATGTGATCGATTCTTTATGTCAAAACATGAGGAAAATTATCACCTTTATACTTTACTCCAAAACTCATCTTTATTATGGTGCCGGCATCCCGAACGTCGGGGCATGAAAAAATCAACCGGCAGGTGAGGGAATGGCACGCAAGGAAAAGAAGAAAGCCGAACGCGGCGGCAAGCAGGGCAAGGGCGCGCCTCAACCTGAAAAGGATGTGGCCGAACAGCAGCTTTCCGGTCCGAAGAGCTTTCTTTATGTTGGCGGCCGTGACTGTCAGGTTGCCCATCTTCGCCAGATCGCCAGCAATTTCGGCGCCGAGCTTATCCATCACGATGGCGGATTGCGTGAGGCGGTCTCGCGTATCGACACTGTTCTTCCGTCCGTCGACTGCGTTTTCTGCCCGATCGACTGTATCAGCCACGATGCGTGTCTGCGGGTGAAGTCCGGTTGCAAGAAATTCGGCAAGACGTTCATTCCGCTGCGCAATGGCAGCAAATCCAGTCTGGAGCGAGCGCTGCAGACGATGAATGAACGGACCTTAAACGATGAGCGACGAGCGCAATAATTTCAGGGATGCAGAGCAGGCGGTGGCTGAGGCCTGCCGCGTGGAGCTGCACAAGATGGCCGAGCAGGGCGCCGATCCGGCCCTGACGGAGATGTATGAAGTCGTCGGCGAACGCGAGCGGCGCAACCGCGCTGCAGCTGACGGCGGCAATGTGCTGGCTTTTCCCTATCTGCGCACCCGCCAGCCGGGCGAAAAACCGTTCTTCGAGATTGGTGACGCGGCTCAACGTGGCGGCAACATCCTGTCGTTTCGCTGGAAACGGCGTTGATGCCGATTTAGCCCCTCGGCTTCAAAAATGCACCGGCGCAAAGCACCAGCCATCCCGCGATCATGCCGAGGCCACCCAAGGGGGCCGCGTAGGGAAACAGGCTGTGACCGGAAAAATGTCTGGTGACGAGATCACCAACAAAAACCGCCGTGCCGAAGCCAAGAATCAGCCCTGCCGGAATGGCGGTTCTGATGCGGTCCGCGCCGATATGCAGTGCAACAAGCACTGGCGCATGGGCGAGCGCCATGGTCGAGGCGTTGCCAAGCATATAGGTTTCGCCGGTATGGGTGGCGGCGGCGGCAAGCATGACGCCGGCAGCACCCAAAAGGCTGCCCAGCAGCAAAATCAAGGCGCGCAATCTTTCCGTCGTCATGAGTTATTCGCTTCCTGATTTTGCATGTGAAAGGCCAGCCGTTCCACCGGTCCCCAGATGATGTCCCGGAGCTTTGCGTTCTCGATGGTCTCGTCCATCGCGCGGCGAAAGCAGAGCAGCCATTCGTCCCGCTCGGCGGGTCCGATAGGGGCCACGAAATGACGCCTGCGCAACATCGGGTGGCCGTGTTTTTCGACATAGACCGGCGGTCCGCCAAGATATCCGGTCAGATAATCGTAGAACTTGCTTTCGCTGCCGGAAAGATCGGCTGGATGGATGGCGCGGCAATGCGCCGCCTCTGGCAGGGTGTCCATCAATTCGTAGAAGCGCCGGGTCAGTGCTCTGACTGTGGCATCGCCGCCGATCGCTTCATAAAGGGTAATGGTCTCGCCGCTCACATCCCGCCTCCTTGAACCCTGCGGCCCTTATCGCTTTCCGGAGCGGGAAGAGCAACAGGCAAAGACGGGATGCGACATTTGCGACACTGGGACATTCATGGTAGCCGTCCGCTTCAAGCGTTCAGCGCCATCCACTCATCCAAAGTTGCGGATGAGATCGAGGCCCTTGCTTAGCAGCGTTTCGGCTTCGTCCTGATTGGCGGCCTCGACGTAGCAGCGCATTTCCGGAGCATTGCCGGAAGGGCGGAAATGGATGGTGCTGCCGTCTGTGAGCGCCACGCGCAGGCCGTCAATGTCGCTCAGCGCCTTGACCGTGCCCACGGGGGCGAGGAAGGTTTCGAGATTATCCCGCGAGGCGCGCAGATGCGTCATCAGGGCAGCGCTCTTTTCCTGTGCGAAGTTTTCCAGACGATCCGCAGCCGCGACCGGCAGGTTATAGGCGGCGGCAATCTGCGATAGCGGCTTTTTCTGCTCGGCGGAGAGAAGCAATACGGCGAGTATGGGCAGAAAGCTGTCCCGCGTCGGCAGGGGCGATAGCGGTTTGCCGTTCAATGTGAAGGTGGAGGCTGTCAGAAGGCCGCCATTGGCCTCGAAACCCATGACGCCGTTGTTTCCTTCGGCAAGGGCCTGTGCCATGCCGGCGATCACGAAAGGCGAACCGACCCTGGTGCGGATGACCTTGAACGAACCGCTCGCCTCAATGCCGGAATTGGAGGTGACGGGGGTGACGACCACGCCGGCATCGAGAAAATTCGCCGTGATCAATCCGATCAGGTCGCCGCGCAGCGGCACGCCGTTTTCATCGGCAAGCAGGGGCCGGTCGCCGTCACCATCGGCGGAAACGATGGCATCGAGGCCGTGTTCCGGCGCCCATTTTTTGAGAAGCTCCAGCGTTTCAGGGGAGACCGCCTCGGTATCGACCGGAATGAAGGTCTCGGAACGGCCGAGCGACACGACTTCGGCGCCATAGTGGGCGAGAACGTCGACGAAGAGATCGCGCGCCACCGTGCTGTGCTGGTAAACGCCGATTTTCAGGCCCAAAAGCGCCTTTTCCGGCAGGAGTGCGGCATTGCGCTCATAAAAGAGCTCGGCTGCAATTGCGGAATGGTCGTCCGCCGTTGCGGCCTCGTCGTTAATCCCTTCAGCCTCGACTTCGGCTGCGAGTGCGGCGATCGCCGTTTCGTCCTGTTTGTCGATTTCGCCGTCCGGGCGGTAGAATTTGATGCCGTTGCGGTCGGCCGGAATATGCGAACCGGTTATCATCAGCGCGCCGGCCTTGAGGGAAAGTCCGTAAAGCGCCAGTGCCGGTGTCGGCACGGTGCCGCAATCGAGCGGTGTGAGGCCGGCTTTTTTCAGCGCGGCGATACAGGTTGCGGAAACATTCGGGCTCGAATCGCGGAAATCGCGGGCCACGAGAATGGGGTCGCCCGCCTTTGCCTGACCCGATGTGAGAAGGTGCCTTGCAAATGCCGTTGCGTAGACGGCCGAGGCCTTTCCTTTCAGATCGACAGACAGGCCGCGAAGGCCGCTCGTTCCAAATTTCAGGCTCATGCCAAACTCCGTTTCGATAAAATCTTTGAGGTTCAAATGGATAATACAAAAATATAACGCCAGAAAGAACCGTATCGATCCATTCAAGTCAATCATCTCTTTCATGGACGCGGCGAATAGGTGATGATGGCGGGGATGATGCGGGTAACCTAAAATTCACCCGTTATATCTAGACTTGCCGGTTAATAGTGGTTCTGGCGACGATGAAAACCATCTGTTGCAGGCCTTTTTTGTGGTTCGTTCAAGTTGGATTGGCTGATGTACAGGCTTCAAAAGGCGGGACATAAGCAGGCACGTCCGCTGGATGAAAAAGCGGCGCCCGCCGCCAGACCCCACGGTTCCCTGCTGGACGATCTGGTGGATGAGGATGAGGTTTTCGAGCGCACGGTGCTGAAAGAGCATCTTGAGCCGAAGCCGGCGGCTGCCGTTGCCGAACCCGCTCCGGCTGAAAAGCCCACAAGGCCGGCCTCGCCAAGCAACAGTTTCGCGGCCACGCTGCCGGGCCTGAAATATATCGACCGGATCGGTGTGGACGAGGTACTCGGCTGGCTGCGTGCCGGGATCGTCTGGATTGTGCTTGCGATCATTCTCTGCGTCGCCGCTGCACTCGCCTATGCCTATATGACGCCGCCGCGTTACACCGCCTATACGGATATCGTCGTCAATCCCTCCAACCTGAATGTCGTCAATGACGGGGTGTTTTCGCCCAACCAGCAGCGCGACACCCAGATTCTCGAAGTGGAGAGCAAGCTGCGCACCGTCACGTCGCGCAACGTGCTGGCGCGGGTGGTGGACGAGCTGAAACTGGATGAGGACCCGGAATTCATATCCCCACCGCCTCTTGCGCGGCTGAAAGCATTTTTTTCACCCAAGCCGGAAGATGGTGACAACAAGGTCGGCGCGCTTCGTTCGCTGGGCGAACGGGTTGCGGCGGAACGGGATCCGCGTTCCTTCGTGGTGACGCTTGCGGTCTGGACCAATGATCCGGACAAATCCGTGACAGTCTCGAAGGCGATGGTGAAGGCTTTCGAAAGCGAGTTGTTCCAGACGACCTCCGACAGCAGCCTGCGTATTGTCGATGATCTCAAGAAGCGGCTTGAGGAAATGCGCCAGAACGTGACGGTTGCCGAAAAGCGCGTCGCCGACTTCCGCCGCGAAAACGGCCTGCAGGAGAATAACGGCCAGCTGGTCAGCAATCTGGCGTCCGGCGAGCTGAATGCGCAGGTTCTTGCCGCGCAGCAGCGCGTCATTCAGGAGGAGTCGCGCCTCAAGCAGATGCAGGCGGCGATTGCCCAGAACCGCACCCAGAGCGACGCGATCTTCGACAGCCAGACCATGAACACCATTCGTGCGCAATACAGCACCTTGCAGCAGCAGATTGGGGCGATGACGCTGACCTATGGCGCCCGCCATCCGCGTCTGGCGACTGCCGGGGCGGAACGCGACATGCTGGAACGCGGCATTGCGGATGAGGCGCAGCGGATTTTGCTGGCGGCCAAGACCAATGTCGCCGAGGCCCGCTCCTCGCTTGATGCCCTGCGGCTGAAGGCGGTTGCGGAACGCGCCAACGTCTTCACCGACAATGAGGCGCAGGTGCGGCTGCGCGATCTGGAGCGAGACGCCAACTCAGCTGCCGCGATCTACGAGACCTATCTCAACCGATCACGCCAGATCGCCGAGCAACAGACAATCGATTCCACCAATGTGCGGGTGATTTCGCAGCCAGTAGCGCCCAATTCCAGAAGCTGGCCGCCCGGCAAGCTGATCTTCCTGATCGCCGGTGGCGTGGGCGGTCTGTTCCTTGGTCTCGGAATTGCCATCGCACTGGGGCTTTTGGGTTTTCTGCGCCGGACAGACCACGCGGAACGCTACGCCTGAGGGCTGCGACCGCCGATTACTCCTCGGACATCAGGCCGTCATAGACCTCGAGCAGGGCGGCGGCGATGGCGGCACCAAGCGCATTACCCGCATCGCGAATGCCTGTCTCGTCGCCGTCACGGACCGAAACGGCAAGATCGGACGCCTCGTTGGCGACGATTTCTTTTGCCCGTTCGATGGCCCAAAGGCCGAAATCGCCGCGGTTGTCGATCGATATGGTTTCCATGGCCGGGACCTTTTCTATGGTGTGGTTTCGTCGTCCCTTAACCCATCAACCGCAAAACCGGAATAGGGGGAGGAGAGGTTTGGGTGGTCACTCAACCCCCGGGCGTATAATTGTTTGATTCAAGCGTCAGATTTATAAGAATATTAATGATAGTTATTCGTAGTGTTTGAAGCCTTATACCTTAATCCTATGCGTGAATATAACAGTGAAACGATGCCTATCTTGGACACCGGACAGAATATGACAGGGAGAGATGTCCCGCATGCGGAAGGGCCTGGCACACACTGGCCGGTTGTTCCGCTTGCGGCTTTGCCCATCACCGATGCGACCATCGAAGAGACGGCGGAGGATTTTATCCTGCGGGCGGAACGTGAACGCGCGGCCGGCGCAAAGCCGTTCTATTCGACATCGGCGAACGGTCAGGTCATCGCACTCTGTCACCAAGACAAGGAATTCGAAGCCCTGCTGCGGCAGGCGGACCAGATTCATGCCGACGGCATGTCGCTGGTGATCTTTTCCCGCCAGTTCTGCGTAAGAGCGCTGCGGGAACGTGTGGCGACGACGGATCTCGTTCATGCGGTGGCCCGGAGGGCTGAGGCGACCGGCACGCGGTTCTATTTTCTCGGCGGTTCCGAAGAGGTGAACCGCGCGGCAGTCGAGGAAATGCAAAAGCTCTATCCACGGCTTGTTTTTGCCGGTCGGCGCAATGGTTATTTCAGACCCGGAGACGAGGAGGCGATCCTTGCCGATATCGTCGCATCGCAGACCGATATTCTCTGGGTGGGCTTCGGCATACCGCTGGAGCAACGTTTCGTCGCGCGCAATCTCGACAGGCTTTCCGACATTGCGGTGATCAAGACCTGCGGCGGTCTGTTCGATTTTCTCGCGGGCAAGAACAGCAGGGCGCCACAATGGATGCAGGATATGGGGCTCGAATGGCTCTACAGGGCCATGCTTGAGCCGAGGCGTCTCGGCAAGCGCTACCTGCTGACCAATCCCATCGCCATATATTCGCTGCTGAAGCACCGCTACGGGTTCGGGGCCGGCAAGGTCTGAAATCTGCGCATTCTCATTGATTCTTTACGGAATAGCCCCTGACCGTCCGGCCGGTTCAGGATCGATATCATGTGAGCGGCATCTGCCGGCGCATGCAATCATCATATGGAGTCGCGCTATATGAGGTCGCTCTAACGTATCGGGGTGGAGGTGTCTTTCCGCCGAAAATCGTTGCAAGTGGGCGTAACGGCGGTACACTGAGCGGATATTACATATTTATTCGAATCAGAAATATATTGAGGACAGCGATGGTAATTACGTCCATTTCTCTTTTCGTATATGGGATTGGCACCGTTACTTCTCTTGCCATGACCTATATAGAAGGCGCCCGCCGCGACAAGGATTGGGACTTTTACCGGGTGACCGGTATCATCCTTTGTTTCTTCTGGCCGGTTCTTGTGCCGCTTCTCATTCTTGCAGCCGTTTTTTCGTCATTCGCTTCCCAGAAACGGCATGTGAATGGGATCTCTTTGCGCAGGGAAAAAACCCTGAGCTGAAAAGCTGAGATTAACTGCCGGACGAGCCCGTGTTCAGGCCTTTTTCGCCGGTGCCTTATAGGGCGTGAGCGTAATACCGAGGCTCGCCATGACGCGGCCGATGGACATCAGCGGTGGATGCGTGGCGGGCAGCAGCGCACCGGTTTTCAGGAATGCGGAAACGGCGCGGACCAGTGACAGGCACAGGCTGATGACGTTTTTGGCGGCAAGCAGCAGCCCGCCCTTCAGGCCGGGGCGTCGGGCGCGGTCGATGCTGTAATTGATGATCCCGGTTCGGAGCGAGCGCTCCATGATCCAGCGCGGCGCCATGCGGTTTTCCGGCACATATTCGATGATGAGAGCTTGAGCGTTCCAGGCGAATTTGAAACCCGCCTTTCGGCAACGGGTGAAGAAATCCATGTCGCCGCCGCCGAGGAAGTTGAACCGTACATCGAATTCCGGCTTTTCCAGCGTTTCGAAAACCCGCCTCGAGATCAGGCAATTGCCAGACCCATGGATTTGTTCGACTACGCCGGTGGGTGCCTCGATGGAACCGAACAGCGGGTGTGCCAGAACCGCCTTGGGTGCGGGCGCATCGAATTCGCGATCGACCGGCCCGCCGACGATATCGACGCCGAAGGATTTTGCGGCAGAGACCATTTCAGCGAGCCAGACGGGCGAGGCCGCTTCGTCGTCATCGATCATCAGAAACCACTGCGCGGATGGATAGCTCTGCCGCGCCGTGCGGAATGCCGTGTTGATGGCGTAACAATTGCCCTGCGTCGGCTCGACCAGCGTCTGGCCCATCATTCCGCTCTCGGCAAGAAAAGCGCGCGCGACGGCCAGCCCCGCCTGGCCCACCCCGTCATTATCAACGACGACGATGGCGAAGGGGAAATCGACCTTCTGGGCTGCCAGCGAGTTCAGCGTCTTCTGCAAACCTGCAGGCCTGCGGAAACTCGGAATGCACACCACCGCTTCCGGCATGATTTCGGACATGGACACTCCTAAATTCCGGCAAGGGCTGCGGCGGAAAACACGACGGCGCGCAGGCTTTGGCGCGGGCGATTGACAAATGTATCGGCAAGCGCCGAAAAGGCCTCGCGATAGCGCCGGGCGCGAAAGGCCTGCGCCACGGTATAGGCATTCATGTGATTTTCGGATTTGCGGCGAAGCCGGCGCAATTCCTGCGGCGCAATGGCGGCGACGATGGCGGGATCGGAAAACACCGCTTCGATCGCCGGTTCGCAATCCCGGAAGGTCAGAAGGCGGTTCATCATCACGCTTGTCCGGTGCACCCGGTAATCCAGCACGTGGCGGCCGGGCAGATAGGCGAAACGGCCGGAGGCAGCCAGCCGGCACCAGCCATACCAGTCTTCCGCATAACGCAATGTCTCGTCGAAACCGCCAAAATCCTGAAAGATGCGGGTTTTAACCAGCATGATGCCGCCATTGACGATGAAGTTTCCGCCCAAAAGCGGCTGGAGGATGAAACCATCAGGTTTTTCCCGCCGTCTGATGAGGTTGCGCCGTCCGATCTTGGCGCCATTCTCATCAATGCGCTCATAATCGCCGTAGACGGCAACGACATCCGGTCCGGAGATGCCGGCGCATAGGGCGGCGATCGCGCCTGGCTTCACGCGGTCGTCGGCATCGAGAAACATCGTCCATTCACCGCGCGCCTGCGACAGGCCGAAATTACGTACGGCGGAAACGCCCTGCCGTCCCTGCGGCCGGGCCAGCAGTTTTACGCGGGGATCGGCGAAACTTTGCACCTTTTGCGCCGTTGTGTCGGTGGAGCCGTCATCGACGACGAGCACTTCGCAAACGGTTTTCCCCTGAGACAACACGCTTTCGATCGCTTCCACGATGTAACGCTCGCCGTTGCGAACGGGAATGACAATCGAGACGGAAACCAATATTTTTACTCCATCAGGGGCGGGTCAACAATTCTCACACTGAAGTTACTACCGGATTAAGCCGGCTTGCGCCAATTGTGACGTGGTATAGCGTCAGTTAACCTTGCAAATCTTTAATATCCTTTTGGCATGATCAAGATGTTATGTTTTGAGAATTAGAGCGTCGTGCGGCCATTGGGACGCATCAATGACGTTCTGACAGTTGTGATATGCGCATCGTCCCTTTCGAAAATCGCTTTCGATTTTCAGGCCGATGCGCCGGGGTTGTGGAGGCGGGCGAATGCGGATCGGGCGGCGGAATTTTCTGGGTGGTGCTGCAAGCGCGGGCCTGTTGCATGCCATGGCCGGGCAAGGCGTTGCCGCGACCAGGAAAACGTCGACAAAGATTGCCCCTTACGGTGCGGCCATCTATCTGCCGGACCTTACCGCCGATAGCCGCATCGGCGAAGCGGTGGTCAAATATTGCTCGCGCATCACCCCAGTCACAGAGATGAAATGGGAGGTTATGCGGCCTTCGGCAGAGGTGTTCGATTTTGCCGCTGCCGATGCGCTTGCGAACTTCGCGCGCCAGAACAAACTCACCATGCATGGTCATCCGCTTATCTGGTACGCTTCCAACGCGCCCTGGCTTGCCAGCATCGGTAGCGGCGCGAAGGTCGAGAAGTTGATGGAAACCCACATCGTCAAGGTGATGGAACGGTACAAGGACGTGATACACAGCTGGGATGTGGTCAATGAGCCTATCCCCGACGTGCCCGGCAATGTGCGCTCGCGCCGCGACGCCTGGTATTATGGCGCAGGCCCGGACGCCATCAAAAAGGCCTTTGACATCGCCCATTCCGTCGATCCGAAGGCCCAGCTCGTCCTCAACGAATATGATGTGGAATTTGCGGTCGAGAAATCGCCGGCCAAGCGCGCGGCCTTCCGCAATCTCATTCTCGAGTTGCTCGAGAAAGGCGCTCCGATCAACGCTATCGGCCTGCAGGGGCATCTGCGGGGTGGCTGGCCCATTGCGAAAGACGAGCTTGCCGCCTTTACCAAGGAAATGCGCAGTTATGGTCTCGCCGTTCTAGTGACCGAACTGGATGCGATGGACCAGACGCTTCCCGCCCCGGAAGCCGAGCGCGACATGCTGATAAACGGTCAGGTCCGCGATTTTCTCGAAGCGGCGTGCGAAGGCGGCCCGCTTTCCTCCATCACCACATGGGGCATTTCGGACCAATATACCTGGATCCGCTGGGCCTATCCCCGCCGGGATGGCACCGCGAACCGGCCGCTGCCGCTCGACTGGAGCTTCAACGAAAAACCCATGATGGCCGTCATCAATGAATTCCGGAACCGTGGTGCATAATTATGACTGCTGAAATGCCGCTTCCTCCCGTACAAAAGGCGCTGCAAATCAATCTGCATCCCTTCGACGCACCGCATGCGGCCCTGACCGTTCCGCATCAGCTGCGGGTCTGGGGCGGGCAGGTGGACCGCATTCTCCTGACGGTGGATACCGGCCAGGTTGGAGCCGGCCGCTACAAAGGCAACGGTTTCGAGGCCGCCAGCAAACGCCTGTTTGACATGCTGGAGGAAATGCAGGCCAACTATCCGCATCTGCATGTGGATATTGCCGACTATAGCGATGCGGCGCGCAGTGCGGTGGCGGAGACGTTCTTTTCGCGCTCGCCGGTTCCTTATCCCGCCAAGGCTTTCGACGGCGGGCCTTTCCATGTTTATTTCCACGGGTTGAAACGTGCCAACGCCCGTTATGTGCTGCATATGGACAGCGACATGATGTTTGGCGGCGGCAGCCAGAGCTGGTTCAACGAAGCCATTGCGCTGCAGAAGGCCAACCCGGACGCGCTCTGCATCACGCCGTTTTCCGGGCCGCCCACCGTGCGCGGCGATCTCGATATCTCCCGCCATGTCGGCATGCCGGGGGTGAAGAACATTCCCGAACCGCGCAAGCTGCCGAGCCGCGTTCCCACATGGCGGTTCGCCACCGTTTCCACCCGCCTGTTCATGATCGACATGGACCGTTTCGCCAAGCGTATCGGCTCGCTCGAACTGCTGAGACCCGACGTCAAACGGCGCATCCGCTCCTATGCCTATAATCAGCAACCGGTCTCAATGCCTGCCGAAGAGGTGCTGAGCGACAATATGATGCGCATCGGCGTATACCGGCTTGATTTTCTCGGCACGGGCAAGGGCATGTATTCGCTGCATCCGCCCTATCGCTCGCCCGAGTTTTACGCGGCGCTGGGCTCCATCGTCGAGCGCATCGAAAAGGGTGACGTTCCCGAAGGCCAGCTCGGAGATTTCGATATCAACGGATCGATGGTGGACTGGTCGAGCGCCCTTGCGGCCAAGACGCGCTCCAAACGTTACGCGAAGGCGCTGCGTCACCTGATTTCAGCGAATGTCCAGCGCTTCACTGGGGCATAGAAGGCTCGGCATTTTCTTCACAACCGGCGCAAGTGCCTTAGAAATCTGTGATGAGCTTGCTCCAGCTTTCCGAGCTTAGCCCGCCAATATAGATATCGCCGGCAAGCGCCCGATCCCGGAGGGCTTCATCCCGGGTGGCCATGCAGAAATAACCGCGATGATGGAAGGTCACGTGGTTCTGACGGTAGAGCGCGTTCATGAGAAATGGTTGCGACATGCCGGTGACATGGGCATAGTTCTCATCATCGAAATGGCGGAACAGCGCACCGAGCACGTCGTTTTCGCGACCGGCATCGCAGACGAGGTTCAGCACATAGGCGGTCCGTCCCGCCTGTCCGAAAAACAGGGCAGCGCCGATGATGCGGCCTTCGGCATTTTCGATCGCCAGGCTGCTCAATTCACCAAGGGTGCCGTTGGTTTTACTCATTTCGATCAGCCAGTGGAATTCCTCGTGGGACCATTCCGGGCGGACGGAAAAACGCTCGATCATTGTCAGCGCGTTGCGTCGGAACGTCTCGAAATCCACCGGTCTGACCGTGGTGCCGGCAACTTCATTGGGCCTTATGCCCTTTTTCCACGATCGCAGGATACGGTCCACAAATCCAAGCGCCATAAGTCCGGGCCTGGATTTGACTACTTGCGAACGGCGCGGCATGCGCAGGGCAATCGCGCTGAAAGGCTTGAGCGCCTTGTGCCATTGCAGGCTTTCCATCGGCAACATGCTGCCGCCGATCGCAAGCCAATGATCGGCGCTGACGGGGGAGGCCGTGTCCGAAAACAGCATATCGTGTTTCGTCGCGCGCATGCCGCGGGACAGGCGCGCGGCGCCGAGTGCGCCGAGTTTTCCTTTCGACGCGAAAGCACATAACAACCTTGCGGTAATGGGTTTTCCGTTCGCAACAAACCGCATGGGGACGGCAAGGATAACGCTGGTAACCCCGCTCTCCCCAGCATCGTAGACAACGCTGCCATATTCGGGATCAAACACAGGACTGCTGAAAAACAATGTTTCGACGTAAGCGCCGAAGTCGAAGTTTCTATCAAGCCCGGTCTTTTTGAACGCGCTGTTGAGCACAACCTCGACAGCCGGAAGATCGTCCCTGCGCATGGGTCGAACGCCGGGCGCAGCTGGCTGAACCGGGCGTTGTGTCGCCCCTTCGTTGTTGCTATCGTCCATATTGGTGTGTATCGGAACGTCCACCGTCGGTTTCCAGCTATTTACGCGTTTATGAAATCAACAAGCCAAAGATATATCCAGAGTTGTTAATATACGTTAAACAGAATTTCGGATCATCACCCCAGTATATTCTTAACGTAGCGAAATATCTCTGTCTTAAAATAGATATAAGCAACCTTAACAAGGGCGTATGTCTAGCCAATAATAGGGAAATCAGCAACTTAAATTTGACAGATGAAGTTTGATATGGTCAAGATTCTACCCTTATCCATATGTTGACTTCGAAAATCAGGTTCCGTTTCATTTTTCCGGGTTTCATTCCTATATGATGGAATTACTATTCCTCCGTGTATTATGGATAACTAAAAAATAGGGTTTTGACGGGATATTCATTTTACCGAGACGAAGCATCGGGTACGATGTGAGAACGTATGGAAAAAGGTAGAGAAAATTACCTGATGGATGCAGCGCATGATGAGCAGGCGAGTGTCGCCTGGCGGAATGCACTGTTTTATGTGACGTTCTTTTATTTCACGGTCGGCTTCTCGCCCTATATCTCGCTTTCCTCGACCTATCTGGGGTCCGCCATGGCGGCCGGGTCCAACCTCCTCAACCAGCTCACCGCGATCATCCTGCTCATCAGTTTCGTGGCGTTCATGGCAAAGGAGCGGTCGTCTTCGATCGTCTTTACGCCGCGTTTGCTGATGCTCGCGATCTTCGGCTGGTATATCTTCACCTCGGTGGTGGGCGGCGCGCCGGTGTTTTCGCTGCGGCGGCTTGCCATGTGCGCCATCATCTGCGTGCTCGCCAGCTGCTTCCTGCAATTGCCGCGCACCGAGCGGCATTTCACCACGCTGCTTGCCACATGCGTGCTGATCATCCTGTTCCTCTGTTATTTCGGCGTTGCTGTCCTGCCGTCGCGGTCGATCCATCAGGCAAGCGATGCGCTGGAGCCGCTCCTTGCAGGCAACTGGCGCGGGGTCTTCCGTCACAAGAACGAGGCAGCCTCGATCATGGCGGTGCTGATGATCGTCGGGATTTATCTGTGCAAGCGCTGGTCCCTTATCGGCGGCCTCGCGGTTCTGTTGCTGTCGTTGATCTTTCTCGTCAAGTCGGGTGGCAAGACCGCGCTCGGCCTGATGCCGATTATCATCGCCACGGGCTGGTTCATCGTGGGCTGGCCCAGATGGCGTTACGCTGTTGTGACCGTGCTTCTGGGAACCTTCGCCGTGGTGATCGTCGGCACGACCGTTGATCCGGTCTTTTCACAGATGCTGACGAAACTGGGGATCGACGCCAGTTTCACCGGCAGAACCGATATCTGGACCGTCTCGATAGATTATATCCGCCAAAGCCCGATCGTCGGATACGGCTACCAGGCCTTCTGGCGCAGCGACACCCTGATGACGAGCTTCACCGAGAACAATACCTGGGCAACGACGGCGCCGGATTCCCACAATGGCTATTTCGACCTTGTGCTTGGCGGCGGCGTGCCAGGTCTTATTCTGGTGCTGACGTGGATTTGTCTGATGCCGCTTCGCGATCTCGGCAAGATGGATGAGGCCACGCGCAAAAGCCCGCTGACGAAGCTCTATGTCGGCGTCTGGCTTTATGTCCTGCTCTACGGCTTTCTGGAAACGATGTTCTTCCTCAGTACCGGTTTCGTCTGGTTTTTCCTCGTCGTTGCCGTGATGGGCCTGCGTTTGCAGGCAAATGCCAGCCTTGTCGAGGATGAGGCGCAGGCGGAACCGCAATTGGCCCTGACTGGCAGTAACGCGGCCAGCGTGGCGAGGCGCATCAGGGGCAAATCGCGCAGATCGTTGCTTGCGGATGATATTTTGAAATGATTTTTCGTTTCAAATGTGTAAAAGAGCCTGATATTGCGCGCGTTTGCAGCGGGTTTCGCTAAACATGCGTGGCTTAAGTCTTTGTTGTTATGCATGTCCTGTCGCAAAACCGCTCCGCATTTTGCTCGACACGCAATGAACCGGATCGGCAAGGTCAATAAATGGCAGATACAGGCGCCTGTGCGCTCGAAGCGGATGACATCCACAAGAGCTTCGGCACACACGAAGTTTTGAAGGGCGTTTCGCTGAAGGCCCACAAAGGCGATGTGATATCGATCATCGGCTCGTCCGGTTCCGGCAAGAGTACCTTCCTGCGCTGCATCAACTTTCTCGAAACGCCGGATCGCGGCCGGGTCATCGTCAATGGCGAGGAGATCGCCATGAAGATTGGCGGGGACGGCAAGGCTGTGCCGAAAAGCTGGCGGCAAGTGGAAAAGCTGCGGACAGGGCTTGGCATGGTGTTCCAGAATTTCAATCTCTGGGCCCACCGCACCGTTCTGGAAAATGTCATCGAAGCGCCTGTTCACGTTCTCGGCGTCAAGCGGCAGGAGGCGGTGGAAAAGGCCGAAGCCCTGCTGAACAAGGTTGGCCTTTACGACAAGAAAAATGCCTATCCGGCGTTCCTCTCCGGCGGGCAGCAGCAGCGCGCCGCGATTGCGCGCGCGCTCTGCGTGGAGCCGGCGGTGATGCTGTTCGACGAACCCACCTCGGCGCTCGATCCGGAACTTGTGGGCGAGGTGCTGAAGGTCATCCGCGATCTGGCCGAGGAAGGCCGCACCATGCTGCTCGTTACTCACGAGATGCGCTTTGCGCGCGATGTTTCCAGCGAGGTGATGTTTCTGCATCAGGGCCGTGTGGAAGAAGCGGGGCCACCGGCGCAGGTGTTCGGCAATCCCGTAAGCGCCCGTTGCAGGGAATTTACCGGCGCGCTGGCGTGATGGCCGTTTCGCTTCGCCGTTTGTTTTAACAGGAGAGACTTTAAATGAAATTCTTCGCCACGCTGCTTGCCGGAACGGCATTTGCGGTTTCCGCCTTCACCGCCAGCGCCGATGTCCGCTTCGGCATCATGAACGAATCCTACCCGCCTTTCTTCGCCAAGGATGCCAGCGGCAAGTGGCAGGGCTGGGAAATCGATCTCATGGACGCCGTCTGCGCGGAAATGAAGGAAAAATGCTCGATCGTCGAGCTTTCCTGGGATGGCCTCATCCCGGCGCTGCAGACGAAGAAGTTCGATGTTATCTGGTCGTCCATGTCCAACACGGAAGAGCGCGAGAAGGTCATCGATTTCACCAACAAATATTACAACACGCCGAGCAAGCTGATCGGCGCCAAGGATGGCAAGCCGGGTGCGGCGCCGGAAGACGTCAAGGGCAAGACCATCGGTATTCAGGTCGCGACCATCCAGTCCGAATATTACAAGAAATATTTCGCTGCTGTCGCAGACGAAAAGACCTATCAGACGCTGGACGAGGCGTTTCAGGATCTCGCAGCCGGCCGTATCGACTATGTGTTCGGCGACTCGCTCGTTCTCGATGCCTTCGTGAAGAGCGATGCCGGCAAGGATTGCTGCGCCGACATGGGCAACGTTGCGGATGACAAGGAAATCCTCGGCCTTGGCGTTTCCGGCGGCCTGCGCAAGGACGACACCGAACTCAAGAACAAGCTGAACGCTGCTCTCGCTGCCGTTCGCGCCAGCGGGAAGTATGACGAGATCACCAAGAAATACTTCAGCTTCGATATCTACGGTAAGTAATTTCTCCTGACCGGTCACATAAATGGCAAGCCTTGAAACCACGCTGCAACTGCTGTCACCCTATCCTCCGGGATGGGGCGGCACCCTTTTGAAGGGTGCGGCGTCGACGCTTGCCATTTCCGCCGGTGCCTATCTGATCGGCATCGTCATCGGGCTTGCCGGTGCACTTGGCAAGCTCTCCGGCAACAGGCCGCTTGGCCTTCTGCTCAATCTCTACACGACGGCAATCCGCGCCGTTCCCGAACTGATCCTCATCGTCGGGCTTTATTACGCCGGTACTGATGGCCTGAACCGGCTGCTACAACTGGCAGGCCTGCCGCCTTTGGAAGTCAACGGTTTCGTTGTTGCTGTTGCGGTTCTGGGTTTCGTGCAGGGTGCCTATATGACTGAGGTGCTGCGCGGTGCGATCCTTGCCATTCCGAACGGGCAGATCGAGGCGGCGCGCGCCTTCGGCATGTCGCCGGCCTTGCGTTTCCGCCGTGTGGTCTTGCCGGCACTGTTGCCGAACGCCCTGCCGGGCCTTGCCAATCTCTGGCTTGCGGTAACGAAGGATAGCGCGCTGGTGGCGGTTGTCGGTTATCAGGAACTGGCGCTTGCGACACGGCTGGCGGGGGCCAGCACCAAGCAATATTTCCTGTTCTTTCTTGCCGCAGCCCTCCTTTACCTTGCCATTACGCTGGTTTCCAACCTCGTCTTTTCGCTGCTGGAGCGCCGTGTGCGGCGCGGCCAGCCGGCGTTGGCATAAAGGGGAAGCTGCATGGA
This sequence comes from Agrobacterium sp. MCAB5, assembly GCF_052114365.1. Lineage (NCBI taxonomy): Bacteria > Pseudomonadati > Pseudomonadota > Alphaproteobacteria > Hyphomicrobiales > Rhizobiaceae > Agrobacterium > Agrobacterium sp. MCAB5. Next base: position 212,134 of record NZ_JBFREP010000003.1, read on the forward strand.
TTTTTCATGGATCGCCAAATATTGGCCGCTGCTTCTGTCCGGTGCCTGGCAAACGCTTGCGCTGCTCGTCATCTCCGTCAGCATTGGTTTTCTTCTCGCTATCGGGCTTGCCTTCGCGCAGGTTAGCGGCGGGCGGGTGACAAAAATTCTGGCGCGCGCCTATTGCACCTTCTTTCGCGGCACACCGCTTCTGATCCAGCTCTGGCTGCTCTATTATGGCGTCGGCTCGTTTCTGCCGATGATCCCCGGCTTACGTCAGAGTTTCATGTGGCCGGTGCTGCGCGAGGGCTTCTTTTTCGCCGCCGTCAGCTTCACACTGAATTACGCGGCCTATGAGGCCGAGGTTCTGCGCGGCGCGTTGCTGGCTGTGCCAAAGGGTGAGCTGGAGGCGGGCCGGGCTTTCGGCATGGGCCGTTTCACCCTTATTCGCCGCATCTGGCTGCCGCGCGCCATCCGCATCGCGCTGCCGACAATTGCGGGCGAGGTGGTGATGCAGCTCAAAGCCACGCCGCTTGCCTTTACCGTGACGGTGATGGACCTCTATGCCGTGGCCTATAAGGTGCGGCAGGACACGCTGCTCGTCTATGAGCCGCTGATCGTCGTCACCGTCTTCTATCTCATTCTCACCGCCATAATTGCCCGCTGTTTCGGTCTCATCGAACAGCAGGTGCCGGTCCGGCGGTAAACCGTTCAAGGAGCATGAACATGGGCACTATCCGTATTCTCGACGGCGGCATGAGCCGCGAATTGCAGCGGCTCGGCGCCGAGCTGAAACAGCCGGAATGGTCGGCGCTGGCGCTCATCAATTCACCTGATATCGTGCGGCAGGTGCATCAGGAATTCATCGAGGCCGGTGCCGATGTCGTCACCACCAATTCCTATGCGCTGGTGCCGTTCCATATCGGCGAGGAGCGTTTCCAGAAGGATGGCGCATCGCTGATCGCCCTTTCCGGCAGGCTGGCACGCGAGGCTGCGGATGCCTCCGGCCGCGACGTGCTGGTGGCCGGTTCGCTGCCGCCGATCTTCGGCTCCTATGAGCCGCAGAATTTCGATGCCACGAGGGTGCAGGACTATCTGAAGGTGCTGGTCGACAATCTCGCTCCTTCTGTAGATGTCTGGCTGGGTGAGACGCTGAGCCTGATCGCCGAAGGCGAAGCGGTGCGGGAAGCCGTGGCCGCAACCGGCAAACCGTTCTGGATTTCCTTCACGTTGAACGACGATGCGGCTGCGACAGGCGGTGGCGAGCCTGCGCTGCGCTCTGGTGAAACGGTAAAGGCGGCGGCCGAATGGGCGGCGCAATCTGGTGCTGCCGCCCTTCTGTTCAATTGCAGCAAGCCGGAAATCATGAAAGCCGCCGTGGAAACGGCATCCGCTGTCTTTGCGGAAAAGGGCGTTTCGCTTGAGATCGGCGTTTATGCCAATGCCTTCGAAGGTGAACAGGGCGATTCCGCCGCCAATGAAGGTCTGCACGGCACGCGCACCGACCTGACCGACGATGTCTATTCGCGGTTCGCCTGCTCCTGGGCGGATGCCGGCGCAACCATGATCGGCGGCTGCTGCGGCATTGGCGCTGCCCATATCCACACCGTTGCAACGGCATTGCGGCGCGCGGCCGCCTGAAGTCTTCGACAGGCTCCCAGCGACATTGAGTTGAAAGCGGCAGGCTCAACGCCTGCCGCTTTTTTTCGTTGCGGCCATTGACCTCAACTATAGTTGAGGAATTATCAGGGAGTGGAACATTACTGAAGGACGTTCCATGAGCGATAATACACTCTCCATCCGAATCATTTTTGGCAGTGCCCGCAATCCGCGGTTCTGCGATGTCATTGGCAAATGGCTGCAGGAGCAACTCGGCGCATTGCCGGGGATCGAGTTTGCGGTGCTCGACCCGCGCGAACTTGATCTGCCGCAGGGCCACACGCCCGACCGCGCCTCCGTGCGGCAACTTCGTGAAAGCCTTGATGCCGCCGATGCCTTCATCGTCGTCACACCGGAATATAATCGCAGCTACCCCGGCGCGCTGAAGGTCCTGATCGATTCCGCCTATGACGAATGGGGCGCCAAGCCGGTGGCCTTCGTTTCCTATGGCGGGATTTCCGGCGGCCTGCGCGCTGTCGAGCAGCTTCGCCCCGTGTTTGCGGAACTGCATGCCACGACGATCCGCGATGTCGTCAGCTTTGCAAATCCCTGGGACCGTGTCGATGCCGCCGGGCAGTTCGACCCCGGAGCGCCAGCGGCAAGCGCGCTGGAAACGATGATGGGCAAGCTGGGCTGGTGGGCGCATGCGTTGAATAAGGCGCGTTCCGCAACACCCTACAAAGGGGCTTGAGAATGACTGACAATTCCCCGTCGCTGAAACTCACGCTTCTGTTCGTCGCCACACTCACCATCATGGCCGGAACCACGGTTGCGCCCTCGCTGCCCGCCATCGAACAGAGCTTCCTGTCGACGCCGAATGTCGAGATCATGAGCCGCATGGTGCTGACGTTACCATCGGTTTTCGTGGCTCTTTGCGCGCCGGTCGCCGGCGTGCTGGCGGATCGGTTCGGCCGCAAGCGGCTGCTGCTCGGCGCGATCCTGCTTTACAGCCTTTCCGGCATGTCCGGGCTTTTTGCCGATAGTCTTGCGGGCCTGCTCGTTGGCCGGGCCTTTCTGGGGTTTGCGATCGGCGGCATCATGACGATCGGCACGGCGCTGGTGGGCGATTATTTCGAAGGCCCGGCGCGGGAGCGTTATCTCGGCCTGCAACAGGCCTTCACCCAGCTTGGCGGTGTCGTTTTCGTGGTGGCGGGAGGCTTGCTGGCGGATGTTCACTGGCGCGCGCCCTTCGCGGTCTATGCCGTGGCGCTGCTCATTCTGCCGGCGGCACTGTTGTTTTTGCGGGAGCCGGCAAGAAACAATATCCACGTTAAAAACGGCGGCGAACAGGCTTTTGCGGTCAACTGGTTTCTGGTGGCCGTGCTGGCACTGGCGGTATTTCTCGTCAACGCCCTGTTTTACACCATCCCCTCGCAATTGCCGTTTTTCCTGCGGGAGCTTGGGCTGTTTTCCGGCAGCGTTGCCGGATACGCCATCGGCATCTTCAATCTGGCGGGCGCGCTGATGGCGCTCAACTTCGGTCGGTTGGGGGCGCGGATTGGCGTGACCGTTATTCTGGCGGTCGGGCTGGTGTTGATGGCAACGGGTTTTGCGCTGCTTGCCGCGGCATACGGGTTGGTTTCCATGCTTTCGGCGCTTGCGGTGGTGGGCCTTGGCCTCGGTGCTGTGATGCCGGCTATTATGTCCACGACGATCATGCTTGCGCCGCTGCGGTTGCGCGGGCGTATTGCCGGCGTCGTTACGGCATCGATGTTTCTCGGGCATTTCATATCGCCGCTGGCAAGCCAGCCTTGGATCGCCCGGTTCGGTTTTGCCGTGACCTATCGCGATATTTCCACGGCGTTCACCGTCATGGCCGGTCTTGCCGTCATGGCTTCCATAATTCAGCGATGGGCGACGGTGCGAAAGCCACGGTCTTTTGCCCGGGGTGGATGACACGCTCTCTTTGACGTTGTCACTGATCGATGGGGACGGGGGCAACAGCCCTCGTCAATGTTTTGCCGACTGACATTCCCTGTAGCCGGCATGAATATTGTAAGAAAACCAACGAAGCGCGGCTGTGAGACGATCAGCCGTTTTCCGTTCTTTTCCCTCGAAATGTGGCCCGGGGTTTCCGCTTGCTGGCGGACGTGTGCCGCCCGCATAATGGTGACCTGTGTGCATTTGCGCGTTAAATGCGTAAAATGGCGCACCCGACAGGATTCGAACCTGTGACCTTTGGAATCGGAATCCAACACTCTATCCAGCTGAGCTACGGGTGCAGCGGTCACGCTTGAATCGCGTGCAGCGGTTGGTTCATACCCCAGCTTTCTTTCCGCATCAATGTCTAAAAATCAAAGATTTACGAAATGGGGTCTGTTTTCCGGTGAGGGGGAGAGCGTGGGTTGCTGCGAGGGCTGCTGTCTGCATGTTTGCGATAGCAGGGCGGTATGTTGTTAGCGGTATTGCGTTTCTTCCTGATAAGACGTTTCCCTTTTAAGTAGTATTTTACGTCTGCATCCAGCGGCTGTCCTGGCACTTTTGTACACAGGCGGGTTGATTGTCGTATCGCCGTTCAAACAAGGCGGGGGAGATGGTTTTTGACCCTAAAAATCGGTGGGTAAATAATCATACTTTTCTTTTGCGCCCGATGGTGATTACGAGACAGGGGTTGTCGCAATGGGTATTAACTGTCAAATTATTATACAATATTAGTATCATCTACATTTATTTGGGATACAGTTTAGTCCTGTTGTCGGTTATCATTCCGGCAGGGTTAAGGAACGAATCAGGCGGGGGATCGGATGGCTTTGCAATTGGCACATAGCAACGGGCCACGTGCGGAAAAGGCCGAAAGCGGCGGCACGCAGGCGGAACATTTAAACGCTATCGACTATGGATTGTTGACGACCGCGATCGGTTATCATTTGAGGCACTCGCAACTTGCCGTGGCAAACGGCTTTTCCGACGTGCTGGCGGAGATGGGATTGCGGCCGGCCGATTTTTCCGTTCTCGTCATCGTCGGCGGCAATCCGGGCCTCAAGCAGAGCGATGTGGCCGAGGCACTTGGCATACAGCGTGCCAATTTCGTCGCGATCGTCGATAGCATGGAAAGCAAGGGATTGCTTGTCCGCCGCAGGTCGGAAGAGGACAGGCGCGTTCATTTCCTCGACATGACGGATGAGGGCAGCAGCCTTCTTGAGCGCCTTTCCGATGCATGGCGTGACCGCGAGGAAAAGCTGATCGACCGGATCGGCGGCAAAAAAGCCCGTGACCAGCTGCTGGCTCTGCTTGGGCGCCTGCGGGACTGAGCGGTATCGGTCAAGCCGGTCGGCAATCCCTCTGCCCCTGCCTCTCCCTTTCACGAGGGTCTGATTGGTAGCGGGTCGATTTGCGTTGCAATTTTCCTGCGAAACGGCCAAGACGCCTTGGACGTGCCGACGCCTTGGGCGTCGCGTCATGCCGCAACTGCGCAATGTTCTGGAAAGGCCCGAAACGGGAACGCCATGCTGATTATCGATACGAGCCATCCGCTTTATCGCCGCTTGTGGGTCAGATTGCTCATCGTCGGCTTTTGCGCCGCCTGGTCCGTCATCGAATTCGTCAATCGCGAATTTTTCTGGGGCACGGTTGTCGGCGGCGTGGCGGTCTATGCGGCCTATGAGTTGTTGCTGAAGTTCAAGCCCGCCAGCGAGGAGAACGCTGCAGGCAAGGCTGACGCGGCCAGGGACGATTCAGACGAGCCAGTGGAAAGTGCACCCACGGATAGAAACGACGCCGGCTGAGGCGAGCTTTCCGGGTGTAAAACCGCTACCTGCCTCTATTGGAAATGTTCACGAGTTCGCAGCATCCGGATCGCCTGGTCAATCAGGAGATTTGCCGCTGTCATGCGCAGCGTCGCATTGTGCCGGAATTCCGGTCTCACTCCGTCGGGATGATTGAGCCTTGCGAAGGCGCGGCGCTTTTCCGCAAGCGTTGCGGCGGTGTCGGTTTCATGGATGGCCAGTTCTGCTGAAACATCCGCGAGCGAGGTCTTTTCGAGATGGGCCGGCATGGGTTCGGGTTGGGGTTCCGGCTGGGGCTCGGCAAGCGCAACGGGCTCCGGCAGAAAGGCCAGATAGGCGTCGAGACTGGCGTTTCCCGGTTGCGGTGCATCCGGATAGGTATCCACGACGAAGCCAGAGCTAAAACCCACAATACGATGACCGGTGGGCGGCGTCGGCTCCGCGCTCTCGTCTTCTTTTTCCTGTCTCAGTCTTTCAACGACCGACTCGAAGACGGATTGTCCGAAAAGCATGCGGCTATTCCCTGGGCAAGTCCCGATAAATCCGGCCTCTATATACAATGAAGTTGGCGTCTGGCTTGCCTTCCTCAAAAGCCCGTCAGTTTGCGGCTTTCATCCAGAACCAGATCGTAGAGCAGCCGGGCGCTGGGCGGCAAAACGCGGCCTTTGGTGGTGATGATGCTGTAGGGCTTGACGACAAGCTCGAAATCCGTCGGCAGGATGCGGGTGCGGCCGATATCGGCCTGCTGGCCGGCCACGAACTCGGCCATGTCCTGCGCGATTGGCGCAATTGCATCCGTGTTGCAGATAAGGGCAAGCGTCAGCACCACGGATGGCGTGTTGATGACGTTGCGCGGCATGGCGACGCCGTGAGTGAGGAACACGTCTTCCATCGTTCTGCGCAAAAGCGCGCCGGGCGGCTGGAAGACCCAGTCGTAACCGGACAGATCCTGCAATGTCACGGGCTCGCCGTGGAGCAGGGGGTGGCCCTCGCGAACCACCAGACAGGCGCGCTCGATGCCAATTTCATGGATGGAGAACAGGCCGGGGTCGAAATCATCGGGGATGCGGCCGATGATGAAATCGTGACGTGCGGCCAGAAGTTCCCGCGCCAGCACGTTGCTACTTTCCACCTGCACGTTGATCTCGATACCGGGATAGGTGTCCATCGCCCGTCTTATGGCGGGCACGACCAGGCTGATGGCCGGTGCGGTGACGGCGCCGATATAAACCGATCCGCCGCTGCCGGATTTCATCTGGTTGAGTTCGCGGCTCGCCTCACGCAGCTCCAGCAATATGGTGCGGGCGCGCCGCGCCAGCGCCTCGCCGAACTTGGTCAGCACCACACCGCGCGACGCTCTCTGACAGAGCGGGCTTTTGACGATTGCTTCCATTTCCGAGAGCATGCGCGATGCCGCCGGCTGCGTCATGTTCATGGCGGCGGCGGCGGCGCTGACCTGCCCGTGCTCCTCGATCATGACCAGCATGCGCAGGTGGCTCATCTTCAAGCCGGCGCGCAGCAAAGGGTTGTCTTCGAAGACGAACAGCGCATCCGCTGTTTGCGTCTGCTCATACACTTTTTGGTTGCTCATTCGCCGGTTTATACCCCTCAATGGTTATTGTATCGATTTAATATATCATAATTGATATACGTAAACTGATTTATTCTATTTGACAGTTATATGGATTCAGAACAATTTGCGGAATGCCGGGGAGGAGCGGCATCTGTTCCATTTCGCAGTTGCGAGATCGGAACGGGCGCAATGCGGCTTCTTCCTCTGATGGCATGAATTTTATGGTGCAACGCAACAAGCGGGTACCAAAGAGGGTTCAAGGGAGAGAGTTAATGAAGTCCATTATTTCGCTGATGGCGGCTTGTGCCATCGGTGCTGCTTCCTTTGCAGCGCCGGCTTTCGCGCAGGACAAGGGTTCTGTCGGTATCGCCATGCCGACCAAGTCTTCCGCGCGCTGGATCGATGACGGCAACAATATCGTCAAGCAGCTGCAGGAAGCCGGTTACACGACCGATCTGCAATACGCCGACGACGATATTCCGAATCAGCTTTCCCAGATCGAAAACATGGTCACCAAGGGCGTTAAGGTCCTCGTGATTGCTTCGATCGACGGCACGACCCTGTCGGACGTTTTGAAGCAGGCTGGTCAGCAGGGCATCAAGGTCATCGCTTATGACCGTCTCATCCGCAACAGCGGCGACGTCAGCTACTACGCCACTTTCGACAACTTCCAGGTTGGCGTTCTGCAGGCAACTTCGATCGTCGACAAGCTTGGCCTGAAGGACGGCAAGGGTCCGTTCAACATCGAGCTGTTCGGCGGTTCTCCTGACGACAACAACGCCTTCTTCTTCTACGATGGCGCGATGTCGGTTCTGAAGCCTTACATCGACAGCGGCAAGCTGGTCGTAAAGTCGGGCCAGATGGGCATGGACAAGGTCGGTACGCTGCGTTGGGATCCGGCAACGGCCCAGGCTCGCATGGATAACCTCCTGTCGGCTTATTACACGGACGCAAAGGTTGACGCTGTTCTGTCGCCCTATGACGGTCTGTCCATCGGCATCATCTCCTCGCTGAAGGGCGTTGGTTATGGCACGAAGGACCAGCCGCTGCCGGTCGTTTCCGGTCAGGACGCTGAAGTTCCGTCGGTCAAGTCGATCATTGCTGGCGAACAGTATTCGACCATCTTCAAGGACACTCGCGAACTCGCGAAGGTTACTGTTGGCATGGTCAACGCCGTTCTGCAGGGCAAGGAGCCTGAGGTGAACGACACAAAGACCTATGAAAATGGCGTCAAGGTTGTTCCGTCCTACCTGCTCAAGCCGGTTGCCGTGACCAAGGACAACTACAAGCAGGTTCTCGTCGACGGTGGTTACTACACCGCAGACCAGCTGAAATAAGCCTGCAACACATGCGGGGATGGCTTGGCGCCGTCCCCGTTTTTCCATAAAAATAAAAACGCCTGAATTAATCGGGCGCTGGATTGCGATATGGCCAATACCATTCTCGAAATGCGGAACATCACCAAGACGTTTCCGGGCGTAAAAGCGCTTGAGAACGTTAACCTTAAGGTAAAGGAAGGTGAGATCCACGCGCTCGTTGGCGAGAACGGCGCTGGAAAGTCGACCTTGATGAAGGTCCTTTCCGGTGTTTATCCCGCTGGCACCTATGAGGGCGAGATCCACTATGAAGGTGCTGTGCGAAATTTTCGCGCCATCAACGACAGCGAAGATATTGGTATCATCATCATTCACCAGGAGCTTGCGCTTGTGCCGCTCCTGTCGATTGCCGAAAATATTTTCCTTGGCAACGAGGTCGCTTCGGGCGGCGTGATCAACTGGCAGCAGACCTTCAACCGTACCCGCGAACTTCTGAAGAAGGTGGGCCTGAAGGAATCGCCGGAGACGCTGATTACGGATATCGGCGTCGGCAAGCAGCAGCTGGTCGAAATCGCCAAGGCGTTGTCGAAGAGCGTGAAGCTTCTCATCCTTGATGAGCCGACCGCCTCGCTCAACGAGAGCGATTCCGAGGCTCTGCTCAACCTTTTGATCGAGTTCCGCAAGCAGGGCATGACGTCGATCATCATCACCCACAAGCTCAACGAAGTGCGCAAGGTGGCCGACCAGATCACCGTGCTGCGCGACGGCATGACGGTGAAGACGCTCGACTGTCATCAGGAAGAAATCAGCGAGGACGTCATCATTCGCAACATGGTGGGACGCGATCTAGAAGATCGTTATCCGCCGCGCGACGTGCCGATCGGCGAGACCATTCTCGAAGTGAAGAACTGGAACGCCTATCACCAGCAGCACCGCGACCGGAAGGTCCTGCACGACATCAACGTCACCGTGCGCAAGGGCGAAGTCGTCGGCATTGCCGGGCTGATGGGGGCAGGGCGCACGGAATTCGCCATGAGCGTGTTCGGCAAGTCCTACGGTCACAAGATCACCGGCGACGTTCTGATCGACGGCAAGCCCGTGGATGTCAGCACCGTGCGCAAGGCAATCGATGCCGGTCTTGCCTATGTGACCGAAGACCGCAAACATCTCGGTCTGGTGCTCAACGACAACATTCTGCACAACACCACGCTTGCCAATCTGGCCGGCGTGTCGAAGGCCAGCGTCATCGACGACATCAAGGAAATGAAGGTGGCGAGCGATTTCCGCACACGCCTTCGCATCCGCTCTTCGGGCATCTTTCAGGAAACGGTCAATCTTTCGGGCGGCAACCAGCAGAAGGTCGTGCTTTCCAAGTGGCTCTTCTCCAATCCTGATGTCCTGATCCTCGACGAGCCGACACGCGGTATCGACGTTGGCGCGAAATACGAAATCTACACCATCATCAACCAGCTCGCTGCCGACGGCAAAGGCGTTCTGATGATCTCATCGGAAATGCCTGAATTGCTCGGCAATTGCGACCGCATCTACGTCATGAACGAAGGCCGCATCGTCGCTGAATTGCCGAAGGGAGAGGCGAGCCAGGAAAGCATCATGCGCGCTATCATGCGCTCAGGGGAGAAGAACTCATGAGTTCGGCAAACACCACAAACGAAGAAAGCAACGTCATCTCGGTCGGGTCGTATATTCGCTCCAATATCCGCGAATACGGCATGCTGATCGCGCTCGTCGCTATCATGGTTTTCTTCCAGTTCTATACCGGCGGCATTCTGTTCCGGCCCGTGAACCTGACCAACCTCATCCTGCAGAACTCGTTCATCGTCATCATGGCGCTGGGCATGCTGCTGGTCATCGTGGCCGGACATATCGACCTTTCGGTCGGTTCCATCGTCGCCTTCGTCGGCGCGATTGCGGCCATATTGACCGTGCAGTGGGGCATGAACCCGTTTCTCGCGGCGCTGATTTGTCTTGTCATCGGCGGCATCATCGGTGCTGCCCAGGGTTACTGGATCGCCTATCATCGCATCCCGTCGTTCATCGTGACGCTGGCGGGCATGCTTGTGTTCCGCGGCCTCACGCTTTTTGTGCTCGGCGGCAAGAACATCGGCCCGTTCCCGACGGATTTCCAGATCATCAGCACCGGCTTCCTGCCTGATATCGGTGGCATCGAAGGTCTGAACACGACGTCGATGATCCTGACATTGGTGATTACGGTCGTGCTGTTCTATCTGGCGTGGCGCCGTCGCGTGGTGAACGTGAAGCACGGCATTGACGTGGAGCCGTTCGGTTTCTTCATTGTGCAGAACCTGCTCATCTCAGGCGCTATTCTGTTCCTTGGCTACCAGCTGTCCACCTATCGTGGCCTGCCGAACGTCCTGATCGTGATGCTGGTTCTGATTGCGCTTTACAGCTTCGTGACGCGCCGCACGACCATTGGCCGCCGCGTTTACGCCATGGGCGGCAACGAGAAGGCGACCAAGCTTTCCGGTATCAACACCGAACGCCTGAGCTTCCTAACCTTCGTCAACATGGGCGTACTGGCCGGTCTGGCCGGCATGATCATCGCGACACGCCTCAACTCGGCAACGCCGAAGGCAGGCGTTGGCTTCGAGCTTGATGTGATCGCGGCCTGCTTCATCGGCGGTGCTTCGGCCTCCGGCGGCGTTGGCAAGATCACCGGTGCTGTTATCGGTGCCTTCATCATGGGCGTCATGAACAACGGCATGTCGATCGTCGGCCTCGGCATCGACTTCCAGCAGATGGTCAAGGGCCTCGTGCTGCTCGCTGCCGTGTTCTTCGACGTCTACAACAAGAACAAGGGCTGATTGCCCAGCCAATATAGCAAGTCAAAAAAGTGGCCGGTTTCCGGCCACTTTCATAAGGTGAAGGCGCAACGCGCCGAAGAAGATAAGGCGCGTTGCGCCGCAGGAAGGAAATCCCGTGCTCATTTCACAGATCAAGGATGCCAGTGGCAAAATCACCGTCGCCGTTCGCGAAGAAGGCGGACAGGCGCACGCCGTCAACGGCGCTCAATCGGTTTACGCGCTGGCCATGGAAGCTGCCAATGGTGGCAAGAGCCTTGCCGATGTTGTGTCCGCCCATGGTCTCGGCGATGCCGTCGATCTTGAAAAGGCTTACGCTGAAGGTCGCTTTCTGCCGCCGATCACCCATCCCGATCCGGCGCATCTGCATCTGACAGGCACGGGCCTGACCCATCTCGGCTCTGCTGCTACCCGCGACAGCATGCACAAGAAGACCACGGAAGCCGCCGAGGAAAGCCTTACGGATTCCATGAAGATGTTCCGCATGGGTCTGGAAAATGGCAAGCCGAAGGCTGGCGAAAAGGGCGTTCAACCCGAGTGGTTCTACAAGGGCAACGGCTATGTCGCAGCGGCACCCGGTGCTGCTCTCACCTCTCCGTCCTTCGCGCTTGATGGCGGCGAAGAGCCGGAAATGGCCGGCATCTACGTGATCTCCGACAAGGGCGAACCCGTGCGCATCGGCTTTGCCGTGTCGAACGAATTTTCCGATCACGTCACCGAGCGGATCAACTATCTCTACCTCGCCCATTCGAAGTTGCGCCCGGCAAGCTTCGGCCCGGAAATCCGCGTCGGCGTTGCGCCGTCGGATATTCGCGGCACCTCGCGCATCCGTCGTGGCGACAAGGTCATTTTCGAAAAGCCGTTTGTTTCGGGTGAGGACAACATGTCCCACACCTTCGCGAACCTCGAATATCACCACTTCAAATACGGCCTGTTCCGCGCACCTGGTGACGTCCATGTGCACATGTTCGGCACCGCGACGCTCTCTTTTGCGGAGGGCATCAAGCCGGAAGCGGGTGACGTGTTCGAGATCGAGGCCGCCGGTTTCGGCCTGCCGCTGAGGAACCCGCTTGCGGTTAATGCGGAAGAAGAAATCACGGTTCGGCAGATCTGATCTACCGGGGCTGCACGTTAAACGGTTGAGGGAGGGGGTCGCTCAGCGTCCCCCTCTCGACGTCATCCCCGGCTTGTCTTCAGGTGGGACACATCCGCCAAAGCGATAACGCCGCGGTTTTGCCAGTAATCGTCTTGTCTTAGGTGCGTAATGCTGCCGGAAGACGCGGGAAAGCTGACATAACCGACGCTGTCGATCGGCATTTTGATCCATGTTGCGATGACGAAGGTAAGAGCGAAGCCATGGGTAACGATGATCTGCGTGGGGCAAGGACGCGATATAATCGTGTCCACGGCGCGGTACACTCTTTCGGCCAACTCTCGTCTCGTTTCGCCATCAGCAATTCCGCCACGATGATCCATCCGGTCGTGATGGGGGGCCGGTATCTGACGGGCGTCGAGCCATTCCTGCGGCATACCACCCGCCGAACCGTAGCTGATTTCCCGCAGGCCATCCGTGGTTTCAAAAGGGGACTTGAGGTGTTCAGCAATGATTGCCGCAGTCTGGGAGGCCCGCAGAAGATCGGAACTGAAGATTTCAACTGATGCGTTGCCGATCAAGGCCACAAGTTTCTCGGCCGTCGCCTGCGCATCGGCTTTTCCCTTGGGTGTCAGTTCGGTATCATACCAGCCACCAACCTTGTTCTCGACATGATGGACGGACTGGGTGTGCGTGACGACAAAAATGTTCTTCATAGTGTTCTTCCGGGTAGCTGGGGCTTACTCGAACCCCCACAGCCTGCCTTCGCCCACCTCCACGGAATTGCCGGCCGGGTCGCGGATGTAGACGGAATAGCTGTCATTCGGCCAGCGATGATAGTGTTCGATGGGAATTCCAAGCTCCTCGAAGCGGGCTTTCCATTCGTCCACTTCTGACTTGTCTTTCGCATAAAAACAGAAATGGCCTTGTCCGGTGGCGCCGTGGCGCGGAATCGGATTGTCGGGGGTGGCCGTGCGCGACTGTTGCGGATCGAAGACCAGCAGCATCTGCCGGCCACATTTGAAGAACACGAACTGGCCCGGCAGCCTGCGCACCACCTCCAGCCCGAAGACATCGCGATAAAAGGCCTCGGCGGCGTCGAGATCGTTGGCATAGATCGCCGTTTCCATAAGGGCGGCTGGCGGTTTCATGGTTCCTCCCCGATGTCCGGCAACGGATATAGCGGACAGTCTATGTTTTCGTGCTGTAGGTCAGCACTGTCAGGTCGTGCTTGCCAACGCCACGCTCCAGAACGGTCCAGCCGCAGTTCGTATAATAGGTTTCGAGACGGCGCTGGCAGCACAGGTAGCTGGTATCGTGACCAAGTTCGGCGGCCCGTTGTGTTGCGGCCTGCATCAGCGCCCGGGCGACACCTGAGCGTCTGCTGTTTTCCTCCACCCAAAGTGCGGCAACCCATGGCAGATATTGTGGCCGCTCCTCCAGATCGCAATGGATAAGAAAGGCGGAGCCGACGTAACCCTTGTCGTCATGGGCGACGAAGCCGGTCGGCAGGGCATGGGGGTTCACCATATCCTTCAGATGTTCAGCCAAACCGCCGACCTGGAGGCCACTATCCTGCCACCATGCCGTCCAGACCCGTTCCGCAATGATGGGTCCATGGGACTGGCAGTCGCGATAGTCGGAAATACTGTACAAAAAGCCCTCTCCCTGATCGGTTGCTGCGGCGATTTAACCGGTCACGGCGGGCTTTCGCAACCCACAGGTTGTTGAAAGCGGATCAGGGTTTCGTTGCCGTCACATGCAGCCAGTCGGTTGGCAGCTTGTCGTAACCGCTGCCGTGCCGTGCTTCTATCTCCACGCCTGCCCAGGCGAAATGCCCGTACAGGTCCTCAAGCCAGGTTTTCGAAGGATAGTTGTAATAGCGGCCGAACGTGTCGCGGCCTTCCGCTTCCCCGGCCTTGAAGCTGGCGTAAAAAACACCGCCCTGTTTCAGCGCCGTACGGATGCGGCGGATGATACCGGAAAGAGCGGGGCGGGGGACATGCAACAGGCAGGCATTGGCCCACACGCCGTCATAAGTCTCCACGTCGCCGATATCTTCGAACAGCAATGTCGCGACGGGAATGCCGAGCCGCGTTTCGGCCGCCTTGGCGATTTCGGGTGTGCCGTCCGTCGGGCGCACGTCGAAGCCTGCAGCGAGCATGAATTCACTGTCCTGCCCGCCACCGCACCCCAGTTCGAGGATGGTCGCGCCTTTGGGCAGGCGCGACAGGAATTTTTCCAAATGGGGAAGGTCCGCCGTTTGCCCTCTCGACGTATAGGCTCCGGCATTATGCGTATAAAAGCCGATCGTTTCGTCGTCTCTGCCGGCCATTGTCTCAGCTTTGCGATTGGCTCTGCGATTGCTGCACGGTCACCGAAACGTTCAGTGTTTCGCCGGCCGGGCCGATCCGCATGCCCGATATCGGCGCGCAGTCGCGGTAGCAGAGGCCAAGGGCAATGCGCACGTAGCGATCGTCAGGGCAGATATTATTGGCGGCGTCAAAGCCAACCCAGCCGAGCCCCTGCAGATGCACCTCGGCCCAGGCATGGGTTGCCGTCTGCTCCGCCACGTCTTCCATCATCAGATAACCGGAAACATAGCGGGCGGGCAGGCCCATCAGCCGGGCGGCGGAAATGAGGATATGGGCATGGTCCTGGCAGACGCCCTTGCCGGCTTCGAGTGCGAGTTCGGCGGTGGTTTCGGTGTCGGTCGAACCCGGCACATATTCCACCTTGCTGTTGATCTTCTCCATCAGGTCGTGCAGGCGCTCGAGCTCGCTGTTGCCGGTGCTGGCCTTCGCCAGTTCGCGCACGAGTTTGCCAGGCTTCGTCAGCGGCGTCTCGCGCAGGAAGAGCCATAGCGGCGCACTGCCGGTGTGGGGGCCGACCATGCCGGCCCTGTCTTCGGTTATGACGAGGCCACCAGCCACGACCTTGACCCTGCGTTGCGGGCCTTCGGTCTCGACCAGTGCGACACGGTTGCCGAAATGGTCGTCATAGCTTACTTCGACGGTGGCGCCGTCGACCGATACATCCCAGTCCTCCACCGTCTGGCACGGGCCGGTCTGTGGCGTCAGGCGCAGCCGCTGCAATGCATAGGGCATCGGCTCGTCATAGACATATTCGGTCGTATGGGTGATTTTCAGACGCATAAGCTGTCCCCGTCCACGCGCTTATAGATAAAAGCGGTAGCCTTCCATGATTTCCTGCCCCAGCTGCCCGTTCCGGTTGACAAATCTCTCCAGAAACTCGTGCAGGCCTTCATCCATGACGCGATCGATCGTCGTCTTGCGCAGACTGTCGCGAATGCTTTCCGCCGTTTCATGCGCCTTGTGCTTTTCACCGTAATCCTCAGCTATGTAATTGAGGTTGCTGGTGATCTTCTCATAGCAATAGGCGAGCGAGCGCGGCATGCGGCCGTTGAGAATGAGGAAGTCGGCGATGTTGGCCGGCTTGTATTCCGCATCATAGACCCAGCCATAGGAGCGGTGCGCCGAGACCGAGCGCAGGATGGATTCCCATTGGGCATTGTCGAGCGAGGAGCCGACATGCGCCACGGCCGGCAGCAGCACGTAATATTTTACGTCGAGAATGCGGGCGGTGTTGTCGGCGCGCTCGATGAAGGTGCCGATGCGGGAGAAATTATAGAGATCGTTGCGCAGCATCGAGCCGTGGAAGGCGCCGCGCACCAGACCGGCGCGATGCTTGATGACATCGATGGTCTGCGGCAGTTCGGCATGGCTGAGCTTGCGGCCGAGGATGTTCTTCAGCTCGATCCAGAATTCGTTGGTGGCTTCCCATGTCTCGCGCGTCAGCGCGGTGCGCACCATGCGGGCATTGTTGCGGCCTGCCTCGATGCAGGACATGACGCTCGAAGGGTTTGCCTTGTCCCGCAGGAGATAATCGATCGCATTGGCCGCCGTCACCTTCTCGCGCGTTTCGAGAAAGGCTTCGTGCACGCCGGCACTCTGCAACACGCCGTCCCAGTCCTCATCGCCGCTGCCGCTGCGCGTCAGGGAAACGCGCAGGCCCGCATCGATAAGCCGGGCGATGTTTTCAGCGCGCTCAATATACCGGAACATCCAGTAGAGCCCGTTTGCCGTTCTGCCCAGCATGGCTTAGTCCTCCAGTACCCATGTATCCTTGGTGCCGCCGCCCTGGCTGGAATTGACCACCAGCGAGCCCTGCTTGAGGGCAACACGGGTCAGTCCGCCGGGAATGATCTTCACCTTGTCTGAAACCAGCACATAAGGACGCAGATCGACATGGCGCGGCGCTATGCCGTTTTTCACCATGATCGGCACGGTGGAAAGCGACAGCGTGGGCTGCGCGATGTAGTTGGAGGGGCGGGCTTTCAGCTTTTCGGCAAAAAGCGCCCGTTCCTTTTTCGACGCGGTGGGGCCGACCAGCATGCCGTAACCGCCCGAACCGTGAACTTCCTTGACGACCAGTTCGGCAAGGTTGTCGAGAACGTATTTCAGGCTGTCCGGCTCCGAACAGCGCCATGTCGGCACGTTTTCCAGAAGCGGCTTGCGGCCGGTGTAGAACTCGACGATCTCAGGCATGTAGGAATAGATTGCCTTGTCGTCGGAAATGCCGGTGCCCGGCGCATTGGCGATGGTGATGTTGCCGGCGCGGTAGACATCCATGATGCCGGGTACGCCAAGCGCCGAATCCGGCCGGAAGGTGAGCGGATCAAGGAAGTCGTCGTCGACGCGGCGGTAAAGCACGTCGATGGCCTCGTAGCCACGGGTAGTGCGCATCTTGACCTTGCCGTCCATGACGCGCAGGTCGGACCCTTCCACCAGCTCCACACCCATCATGTCGGCCAGGAATGAATGTTCGTAATAGGCGGAATTGTAGATGCCGGGGGTCAGCACCGCGACGCGCGGCTTGCCGGTGCAGCCGGGGGGTGCAAGCGAGGCGAGCGATTGGCGCAGCTGATAGGGGTAATCCTCCACCCGCTGCACCCGGTTTTCATGGAAGAGTTCCGGGAACATCTGCATCATCGTTTCACGGTTTTCCAGCATGTAGCTGACACCTGAAGGCGTGCGGGCGTTGTCTTCCAGAACATAGAACTGGTCTTCGCCGGTGCGGACGATATCCGTGCCGACAATGTGGGTATAAACGCCGCCGGGTGGCGTGAAACCGATCATTTCCGGGAGGAATGCGACGTTCTTCTCAATAATTTCGCGAGGAATGCGCCCGGCGCGAATGATTTCCTGCTTGTGGTAGATATCGTCGAGGAAAGCGTTGAGAGCGAGAACGCGCTGTTCGATACCCTGGGCCAGTTTGCGCCACTCGCGCCCGGAAATGATGCGCGGAATGATATCGAAGGGGATCAGTTTTTCTGAACTGTCGGCGTGGCCGTAGACTGCGAAAGTAATGCCGGTTTTTCGAAAGATGTTTTCCGCGTCTTTAGACTTCTGGATCAGGTGTGCCCTGTCCTGCCGGCTGTACCACTCGTTATAGTTTTCATATGGGCTTCGCGGCGCGTTGTCCGCATTTATCATTTCGTCAAATGCCAACTTCGATGTCCCCTTTTTTGCCATATGAATACAACGACAAATGCAATGCAAGAACTATGCGGAGGCCTCCGTGAAGATTTTTTACCGCCCTAGAGTTTTAAAAAAGAAGCGTTTTTTCGCTTTCAGCCTATAAATGCGGCATTGGCAAATTGGTTGCAGGGCAAGGTGGGGCGGAACGGGGTGGTGGCACTGTGTGCGCCGTGGGCGAATGCACAAATTTTGTTCGTTCGCTTTCGGTTGATGGGTTTTGGGTGTGGCATCAGAAAATCTGAAAGATGCGATCACCAAAACACTTTTGACCTTTTGCGGGGATGGGGATACCGGCTAGCTTGGACGGCTGTGTTTCGCCAAGGGGTGCGCGCCGAGATCCGGCCGGGTAGTTCACCGGTTGCTTCAAGTCGTAAAAATGTCAATTCGCCGCATGCCTTTTGTCCCGGGCCCATGTCCGGTTGCGGGGCATCACGCGGCACAGGGGAAGTTCCCATGTCGCTCGACCGTCTGGCTCCGGCCATCTTCGTCTTCCTCTGGTCGACTGGCTGGGTCACCGCGAAATATGCCGTTTATTATACTGGTCCGCTGACCTTCCTCTGTCTGCGTTACCTGTTGGCGGGTGCCATATTGTGGGCGATCTGCCGGTTTTCCTCCATTCAATGGCCTGAACGGCGCATCGATGTTTTCCGGGCAATCTTGTCCGGCGTGTTCCTGCACGGCCTTTACCTTGGCATGATCTGGTGGGCGATAGGGCAGGGCGTGCCGGCGGCGATCGGCGGCATTATTGCCGGTTTGCAGCCGTTGATGACGGCGGTTGCCGCCCGTTACATGATCGGCGAAAAGATCTCTCCGGTGCAGCGTGCCGGCTTGCTTCTCGGCTTTGTCGGCATTGCCATCGCCGTGCTGCCGAAGGTCATGGCGTCAGGCGCGCTCGGCCTTTCCGTGCCGCTTTATGCCGTGGCGGTGAATGTGCTGGGCATGACGTCCGTGACCTATGGCACCCTCTACCAGAAGAAATACGTCCATGGCGGAAACATTATGGCGGTCGCCACGCTGCAATATGTCGGCGCCCTCATCGTCACCGTTCCCTTCGCGCTGTTGCTGGAGGATGGTCATGTGGACTGGAGCCTCGGGCTTGCCGCCACGCTCGTCTGGTCGGTAGGCGCGATCTCCATCGGTGCGGTGGCCCTGCTGCTCTATCTCATCCGGCGCGGGCAGGTCTCGCGCGCTGCCTCGCTGATCTATCTCGTGCCGCCGCTTGCCGCAGTGGAAGCGGCCCTGCTTTTCGGGGAAACGCTGACGCCGGCCATGATTGCCGGCACGGTCCTGGCGGTAACGGGGGTGTATCTGGCCAACCGCCGGCCCGCAGCGACGGTTGAGGCACGTTAATTCCTACAACCTCATATTAGAGATTTGTTAACCATAAAATTATACCTCTCGTTAATCTAGAGATTTGGCGGGGGTTACATGTCTATTTCACGTCGTGGTGTTCTGTTCGGATTGCCGCTGTTGCTGGCCGGCTGCGCAAGTTCCGGCATCGGGCAGCAAAGGCTTAATTATGCGGCGAAGCCGGACGAGAAGTTTCCGCTTCCGGAAATGCATCTCGACAAGGTGAAGCCCGAGCTGCGCCGGCAGGAAGTGGCATACGATACCGCGCATCCGGCCGGAACGGTGATTGTGGATACGCCCGCGCGGCGTCTTTACTACGTACTGGGCGATGGACGGGCAATGCGTTACGGCGTCGGCGTCGGTCGCCAGGGGCTTGCGCTGAAGGGCGACGCCTATATCGGCCGGAAGTCGGAATGGCCTTCCTGGACGCCGACCGCAAACATGATGCGCCGTGATCCGCGCAATCTGAAATACGCCGGCGGCATGGAGGGGGGGCCGAACAACCCGCTCGGCGCGCGAGCGCTCTACCTCTATCGCGGCGGCAACGACACCATGTTCCGTCTGCACGGCACCAACCAGCCGCAATCCATCGGCCACGCCATGTCAAGCGGCTGTATCCGGATGCTGAACCACGACATCATCGATCTTTACAGCCGCGTGCCGGTTGGCTCCAGGGTCGTGGTGCTGCAGGCCTGACGGAGAGGCGGATTTTTCCGCCTTTGCCACTCGAAAAAATGCCTGTATCCTTGGGTTGATTTTTTCCACATGAGCGCAGTTTTATGGTGGAAAATCAACCATGTGTAGAATGACTCCCTTTATGTATTTAAGGGAGTTCTGCTATATCGGAAATGTGATTTTCGGTGTTCGAGACGTGTATCCATAAAGGCATGATTGCGCTGTATCGAGCGTCGCACCACTTCAACGGGGACACATGAACATGGCAATTTTAGACAATCTCTCCCGCTATCGCCCGCAGGCACTCGGGGCGCTGCGCATCATGACGGCGCTGCTTTTCATTTCGCATGGAACGCAGAAGCTGTTCGGTTTCCCGGCATCGCAGATGGACGGCTCCCTGCCGACGATGCTGCTGGTGGCGGCGCTTCTGGAAGCCGTTGGCGGCATTCTCGTGCTGGTCGGCCTTTTCACGCGTCCGGTTGCCTTCATCCTGTCCGGCCAGATGGCTGTTGCCTATTTCATTGCGCACGGGCCTAAGAGCTTCTTCCCCGCTCTCAATGGGGGCGACGCCGCGATCCTGTTCTGCTTCATCTTCCTTTACCTCGTGTTTGCCGGTCCGGGCGCTTTCTCGGTGGATGAACGCCGGGCCTGATCGGCCGCTGCAATCACCGGTCTGTCATTGAAGCCCCGCATGGCTGGTACCGTGCGGGGCTTCATGCTTTTGAAGCGTTGGAAACTTCGGCCGTCACCGAAGCATAGATGCTTGTTTTTGAGTTAGGAACGGTTCATCCTGAACGCAGTTGGAAAATTGATCCGTGACCAGTCAAAACCCTATCGCCCGCGAATTGCTGCTGCTTGCCCTGTTGTCCACTCTGTGGGCCGCATCCTACACTTTCATCAAGATCGGGGTGGAGACCATACCACCGCTGACCTTCATTGCCGCAAGAACCCTGATTGCCGGTCTGTTGCTGCTGGCGGTCATTCGCCTGCGCGGGCTGCGGTTGCCGCGGGATTTCGCCACATGGCGGCTCTTCTTCGTTCAGGCCTGCATCAACAGCGTATTGCCTTTCACGCTGATCGCGTGGGCGGAGCAGAGCATCGATGCCGGTCTCGCCGTCATCCTCAATGCGACGACGCCGATCTTCACCTTTCTTCTCACCGCGCTGATCATCCGGCATGAACAGGTCAGCGGGCGCAAGCTGTTCGGCACTGTTGCGGGCATGACAGGTGTCTGTCTCATCATCGGTCTGGATGCGTTAAACGGGGCGGGTGAGGCGCTGTGGAGCCAGATTGCCGTGCTGACTGCAGCCTTTTCCTACGCCTGTGCCGCCATCTTCAGCAAAAACTTCAGGGGTCTCGATCCCGTCATGCCTGCCGCCGGCTCGCTGATCTGCGGCGCCGTGCTTCTGCTGCCGGTGAGCGTGATCGTTGACCGGCCCTGGACATTGTCGCCATCTCCGGCGTCGCTCACCGCACTTGTGTGCCTCAGCGTCTTTTCAACCGCGCTCGCCTTCATGGTCTATTTCCGGCTGATGCAGACGCTCGGTTCGGTCGGTACCACGTCGCAGGCGTATCTGCGGGTTCCGATCGGTGTCGCCATTGGCATGGTGTTTCTTGGAGAAGTGCCGACGCCTGCCATGTGGGTGGGTCTTGTCTGCGTGATTGCCGGGGTGCTGGCCATGACCCTGCCGTCGCGGCGCCGGTCGTTGGCGCAGGGCGGTTGAGAGCAAAAAGAAAACCCCGCAAGCCTGCGCTTGCGGGGTTTGAAGGTAGACACGCGATACCGGGGAATCGGCTCGCGCAGAGTTAAGTTACTTAGCGGTTACGGCCGCGATTGCCGTTTCCGTTGCCGGAAGCGCGCTTTTCCTGACCGTTGCCGCCAGCAGGAGCGTGACGGTTTCCACCGCTGCCGCCGGGCTTGCGGGCAGGGCGGCGCTGCTTGCGAGGGCCGGCCGGGCGACCTGCGTCACCTTCCGCCGTCTTCACGCGCTTGAAGTCTGACGTGACTTCCAGATCGTTGTCCGCATCACGCGGGGCGTGGTGACGCGAGGGACGGGGCTCGCCATTGTGGCGTCCGCCTTCGCGGGGTCCACGCGGCTGGCCGCCATTGTTGTTGCGACCACGGTTGTTGTTGTTCGGGCGCGTCGGGCTGGCAAGACCGGCCGGACGTTCACCGGATGCAACCGGGATATCGATCTTCATCAGCTTTTCGATATCGTGCAGCAAACGCGTTTCGTCCGGTGCGCAGAACGCGATGGCAATGCCGTCGCGGCCGGCACGGGCGGTACGGCCGATGCGGTGGACATAGGCGTCGGGCACTTCCGGCAGGTCATAGTTGAAGACGTGCGTCACGGCCGGAATATCGATGCCGCGGGCAGCAACGTCGGTTGCGACCAGGACCTTGATCTCACCGTCCTTGAAGCCCTTCAGTGCCCGCTCGCGCTGGCCCTGGCTCTTGTTGCCGTGGATGGAAGCGACCTTGAAGCCGATATGTTCCAGATGCTTGTAGAGCTTTTCCGCGCCGTGCTTGGTGCGCAGGAAAACGATAGAGCGGCCATCCGGGTTTTCGTTGAGCGACTTCTTCAGAAGGTCGGTCTTGTCGTTCTTGCCGGCGACGAAATGCACGTACTGCTCGACCTTGTCGGCGGCCTTGCCCGGAGGTGTTACCTCGACCTTGATCGGGTCCGTCAGGAAGTTGCTGGCAAGCTCGGAAATCGCCTTCGGCATCGTTGCCGAAAACAGCAGGGTCTGGCGCTTGGCCGGAACCATCTTGGAAATCTTGCGCAGATCGTGAATGAAGCCCAGATCGAGCATCTGGTCGGCTTCATCAAGCACCAGATAGGTGACCTTGGAAAGCGAGATCGCGTTGCGGGCGATGAGGTCCAGCAGGCGGCCGGGTGTCGCCACCAGGACGTCCGTGCCTTTTTCGAGCTGAAGCTGCTGCTTGTTGATCGACGCGCCGCCGACAACCTGGTTGATGCGCAGCGGCGTCTTCTTCACGAAGGAGCGCAGGTTTTCGCCGATCTGGTTCACCAGTTCGCGGGTCGGTGCGAGGATGAGGGTGCGGGTGGTGCGGTTTGCCGGGCGGTCGGCTTGCTTCATCAGCATTTCGATGATGGGCAGGCCGAATGCTGCCGTCTTGCCCGTGCCGGTCTGTGCGAGGCCGATGAGATCACGGCCTTCAAGCAGCAGCGGAATGGCCTTTGCCTGAATGGGGGTGGGGGTTGTGTAGCCGAGCTGGGTAACGCTGGCCACAATCTTTTCAGAGAGGCCGAGTTCGCTAAAACTGGTCAATAGTAATGCCTTTCGGGGCGCCAAAAACCAATCGTCCGGAGCAGTTGCTGCTGTCCGGCGGTTTCGGCGTCAAGAACCCCGCGTGAATTGGGAACTTGTGGGTTGGAATAACTTTCTGCGCATCAGTGCGGCAAAACGCCGTCTTCTGTATTCGTTGCGCTTTTCCTTCATGCGGGCCAAGTCATCTTGGTCATGTGCTGCAGCTCACGCGGCTGCCGAAGGTGAAAGCTTGACCGGCATGTGGGCGTTTTATGGCGTAAAGTCAAGCAATAGTTTTGTAACGCTGCCGTCCCGCGGCGCATGGCTGCCATGCAGAAGGCAGGCTGGCGATTGCCGGCGAGGCGCGGAGGCTTGCGAATAATTATGGTTAAAAAAGGGTAAAGCGACCATTCCGCACATAGCAAATAGCGGTTTTCTCACATAACGTTTTTGCAACGACGTCTGGAAATATTTGATTCGACAAGGATGGAACTGCACGGTGTGGAGTATCGCTTGACCCAAGGATGCGGGTTGCTGGAAAAAGCTTACGGGGCAATCGCCGCCCTGGATTTGCCCGCGTGCATCAAGGACAGCGAGCTTCGCTACCTCATGGTCAATGCAGCCTATGGCCGGGTCATGGGGCGTCCGCCCGCCGCGTTCACGGGCCACACCAGCCTTGCTCTTTCCGCCGATATTCGCGATGCCGAGCGCGAGGACAGGGAGCGCCGCTCGCTGGTCTTTGCCACGGACGAAGTGATTTCATGCCATGGTGCAGCGTCTTCAGGGCCTTACAAGCTGCGTTGCGAACGTTTCACCGGCGATGACGGCAGTCTGTTCCTGTTTGAGGTGTTCGAAGAAGTGCCCTCTGTCGTGAAGGGTGTTTCGGACGGCGGCAGCGCCGACCTGCTGTTCGACAGCGGCGTTATCGACCTCATCGATGCCGGTATCGTAATTTATGACCGTGAAAACCGGCTCGTCTATTGCAATGCGCGTTTCGTGGAATTCTACAGCGATTTCAACCTCCAGCTAAAGCCCGGCACCCGGCTTGAGACGCTGATGGAGGCGGTCTATTTCTCGAGCGGCTACCGCAGCGTGAAATCGGACGATCCGGATTACCAGGCATGGCTGCAGAAGCAGTTGCGGGATTTTTCCCTGCCCTATCTCGAAAGGGTGGAGCAGTTTGCCGATGGCCGGTGGGTGCGTATGGTCAACAAGCGGCTGGAAAACGGCATGCTGGTGGGGCTTCGCGTCGATGTGACGGAGTTCAAGGCGCATGAGACCCTGCTTAGCAAGCAGATCCGCGAGACCTGGCTGCTGCGCGCCGCGCTTGAGCAATTGCCCGTGGGCGTGTTCCTGCGGGATCAGGACAGGCGGCTGACCTTTGCCAATGCGGCCTTTGAGAAATTCCGGGGCGGCAGCCTCGCCGACTATTTGGGCAAGACCGAATGCGAGATGTTTCCGGAGGAGGGCGCAGAGTTCCAGCGGGAAAACGAGCATATCCTGCAAACCGGAGAGGCGATTGAAAAGACGGGAATCATTCCGCTTTCGGATGGCGGCGCCGTTCCGGTCATAACCCGGCTCGGCCGGGTCACGACGCCCGATGACGAATATTATCTGGTGGGTTCAGTCACAGATGTCAGCCTGCTGAAGGAGCGGGAAAATGCGCTGATCGCGGCGCAGGCGCAGGCCGAAGCGCTGCATCGCCAGTTCGAAACGGTTCTTCATGCCCTGCCGGTTGGCGTACTACTCCTCAACGCGGATCTCGTCATCGAATATGTCAATCCGTGCTTCGACACGTTATGGGGCGAAATCGGCGGCGAGAAGTCGCTTGTCGGCAAAAGCTATCGCGAATTCATGGAGGCGAATTTCGAAAGCGGCCTTTATGACTATGGCGATATACCCTTCGAGGAGCTCTACAACCAGCGCGCAGAACGGCTGCTCAACGACAAGGTCTTCACGCCGCGCGAGGTGCGCAGCAAAAGCGGCAAGGTCACCGTCATTTCCAAGACCCGCCTCGACGGCGGAAAAATCCTCAGCACCTATGCCGATGTGACCGACGTGCGCATGCGCGACGCCGAGATCAGTGAGGCAAAGGCCGAACTTGAGCGTGTCGGCGAATATATGCAGGGCGCCACGCGCGCCATGGCGCAGGGGCTGGTGCTGGTCGAGCAGGGAACCATCATCATGTCCAACGAGGCTGTGGCGCGAATGTTCGACGTGCCGCCGCAGCTGTTGGAAAAGGGCTGCAACTGGTCGGGGTTCTTTGCCCATTGTGCCGGGCGCGGAGATTTTGGCACCAAAGAGGAGGCGGCCGCGACGCTGACCGCCTGGAGAGAGCACATAGCCGCCAACAGGCCGTTCTCCTGGCTGATCCATATTGCCGGAAAGACGTGGCTCAATCTGGAAGCGACCAACAGTTCCGGCAATTACTGGCTCATCATCGTCACCGACGTCACCGAGATGAAGATGCGCGAGGAGGAGTTGCAACGGCTGCTTTCCCGCGCGGAAGCGGCAGATCGTGCCAAATCTGAATTCCTTGCCAATATGAGCCATGAAATCCGCACGCCGATGAATGGCGTGCTCGGCATGGCGGAACTTCTGGCCAAATCCAATCTGGATACGCGCCAGAAAACCTTCACCGATATCATCGTCAAATCCGGCAATGCGCTCCTGACGATCATCAACGACATTCTCGACTTCTCCAAGATCGAGGCCGGGCAGATGAAGCTGCGCAGCGTGCCTTTCGATCCGGCGGAAGCGGTGGAGGATGTCGTTTCCCTCCTGTCCTCAGCGGCGCTGGAAAAGAACATAGAACTTGTCGTCCGGATCGATCCATCGGTTTTCGGCAAGGTCATGGGGGACGCCGGGCGGTTCCGCCAGGTCGTCACCAATCTTGTTGGAAACGCCGTCAAGTTCACGGAAATGGGGCATGTGCTGATCGAACTTTCGGCGCAGTCGGCGGAAGCGTCGGAGACCATTCTGTCGCTGCGCGTCGAAGATAGCGGCATCGGCATTCCCGCAGACAAGCTCGAAACCATCTTCGACAAATTCAGCCAGGTCGACGGCTCAGCGACGCGGCGGCACGAGGGAACGGGATTGGGACTGGCGATCACGGTCGGTCTTGTCGGTCTTTTCGACGGTACGATCAATGTGGTGAGCGAAGTCGGCAAGGGATCGACCTTCGAGGTCAATATTCCGTTTCACGTTACGGAAAAACGGCGCGACGCTCCGCTTCTTGCCATGGCGATCGAGGATATACGCGTACTCGTCATCGACGATAACGACGTCAATCGCCGCATATTGGCGGAGCAACTGAAGACATGGGGAATCGACGGCCATGCTGTGCAGGACGGGCCATCAGGCATTGCCGTGCTGCAGGAGGCTGCGTCCCTCGGTTTTGCCATCGACGCCATCATTCTCGATTATCACATGCCTGTTATGAACGGGCTGGATGTGGTCGAGCGGATCAGGGCGGATAGCCGTTTCGACGATATCGCCATCGTGTTCCTGACGTCTATGGATGTCGTAGGTGACGAGAGCCTTTTCACCGATCTCAGCGTGCAGGCGCATCTGATGAAGCCGGCGCGGGCGCGTCTGTTGCGTTCCACCCTGTTCGATGTGGTGCGGGATGTGCGGCAGAAGCGCGCCCGGCAGGATTCGCAGGGGCTGGGGTCAGGCGGCAGCGATGCGCCGGTGCGGCCAGACAATGGCCCCACGGACAAGAAGCGGCGGGTTGTGTCACCTCCGACGATGGTTCCAGACCGACGCCGACCCTGCCTTGTGGATGTGCTGGTGGCCGAGGACAACGACGTCAACCAGATCGTCTTCACCCAGATATTGCAGCAGGCGGGTTTGCGGTTCCTGATCGTCGGCAATGGCAAGAAGGCCGTTCAGGCGTGGGAGGAGCACAATCCCGCCGTCATCCTTATGGATGTGTCGATGCCGGTGATGAACGGGCATCAGGCGACACTGGCAATCCGCGCCGCCGAACAGGCGGCTGCCGACGGCCGGCATGTTCCGATCATCGGCGTTACCGCGCATACACAGGACGCGGACCGCGAGCTCTGCATCGCAGCAGGCATGGATGATTATCTGTCGAAGCCCATCAGCCCCGAAATTCTCGAGGACAAGATCGCGCAATGGCTGGGAGACGCGATGCCACGCCGCGACGTGCCGACCGCCTGACAGTGAAGGCCGGTTGCTGCTGTGGGAGCCGCCTCAGCGGGATGGCTTGGTGCCGCACAGCATCTCACGCTTTCCGGCAAACCCTTTGCGGCGCTCCAGTTCAAAACCGGCGGCGATGAGGTTGCGGCGGACGAAGCCAGCGGCGGCATAGGTGGCGAATGTGCCCCCCGGTACCGTTTTGCCGAACAGCGTCTGCATGATTTCCAGCGACCACATGTCGGGATTGCGGGCAGGGGCGAAACCGTCCAGAAACCAGGCGTCGAAGCCTTCGCTTCTGCCGGAAATGCCGGTGAGCGCTTCGCCGCACACCACTGTCAGGCGCGTCTGGTCGTCCAGTTCGATATCGACCTCGCCTTTCGGGTCCGCCGGCCAGCGGGCGACCAGTGCCTTGCGTTCGGTATCAACTTCCGGCCAGCGGGAAAGCGCCCGGTCGATCTCGTCCGCCTTCATCGGGTAGAGTTCGAAGGACATGAAATGCAGCTTGGAGTGACCGTTGCGCACCTCTTTCCATTGACGCCAGGTCTCGCAGAGATTGAGACCGGTGCCGAAGCCAAGTTCGCCGATGCGGAAGATGCTCTCTCGCTCAAGCCAGCGCTGCGGTAGGCCGTTTCCGGACAGAAAGACATGGCCGCATTCCAGCCTGCCATCCGTCTGGCAATAAAAATGATCGTCAAAGGCCAGCGAATAGGGCATATCCCCCTCACGCCAGTCGAGCGCGGCGGGCGGATTGTCGGCCGCCGAACCGATATCTGCGGTGTTTTCCTTGGAATGTGTCATGACTAATGCCGATAGTCCCGCTTTCGAATCTGGTCAATCACCAAGATTGCGGGCGCCAAGATTGCCTGGCTCGGTGCCGCTCCTCATCGTCGGTGGCGGCATTATGGGGCTGTGGGCTGCCGTCAAGGCAGAGAGGATGGGCATAAACGCCCTGCTGCTGGAAGCGGGCCGTCTTGGAGATGGTGCAAGCGGCGGGCTGTTGGGCGCACTGATGCCGCATATGCCGGACCGCTGGTCGGACAAGAAGCAATTCCAGTTCGACGCTCTCGTTGCGCTGGAAAAACAGATCGCCGAGTTGGAAGCCGAGACCGGGCTTTCCGCCGGTTACCGGCGTTGCGGCCGGATCATTCCCCTGCCGAAACCACATTTGCGCAGCATTGCCGAACGGCACGAGCGGGATGCCGGGGAAAACTGGGTTTCAGACGGGCGCCGGTTCCACTGGCATGTCGGTGACAGCCCTTCCGTTGCCGGATGGGTGGACGATGCGGCGGGACAAGCGGGCTTCGTGCTGGATACGCTGGCTGCACGGGTTTCTCCCCGGGCGATGATCGCCCTTCTGTCGGCTTTCCTCCGCAACGCCCGGCATGTGCGGGTGGCGGAACAGTGCCGCGTCGTCTCGCTCGATCCGGATAAAGGGCGGGCGGTGCTGTCGTCGGGCGACGAGGTCGCCTTCGATCATGTCATCGTCGCCAACGGCCATGGTTCCTTCACGCTGATCCGCGATGCCATCGGTCTGGAACCCGGCATTGTGCTTGGACAGGCGGTGAAGGGGCAGGCCGCCCTTCTGGATGCTGCGGCCGATCCGGCCATGCCGGTCGTGTTTCTGAACGGCCTCTACATCGTGCCGCATGAGGATGGCACCGTCGCCATCGGCAGTACCAGCGAAGATTGTTTTTCCGATCCATTCAGCACCGACGAAAAGCTGGAAAAATTGCTCGCGGATGCATGCGCCGTGGTGCCGTCGCTTGGCCGTGCGCCGGTGCTCGAACGCTGGGCCGGGTTGCGGCCGAAGGCGGTTGGACGGGACCCGATGGTGGGTACACTTTCCGAATATCCGCGGCTCGTGGCGTTATCGGGCGGCTTCAAGGTCAGCTTCGGCCTTGCCCACTATCTTGCAGATGCTGCGTTGCAGGCCGTGTGTGGCCACACGCCGGACGTGCCTTCCGGTTTTCGCCTTCAAGAACACGTGAGTATTGCCGTCCGGACTTTAGAAACTTCTGATTAGTTTGGTCCACGTCGTTAATCTGTCACGCAAATCGCTTACTTGCTGGCCTGCAAAGAGCCCCGTTTGGCCGCATTTGCGGCGAGGTGATAGCGCATGCGATACGCCATCCATTTCACGCCTTCCCCCAACGACCCGTTGACGCAGGCGGCTGCCGCGTGGCTGGGACGCGATGCCTATTCAGGCCATGCGGTGGAGCCGCCGGGCACGATCGATCTCGGCATGCAGGAGATTTCCTACCATACCGCCCTGCCGCGCCGTTATGGTTTCCACGGCACCATAAAAGCCCCGTTCCGTCTTGCCGAAGGTCATTCCGAGGCCGCGTTGTTGCGCGACCTGATGTATTTTTCCGGCAGGCAGGACCCCTTCACGCTGCCGCAACTTATAGTAGCGCGGCATGACAATGTCTTCAGCCTCGTTCCCGAGCGCCCCTGCGAAGTGCTGAATTTTTTCGCAGCCCGTGTGGTGCAGGAATTCGACCGCTACCGCGCGCCGCTCTCCGAGGCGGAAATCGAGCGGGCGGATCCCGACCGGCTTTCGGCTTCGCAGCTGACCAATCTGCATCGCTGGGGCAGTCCGCATGTGATGGACGAGTTCCGTTTTCAGATGTCGCTGACGGGCGGTGTCGAGCCTTCCAGCAGCCAGAGGATCGAGCGTGCCGTGCGCAAGGTTTTCGAGCCGCTGCTCACCCGGCCTCTGTCATTTTCCAGCCTTGCGCTTTTCATCGAGGATGAACCCGGTGCGCCTTTCCGGGTGCACTCGCTGCACCCCATGGGTCGTGTTTCCGCCCGAAAGATCGCCTGAGAAACGCCCCGCAGAAATCGTACACAAAAAAGCATCGGAATGTCGGCAAAATTGCTCTCGACATTCCGAATGCGGATGCTACCGTCCGTGCATCGCATGTCTGAAGCGTGTCGTGTTTACCCGTTCCGGGCAGACACCTTCGGATGGTTGTTTTGCTCATGTCTTCCAGAAGCGGGTTCCGCGTCGGGAGAGGTGTTTTGGGTGGCTGAATGATTTCCGAGAATTACTCCCGCAATCTGGTGGGCTACGGCCGCAATAGTCCCGATCCGAAATGGCCGGGCGGCGCACGCATCGCCGTGCAATTCGTCATCAATTACGAAGAGGGCGGCGAAAGCTGCATTCTCGACAACGACAAGGCGTCGGAATCGCTGCTGTCGGAAATCGTCGGCGCGCAGCCGTGGCCGGGCCAGCGCAACCTGAACATGGAATCGATCTACGAATATGGCTCACGCGCCGGTTTCTGGCGGCTGTGGCGCATGTTCACCGATCTCGGCGTCACCACAACTGTTTATGGTGTGACCGCTGCCATGGCGCGCAACCCGCAAGCCGTTGCGGCAATGAAGGAAGCGGGTTGGGAAATCGCCAGCCACGGTTATCGCTGGCTGGAATACAAGGATTTTTCCGAGGAGGAAGAGCGCAAGCATATTGCCGAAGCCGTGCGCCTGCATACGGAGCTGACGGGCGAGCGCCCCTTTGGCATGTATCAGGGCAAGCCTTCCGACAATACGTTGCGTCTCGTCATGGAAGAGGGCGGTTTTCTGTATTCGTCCGATTCCTATGCCGACGATCTGCCCTATTGGGTGAAGGGATTGCAGGATGAACCGTTCCTGATCATTCCCTACACGCTCGACACCAATGATATGCGTTTCGCCACGCCGCAGGGTTTCAATTCCGGCGACCAGTTCTTCGCCTATCTGAAAGACGCTTTCGACGTTCTTTATCAGGAAGGCCTTGAAGGCGCGCCGAAGATGATGAGCGTCGGCCTGCATTGCCGTCTCGTCGGCCGTCCCGGCCGCGCCGCAGCCCTTCGCCGTTTCATTGAATATGTGCTGGGCCATGAAAAGGTGTGGATCCCGCAGCGTATCGAGATCGCTCGTCACTGGCATGAAAACCACAAGCCGGGAACGCTCTGATGCTGACGCGAGATGAATTTGTCAGCCGTTTCGGCGGTGTGTTCGAACATTCGCCTTTTATCGCCGAACGGGCCTATGATGTCGGAGGCGCAGGTCTGGAGTTAACGGCGAAGGCGGTTCATGGCGGATTATGCGCGCAGTTTCGTGCCGCCTCCGAAGCGGAACGGCTGGGTGTTTTGCGCGCGCATCCTGATCTTGCCGGCAAGCTCGCAATAGCAGGTGAGTTGACCGCCGATAGCCGAAATGAACAGGCAGGCGCAGGGCTTGACCGGCTTTCGCCCGAGGAGCATGCGCGCTTCACCGAGCTGAACTCCGCCTATACACAAAAATTCGGCTTTCCATTCATCATTGCAGTCAAGGGGCTGAACAGGCACGATATTCTCTCCGCCTTCGAGACGCGTATCGGCAGTGATGCGGCGACAGAATTTGCGACGGCGACGGCGCAGGTGGAAAAGATCGCCTGGCTGCGCCTTTCCTCGATGCTGCCCGAGGGTTGAATTGGCGAGCGGCGGTCGTTCCGCTATACTCGTGCTATCTGGAGATTGAGGCCATGAGACCCTCCGAGGTGCTGGAAAAGAACCGGGAAGCGATCCGCGAAGCGACGAAGCGCTTCAACGCGGCAAACCCGCGCGTGTTCGGTTCCGTCGCCCGTGGCGAAGACAGGCCGGACAGCGATCTGGATATTCTGGTGGATGCGTTGCCGGGGACCACTCTGTTCGATCTTGGCGGATTGCTGGAGGAACTGAAGACTATCCTCGGTGTCGAGGTTGACGTCGTCACCTCAGGCGGCCTGCACTCGGATATCCGGGCGCGTGTTCTGATGGAAGCCAAAGCAGTATGAGTACGGATCGGCTTCTGCTCTACCTGAAGGAGATGGACGTTGCCGCCTCCCGAATACGGGATTTCATTCAGGATATGGATGAGGCCACTTTTTCTTCCGATACGCGAACCCAGATGGCGGTGATGATGTGCCTTGCCCTGATTGGCGAGGCGGTCGCAAAACTGGACAAACATTACCCCGCGTTTTTACAGCAGCACCCGGAAATCCCCTGGATAAAGATGAAGGGTATGCGCAATTTGATCGTGCATGATTATTTCCGGGCAGAACTCTCGGTAGTCTGGAAAACGATAACGCAGAGCATTCCGGATTTGCAGGCGCGTCTCTCACTCCTCCGAAACTGGCATGCCCAAGGTGAATGACATTTGACTGATTTTCTCGAGATCAAGCCTCTCACCAAAGAGGCGTTCGCATCCTTCGGTGATGTGATCGAAATTACACCCTCTTCCATGCGCCACATCAATGGCGGCCAGACCGAGCGGCATCATGCGCTTGCGGCACCCGAGGCAGCGGGCGAGGGTGCGCGCATCATCCTCAATATTTTCCGCGGACAGCCGCGTACCTTTCCCCATACTATCGAGATGATGGAGCGGCATCCGCTCGGCAGCCAGAGTTTCTCGCCGCTGTCCGGCAGGCCTTTCCTTGTCGTCGTTGCCGAGGACGAGGGCGGTAAGCCTGGTCGGCCGCAGGCTTTTCTGGCGGGCGGCGATCAGGGCGTGAACTACCGCCGCAACGTCTGGCATTACCCGTTGATGCCGTTGCAGGCGATTTCGGATTTTCTGGTTGCCGATCGCGAGGGGCCGGGCAACAATCTGGAAGAGCATTTTTTCGATGCGCCCTACATGATCGCGGAGCCCAGCCTATGACCGGTTTGACCACTCACGTCCTCGATGCCGCGCATGGCACGCCCGCCGAGGGGCTGACGATCGAGCTTTACCGGCTCTCGGGTGATCGTCGCGAGAAGATTAAGACGGTTAAGACCAATAGCGATGGCCGCGTTGATGGCGGGCCGCTACTTGTGGGCGACAGTTTCAAGGCCGGGGAATACGAGCTGGTTTTCCATGCGGGCGATTATCTGCGTGGCAAGGGCGTCACCCTGGCGGAACCCGCCTTTCTCGACATCATCCCCATCCGTTTCGGCATTGCCGACGAGAGCGGCCATTACCATGTGCCGCTTCTGCTTTCGCCCTATAGTTACTCCACCTATCGAGGAAGCTGACCGCCATGATCTTTGCCGCCATTGCCGATATTCATGGAAACTGCGCCGCACTGGAGGCCGTGCTTGAGGATATCGCGAGGCTGGGCATCAAGGACATCGTCAATCTCGGCGATTGCTTCAGTGGTCCGCTGGAAGCGGGTT
Source organism: Agrobacterium sp. MCAB5 (assembly GCF_052114365.1). Taxonomy (NCBI): domain Bacteria; kingdom Pseudomonadati; phylum Pseudomonadota; class Alphaproteobacteria; order Hyphomicrobiales; family Rhizobiaceae; genus Agrobacterium; species Agrobacterium sp. MCAB5. The sequence goes on from NZ_JBFREP010000003.1 coordinate 245,497, forward strand.
TTACCGGCGATGTGCTGGTTGGCAACTGGATACCCAGCGTTCTCGGCAATCATGATCGCGAATTGATCGAGCGCGCCCCGGAAGAGATGGGCAGCTGGGAGAGGCCGGCGCATGCGCAGCTGACCGCCGCGCATCTGGACTGGCTGCACACCCTGCCGTTCAGCATGGTGTTCAAGGACGTCGCCTATTGCTGCCACGGCTCGCCGCGCGGTGATCTGGAGTACTGGCTGGAGACGCTTTCGACGGAAGGGGTGCTGAAATTGCGACCGCTTTCCGAAATCGAGGCCATGGCTGATGGCATCACCCAGCCGCTGATGTTGTGCGGCCACACACATATCGCCCGCACCGTGCAGCTCTCCGATGGCCGCCTGATCGTCAATCCCGGCAGCGTCGGCTGCCCCGGCTGGAAGGATGACACGCCGTTTGACCATCATGTCGAGGTTGGTCATCCGCTTGCCAGCTACGCCGTGCTCGAAGAAACCGCACGCGGCTGGCAGGTCTATTTCCGGCAGATACGCTACGATAATCTTGCCATGGCCGAAATGGCGAAGGTCAACGGCATTCCGTATCTGGCCGATGCGTTGGAAAACGGTTGGCTCAAGCGGTAGAACTCACCCTTCGCTGTTCATGACAACGCAGGCATAAGACTGCGCCTTCAACTCCTTACAGGCGGAAACCGCCGAAGACTGGTCTTCAAAGCCGGTAAAGCGGGCGCGGTAGAGCGTTGCCGATCCGCTTTGCACCGCTTCGGTATAGGGCGCGATGCCGGAGTAGCTGCCGGCGATGTTGGAGCGGGCATTGGCGAGCAGCGAGCGGGCGGCAGCTTCGCTGTCGGTGGCGGCGATCTGCACTTCCCAGCGGCTGCGTTGGCCGGTCATTTGTGCAGCGGGTGCGGGTTTCGGAATGGCAGAGACCTGGATCATATCCGCCATCTGGCTGTTCGCCGTGGCGATCTGCATGGCGATCGGATCGGCGCGACGCTCGGCAAACATCGGCAATGGTACGGTTGCCGGAGGGACGGCTGCGGGCGGCACGTCGAAGGTGCGGCTGACATTGGCGCTTGCCACCAGCTGTTCGGTATTACGGTTTCTCGAGGCCTGCGGCATCGCCTTGTCCAGCAGAGCAGCCATCTGCGCATCGCGGCTGCGCGCGGTCTTGCCGCCCAGCACGACGCCAACGACACGGCGGCCATTGTGATTGATGGCGCTGACGAGGTTGAAGCCCGACGCATTGGTGTAACCGGTCTTGATGCCGTCCATGCCCTGATAGCGATACATCAGATTATTGTGGCCACGGATGCGCTTGCCCCGGAAGCTGAAGGATTCCATGGCAAAGAGGCCGTATTCTTTCGGAAAGTCGCGCTGCAGCGCAAGGCCGAGTTTTGCCATGTCGCGCGCCGTCGTCACCTGCGATTTGCTGGGCAGGCCGGAGGCGTTGCGGAAAACCGTCTTGGTCATGCCAAGCTGGCGGGCCTTACGGGTCATCATCTGCGCAAATTGTGCCTCGGACCCACCGAGATGGTCACCCATGCCTTCCGCCATGTCATTGGCGGATTTGACGATCATACCGTAGACGGCTTCGCGCACCGTAAACGTCTGGCCCTCACGCACATAAAGCTTCGAGGGGATGACGGCTGCGCCGTTCCTGGACATCCTTATCTTCTGGTCCCAGCGAATTCGGCCGGCGTGCAACGCCTCGAAGGTCATGTAGAGCGTCATCATCTTGGTCAGCGATGCCGGGTGGTTCAGCACATCGGCGTTCTGCGCGGCGAGGACCTTGCCGGTATTGGCATCCATGATGAAATGGGCATAACCGGCCTGCGCAGGCGATGCCTGCAATGAGAGGATCGCGCAAAAGAAGGCGAGTGCGAATACCCATGCGCCCGCCATTCCCCGTTTGATCGTTCCCGACATGGTCCACCCCTTTATGTTCGATCGCCGCGATGGGCGAAGTTTTACTGACACTTTCCGGCAACAAAACCGCTAAAACTTTAGAGATCGCTTTCATGCTTAATTAAGTATGAAATTCAAGTCGGCCGTCGCCCTCACAATTTCCTTGCAAAGAAACCAACCATCCGGTATGTTTGCGACCATGACAAATGCACATGAACGCAAAAAGCAGCCTGAGATCGTGCGCCGCAATCTTCTCGATTGCGCGGCGAAACTCGCTGCCGAGCAGGGGGTTGCGGCGCTTTCCGTGCAGGCAGTGGCCGATGCCGCCGGGGTGACGAAGGGTGGGTTGTTTCATCATTTTCCCTCCAAGCAGGTGCTGCTGGAAGCGGTGATGACTGACCTTCTGGCGGCTCTGGACACTGAGATCGACGACCTCATCTCACAGGATTGTGAAGCTTTTGGGAGCTTCACAAGGGCATATGTGAACGCGGTTTTCTCGGATCGGGGCAGGGATTCGGGCAGGCAATGGGCAGCGATCTCGGTTTCCATGGTCGGTGAACCGTCGCTTCGGCGCATGTGGAACAGCTGGATTGAGGGGCGCCTTGCCCGTCATAAAGAAACGGATGACGGGGTGGTCCTGGAGATGGTGCGGCTTGCGGCTGACGGCATCTGGTTTGCCGATCTACTGGCCGACGACGGTAAAGCGGGTGGCGACAGGGCGGCTCTGAGGGCCCGGATGATCGCCCAGACGAAAAAGGAAGTGGAACGATGAACGCGGCTGTTTTGACTTATGGGGCGCTTGTCGCGGCTATCGTCTGCGAGGTCATCGCAACTTCCTTTCTGCAGCAATCGCAGCAATTCACCAAGCTGTTGCCGACGGTGCTGATGGCTCTGTTTTACGGTGCGGCCTTTTATCTCCTGTCGTTCACGCTCCGGGCGCTGCCGGTCGGCGTTGCCTATGCGATCTGGAGCGGGCTTGGCATCGTACTCATTTCCAGCATTGGCTATTTCGTGTTCCGCCAGACGCTCGATATTGCTGCGGTGGTTGGTCTTGGGTTCATCGTGACCGGGGTGGTGATCGTCAATGTGTTTTCGAAGACGATTGGGCATTGAGCGGACTTCTCCACCTCATTCCTGTGCTTGTCACAGGAATCCAGCGGGCGCGCGTCTGCGCGACGAGAATAGTCATTTCAGCCCAAGGGCTTGGGCTCGCTGGATCCCTGTGACAAGCACAGAAATGAGGGAGGCGACGTAAAGGCGATATTCTTACCGAAGCATCGGCTTCGATCTTTACGTTGTATGCCGTGTCGTCACCATCACGCCAGAATGCTGCGGTCGACGTCCGTAATCAGCCGCTTCCCGCAAAGCGCCATGCTGATATCCATTTCCTTGCGGATGATCTCGAGCGCCGTCGTCACGCCCTGCTTGCCATCCGCGCCGAGGCCGTAGAGGAACGGGCGGCCGATGTAGGTTCCCTTGGCGCCGAGTGCTACCGCCTTCAGCACGTCCTGGCCGGAGCGAATGCCGCCGTCCATATGCACCTCCACCCTGTCGCCAACGGCATCGACGATCCTCGGCAGCATGGCGATCGAGGAATGCGCGCCGTCGAGCTGGCGACCGCCATGGTTGGAGACGATGATGGCGTCCGCGCCGGTATCGAGCGAGGCGCGCGCATCTTCCTCGTCAAGGATGCCCTTGAGTATGAGCTTGCCGCCCCAACGCTCCTTGATCCATTCGACATCCTTCCACGACAAGCGCGGATCGAATTGCTCGGCCGTCCAGGAGGAGAGCGACGAGAGGTCGGAGACGTTCTTGGCGTGGCCGACGATATTGCCGAAGCTGCGGCGTTGCGTGCGCAGCATGTCGAGGCACCATCTTGGCCGTGTCGCCATCTGCCAGATGTGTTTCGGGGTGAATTTCGGCGGGGCGGAGAGGCCGTTTCGCAGGTCCTTGTGGCGCTGGCCGAGAATTTGCAGGTCGAGCGTCAGCACCAGCGCCGAGCATCCCGCTGCCTTCGCCCGGTCGATCAGATTATTGACGAAATCCCGGTCCTTCATCACGTAAAGCTGGAACCAGAAAGGTTTGGAGGTGACGGAGGCGACATCCTCGATGGAGCAGATGCTCATGGTGGAAAGCGTGAAAGGGACGCCGAATTCTTCCGCCGCTTTTGCCGCCAGCATCTCGCCATCGGCATGCTGCATGCCGGTTAGTCCAGTGGGGGAGAGCGCCACCGGCATCGAAACCTTCTGGCCGATCATTTCGGTGGCGAGCGACCGGTCGGTCATATCCACCAGCACACGCTGGCGTAGCTTTATCTTGGAAAAATCCTCCTCATTGGCGCGGTAGGTGCCTTCCGTCCAGGCGCCGCTATCGGCATAGTCTAAAAACATCTTCGGCACACGGCGTTGAGCCTGTTTCTTCAGGTCCGCTATGGTGAGGATTTTGCCCATGGATAAAGCCTTCACATTTGAATGATGGCTTCATATATCACAATAGTGGCGCGTGCGACATCAAAATCTACGGGGTTTCAACCCCAGAATGCCCGCAAAAATAGCTCAGCCCCAAGCAATAGCAGGCAGATGAGGAACCAGCGCCTGAATGTCGCGGGAGTGACGATGCGGCGGATATTCTGACCAAGCCACATGCCGAAAAGCGCTGGCAGGACGGCGAGTGCGGAAAGCGACATGTGCTCGACGCGGAAGGCGTCCTGAGAGGCAAGGCCGGCGGCAAGCGCAACGGTGGAAACGGTGAAGGACAGGCCAAGCGCCTGCACGAGATCATCGCGGCTGAAGCCAAGCGACTGGATATAGGGCACGGCGGGGACCACGAAAATTCCGGTGCCGCCGGTCAGAAGGCCGGTCGCCAGCCCGACGGCCGGGGAGAGTTTCGGTTCCAGCCTTGCGGGAACGGCGAAGGGCTTTGCAAGAAGGCTGTAGGCTGCGTAGGCCGCGAGGCACAATCCGAGCGCCGAGGTGGTCCAGACGCCGGTGCCTGATGTCATCAGCCGGATGCCGAGAAGCGTGCCGACGGCAATGGCGATCATCATCGGCCATAGTCGCGAGACGATCGCCTTGAAATCGGGTCCGGCCAGCAATTGCCAGATATTGGTGATGAAGGAGGGCAGAATGAGCAGGCCAGCGGCAACGACCGGCGGCATGAAAAGGCCGAGAACGCCCATGGCAACGGTCGGCAGGCCCATGCCGGTGGCGCCCTTGACGACGCCCGCGACGATGAATGTCGCGACAATCATGAGCGTTGTGGTTGTCTCAAAATCCGGCACGGCACACTCCAGAGGTCATTCGCATTTCGGCTGACTTGGGCTGTCAGGCGATCATATGAAACGAGCGAGTGCGGCCTGTTTCTTTTCCCGGCGGGGAGAGAAAAACAGGCGACGCCCGCTCGTTTCAATATGTACTGATATAGATGAGGCCACGACCTGATGTTTCGGCCTAAACCGAACTATGCAAGCGCGCTTTTCATCGCCTTGCCGGCCACGTAGGTTTCGACGACGGTGCGGTCGTCGCCCATGGTCAGCATCAGGAACAGTTCTTCGGTCAGGCTTTTCACCACTTCCATCTTCAGCGCCATGGCGGGCGTGGAAGAGGCGTTGAGAACCGTGATGTCGGCATCCGTGCCGGCGTCCAGCGTGCCGATGCGGTCGACCATGGAAAGCGCTTCGGCGTTGCCGCGCGTCATCAGATACCAGCTTTCCAGCGGGTTCAGTCGTTCGCCCAGCAATTGCTGGATCTTGTAGCCCTCATCCATGGTGCGCAGCATGGAATAGCTCGATCCGCCGCCGATATCGGTAGCAACCGCAATACGAACAGGCTTTTCGCGCCGTTGCAGCTTTTTCATCGGGAAGAGGCCGGAGCCGATGAAGAGGTTCGATGTGGGGCAATGCACGGCGACTGCACCGGTTTCCGACAGCACGTCCGCCTCACGTTCCGAGAGGTGGATGGCGTGGCCGAGCAGGGTCTTGTTGCCCATCAGGCCGTAACGCACATAGATGTCGGTGTAATCGGTCGCTTCCGGGTAGAGCTCGCAGGTATATTTGATCTCGTCCAGATTTTCGGAAAGATGCGTCTGGATGAAGAGATCGGGAAATTCCTGCGCCAGCGCCTGGGCTGCTTCCATCTGTTTCGGCGTAGAGGTGATGGCGAAGCGAGGCGTGATGGCGACGTGGTTGCGGCCCTTGCCGTGCCAGTCGGCGATGACGGCCCGGGTCTCGTCATAGGAGGTTTCCGGCGTGTCCAGCAGGCCCTGCGGGGCGTTGCGGTCCATCATCACCTTGCCGCCCACCATCAGCATGCCGCGCTTCAGGGCCTCAGTGAAAAACGCATCGGCTGAGGTCTTGTGCACGGAGCAATAGGCGACAGCCGTGGTGGTGCCGTGGCGCAGAAGCTCATCGTAAAAATGTGTGGCGATGCGCTGGGCATGCGCGCTTTCGACGAAACGGCATTCTTCCGGGAAAGTATAGGTATTCAGCCATTCCAGAAGGTTGGCGGCATAGGAGCCGATGACCTGCATCTGCGGGAAATGCAGGTGCATGTCGATCAAGCCCGGCACGATGAGATGAGGGCGGTGGTCCTTCTCCTCAATGTCATCAGGTGCCTGCTTGCGAATATCGGCATAGTCGCCAACGGCGGCGATCTTGCCGTTTTCGATAAGCAGGCCGCCATCCTCGATGTAGAGATAGCTTTGCGTATCGTCGATTGCGAGCGGCGCGCGGCGGAAGCTTAACAGGCGGCCACGCAGCAGAACCATGCTCATTCGGTTTTTTCCTTGGCGTCTTTGCCCGCGGAAACGGCGCTTTCATACCATGCGGTCAGCACTTTGCGCTCCTGCGGGGTGATGGCGGTGATGTTGCCGGGAGGCATGGCATGGCTGCGGCCGGCTTGCAAATAGATTTCGCGGGCGTGTGCGGCGATTTGCGCGTCGGTTTCGAGCTTCACCGATTTCGGCGTGAAGGGCACGCCTTCCCACACCGGCTCGGCGGCGTGGCACATGGAACAGCGGCCCTGAACGACATCACGGGCGCTCGCGAAATGGGCGTCGCTGACGAATTGCTGCTGCATCGGCGAAAGCGTTGCCGCCTTCTGTTCTTCTTCGCCGGTCAGCACCTTCGGCACGGTGGAAAGCCACATGATGACGATGAAGATGAGCGCGGTCAGCAGCCAGGTCCATGTCGGCTTGCCCTTGCGGGCATGGGTGGTGTTGAACCAGTGGCGGATGGTGACGCCCATCAGGAAGACGAGTGCTGCGATGATCCAGTTGAACTCGGTCGCAAAGGCCAGCGGATAGTGGTTCGACAGCATGAAGAAGATGACGGGCAGCGTCAGGTAGTTGTTGTGCAATGAGCGCTGTTTGGCGATGCGGCCATATTTCGGGTCCGGCGTGCGCCCGGCGATCAGGTCGGCAACGACGATCTTCTGATTGGGAATGATGATGAAGAACACATTCGCCGACATGATGGTGGCGGTAAAAGCGCCGAGATGCAGGAAGGCGGCGCGGCCGGTGAAGACCTGCGTATAGCCCCACGCCATCGCCACCAGCGCGACGTAAAGCACCACCATCAGGCCCCAGGTGTTGTTGCCAAGCGGCGATTTGCAGAGGAAATCGTAAAACAGCCAGCCGACAGCAAGCGATGCCAGCGACAGACAGATGGCCTGGAACTGGGTGAGCGCCAGCACCGAATGGTCGATGAGGAAAAGGTCGGCGCCGCCGTAATAAACGATGCACAGCATGGCGAAGCCGGACAGCCAGGTGACGTAGCTTTCCCATTTGAACCATGTCAGGTGTTCGGGCATCTGGGCCGGGGCGACCAGATATTTCTGGATGTGGTAAAAGCCGCCGCCATGCACCTGCCACTCCTCGCCATATGCCCCCGGCGGCAGATGCGGCCGTTTGACCAGCCCAAGATCGAGCGCGATGAAATAGAAGGACGAGCCGATCCAGGCGATGGCGGTGATGACGTGGAGCCAGCGGACGGCAAAGGCCATCCATTCCCACGCAATGGCATATTCGTACATTCGGTTCCCCTGATCCTTGTGCAGCGCACCTTGCGAGAAATTTGACCGTTAGGAAAGGGAAAAGCAAACACCGCACGATGATTGTTCACAATCCCGTACGCTCGTGTCCACAACTTTGGCGCAGGCGCGGCGACGCCCCGCTTCCGGCCCCGCCCAATCGTCAAGGAGCCGTCCTGCCGCTGAGTTTGTGCTTAGCTGGCTAACGCGACTCAGCTATTATCCGTTGAGCAGTCTGCTGATGTGCAAAACGATTGGGCTGCGGGGCCTTGGAGCGACCTGCGTCCGAAAGGACGCTTCGAAGGGCACTCTGACACATTTATGTTGCGCATGTTCTTTCCGGTTTTCGGTCAGAGGCGCAGGGCTTCAATGACATGTTTTCGCTGGCGGTTCATTCCGAAAGCGGGTGCTGCGAACCCTGGGGGCGGGGGGCAGATCAGGGGCAGGTGTTGCAGTTCCCGGTGCCGTTGCGTCCGGGTATGCGTTGATGCTTGGATTTTGAATGAAGTGACGCAATGACCTTCCGGCAGCCGCCGTTGTTTTCAACGGAGACCGTGCCGATGCGCCTTGTTCTGACAGTTCTTTTCCTGCTGATGGCGTTTAACGCCACGGCGATTGCGCATGAATCCCACAAGGGGTTCAAATATGAAAGCTACTGCTGCAATGGCGACGCCGAAACCGGCGATTGCCAGATGATCCCTACGCGAAGTGTTCGTGTCACGCAGGATGGTTACGAGGTCTCGCTTGCGCCCGGCGATCATCGTCTGGTGACGCGGCGCCATGTCTTCAGCTGGTCGCAGCGTGAGGCAAGACGATCCGAGGATGGAGAATATCATCTCTGTCTGTTCCCGGACGAGGACACGCCGCGCTGCTTTTATGCGCCTGATATGGGGTATTGAGATGTTTGCGGCCGGTTTTCGTCGATCCGCTTCAGTATCCAGTCGCGAAACAGCCTTATCTTGCGAATGTTCCTGCGGTTTTCAGGGTAGACGAGCCAGTAGTTCTTACCTTCGTTGCTGAGGTGCTCGAAGGGCTGATAAAGGCGGCCGAGGGCAATCTCGTCCGCATAAAGTTCAGGGGTGAGCATGGCTACCCCCTGGCTGGCAATTGCCGCTGCGGCTTCGAAAGCCTGCACGCTGAGGCGGCTGCGCGGATAACGGTCGAGGCCCGGATTTTCGATGCCGACTTCCCGGAACCATTGGCTCCACCAGATGTCACCCGGATCGATGATGCGCAGGCGCAGAAGATCCTCCGGCTTATTCAATCCGCCGATGCTTTCGGCGAGGTTCGGATGCAGCATCGGCGTGTAAACACCCCGCAGCAACTGATGATAGATCAGTCCTTTGCCATCGTCGCTGCTCCAGCGGATGGCGACATCGCAATCGGACTGCGTAAAATCGATCAATGCGCTTGATGTGTCGAGCCGCACGGCGATCGAGGGATGTTCAAGCTGGAAAGCTCCCAGATGCCGCGAAAGCCAGCGCGATGCGAAAGTCGCGGTGGAGTGAATGGTCAGGGTGGTGTCAGAGGTGTCACGGACATTGTCGACGGCCTCCCGTAAAGTGTTGAAGGCTTCCGCAACTTTCGGCGCCAGTTTCTGCCCGGCCTCGGTCAGCACAACCTGCCGCGCCTTTCTGATGAAGAGCGGCTCGCCAACATTCTCTTCCAGCAGTTTCACCTGATAGCTGACCGCCGTCTGCGTCATGCCCAGTTCCTCACCGGCCTTGGTGAAGCTGAGATGCCGGGCGGCGGCTTCGAACACGCGCAGGGCATTCAGGGGGAACTGGCGGGACATTTTCATGGATAAGTTCTCTTTATGCCAACTGCCAAAGGTTTCATTGGTTTTTATCCTGAAAACAGAGCATTTTTAGCTCAATTCATCAACTGAGCTTCTGACATTTTTTAAATGGAGACGAACATGCGCACAGCACTCTTGCGCGCGTGGTCCCGCCTGCGCGCGGGTCTGCGGACCGCGGAACGGTTTTCCCTTGAAAGCCTTCGACCGGATAATCTGGTAGATGAAAGCCTGCCCGACGGGATCAGGCGTGATCTTGGTCTTGAGGATGGCCGCGCTGATTTTCGGTGCGACGGGTTTCGGCAGCGGAAAATGCTTGCAGCAACTCGGCTGCCACAAGGGCCGCTATGATTGCAGGGCGCTTGTCCCTGACGCTACTTCCACCGATCGGCAGGATGAGTTTTTGAAGGCGGGAAGGGGGTTCTCCCTCCCGCTCCAGCCAATGGGCGAAGGTGGCGCGTTTGGTTTTCGAGCCGATCATGCCAACATAAGCGAGATCGTCGCGGGCAAGCGCTTCCTTTGCAATCAGGAAATCGAGTGCGTGATCGTGGGTAACGATGATCGCAGCGCCGTTTGCGGGAATTTTCGCGATCAGCGCTTCCGGCATGGGGGTCAGCACGGATACGACACCGGCTGAAAGATCGCGCAACTCGTTTTCACGGGTTTCCACCACGGTGAGTGTCAAAGGCAGAAGCGACAGAGCATCTGTCAGCGCCTTGCCGACATGGCCCGCCCCGAAAATGAAGACGGCCTGCTGCTGCTCGGTTTCAGCCTTAAGCCTTGCCTCGAGTGCTGCCGCGATGTCCGGCGTTACCAGCCGGAAGCGGAGCAAGGTGCGGCCGCCGCAGCATTGACCGATTTCGGGGCCGAGCGGAATATCCATGCCGTCTTCGGTCGTACCATTCTTCAACATGGCACGGGCATGGTCTATCGCCATATATTCGAACTGCCCGCCGCCGATGGTCTCCCACAGCGCCTTCCGGCTTACCAGCATGAAGGTTCCCGCCTCGCGCGGCGATGACCCTTTCACGGCCTCGATTTCCACGAGGATTGCAGGTCCGGAGCTGGCGAGGAAGCGGGAGAGGGACGTCATTATGTCTCCCCTCACACCTTCTTCAACCGTTCCACCGCCATCAGCACCCGCTCGGGCGTTGCCGGCGCATCGAGGCGTGGGCAGACCTTGTAGTCGGCGATGGACGCGACGGCCATGGAGAGTGCTTCGAGAACCGAGATCGCCAGCATGAAAGGCGGTTCGCCCACGGCCTTGGAGCGGCCGATGGTGGGCTCGGCGTTTTCCGACCATTCCGCCAGTTGAACGTTGAAAATCTTCGGCCGGTCGGAGGCAAGCGGGATCTTGTAGGTGGAGGGAGCGTGGGTGCGCAGCCGCCCCTTGCCGTCCCACCATAATTCCTCCGTCGTCAGCCAGCCCATGCCCTGCACGAAGGCGCCTTCCACCTGGCCGATATCGATGGCCGGGTTCAGCGACTTGCCGACATCGTGGAGAATATCGGTGCGCTCCATCATGTATTCGCCGGTCAGTGTATCGATCGACACTTCCGAACAGGCCGCGCCATAGGCGAAATAATAAAACGGCGTGCCGCGGCCGGCGGCGCGATCCCAATGGATTTTCGGCGTCTTGTAAAAACCGGCGGCGGAAAGCTGGACGCGGGCGAAATAGGCTCGTTTGATGAAATCGTTGAAGGCGACTTCCTCAAGCCCGATGCGCACCCGGTTTGGCAGGAAGACAACCTCTTCTTCCGGCACGTTCCAGTTCTCGGCGGCGAATTTGATGAGCCTTTCACGGATCTGGCGGGCAGCGTCATAGGCCGCCATGCCATTGAGGTCCGTACCGGACGAGGCGGCCGTGGCCGACGTATTGGGCACCTTGCCCGTGGTCGTGGCGGTGATTTTCACCCGGCCAATATCCACCTGGAAGGCATCGGCCACCACCTGCGCCACCTTGGTGTAGAGGCCTTGGCCCATTTCGGTGCCGCCATGGTTCAGGTGGATCGAACCGTCATTATAGATATGCACCAGCGCGCCCGCCTGATTGAAGGCGGTCATGGTGAAGGAGATGCCGAATTTTACCGGGGTGAGCGCAATGCCCTTGCGGATGATCGGGCTGGTCTTGTTGAACTCGACAATTGCCTGCCTGCGCGCGCGGTATTCACTGGATGCTTCCAGTTCCTCAACGATGCGGGCGATGATGTTGTCCTCGACCTCTTGATGATAGGGGGTCGTGGTGCGGCCCGAACCGGTCTCGCCATAGAAATTGAGCTTGCGGACATCGAGAGGGTCCTTGCCGACGGCATAGGCGATTTCCTCGATGAAACGCTCAGCCCCGAGCATGCCCTGCGGGCCGCCGAAACCGCGAAAGGCGGTGTTGGAGACGGTATGGGTTTTGAGCGGCCGGGAGGTCAGATGCACATGCGGATAGAAATAGCTGGAATCGGCGTGAAACAGCGCGCGGTCGGTTACCGGGCCGGACAGGTCGGAAGAAAAGCCGCAGCGGGCCGCATAGGTGGCGTCGACGGCGTGGATGCGGCCTTCCTCATCGAAGCCTAGTTCGTAATCGACGCGGAAATCGTGGCGTTTGCCGGTGGCGGTCATGTCTTCGTCGCGGTCGGGGCGGATTTTCACGGCCCGGTTCAGCTTCTTGGCGGCAATGGCGCAAAGGGCTGCGAACTGGTTTCCCTGGGTTTCCTTGCCGCCGAAACCGCCGCCCATGCGCCGCACCTGCACCGTGACGGCATTGGACGGCACCTGAAGGATGTGGCTGACAATGTGCTGGATTTCGCTCGGATGCTGGGTGGAGCTCCACAGCGTCACCTCATCGTCCTCGCCCGGCACGGCCATGGCGATGTGGCTTTCAAGATAAAAATGCTCCTGCCCGCCGATCCGCATCGTGCCGGTCAGGCGGCGGGGTGCCACGTCCATTTCGAGCTTCGCATCGCCACGCTTCAGCGTCATCGGATCGATGACGAGCGCGCCGCCATTTTCAATCGCCGTGTCGATGTCGGTGAAATGCGGCAGGTCCTTGTAGACGATTTTCGCCTTGCGGGCGGCTTTGCGGGCAATATCGCGGCTTTCAGCGAAGACCGCGAAGATCGGCTGGCCGTGAAATTCAACCTTCGTTTCGGCCAGCAGCGGCTCGTCATGACGCCCGCCGGAGGAGACGTCGTTTTCGCCGGGCACGTCTTTGCCTGTCATCACCCATAACACGCCCGGCGTAGCTTCCACTTCGGAAAGGTCCATCGAGACGATTTCGGCATGGGCCCGGTCGGAAAGGCCAAGCGCGCCGTGAACGAGGCCGGCGGGTTCGGGAATATCGTCGATATATTCGGCGCTGCCCGTCACATGTTTATGGGCGGAATCGTGCCTGAGCGAGGCGTGTACAGGGCCGTCGATTTCGGTCTTGGTCTTGTCGAAGCTTGTCGTGTCCATGGTTCAAGCCTCCTCCAGCGAGAAGCGGGCAAGTTCCTGCTTTTCCCCTGATGTCTCGAGGAAAAACCGTGTCAGCAAATTCTTGGCCGTCAGTTGCCGATATTCGGCGGTCGCGCGCCAGTCGGTTAGCGGGGTGAAATCATCGTCCAGCGCATCGCGTGCCGCGTCGATCGTTTCCTGAGACCAGGGCTTGCCGAGAAGTGCCGCCTCAAGATGCGCGGCGCGTTTCGGCGTGCCGGCCATGCCGCCGAAGGCGATGCGGATGTTTTCGACTGCGCCATCGGCATCGAGCGTCAGATTGAAGGCGGCGCAGAGAGCGGAGATATCCTCGTCGCGCCGCTTTGAAATCTTGTAGACGGCATAGTGGCTTTCGGGTTTCTGGAATGGAATAAAGAGCTTTTCGACGAATTCGCCGCTCAGCCGGTCCTGTTTGCCATAATCGATGAAATAGCTTTCCAGCGGCAAGGTGCGGCTGCCGGGAGACGAGCGCAAGGTGAGCGTGGCGCCGAGCGCGATCAGGGCCGGGGGCGTGTCGCCGATGGGCGAACCGTTGGCGATGTTGCCGCCGATGGTTCCCATATTGCGCACCTGTTCGCCGCCAAGACGATCGAACAGCCGGGCAAGCGGCGGAAAATGTTCTGCAATGGTCTTGAAGGCTTGGCTGTAGGTGACACCGGCACCGAGCGTCACGCCGTTCTCATCCACGGCAATACCCTGCAGATCGCCGAGGTTGTTGATGAAGATGACAGGGTTAAGCGCCCGCATCTGCTTTGTCACCCACAGGCCGACATCGGTGGAACCGGCAACGATGGTAGCCTTCGGCTCGGCGGCATAGATATCGGTCAATTCAGCAAGCGTTGCCGGGATGATGGTCCGATCCTCGCCGCGGGTGACCGTAATTGTCTCATTGGCGCGGATCGCCCAGAGCCTTGCCATGATATCGGTGCGGTCCCGTTGCAGCGGGTCGAACAGCGCACTCGGGCGGGCGGCTGCAATCTTTTCGGCAGCCCGCACAATCGGCTCGTAACCCGTGCATCGACAGAGATTGCCTTGCAGCGCCTTTTCAATATCGGCGCGGGACGGGTTTTCGCTGGCAAGCCACAGGCCGTAGAGCGACATGATGAAGCCCGGCGTGCAGAAACCGCATTGGGAACCGTGGAAATCTACCATTGCCTGCTGCACGGGGTGAAGCGTGCCATCGCGGCCGGCCAGATGCTCCACCGTCACGATATGGGTTGCATGCAGCGAGCCCAAAAAGCGGATGCAGGCATTGACGCCTTCATAACGCAGCGAGCCATCAACAAGCCGCCCGACCAACACCGTGCAGGCGCCACAGTCACCTTCAGCACAGCCTTCTTTCGTCCCGGTCAGCCGTCTTTGAAGGCGGAGATAATCGAGAAGCGTGTCTGTTGGTCCGAAACCCTTAAGCGAAATGGTTTCGCTGTTGAGGATGAAGCTGATCGCGTCGTTCATGCACTGCCTTGCTTTTTGTCCGGTTGAGCCGGTTCCCAATCTGCTATCTATGCACGCCCGCGCGCGCATATCGATTTCCGTTTTGGCAATTCATTGTTTCCAAAACGGAAAGAGATGTCGTCGATTATTGCGCTGTCCAGCCGCCATCGACGGAAATATGCGTGCCGGTAATGTTGCTGGCGGCATCGCTTGCCAGAAACAGCGCCGCTGCCGCCACGTCATCGATGGTGACGAATTGCTTTGTCGCCTGCAATTCCAGCATCACGTCGTTCTTCACCGCCTCTTCGCTGATGCCGCGCACCTTGGCCATTTCCGGTATCTGCTTTTCGACGAGCGGCGTCAGCACATAACCGGGACAGATGGCGTTGACGGTGACGCCCGTCTGCGCAAGCTCTAGCGCCGCCGTCTTCGTCAGGCCCATGATGCCGTGCTTGGCTGCCACATAGGCCGATTTGAACGGCGAGGCGACGAGACCGTGGGCAGAGGCAACGTTGATGATACGGCCTTTGCCGGCCTTCTTCATCAGCGGTATCGCAACGCGCATCGTATGGAAGGAACTGGTCAGATTGATGGCGATGATCCAGTCCCACTTTTCGGTCGGAAACTCCTCGATCGGAGCGATGTGCTGAATGCCGGCATTGTTGACGAGCACATCGACCGAACCAAGCTTTTCATGCGCGGAATTGATGAGATCGGCAATCTCGTCCGGTTTCGTCATATCTGCCGGGTGGTAGAGCACACGCCCGCCACTTTCGGCTTCCAGCAAGAGGCGGAGTTTTTCAATTTCGTCTTCGTCGCCGAAGCCATTCAGCACGATATTCGCGCCCTCCCTCGCAAATCTCTGTGCGATGCCAAGGCCGATGCCACTTGTGGAGCCTGTCACGATAACTGTCCGATGCATGCTTTCCCCTTTTTGCATTACTTCGCACATATTTAAGCAGGTTATGCCCAAAGGGGGCGGGCTGGCAATCGCGATTTCGGGCGCGATTTCGGGGGAGGCCGGCATGGGGCATAATGCGCCGGCGCCCATCCACTTTTTCGAAGCTAAGCATCCAGATTTTACGCCAGATTTTGCATTTGTCTGAAGGGCCGTCCGTGCCTATCTCTCAGACAATCAAACAGAGGTATCGTCTATGGAACTCGGTCTTTACACTTTTGCGGATGTCAATCCCAACCCCGCCGATGGCCGTGGGCCGGAAGGTGCGCGCCGGCTGCGCGAACTGCTTGAGGAAATCGAGCTTGCCGATCAGGTTGGACTGGATGTGTTTGGGCTGGGTGAACATCACCGCCCGGACTATGTCGCCTCCTCACCCTCCACCGTGCTTGCGGCGGCGGCGGTGAAGACGAAGAATATCCGCCTGACGAGCGCTGTCTCGGTTCTGAGTTCGGATGATCCGGTCCGGGTCTTCCAGCAATTCTCCACCGTCGATCTCCTGTCGAACGGCCGAGCCGAAATCATGGCCGGGCGCGGTTCCTTCATCGAATCCTATCCGCTGTTCGGTTACGACCTCGAAGACTATGACGTGCTGTTTGCGGAAAAGCTCGATCTGCTCTTGGCGCTGCGCGAGAACGAAATCGTCACCTGGTCCGGCACCAAACACCCCGCCATCAATGGGCGCGGGGTCTATCCGCGTCCTCTTCAGGAGCGTCTGCCGGTCTGGATCGCGGTTGGCGGCACGCCGCAATCGGTGGCGCGGGCCGGCGCCATGGGGCTGCCGGTGGCGCTTGCCATCATCGGCGGCGAATATCGCCGCTTCGCGCCGCTGTTCGATCTCTATCACGAAGCTGCACGCCGGGCGGGGCAGGAAAAGACCAGGCTGCGCACCAGCATCAACGTGCACGGCTTCATTGCCGACACCACCGACAAGGCAGCGGACCAGTTTTACGGACCGCAGGCAGAGGTGATGAACCGCATCGGCCGCGAGCGCGGCTGGGGTCCGACAAACCGCGCGCATTTCGATGCGGCGCGTGGGCCGGAGGGCAACCTCTTCCTTGGCGAACCTGAGCTGGTGGCGGAAAAGATCATCAAGGCGCACGGCGTTTTCAAGAACGACCGTTTCCTGTTGCAGATGGCAATCGGCCTGATGCCGCATGACCAGATCATGCGCGGCATCGAGCTTTATGGTACGAAAGTCGCGCCTGTTGTCAGAAAAGAATTGACGGGGAGTGCCGATCCGGTGAAAGCCACGGCCTGATTATTACCAAGGCGGGCGTCTTCAGACTCGCCATTTAGAACGACGGACAGAAACATGGTCATCTCCACCGACGAAGAACTGGTTTTGCTAAAGGATATCGGTCGCATCTGCGCCGTGGCCATGCAGACCATGGCGGATGCGCTGGAACCCGGTATCACCACGGCCGAAATGGATGCGATCGGCCGAAAGGTACTGGAGGATAACGACGCGCAATCGGCGCCGGAGTTCTGCTACCAGTTTCCCGGCGCGACCTGCATCAGCGTCAACGAAGAGGTTGCGCATGGCATTCCCGGCCCGCGCATCATCAAGGCGGGCGATCTCGTCAATATCGATGTTTCGGCGGTGAAGAGCGGTTTCTTCGGCGATACGGGTTCGTCTTTCGCCGTGCCGCCGGTGAAAAAGGAGATCGAGCGGCTGTGCCGCGATGGCAAGCGCGCCATGTGGACGGGCTTGCAGCAGGTTAAAACCGGTCGGCCCTTTGCCGATATCGGCAATGCCATCGGCTCCTTTGCAAAAAAGAACCGCTACACGCTGATCACCAATCTGGCGAGCCACGGCATCGGCCGCTCCCTGCATGAGGAGCCGAAGGAACTGGCGACCTGGCCGGACAAGGGTGAGCGGCGCATCATGCAGGAGGGCATGGTCTTCACCGTTGAGCCCTTCCTGTCGACGGGTGCCTATTGGGCCGAAGATGGCGACGACGATCCGTGGACGCTTTATAGCGATCCGAGCGCGCCGACCGTGCAGTATGAACATACCGTGGTTGCTACGAAGAACGGCCCGCTGGTGCTGACGCTGGTTGAGTGAGGGGTGAAGACCGCCACTTTACGAGACACCAAGTTTCGTAGCTGAGTGCGCCAATTACGACGTTTGCCGCATTCGTTGACCTTTCTCCTCCCTCATCCCTGTGCCTGTCACAGGGATCCAGCCAGCCCAAGTCCTTGGGCTGAAAGGACTTCTCTCGCCGCGCGGACGCGCGTCGGCTGGATTCCTGTGACAAGCACAGGAATGAGGGTGGATAAGGATGCGCAGGCAACAAGGTCCTTGCATCTCGTACCAACAAAGACGGCTTATGCTGCCGATCAAAATAACTCGCTTGTTCCGTGACAGTGCGGTTGCGATAAGCCGTACATGAGCATCGACAAGCCACTTTCCCCCAAACATCTGACTGCACTCGGTTTCGCCGGCGCCTTGATGATGGCGTCCGCCATGGGCTTCGGCCGTTTTTCCTTTACCCCCATTCTTCCCGGCATGATGGCTGATGTTCCGCTATCGGCGGGGGATGCGGGGATTGTTGCGGCTGGAAATTTCGCCGGTTATCTCGCGGGGGCGGTTCTCGCCGCCTATTCATGGGGCTCGGGACGGGAACGGCTGGTCGCCCTTTGCGGCTTGGTTTCCACGGGCG
Source organism: Agrobacterium sp. MCAB5 (assembly GCF_052114365.1). Taxonomy (NCBI): domain Bacteria; kingdom Pseudomonadati; phylum Pseudomonadota; class Alphaproteobacteria; order Hyphomicrobiales; family Rhizobiaceae; genus Agrobacterium; species Agrobacterium sp. MCAB5. Next base: position 263,727 of record NZ_JBFREP010000003.1, read on the forward strand.
CCTTGCTGCTTGCCATGGCCGCCTTCAACTCCGTTGCGGCCTTCACCCTGATCCGGTTTTTCGCCGGCGTTGCCAGTGCGATGACCATGATCTTCACGTCGCAGATCGTCATCGGCCACGCTATGAAAGCCGGCAAGGACCATATTCAGGCGCTGCATTATGGCGGCGTCGGTGCCGGCATCGCGATTTCCTCGCTTGTGGCCTATCTCATCGGCGTCGTTTTTGATGGCGGCGGTGCCTCCTGGCGGGAGGAGTGGATTGCCGGTGCCGTCTTTTCCTTCGCTACGTTTCTTCTCGTCTGGCGGGTGCTGCCCGCCGGGCCACCCCGGCATGCCTCTGCGCTGTCGGAGCCGCCACTCAAATGGACGAAGCCGCTCTTTCTGACGACGCTCGCCTATGGGCTGTTCGGCTTCGGTTACGTCATCACCGCCACCTTCATTGTTGCGATTGCCCGCATGGCTGCTGCTGGCGCTTTCGTGGAGTTTCTGGCCTGGTTCGTGACGGGATGTGCCGCCGCCATTTCGCTTTTCCTCTGGAAGCCGGTCTTGAAATCGCAGGGTCTGAAGCGCGCTTTCGTGATTGTTCTTGCTGTGGAAGCCGTCGGCGTCTTCGCTTCCGTCATGCTGCCACCCGTTCCGGGCGTGCTTGCCGGCGGTCTGCTTCTGGGGCTGACCTTCATGGTCATCACCGCCTATGGCCTTCAGCTCGGCCGGGAATTTGCAGGCCCAAGCCCACGCCGCGCCTTTGCCCTGATGACGGCAGCCTTCGGTACTGGACAGATCGTCGGACCACTCGCCGCCGGCTGGATTGCCGAGGTGACGGGAAGTTTTACTGCACCAAGTATTCTCGCCTCTGGCGTGCTTGTCGCCAGCATTCTCCTGATGCTACCGGTTCTCGCCACGGAGCAGCGGCGCTAAATCCGCCCGGGCATATTGCGCCTCACAAGGGGCGATTTCAGGGGTTCCTTGCGGGATCGATCCGCCGTTTGCGCCTTACATCTTGTTAAGGTCGTCGCTTCTTCGTTGCTGTGCACAAATTTCTGCCCTAGGTTCGGGCCATCTAGTGCTTCGCCAATAATGGCTGACTTCAAACGCGCGTGAGTTCGAAACGTGTTTCATTCTTTCTTTCCCAAACCTAAATTGTTCTTCACCTCCGCCATCGTCTGGGCTTTTGTCGCCATTCTTGGATGGTACTTCATCGTTGAAGGGCTAGGCAGGTCTTGGGGCTACGTGATGCCCGAGCAAGAACCTTACGATCTCAGCTATTTTCTGGTTCCCGCCAATCTGTTCTTCTACGCCTATCTGGCATTGTGCCTGGTGTTGTTCGGGGCTGTCTGGACCGTTCTCGCCAAGGATCACCCCTGGAAGTTCTGGTCCATATGGGGATCGCTGCTGATTATCGCGGTGACCTATTTCGGCGTTCAGATTTCCGTCGTCATCAACAATTTCCGGCGGCCTTTCGGCGATCTCCTGCAAAATGCGCTGTCAAAACAGCCGGGTATCGAAGTCTGGGATTTTTACAGTCTTCAGATTGTCTTCGCCAAGATCGCCTTTCTCAGCATGGCTGTGTCGATCCTCACGGATTTCTTCACCAGCCATTATATCTTCCGCTGGCGCACCGCGATGAACGACTTCTACATGTCAAAATGGGAAAAGCTGCGCCACATCGAAGGTGCCTCGCAGCGCGTTCAGGAAGATACGATGCGGTTCTCCTCCACGCTGGAGGGATTGGGTATTACCCTGATCAATTCGGTCATGACGCTTGTTGTGTTTCTGCCGATCCTGTTTGCGCTGTCGTCCTACGTCTCCGAATTGCCGATCCTTGGCGAAGTGCCGCACGCGCTGTTCTGGCTGGCGATTGTCTGGTCCGTGTTCGGCACCGTGCTTCTGGCGACGGTCGGCATCAAGCTGCCCGGCCTGAATTTCCGCAACCAGCGTGTCGAAGCGGCCTATCGCAAGGAACTGGTCTACGGTGAGGATCACGCCGACCGCGCCCAGCCGCCGACTGTCAAGGAGCTTTACTCCAATGTGCGGAAAAACTATTTCCGCATGTATTGGCACTACCTCTACTTCAACGTCGCGCGGTATTTCTACATTCAGGCCGATGCCGTGTTCTTGCTCCTGATGCTTGTTCCCACCATCGTGGCGGGCAAGATCACCTATGGTATCTACCAGCAGATCGCCACGGCTTTCGGTCAGGTCAGTAATTCGTTCCAGTATCTGGTCAATTCCTGGACCACGATCATCGAGCTGCTGTCCATCCACAAACGTCTTGTGGCTTTCGAGGCCGCGATCGATGACAAGCCACTGCCTGAAATCGACGAGCGTTATCTTCAGCGGGAAGCGGAAGCCGGAGAGCTGGCGGCCAACAAGCCCTGACGGAAAACAAAAAGGGCGGCCGACTGGCCGCCCTTTTGCATTATACCAGGGGAACCTTAGCCCTCGGTCTTCTGCTTCCTGCGCGCCTTGATGATCGGCATGGCCTCGGCGTAACTCACGCAAGCAACATCGTCGCTGCGGCAAACTTCGCGCAGCAGCCGCTCATAGGCGTTCCAATAGGCGCCGCCATTCATCTTCACGAAATGGAAGCCCATCTGCAGAGGGATGCGTTCGCCACTATACTGCTTGTCGAAAGCGGTGCGGAACGCCGCATAGGCGCGGTCCTCGAATTCCTGCGCGCGGTCCGGCGTCTCGACGCCGATGGAGTGGCGGATGAAGAGGTTGTAGTCCATGGCGATGATCGGGCGATTGCCGGGGCCTTCCGGAACCAGCGGCAGACCGAAATGTTCGATGCCGTCGCGCTCCACCGGCCATTCCGGTCCCTTGGTGATGCTGGTGGCGTCATAAACGAAGCCGTGTTTCTTCTGAGCCGCGGTCAGCGCCGGCCCCTGCGAAAGATAGGGCGCGCGGAAACCGTTGATGTTTTTCACCATGTCGCGCCAGCCTTCGGGTTCTTCACCCTTCTTGCCAATCATCTGCCAGGCATTTTCCAGCGTGCTGGTGAAGGTGGTGAACTCGCCGTCCCATTGCTCGGCCGTCCATTGGCCGCCATCGAAATGCCCGCAGGTGTGATTGCCGATTTCGTGACCTTCGCGATAGGCCGACCAGATGTTGCGCAGCCGCGTCTCCACCTCTTCCGGCGACTGGCCAAATCCGACATTGGAGCGCCCGGCCTTCTGGCCGGGGCCCTGATAGGTCTTGGCACTGGTCTTGCGGTCCATCACCAGCGTGCAGGCAAGGAAATAGGTGAAATGCGCGCCGACCTCCTTCGCCGTCGCACGACTTCTTTCCCACAGCGGATTGTCGCCCGCACCGTCGAAAGAAACGATGACGAGCTGCTTCGGCTTCTCCGCATTTTCGGCAAAAGCGGGAAGGGCAAGGCAGAGCGACAGGGAAAAAGCAGTCAATGGGCGAAACATCAGGCATCCGTCATGTGAAACACCGCTGCCTTTTGCGTGTGGAATAAGGCGAAGCTTTGAATAAACTGGCTTTTTTACGTCTTTCAGCCTAATTCCTTTTCTGCGTCGCGGTAATGAGGCCGCATTCCGTTCCACCGGGGGACCGTGTTCCATGCTTTTTCTCGTACTCTGTCTTGCGTTGTTTTTCCTGACGCATCTTTTGAAGGTGTTTGCGCCGCGATTTCGCGCGCAGATGATCGCGAAGATGGGAGAAGGACCGTTCAAGGGCGTCTATTCTCTCGCAAGCCTCATAACGCTCGGTCTCGTCATCTATGCGTTTGGCGAGGCGCGACAGGAAACCGGCGTTCTGTGGAACCCGCCGGTCTGGACGAGCCACCTCGCCGTGACCCTGATGCTGCCCGCGATGATCTGTCTTATCGCCAGCCTCATCCCGGCTGGCCACATCGCAACCAGAACCAAACATCCGCTCATTCTGGCGGTCAAGATCTGGGCGCTCGCCCATCTTCTGGCGAATGGAGAGACCTCTTCGATTCTTCTCTTTGCATCGTTCCTCGCCTGGGGCGTGGTGATGCGGATTTCGCTGAAGCGCCGGGAAAGAGCGGGTGAAAAAGTGGTCCGTCCCTTCGTCTCGGTCCGTTACGATCTGGTGGCCATCGTCGGCGGCATCGTTCTCTGGGGCGCTTTCATCCTGAAACTGCACGAATGGTTGATCGGCGTTCAGCCCATCGCCATGTAGGAAATCAACGTTTCCCCCTTACATATCAGGCAAAATAGGCTAGAAGGCCGACCATGACCCGTCGGCCGGACTTTTGCTGACCCGGGTAAGCGGCTTGGTATGTCTGCGAACGGATGGATCGGCGACGATCTCCGCGCGGGTAACGGAGAATTTGATGGCAAACGAAAATGATACCTTTATCCGCGAAGTGAACGAGCAGATCCGTTCCGAGCAGCTTTCCCGTTTCTGGGGCCGCTACGGTATCGTGGTCGTTGGCGCCGCCGTTCTCGTGGTTGTTGGCGCCGCCGGTGCCGGCATCTATGAATACTGGAACACCAGCCGCGCTTCCAACTCCGGCGACCAGTTCATTGCGGCGCTGAAGCTTGCTTCCGACAACAAGACGGACGAAGCGCTGAAGGCCTTTGCCGATCTTGAAACCTCCGGTCATGGCAATTATCCGGTACTGGCGAAGTTCCGTTCTGCGACGCTGCTTTCGCAGAAGGGCGATGCGGCCGGCGCCATCGCTGCCTTCACCGCGATCGGCAACGACACGTCTGCCCCGCAGGTCTTCCGCGATACGGCGAAGGTGCGCGCGGCGTGGCTGCTGGTTGACAACGGTACGTATGATCAGGTCGTTGCACTTGCGGAGCCGTTGAGCGGCGAAGGCCAGACCATGCGTGCATCGGCTCGCGAAGCCCTTGGTCTTGCCGCCTACAAGGCTGGCGATTTCACCAAGGCCAAACAATGGTTCGAGCAGATCGTCAGCGACGCGCAGGCGCCACGCAATGTGACGAACCGCGCGCAGATCATGCTCGACAATATCACTGCTTCGGGCAAAGCTGTCTAACACGGCTTTCCCACCTCCAAGGATTAACGATCAATGAGCTTCACCGTCGCCATAGTCGGGCGCCCCAATGTCGGCAAGTCCACGCTTTTCAACCGTCTGGTCGGAAAGAAGCTGGCGCTTGTCGACGATACGCCGGGCGTGACCCGTGACCGCCGCCCGGGCGACGCGAAGCTTGTCGACCTTCGTTTCACCATCATCGATACCGCCGGTCTGGAGCAATCCGGGCCGGAGACGCTTCAGGGCCGCATGTGGGCGCAGACCGAAGCGGCGATCGACGAAGCCGATGTGACGCTTTTTGTCGTTGACGCCAAGGCAGGCCTGACGCCCGCCGATGAAACGCTGGCCGAAATGCTGCGCCGTCGTGGCAAGCCGGTGGTTCTGGTGGCCAACAAGTCCGAGGCGCGCGGTTCCGATGCGGGCTTCTACGATGCCTTTACGCTTGGTCTTGGCGATCCGTGCGCCATCTCGGCCGAACATGGCCAGGGCATGATCGACCTGCGCGACGCCATCGTCGAGGCGATTGGCGAAGACGTCGCCTTCCCGCCTGAAGTGGATGAGGCGGAGACCGATATCGTTCTTCCGCGCACTGAGCCAGGCAGCGAGGAAGAGGAAGAAGAAGAGCCTGTTTATGACGAGACCAAGCCGCTGCGCGTCGCCATCATCGGCCGACCGAATGCGGGCAAGTCCACCCTCATAAACCGTTTCCTTGGTGAAGACCGCCTGCTAACCGGCCCGGAAGCGGGCATTACCCGCGACAGTATTTCCGTCGAGTGGGACTGGCGCGGCCGCACCATCAAGATGTTCGACACGGCCGGCATGCGCCGCAAGGCCAGGGTAACGGAAAAGCTGGAGAAGCTCTCGGTCGCGGATTCCCTGCGCTCCATTCGTTTCGCCGAAACGGTGGTGATCGTGTTCGACAGCACCATTCCGTTCGAAAAGCAGGACCTGCAGCTGGTCGATCTCGTTATCCGCGAAGGCCGCGCCGCCGTGCTTGCCTTCAACAAATGGGATCTGGTTGAAGATCCGCAGGCGTTTCTGGCCGATCTGCGTGAAAAGACCGAGCGGCTTCTGCCGCAGGCCCGCGGCATTCGCGCCGTGCCGATGTCCGGCCAGACGGGCTATGGCCTTGACCGGTTGATGCAGAACATCATCGATACCGACAAGATCTGGAACCGCCGCATCTCGACCGCCAAGCTCAACCGCTGGCTCGATGCGCAGACCACGCAGCATCCGCCGCCGGCCGTTTCCGGCCGCCGCCTCAAGCTGAAATATATGACGCAGGTAAAGGCGCGTCCGCCGGCCTTCATGATTTCCTGCACCCGACCGGAAGCCATTCCGGAGAGCTACACGCGCTACCTCGTGAACGGTCTGCGCAAGGATTTCGACATGCCGGGCGTGCCGATCCGTGTGCATTATCGTGGCTCCGATAATCCGTTCGAGAGCAAGGCGAAGAAGAGGCGGTAATCGGCTGCTGAAAACCTCTCCTCCGTTATTCTCGCGCTTGTCCCGAGAATCTGCAAACTTTCGATTTTGCGACTCGGGAGGTAGATCCTCGGGACAAGCCCGAGGATAACGTCGCGTGGGGCCGAGGTCTCACCAATATCGAGATCGACGGTGAACCGGTCTCTCCCGTTGCCTTCCGATAATCATAAAACCGGCGAGTAAAAAACCATGTTGATCAAGCAGACCGACTATCACCGGATTTACCGTGTCATCAACAGCCTGCTCGTCAACGACAATGCCGACCCGGCTACGGCCTGCATGTATTTCAGCACCTTCGGCGCCTTCATCCTTCAGCAGCATTACAAGGTGAAAGCTGTGCCGAAGGGCGGGCTTGCCGCTTATAATCTGGGCGGAACGGTCATGCTTTTTGCGGACCATCGTGACGATGGTTACGTAACGGGCGCTGGCGATAATTTCCATTGCTGGGTCGAAGCGGACGGATGGGCTATCGATTTCATGGCGCCCGCTTTTTCGCAGAGCGCACGCGAACTTTCCGTGCCCCCGAAGATGTTTCAGCGTCCGCTATCGGCCATGGCGGCTTCTATCAACGATCTCGATCATTCCGGCGATTTCTTCTACCGCTCCGAGCCGGAAGCCACCGCGCGGCGTTTTGCCGACTGGCATAAGCAGGCGATGATTGGCGATCTGGCGAGCGTCGCCGCAAACTGGTTCCGCAAGTCGCCGAAACAGATGTCCCCGTCGCTTTCGGTCACGGAGCGGAACGGCAAGGCGCGGACGGTGCCGCTTTCCGGCCAGGCGCTCGTCGGCGCGTGGTGATCTGAGACGGGATAAGTCTTTGTGAAATTAGGACGGCCAGCGTGATCTCGCGGCAGCCGCCTGACGTCAATCAGCAGCCCGACCCCGTTCTAAAGATAACGGCGGTCGCGTCCAGATCGTCTTGTGACACTCCTGCTTTGTTTCGTCCACCGTTCCCCGATAAAATGTCGGGGATCAATGTGTCTCCACGTCAGGCAAGTCGTGAGCGGGACAAAAGCGGCAGGGATTTTCCGGCGGCGTGAATGACGTTGTCGAGGAATTGCCGCGATGCCTTTTCCCAGCTGTAGCTTTTGGAAAGCGCCAAGGCCTCCTGCGACGAACAATGGAGCGCTGCAAGACACGCGTCGCGAAGATTGTCATTCAGCGCGCCTGCCGCGGGATTGCCGCCGAGAATATCGATCGGCCCGGTAACGGGGAAGGCGGCCACCGGCACACCGCTCGCCAGCGCTTCCAGAATGGTGTTGCCGAATGTGTCGGTCTTGGACGGGAAAACGAAGACATCGGCCTGCGCATAGGCAGCCGCGAGTTCTTCCCCGGTCTTGATGCCGGTAAACAGCACGTGCGGATATTTTTCCTGCAATTCATGGCGGGCCGGGCCGTCGCCGATCACGACCTTCGATCCGGGCAGCTCGAGGTCGAGGAATTCAGGCAGGTTCTTTTCCACCGCCACACGACCGACCGTCATGAAGATCGGTCTCGGCAGATCGAAAGGCAGCGACGTTTTCGGACGTGGATGGAAAAGTTCGGCATCGATGCCGCGGCTCCAGCGCTTCAAGTTGCGAACCCCGCGGGCCTCAAGCTCGGTCTCGAGGCTTGGCGTCGCCACCATGCAGGTGTTGCCGCCATTGTGAAACCAGCGCACGAAAGCGTAAAGCCAGCTTTCCGGGATGGGGAAGCGCGCCGCGACATATTCGGGAAAGCGGGTGTGATAGCTGGTGGAAAAACGCATCCTGTTCTTCACGCACCAGCGCCGCGCCATGAAACCCAGCGGGCCCTCGGTGGCGATGTGGACGAAGGAGGGCTGGCTTTTTTCAATCTCCGCCGCGACACGGCGATAGCCGGCGACTGACAGGCGGATTTCCGGATAGGTCGGGCAGGGGATGCTGTAGAAACTCTGCGGTGTCACCATGTGCACATCCACGCCCAGCCGCGCGAGTTCCGTATTGGTATTTTCGATGGAACGAACCACGCCGTTGACCTGCGGGTGCCAGGCATCTGTGACAATCGTGATTCTCGTCATGAAACACCGATCCTGCTCGACTGCGCGCGGGCGATTCCCCACCACCCGGCTTCCGCCCGTATATGCGGCGTGCGTGTTACAGGATCATGTCAGGGCGGATAAGGGTAGAGAAGTGTCCTTTGCACACACAAGCTTGCTTTGTCCGTAATGCGCTCTCCTGGTCATCCCTGTGACAAGCACAGGTATCAGGAAGCCGGTTCCGTCTGGCATCATCCGACCAGCGGAAGAAGCTCGGGGCTGATCAGCGCGCCGTGATGGCCGATGACGGTTGCCGCTGCCCGTGCGGCAAAGACGGCGGCGTCATGCGGCGAACTGCCGGTTACATATCGGGCGAGAAACGCGCCGTTGAAACTGTCGCCTGCACTTGTCGTATCCACCACATCCACGGCTTCTACCGCCGGAGCGTGGCTGCGTGCGCCGCTGAAATCGAGTGTCGCACCCTTTGCGCCATCCTTGACGACGATGTTGGCGACGCCGAGCGCACGGTAACGCTCGATTGTGGCCTCGACGGATGTGTCACCAAAATGGCTGGCTTCGTCATCGAAACTTGGCATTACCAGCGTTGCGGCGCGTGCGCCGTTGGTAATCGTCTCCAGCATCGTGTCCTTGTCGGACCAGAGGCGCGGGCGGATGTTCGGGTCGAAGACCACGGGCTTGCCCGCTGCCTTGGCGCGGCGCAGTTCCGCAAGGAAAGTATCTACATCGTGCGGCGAGGCGAGAATGGCGAGCGTGATGCCAGAAAAATAGATGACGTCGGCGCTTTCCACCGTCTTGCGCAGGTGGTCCGCATCTGCTGCGAGTTGCCTTGCTGCGGCGGCGTTGCGCCAATAGCTGAAGGTGCGCTCACCATCCTTGAGGTTGATGAGGTAAAGGCCGGGTGTGCCGCCCTTGATGCTGCGGATTTTTTCCGTGCCGATACCGGCATCTGCAATGAAGGCCAGCATGTCCTGCGAAAGAGGATCGTCGCCGAGTGCCGTGAAATAATCGACGGACCAGTCTTCTGGCAGACAGGCACGTGCATACCATGCCGTATTGAAGGTATCACCGGCAAAACCCTTGCGCAGCAGCCCGTTTCCGGCCTGCGACAGTTCCACCATACATTCGCCAATCGACAGAAACCGTCCGCCCACGCCGTCATCCTCCACTTGCTTTACCTTCGGGATTACGACGACAGGAGGTGCCTGACAAGCCCGCTTCGAGGTGATTTTGGGCATTTGCGAAGTTCCGGTTTACGCAGGGACAGCTGCTTTATATTCTCGGACCAACCCTCATTAGGAGATCGCTCATGCCGACAACCCATGCCCCGGTCCACAAATCCCAAGCGCAATCGGACTGGTGGAAGGGGGCGGTGATCTATCAGGTATATCCGCGATCCTTTCAGGATACGACCGGCGACGGTTACGGCGATCTTGCCGGGGTGACGAAGCGGCTGCCCTACATCGCCTCGCTCGGCGTCGATGCCATCTGGCTCTCGCCTTTCTTTACCTCCCCCATGGCCGATATGGGCTATGACGTATCCGATTATTGCAATGTCGATCCGATGTTCGGCACGCTTGCCGATTTCGATGCATTGATGGCCGAGGCGCACCGGCTGGGGCTGAAAGTTATCATCGACCAGGTGATTTCGCATACATCCGATAAGCATCCCTGGTTCGTGGACAGCCGTGCAAGCCGCATCAACAGCAAGGCGGACTGGTATGTTTGGGCCAATCCCAAACCGGATGGCACGGCGCCCACCAACTGGCTTTCGGTGTTCGGCGGGCCGGCATGGGAATGGGATGGCGTGCGCAAGCAATATTACATGCACAGCTTTCTCGCCTCGCAGCCGGATCTCAATTTTCACAATCCGGATGTTCAGGATGCGCTTCTGGAAACCGTACGGTTCTGGCTCGATCGCGGCGTGGACGGTTTTCGTCTCGATACCGTCAATCACTATTTCCACGACAAGCTGTTGCGCGACAACCCGCCGCTTTTGGACGACGAAAGCTTTGGTCTCGATGCGTCCGACGTCAATCCTTATGGCATGCAGGATCATCTCTACGACAAGACGCGGCCGGAAAACGTGGCCTTCCTCCAGCGCTTCCGCGCGCTTCTCGATGAATATGAGGGCCGCGCCACCGTGGGCGAGGTGGGGGACGGCGCACGCTCGCTGAAGACGGTCGCGGCCTACACATCCGGCAATGACAAACTCAACATGTGCTATACCTTCGATCTGCTTGGCCCGGATTTCAGCGCAAAACACCTGCGGGGCTCGGTCGAAACCTTCGGCAAGGTGGTGACGGATGGCTGGGTGTGCTGGGCTTTTTCCAACCACGATGTGGTGCGCCATCTGAGCCGGTTTTCCGAAGGCTCCGAGGAGCAGACGCGGGTTGCGAAGCTCGCCATCTGCGTTCTCGCCAGCCTGCGCGGCTCTATATGTCTGTATCAGGGTGAGGAGCTGGGCCTGACCGAGGCCGAACTGGCCTTCGAGGATTTGCGTGACCCCTACGGCATTCGCTTCTGGCCCGCCTTCAAGGGGCGTGACGGGTGCCGCACGCCGATGGTGTGGGAAACCGGCAAGCCGAATGCGGGTTTTTCAAGCGCGGAAAAGCCGTGGCTGCCGGTGCCCTATGTCCACGCCATGCAGGCGGCGGATGCGCAGGAGCGCAAGCCGGACTCGGTTCTTAACCACTACCGCGCGGTCTTGTCCTTCCGCAAAACCCATGGAGCATTGCGCGACAGCGATATGGACTTCATCAAGACCAATCTCGACGTGCTGGCCTTCACGCGCCACAAGGGTGACGAAAAGCTGCTGTTCGTTTTCAACCTGACCCGTGAGGCGGTGGAATTTCCTGTCCCGAAGGGTATGGAGGTCACGGATATCCTGCCGATGCCAAGTTTTGAGCCGCTGTTCGACGCCGGGATCGTGAAGCTTGAGGGGTTGGACGTGTTTTGCGGGGTCGTCGCTTGAGCCTGCAATTTTCCATCAGGCACGCCGCAGCATCTCTGGACGACTGGTCCCTTTTGCGCCACCGTTTATGGCCCGATGCCTCCGTTGCCGAACACAGGGCGGAATTGCAGAACCTCTCCGACAACGACGCCGGTTTCATTGCCTATGATCTGGTCGGAATGGCCATCGGTTTTGCCGACGTCAGCCTCCGGCGGGATTATGTCAACGGATGCGATACCTCGCCTGTTGCGTTTCTCGAAGGCGTTTATGTGGAAGAAGAATTCCGCGGTCAGGGCGTTGCCGCGGCATTGATCGCCGAGGTCACCCGCTGGGCGATCAGCAGGGGCGTGAGCGAGCTTGCCTCCGATGCCGATATTGCCAATGTCGATTCACACCGCATGCACGCGGCGCTGGGGTTTGAGGAGACCGAACGGGTGGTTTATTTCCGCAAGCTGCTGCCATCGCATTCATGACTTGCCGATGCTGTAAGTCAGCCGATTTAGCAATCCGTCCGTTTCGCCTTGTCTGAACCGGCATTTTCATGCGGACGTCGCTCGGCTCTTTTATGCTTATTCCGGGAACTTGCGCCGCGTTGGACTTGGTGACGCGATGCAAATTGCCCATAGGCGATAGTACTTATTTTCATACTAATTTATGTATTAATTTATTTAAAAATATGAAAATTTGAATTAATTTATGTAATTTATCATTTTTAATCTAAGAAAAACGAAATATTCTGTTCATTTTTATTTATTTCTTATGAATTTGGCGAGCTTTGCGCAAGTTTGGATTATTATTGACTGAATAATTATGTATTTTCGGATAATAACTATAAAGCGAAGTAGGGATTGTCATGTCCGTTTCGATCAAGAATTCGAGTCAACTTACCACCGCTAGTTCCGCATCCTCACGTTCCAAGGTTCAGACTGCCCCCGCGACATCCATCAGAAGCGTTTTCGCTTCCGGACAATCGTCAGTCCGCGCATCCACAACGAATGCAACGCCAAAAATGTCGTCAATCGAATATCTCGCGTCATCAGGCTTTATGCGAAATCTGAAGGTCAAGCTTTCGAAAGCGGGGGACGACCCGGCGCAATACCTGCGTTCCCAATCGATGATGAGTGCTTTTGCGGGCGGGCGCTTGCAGATCTCGGACCCCACGCAGGGCAAATCTATCAGCGCATGGGATCCGAGTCAGAAAAACGCCAGGTCGACAACTGCTACGGATATCGCCAAGACCAACTGGGCGGATTTCCTGAACTCGCAGCTCAAACGTAACGAAAGCGGCGTCCTTTCCAAGGATGCAAGTGGCAGCTATGTCGACAAGACGACGGGCAACCACGCCTATTTTGGCAGGGTCGCGGGCAAATATTATTACGTGACCTGGCCTGCAGAAACGAAAATCTGAGACGGCTCGCGCCGTCTCAGAAACGCGGCATAAGCAGATTACGCTGTTTCCGGCCGATAAACTCCATCGTCAGATCAGTGCAAACCGATCCACATCCACCATGCCCATGTCGGAAATCTTCAGGTGCGGGATGACGGGTAGCGGCAGGAAAGCCACCTGCAGGAAGGGCTCCTCGAGCGTCGTGCCGAGCGCATAGGCTGCCTTTCGCAGGGTGTGGAGCGTGTCTCGTACCGTTTCGTAAGGTTCAAGGCTCATCAACCCGGCAACCGGGAGCGCAATCTCGCCCGTCACCTTGCCGTCTTCGACCACCACGAAACCGCCCTTGATTTCGCCGAGCCGGTTGGCGGCCAGCGCCATGTCGTCCTCGTTAACGCCGACAACGCAGATATTGTGGCTGTCATGACCGACAGTGGAGGCGATGGCGCCCTTCTTCAGCCCGAAGCCCTGCACGAAGCCGTTGGCGTGGTTGCCGTTCTTGCCATGGCGCTCGATGACGGCGACCTTGATGATGTCGTTTGCGAGATCGACAGTCGTCTGGTTGCCGTCCGTCGGCAGCGTGTAGCGGCGATGTTCGGTGATGATCTTGCCGGGGAGAACGCCCATCACCGGGGTCTCGCCTTGCGCGACCGGCACGCCGAAATGGGCGGCGAGCACGGGTCTTGCCTTGACGCTGTCAAGACCGACGGGCGCGACCGGCTTGCGGGTGGCAAACAGCGCGTCATCGACGATACGGCCGCCGGAGAAGACCATGCCGGCCTTGCAGTTCTGCAAGGTGTCGATCACCACGAGGTCGGCGCGCCAGCCCGGTGCGATAAGACCGCGATCGCGCAGGCCGAAGGCCTTTGCGGCGGAAATCGAGGCGGCGCGGTAGATGGCGAGCGGTTCCACGCCGTTGGCGATTGCCGTGCGGATCATATAATCGAGATGACCCTGTTCGGCGATGTCGAGTGGGTTGCGATCATCGGTGCAAAGCGCAAGATAAGGCGACAGACGCTCGGTGATAACAGGCATCAGGGCGTGCAGGTCTTTTGAGACCGAGCCTTCGCGCACGAGAATATGCATGCCCTTGCGGATCTTTTCCAAAGCCTCGGCAGCACTGGTGCACTCATGTTCGGTGCGGATGCCGGCTGCCAGATATCCGTTCAGCGCCGTTCCCGACAGAAGCGGCGCGTGTCCGTCGATATGCTGTCCCTGAAAGGCTTCGAGTTTTGCCATGCATACCGGGTCTTTGTGGATGACACCCGGAAAATTCATGAATTCGGCAAGGCCGATAACCTTCGGATGATCACGGAACGGCAGCAGTTTTTCGATCGGCAGATCGGCGCCCGAGGTTTCCAGATGGGTTGCGGGCACGCAGGACGAGAGCTGCACGCGGATGTCCATGATGGTTTCCATGGAACTGTCCAGGAAGAACCGAAGCCCCTCCGCGCCCAGAACATTGGCGATCTCATGCGGGTCGCAGATGGCGGTGGTAACGCCGTAGGGCAGAACGCAGCGGTCGAATTCGTGCGGCGTGACCAGCGATGATTCGATGTGGAGATGGGTATCGATGAAACCTGGAACGACGATTTTCCCCGAAATGTCGATTTCCCTGCGACCCTTGTAGCTTTCGCAAGTTCCAACGATGGTATCGCCGCATATGGCGATGTCGGAGGCAACAAGTTCTCCAGTTACGAGGTCGAAGAATCGTCCGCCCTTGAGAACTATATCTGCCGGTTCACGGCCCGTACCCTGATCGATGCGCGTTTCAAGTTTCGAATTCATGCGGCTTTTCTTCGGCTCCTGGTTTACGTCGTTCGCGAGAATTTTCAGTATTTACATTCTTAGGTTGTTTCTTGGCTTAATCGAATTGATTCTTTGCGTTTTAAATATATCCAGAGTAAAAAATTTTCATATTCGTGCTATCTTATGTTTAAGTTCCAAAATTGAACAATGTTAGGAATGCGTAACTTACCCTTGGAGGAATACCGGTTGGTCCCGGTCTTTTCAGCAATTGCCAGCGGAGGTTACCATTCCCGGGAAGGAAAATAAAAGCGTCTGATGCTCAAACGAATTTCTACCCAGCAATTGACGGTTGGCATGTTTATCGAAGCGGTCGAGGGAGCGCTTTCGAACAGCGAATTTTTGCAGCGATATCGATTTCTTCTGCGCCATGAAGAGTTGATGCGTCAATTGAAATTGAGCGGCGCTGAAAGCATCATCATCAATACGGCCAGGGGAAACGATGTCGAGGGTAGGCCGTACTCTGGAACTGTCCCGCCGCGATTAAACAATGGCCCCGAAACCATGGCTGCCATCACCCATGCCGTGCGCTCTGCCGCCGATGCCATTGCCGAGACATTTGCCGTTGCCGAAGCCGGTGGCTGCGTGTCCCTCAAGGGCATGACAGCGGCGGCCGGCAAGATTTCCGATGCGGTCCAGTCGAACCCGGCGATTTTCATCGGCGTTACCCGGTTGAAGTCGAAGGACGAGACGACCTTCGTGCATTCGGTTTCCGTCAGCGGGTTGATGATCCATTTTGGCAATTATCTCGGGCTGGACAAGGAAACGGTCGATCTGCTCGGCATCAGCGGCCTGCTGCACGATATCGGCAAGGTGGAAATTCCTTCGTCGATCCTCAACAAGGCGGAAGGGTTAAGCGCCACCGAGCGGGAAATCATCAATCTTCATCCAACGTTTGGCCGGGATATCTTGTCTCGCAACGAGCAGATGCCGGCCATGGTTCTGGATGTCTGCTTCAATCATCACGAGCGCATTGATGGCGGCGGTTATCCCAGCGGCTGCGCCGGAAACGAGATCAGTCTTTACGCGCGCATTGCGGCGATCTGCGATGTCTATGACGCCGTAACCTCGGTTCGGCCCTACAAGAAGCCGTGGACGGCAAACGAAGCGCTGACGTGGATGTTGCGCCGGGAAGGCCACTTCGACATGCAACTTTTGAAGAAATTCGCGCTGTGCATTTCCACATCGCTGCCGCGTAGCTAGGCAGCAGGCGATCTCGAAGTCGCGCTGTTTGAGGCTTGCCCGGCGGCGCCGAAGTGACGCCGCCGATGCAGGATGTTTACGCTGCCTTGGTTTTCGCCTTGCGGGTGAGATGCACCACGACGTTCTCGATCATGCGCATGCCGGCATCCTGGCCGAGAGTCATGATCGATTCCGGGTGGAACTGAACGGCGGCTACCGGTTCCTTGGCGTGTTCGATGCCCATGATCGTGCCGTCTTCACTTTCAGCGGTGATGATGAAATCACGCGGAAGGGTGGAAGGGTCGGCGAAGATCGAATGGTAGCGACCGACGGTCACTTCCTTGCCGAGACCGGAGAAGACCAGGCCTGGCTCCAGCACGCGGATGCGTGAGGGCTTGCCGTGCATTGGTACCGCAAGTTGGCGAAGTTCGCCGCCATAGGCTTCCGCCAGCGCCTGAAGACCGAGGCACACGCCGAAGATCGGCAACTCGCGGGCGCGGGCGGCCTTGATCGTCGCCTTGCAGTCGAAATCCGTCGGGCTGCCCGGTCCGGGCGAAAGCACGACGAGATCGGGCTGGAAGCGGTCGAAGACTTCCGCTGCGACCGGCGTTCTGACGGTGGAAACCGTGGCGCCCGTCTGGCGGAAATAATTCGCCAGCGTGTGCACGAAACTGTCTTCGTGATCGACCAGCAGGATCTTGACGCCGGTGCCCACCTTGGCGGCATCGCGCTTGGTGGCGGCCGAGTTTGTGGCTTTTGCATCGCGAATGGCCGCGATCATGGCGGATGCCTTCAGTTCGGTTTCGGCTTCTTCTTCCTGCGGATTGGAATCATTGAGAAGCGTCGCACCGGCGCGGACTTCCGCGATGCCATCCTTGATACGGATGGTGCGCAGCGTAAGCCCGGTATTCATGTCGCCGTTGAAACCGACCATGCCGATTGCACCGCCATACCAGGCGCGCGGGCTCTTCTCATGGCTTTCAATGAAGCGCATGGCCCAGAGCTTCGGTGCGCCAGTGACGGTGACGGCCCAGGCGTGGCTGAGGAAGCCATCGAAGGCATCCATGTCGTCGCGCAGACGGCCCTCGATGTGGTCGACCGTGTGGATGAGGCGCGAATACATCTCGATCTGGCGGCGGCCGATGACCTTCACCGAACCCGGCTCGCAGACGCGGCTCTTGTCGTTGCGGTCCACATCCGAGCACATGGTCAGTTCGGACTCGTCCTTCTTCGAATTCAGCAGCTTCAGGATCTGCTCGCTGTCGGCAATCGGGTCGTCGCCACGCTTGATGGTGCCTGAAATCGGGCAGGTCTCAATGCGACGGCCGGAGACTCGCACGAACATTTCCGGCGAAGCACCGACCAGATATTCCTGATGACCGAGATTGATGAAGAAGGAATAGGGCGAGGGGTTGATCGCCTTCAGGCGGCGGGAGATCGCCGATGGATTGCTTTCGCAGCGCTCCATGAACTTCTGGCCGGGAACGACCTCGAACAGATCGCCGCGTCGGAAGCTTTCCTTGGCCTTCACCACCAGCTCGGAATATTCGCCGGGACGGTGATCGCCCTTGAGCGGGATCGTGTCGGTGGTCTTGAAGGGATCGGGCGCGATCTCTGAGGACTTGCCGTCCGTCGTTACACCGTCCTTCTCGAAATCGTAACGGTCGATCCAGGCCTTGGCGGAATAATGGTCCACGACGAGAATTTCGTCGGGCAGATACAGCACCATGTCGCGCTGGTCTTCCGGGCGCGCGAGCGAAAGCTTGATCGCGTCGAACTGGAAAGCGAGATCGTAACCGAAGGCGCCGAACAGGCCGATGGCCGAATCCGCATTCGAATAGAACAGGTCGACGATGGCGCGCAGCGCCGTGAAGACGGTCGGGATTTTCGAGCGTTCTTCTTCTGTAAAGACGCGGTCCGGCTCGTTGACCGTGAGGTCGAGACGGCGGACGGAGGATGCGCCAAGCGTCAGATCGGGCGTCGCCTTCAGCTTTTCGGTGATGAAGTCGAGCAGTACTTCGCCGCGACCGTTATATGCTTCGATCCACATCTGGCGACCGAAGCAGGAAATGCCGAGCGGCGGATCGATGATGGCCGTATCCCAGCGCGTGTAGCGGCCCGGATATTCGTAGTTGGACGAGAAAACCGCGCCGCGATGGGCATCGAGCTTTTCGATGTAGTTGTCGATGGCGCTGGCATATTCGGCGGCGCGACGCTTTCGGCTGACCTTTATGCCGCCTTTCGTCTCGTAGGTTTCCGCTCCGTCATCCTGAATGATCGTTACCATTTCTTTCGCACTTCCCGTTTTTCAGGCCCGATGACAGGCGGCAGAATAACAAAAAAGCCGCCTGAAAATTCGGGCGGCTTGGACTTTGTCTGAAGACATGACTGGTCAAGGCCGCGTAAAGCTGCTCCACCACCAGTTAGCAATGTTCATAGACACGATGTTCATGGGAAAATTGTTAGCCTGCACAATTCGCCTTGGCAAGCGGATTCCGGCGACGGAATGAACCTTACCGGCGCGAGTTGCGTTCCTGTCCTGCCGAAACAGTCAGGAGTGCCCCGGAAAATGCTTCATCGCCTGTGTCTTCTGATGACGAGTCTCGCTCTTATTTCCGCTTCCGAACCGCCGCCACAGGTGCCGGTGCCACAGCCGAAGCCTGGCGAACAGCGAGCACCCGCCACAACGGAAAAGCCGGCCGATAAGGGCGCGCAGACGCCCGAAGACACACCGAAGCCGACCCCCAAGCCGCAACCGCCTGAAGAAGGAAAATCCGACGCGGAAGGGAAGGGTGCCGAGGACAAGAAGAAAGACGACAAGGGGCAAAACGGCGGTGAGACGGTAGCTCCGGCTGTCGAAGCAACGAAACCCGAGGAAAAACCGCCGGAGCCTGTGAAGCCGGAAGACCCGGCAGAGCTTCAGGCCTGCCTTGGCGCATTGAAGGAAATCGGCGCGGAATTCAAAGAGCTCGAGCCGATCCGCGACGAAGAGCAGGGGTGCGGTATCGAAGCGCCGATCGAGCTTTCCGTGGTGCTGCCGGGCATCAAGCTTGAACCGTCTGGCACCATGCGCTGCGAAACGGCCCTTGCGCTATCGCGCTGGACAAAGGAGATGATGCTGCCGGCTGCGGCTCTCGCCCTGCCGGACAAAAAGGTAACGGCGATTGCAAATGCCTCGACCTATATTTGCCGCAACCGCAACAGTGCCGAAACCGGCAAGATTTCCGAACATGCCAAGGGCAATGCTGTCGACATTTCCACCATTTCCTTTGACAAGGGCGATCCGCTGGTGATGAAGCCGCGCGGCGAGGATGGAACGATGGAAGGTGCCTTCCAGCGGACGTTCACAGCCGCCGCCTGCCTGTTCTTCCGAACCGTTCTTTCCCCCGGCAGCGACGCGACCCATCAGGATCACCTGCATCTCGACGTGCTGGAGCGAAAGGGAGGTTATCTCTACTGCCGCTGATAAAAAGGGGGCGACCCGAAGGCCGCCCCGACTGGAGATGATGTTCCGACCGGGTTTAGAATTTCTGGGTCAGAGAGATTTTGAAGGTGCGTCCCGCTTCCGTATAGAAGTCGACAGGCTGGTTGACGGTGCTGACGGCATTCGGGTTGACGTCACGAACGCCGACGGCGTTCCAGTATTGCTTGTCGAACAGGTTGTAGACGCCGGCCTGAATACGCAGGCCCTTGGTCTGTTCCGGTTCCCACCAGCCGGTCAGGTTGAAGATGCCGTAACCGGGTGCGTCGTAGGTTGTGGCCACCTTGTCGTCACGCATATGCGAGGAGAAGATGCCGGTGAATTCCGTGCCCCATGTCTCCTGTGCGTAGCCGACGCCGAGGACGGACTTGAACGGCGCCACCGTGCGGATGAATTCGTTGCTGTCTGTGTCTTTGCCATAAGCATAAGCAAGCGACGCATGGGCGAAGAAGCCGTTTGCGAGTTCCTTGCGGACCTTGGCTTCCACGCCGGAGATTTCAACATTGTTGCGGTTGCGATAGGTGAAGAGCGATCCGTTGCCCCTGCCGCCGAAGCCGGGGAACAGCGTCGTCGAGGTCGTGTATTGCTCGATGAAGTTCTTGTACTTGTTGTGGAACAGCGTCAGGCTCCCCGTCAGATCGCCGGATGCGTAATTGGCGCCGATTTCAAAGCCGTTGCTGGTTTCGGGGTTGAGTGCGGAGTTGCCGACCACGGCATAACCGGAGCTGATATTCGAGAAGTTCAGATAAAGCTCGTTGATGGTCGGAGCGCGATAGGCCATCGACCATTGTGCGAAGAGCTGCAATTCCGGCGTCACGTCGTATGTCGCGAGCAGCTTCGGCGAGAAGCGCGAACCGCTATTGCCGCTTGGCAGGCCGAAGGTGTTGTAACCGCTGTTGCTGGATACCGAGCCATCCGGATCGTAATCGTAGGAATCGAAGCGCAGGCCGGGGGTGAGCCGGAAACCGTTTCCAAACGCGATTTCGTCATCGAGATAGAGGCCAAGGCTCTTGCCGCTCACGTCAGGCATGTCCGACTGTGACGATGAGGTCACTCCGCCTGTGTTGGCATAAAGTGCCTGGCTGAAATCGGTTGTCATGGCGTTGCCGCCGAAGCGCACGGTGTGCTGCACGCCGCCGAGTTCGAAGCCGGATTCAAGGCCGCCGACGATGCCGAAAGCGCTGTTGCGCATGCTGTCTTCGCGGATATAGAGCGAGTTGTTGGTCAGCCGGTTGCCAGCGCCGGATTCCTTGGAGAGGCGCGTCCAGTAGAGCGACAGATTGGCTGCATCGATCAGGCTGTCTGTCGACGGCGCTTCATATTCGTAATCGAGCGATACGCGGTCGCGCTCCGTATCCTCGTAGCCGCTGTAGTCGCCAATACGGTAAGTCGATCCCGATACGCTGACGCCTTGCAGGGTTCGCATGTCGCTGCGATCTCTCAATGAATAACGCTCGGCCGTAAGTCCGATGCGGTGGCCGCCTTCCAGATCCTGGCGGATTTTGAACATCAGGTTGCTTTCGTAGGTATCTGCCGGGTTGGGCTTGGTGCGGCGGGTTCCGTAGATATCGGCGAAGCCCTTATTGTCCGTTTCGTTGCCGCGCTTGTAGGAGCCCTGGAACAGAACCGAGGTGTTTTCGATCTTCTTTGCAACGGCGAGCGATCCGCCGACGCTTCTGTCCTCGCTGTCATAGGTGGTCTTGGCAACACCGCCCCAGTCCTTGCCTTCACCGATCAGGTCTTCCGGCTCAAGCGTGCGCAGAACGAGTGCGCCGCCAAGGGGGCCGGAACCGATGCGGCTGGAATCGGCGCCGCGTACAACGTCAACCGTGGAAAGCGATGAAAAATCAAAGCTCGAACTGGTATCACTCAGGGTCGTCGTGGCCTGTCCCTGACGGGCGAAATTGTTGAAGAAGGGAACGGGAATATTGTCGATCAGGGTCACGACACGGGCGCCGCCCAGACCGCGAATGAACAGGCCGCCGGGCCTGCCGGGCTTGGCATCCACATAATCGACGCCCGGCTCGGTGGAGTTTCCGAGGTCCTTGATGCTGCCGATGTCTTTCTTCCTGATGTCTTCCGCCGTCGTCTGGCTTGCAAGCGGTGTGTCGGCGGCTGCATTCGCGCTTTTGACGCGCTTGCCTTTGACCACGATCTTCTCCAGCGTGGTGGTGTCGTTCGTCTGCGACGCGGCATCCTGCGATTGCGCAGGTCCGGCAAAGGGCAGAAGAGACATGGCAGTGCACAAAAACAGCGCCGAATGTGTGCGCGAGATGGACATTAAATACCCCCGGATAGGCGCGCGCAGAAGCTATGGCGCGCAAAAACGCGCCGCGCTTGCTGTCGCGGCTGAAACTGTTTTGATTTGTTACGGGCAAGCCGATTGCTGAGGACTAAAAAACATGATCATAACTGTCAACATATTATATATGACTTTTATCATCATGTTTTAAAGCATAACGGTGCGTGGCAAAAATGTGACGCTCCGTGAGACTGCATTCGGACCGGTGGAGAGGCCCGAAAATGCCGGGTTCCGGCCAAAGTCCCGACATTGACGCTTGCTAGGATATTCGCAGCCAGTTTAGATGGCGGAAGAATGCATGCTCCAACAATATACAAAAAAGTAATCGGATACGGAAATGAAGTCACTTGAACTGCTCGTCGAGCGGATCATTCTCTCCAGCCGCTGGCTGCTCGTCGTGTTTTATCTCGGGCTCGTCGCGGCGCTGGCGGTTTATGCATTTTCCTTCGCGCTGAAGTTCCTGAAGGTCGCCAAAAACGTTTTCACTTACGACGAATCGGACATGATCCTCGCCATGCTCGGGCTGATCGATGCGGCGCTGGTCGCGAGCCTTATCGTCATGGTGATGATCTCCGGCTATGAGAATTTCGTCAGCCGTTTCGATGAGGCGGATGACGAGGTTTCATTTCTGGGCAAGCTTGATGCCGGCAGCCTGAAAATCAAGGTCGCATCGTCGATTGTGGCGATTTCGTCGATCCACCTGCTACAGATATTCCTCAACGCCAGTCAGTATACGGACAGCCAGTTGATGTGGTTCACCATCATCCATCTGGCCTTTGTCGTCTCGGCGGTCATGCTCGGTTTCCTGGAGAAATTGATGGCCAAGCCGAAGGATAAACCCGAAAAACCGGCACTTTAGTCAAGGTGGTCCGCCCGATATGAAGGTTGCAACACTGTTTGCCCATGCCGCCTGGTCGTCGCTTCTGGGTGTCCTGCGCCCACCGCCGGGTGGCGCCTGAATGCCAAAGACGGAGCGCCAGGCCAGACTTTGCCGCGACCTTTCGGCTGCCATTGACAGACCCCAATGGCTGGCGGCGCTGCAGCAGGTGATGCAGGCGTTCAGTTATTCCTACGTGACGTTGCTGAAGCTGCCGAGCATTCGCAATGCCTATGCCCTGCCGATAGTGGTGGAAAGCAGCCTGCCGGTGTGGGTGGTGAATGCGATGACCCGGGACGGTGAACTTGCAGATTGCCCCGTCATAAAGCGCGGCGCTTCATCGATGATGCCGCAATACTGGTCTCTTGACGATAAGGACATCAACTCCGGCTCGCTGTTGGAAGTCTCAACCCTGCTGCGCGGCATGGGCATCACTTCCGGTCTTCTGGTGCCGGTGAACGGCATGGACGGAAACCGGCATCTGATGAATTTCGCGGGCGATTGCGATGTCCTGTCGCAGGGTTCGCTGAACGAGCTGTGCATGATCGCCCTTCACGCCCTGGAGGCCTATGACCGGCTTTGTCGCGCAGGCTCAAAACTCCCCTCACCACTGACGAAGCGGGAACTCGACGTGGTTCGCTGGACTGCGCAGGGCAAGACCTCCGTGGAGATTGCCGAGCTTCTGTCCATCTCGGAGCACACCGTCAATACCTATATGAACAACGCCATTCGCAAGCTGGATTGCGTCAACCGCGCGCAGCTGGTGGCCAAGACGATACGCCTTGGCCTGATAAGCTGATTTTCATGCCGGTCCAAGCTGTTGCCTTACCTGTCGAGAACGGAGCGAAGCTCGACGAGGTTGGAGCGAACGCGCAGAACGTAAAATCCCATGGTGGCAAGGTGCGAGGGCATGATCCAACCGCTTTCGTCGCCGTTGGAAATGATTGCCGGCTGGATGCGTAGCGCCGCACGGGTCTGCCCCAGAGTGTCATTCCACAGATTGGTCAGATTGCGTTCGCGAATAACCTGCGCGAAGTCCGATCCGGCTGCCGACAGCACGCCGTAATAACCATAGAGCTGGCCATAGGCGAACCAGAAACGGTCGTCGGCGCGAGTGTCGAACCAGCCGCCATTATAGTTTTCCGAACGCTCGCGCAGAATGGCCGATGTCGAACCGATATCGCCGGCAATGCGGTCGATGAACTGGATGAGGTTATCGGCGCGGGTATCGAAGACGGCCTTGCAGGCGGTGAGTTCACCGTTAAATGCCTGGAAGCTGCGGATGGCGGCGCGATAGTAGCTCGGTGTCGGTGTTTTGGGGCCAAACGGATCGAGGCCGAAATACCAGGAATATTCGCTGAACTGCATGTTCCCGCGCGCTTCCTGGAGATTGTTGTTGATACCGGAGGTTCCGCGAACGCGACCGAGCGTATCCACCAGTTCCACCGCGGTGCGGCGCACCGCCTGATTCACGCCGCGCTGGAAGGACGCCTTGTTGTCCAGAAATGGCGTGCTGTCCCAGTCCACGCCGAAAAGGCCGAGACGATAGAGCAGCATGGAGGAAATCCATGCATTCTGATTGACGTTGAAATCGGTAAGATCGGCGGCAGCATCGACGATAGCCGAGCGCTGGCATACCGGTGCGGAGGTGTTTGCGGCAGCACCGGTGGC
The DNA here is from genome assembly GCF_052114365.1 of Agrobacterium sp. MCAB5. NCBI lineage: Bacteria > Pseudomonadati > Pseudomonadota > Alphaproteobacteria > Hyphomicrobiales > Rhizobiaceae > Agrobacterium > Agrobacterium sp. MCAB5. The sequence continues at coordinate 287,859 of NZ_JBFREP010000003.1, forward strand.
GCCGGCGGTGGCCGTGGGTGTTGCAGCCGGCAATTCCTGCCCGGGCGGCACCGTGCGTTCGGCAAGCTTGTAACGGGAAATATAATCCGGGTCGAAATTCGTCCAGACCTGCGTTTGCCAGAAGAAGTATCCGTAAAAGCCGGCCAGAAGGATGAGCACCAGAGCGATCGGACCCTTGATGATCCAGTTGCGGTCGCGATACCAGCCGTGGGCGGCCATGAAAGGCCACAGAAGCCAGGCGACGACGAGACCGGCGGCCTTGCCGATGGCGTTGAAGGCTGCCTGAATCAAAGCGGTTATCCGGTCGATCATGTCGTCATAGTCTCCTCTGCCCGTGGGGCTGAACGCCGGAAGGAACAACCGCGGTTCGGCCATGCGCCTTTTGGCGCTTCGCAACAACCGCGGTCGTTTACTGTCTTCCAGATATGTCCCTACCCACCGGGATACAACATGATTGCGAAACTTTTCTCAACCTGCGGTCCGCGCGGGTCGTTCCCGTGTTCCGGAACTACGCGTGGAGCATGTATCGCCTTAACAAGGTGACAGGCGGTTACAGACCGAGCTTGGCAATTTCGGCGTCCAGCCGCTCCCGCGCCTTTTTCGGCAGCTTGCCGGTCTTTATGGCATCCAGATTGGCCGGTGCGGCATCGCCGACCACAACGAGGGCGACCATGCCCATGCCGAGATGCGGCGTGCATTTGACGACGTATGCGCCGTCCTTCTCGACGGTCAGTTTCACCGTCTCGTTCATCTTGCCCTTGAAGTCCGCAACGCCCTCGGGAAGCATTTCCTTGACTGCAGCCGCATCATGACCCTTGTCGACGGGCACGAAGGAAATGACGTCGCCGACAGCTGCCTTGACGGTTGCCGGTTCAAAGACCATCGCCTGGCCATCGCTGCCCTTGTTGAGCATCTTCACCTCGATTTCGGCCGACAGGGCGGGAAAGGCAAGGAGGGCAGCAGCGATGGCAAGGCTGGCGACGGTGGCAGTTTTGTTGTGCATATCTTTTGCTCCTGAGAGAAAGCACATCCACGCGAATGTGTCCGCATGGTCTTAGCGCAGGAGCAGGGGAGCCATCCTTGCGAAAAATCAAATGCGGCAACCGGCCGCAGACGGTCAGTCGCCCTTGACCGTTTCGACCCAGTGGCGGCGGCAGAAGGAGACGTATTTTTCGTTGCCGCCGACATCGATCTGCGCGCCTTCCTTGACCACATTTCCTTCATTGTCGAAACGGGCGACCATCGTCGCCTTGCGGCCGCAATGGCAGATGGTGCGGATTTCGCGAAGCTCGTCGGCAATGGCGAGCAGTTCCCTGGAGGCCGGGAAAAGCTTGCCCTGAAAATCCGTGCGCAGGCCGTAGGCCATCACCGGAATGTTCAACCGGTCGGCAATACCGGCAAGCTGCCAGACATGGTGTTCGGACAGGAAGTTGGCTTCATCGATAAAAACGCAGGCAACGGGCGCTTCGGCATGCAGGGCCTCCACTTCGGAGAAGATATCGGTGTTTGCGTCGAAGGTCCGTGCGTCGGACGACAGGCCGATGCGTGACGCGACCCGGCCGAAGCCGGCCCGGTTGTCAAAGGCGGCCGTGAAAATCAACGTGCGCATGCCGCGCTCGTGATAATTATAGGATGCCTGTAACAACATGGTCGACTTGCCGGCGTTCATCGCCGCATAATTGAAATAGAGTTTTGCCATCGTCCACTCCCTGTACACCTTCGCGTCTTTTGACGGCGAAGGGTCGGGTTGAAAAGTGCCGCAACGGGAAAAACACAGATTTCCGCATGCCGCAGCTGTCCGTATCGCGGACTAAATGGCCGGAGATTTTCATCGTCGTGTCGCAAACGGCGGGCCAAAGCACGCAAATGCACGCGAGTTGATTGTATCCGGCAGATATTGATAATGGCAAGGGAACGAAAAAAAGGGAGCAAGCGATGTTTGCAAATAGAAGTCGCTGTCTGGCTTTGGCCGCAGCAATCTCCGTCATGACGTTCAATGCAGCCGGCGCTGCGGAGCCGGCAAGTTGTGGCAAGGTTCGTTTTTCCGATGTGGGCTGGACCGACATCACTGCCACCACAGCGACTGCCACGGTGCTGCTGAAGAGCCTCGGTTATGAAACCGACGTCAAGCTTCTCTCGGTGCCCGTTACCTATACATCCCTGAAAAACAAGGACATCGACGTCTTCCTCGGCAACTGGATGCCGACCATGGAAGGCGATATCGCGCCTTACCGCGACGACAAGTCGGTTGAAACGCTGCGTGAAAACCTGACCGGCGCCAAATACACGCTCGCGACCAATGCCAAGGGTGCTGAACTCGGCATCAAGGATTTCAAGGATATCGCGGCCCATAGCGGCGATCTCGGCGGCAAGATCTACGGCATCGAGCCCGGCAATGACGGCAACCGCCTGATCCTCGACATGGTCGCCAAGGACACCTTCGGGCTGAAGAGTTTCGAGGTGGTCGAATCCTCCGAACAGGGCATGCTGTCGCAGGTTGCCCGCGCGGGGAAATCCGGCGAACCGATCGTGTTCCTCGGCTGGGAACCGCATCCCATGAATACGAATTTCAAGCTGACCTATCTGACCGGCGGTGACGAGGTTTTCGGCCCCAATCTCGGCGGTGCGACGATCTACACCAATGTCCGCAAGGGTTACACCGAGGAATGCCCGAATGTTGGCGTCTTTCTCAAGAACCTGGAATTCTCCCTGCCCATGGAAAACGAGATCATGGGCAAGATCCTGAATGATGGCCTCGAGGGCGAAGCGGCGGCGACTGCCTGGCTGAAGGCCAACCCGGCCGCGATCGAACCCTGGCTTGCCAACGTCAAGACCAAGGATGGCAGCGCTGACGCCTTGCCCGCCGTCAAGAAGGCCTTGGGCCTCTAGGTTGCAGACAACGCATGTATCCGGCCTAACCTTTTAAACAGGCCGGATACTGCAGGAAATTACGATGTCCTTTGCATGATCTCGGTCCGCGAATTTTTCTCGCATCCGGGGTCACGCGCGATCCCGGTGTCCGGCAATGCTGTTGCCGGCCGTCGTTTCTGCATTAGCGGCATTTCCGGTGAAACGGGATCACCTTCAATGCCTGTTCTTCTTATTTTTTTGCAATTCCGGGCCCAAAACCGTTACGCATTTTTACTGGAATTGCTCTGGTTCACGAAAGGTCTTGTCTTACCGTGGAATGGCTCAGCGCTCCTGAAAACCGCCTGCCCGTCGGCCGATATGCCAAGGAGGCCATTGACTGGCTGACCGGCAATCTCGCTTTTTTCTTCGATTGGCTTTCTTTCATTTTCCAAAGCGTCATTAACGCCCTGCTTTACGTTTTGCAGGCGCCGCATCCGCTGGTCATCGTCGCGATTGTGACGGCTCTTTCAGCCTGGACGAGGCGGTCGGTCGGTATGCCGGTCTTTACGGCGCTTGGTCTGCTGTTCATCATCAATCTGGGGTACTGGAAGGCGACGACGGAAACGCTGGCGCTCGTTCTCGCCTCCAGCGCCGTCTGCATGATCATCGGCATACCGCTTGGAATACTGGCGGCGCGGCGCAAGTGGATCTATGCCGGCATGCGCCCGGTGCTGGATTTGATGCAGACCATTCCGACCTTCGTCTATCTCATTCCGGCGCTAGTGCTGTTCGGCCTCGGCATGGTTCCTGGGCTTATCGCCACCGTCATCTTCGCAATTCCCGCGCCCGTGCGACTGACCCGTCTCGGCATCGTTTCGACGCCGCCGGCGCTGGTGGAAGCGGCCATCGCCTTCGGTGCCACGCCATCGCAGGTTCTGCGCAAGGTGGAGCTTCCCTTCGCTGCGCCGCAGATCATGGCGGGTCTTACCCAGACGATCATGCTTTCGCTCTCGATGGTGGTCATTTCCGCCCTCGTCGGAGCCAACGGCCTGGGGGTGCCGGTGGTACGCGCATTGAACACCGTCAACATCGCCATGGGTTTCGAAGCTGGGTTGTGCATCGTCATATTGGCGATCGTTCTCGACCGACTTTTCCGCCTTCCCGGTACGGAGCATGATCTATGAGTGATGCAATCATCTTCGGAAATGTCGATATCGTCTTCGGCGACCGGCCCGAGGCGGCGCTGGCGCTGATCGACAAGGGCAGCACGCGTGACGAGATCAACGAGCAGACCGGACTGGTCCTCGGCGTTGCGAATGCCTCGCTTTCGGTAAATGAGGGCGAGATACTCGTGCTCATGGGGCTTTCGGGCTCCGGTAAATCGACGCTGCTCAGGGCCGTTAACGGCCTGGCGCCTGTGGTGCGCGGCAATGTCAGCGTGAAGACGGCGTCCGGTTTTGTCGATCCCTATCGGGCGACGGCGAAGGCGCTGCGCGATCTGCGCATGCATACGGTTTCGATGGTCTTCCAGCAATTCGGCCTGCTGCCCTGGCGAAACGTTGCCGACAATGTCGGTTTCGGGCTGGAGCTTTCCGGGACGCCGGAAGCCGAGCGCAAGCGCATGGTGGCCGAGCAGCTTGAGCTGGTGAACCTGTCCGCCTGGGCTGACCGCAAGGTGGGGGAGCTTTCCGGCGGCATGCAGCAGCGCGTGGGGCTGGCGCGCGCCTTCGCGACCGGAGCGCCCATTCTCTTGATGGACGAGCCGTTCTCGGCGCTCGACCCGCTCATCAGAAGCCGCCTTCAGGACGAACTTCTGGAGTTCCAGAGCCGGTTGAAGAAAACCATCCTCTTCGTCAGTCACGATCTAGACGAGGCATTCCGCATCGGCAACCGCATCGCCATGATGGAGGGCGGGCGTATCATCCAGTGCGGCACGCCGCAGCAGATCGTCAAGCAACCGGCTACGCAATATGTCGCGGATTTCGTGCAGAACATGAACCCGATCTCCATGCTGACCGCCGCGGACGTGATGAAGCCAGGCGTGGACGAACAAAACGGCCGGTTGAACGTGGCCGCCACCGCCCGTCCGACATCGCCGCTTATCGATATCCTCGATGCGCTCTCGAAACATTCCGGCGCGATCGGTGTTGTCGATAATGGCGCAATTATAGGCACGATTTCCGCAGACGAAATTGTGACAGGCCTCACTCGCCACCGCAAGAAATGAGAAACACTCGCATTGGTCGAGAAAACGAAAGTCCTTCCTCCCCGGAAGGCCTTTTTGTATTACCTAATGCTGGTATAAAGAAAAAGAATACCGAAGACATTATAAGTTATGCATTAAAATAATTACGAATAAAAAGCATATTGCAAACTTTGAGAAAATTGCGCAAAGTAAAACTAGATTCTGTACCTCCTTGCTAAATTTAAGGTGGTGTAAGGTAGTGGTCACGAAGCCAGACATTGGAAGACAAGATTTGTGTGCTCAATTTTTGATTGTTTTTTGCTCCAAATACTACTGAGAATGTAGCAGTTTGTTGCTAAAATGACGAAAAACAGGCGAAAGTCTGAAAATTTGATCAAGATGTCCAGGTAAATGATCAATGAAGAATAGTCTTGGAGGGGGACACGATATAAGCAAGATTTAGGTATATACAACGTATCGACTGAATTATAAAAAACACCTTTTGGACCACCTATAATAGCCACCATGACGGTCTTTCCGACTGTCATCAGGAGACTTGAGCGTATGGATAACCAATCTCTGTCGGAACATAGCATCGCCGCTGCAGACTTGCTCTCAGCGATGGCAAATCCCAAGCGCCTGATGATCTTGTGCACGCTGGTGGATACGGAAGTGCCGGTCGGTGTTCTCGCCTCCCAAGTTGGTCTCAGCCAGTCCGCGCTCTCGCAACATCTTTCGAAATTGCGTGCCCAGCGGCTGGTGAAAACAAGACGGGATGCTCAGACCATCTATTATTCCAGCAATTCCGAATCCGTCAAAAAAATCCTCGCTTCCCTCGAGGAGATTTATTGCCAGGTGCAGAAGAGCAGCAAGACTGCTGCCGCTTGATCTAACGGCCATCCCACGGCCCGGCGGTGCCATTCCGTTGAAACCGGCGCATGACGCCGGTTTTTTCTTTTTTTGGCGTCTGGCTCGCATGTAATGCGGTGAAAAGTCGCCCGCGCCACTCAGGGTGAAGACGCAGCCTGTATCTGTTGCTTTAGGCGGCTTGCCGCAGCCGCATATCCACCGTCGGCACCATCGACGAAATGCATATGGTCCTTCGAAAGCGGGGAGGGCACGATACAGGTCATCAATGCGGCGTCCTGCTCGTGCAGGCCGAAATAGCAGGTGCCGGAGAGGCGCCCCAGCTCCAGCCGCGCACGGATCTTTTCGAGCCTCTCGGCGTCGATATCAACCGTCATTTTCAGGCCATCGTCGAATTTCCTGAAATCGGTGTTGCTGGCAACCGAGCGCCGATAGCGATCCGCATTAAACCGTCCGAGCGACAATCCCGTCATGGCTAGGAAATTCACGAGGAAGCTCTCGCCGAGAATGCGCAGCGAACGGCGCACCTTGCCCCAGCTATCGTGATAGGCCGCACCTGCCCTGGCTTCCAGACCGAGGCCTTCCCGCACGAAGCCCAGTTTCGGCCCATCCTCCGGCACGGGGTGGCCTTGTCTTGCGTCCTGCGTGGCCAGATCGACGAGATCGATGACCAGCTGGCGGAATGCCGGCATATCCAGTGAGGGTCCCGGCATGGCGATGATCGACACCACCTTGCCATGGGTTGCCGGAATGGGGTTCCAGCGGCATGAAAGGCCGGTCAGGTCCGGCCGACCGCCTGTCGCAACCGTAGGCAGGGCATATTGCCCCTCCTTCATCCGCGCCTCGGCCCAGCTGTTGCCGCCGCCCGAAAACATGGCGTAGGAAACATCCTCGCTTGCCTGAAAGCGCGCGACGCGCACATCGAAGCCGTTGTTGCGTATGTCCTCTACCGGAACAAGCGCCACACGCATCGAAAGGTCGAGATCGTCCTTCACCCAGCGCTGCACGTTCGAAAGGGCGGTGCGCGCAAGGGATATCCCGTTCGGTGGCACCGCAACGGCGGCTCCATCGCCACCGAACACGAAGGGCAGGTCGTGACGCCCGAGGCTGTTCGATATGCCTGAGATGACCGCAGCGCCCGCCATGTTGACGGACTTATATCTGCCGGTGCCGATCGCCCCTGTCGAATCGATGATATCGGCAATGGCCAGCGCCCATCCCGGCGGCAGGGCGCGATAAAGCGCCGGGTCGGCCACGTCCTCGAAATGTCGGAAGACGGGCAGACCCGTCAGAAATTCGTCATCTGCTGATATCATGCCGCCATTATCCTCCTGCGGCGACCAAACGCCAAGCGTTTACGCCGTTGCGCTTGCCCGTTTCGATGACACGATCGAGGCTGGCCTGACGATAGATTTACCGCGAATAGACCTTATCCAGCAAAGGTGACTTGCATAAGCCATCAAACCTTCCGTATGAGTTGAAATGAAGGCTCGGAATTCAAAAATGGAACGGGTTTTCGCCGGGAGGCGTCCGCGAAGTTTCATTCGGTCGGCGCCCAAGGCGCTCATCGGGGCTGAGACCCCATTTCCAAGGAGACACCAGGATGAAACTGAAGACATTGACCAGCGTGACGCTTGCAGCGTCCTTCGCATTCGCACCGCTTGCCCATGCCGAAATCGTCATCGGCCTGATTGCGCCGCTTACCGGTCCCGTCGCCGCCTATGGCGACCAGGTCAAGAACGGCGCCCAGACGGCAGTCAATGAAATCAACAAGAAGGGCGGCATTCTCGGAGAGCAGGTCGTTCTGAAGCTCGCAGACGATGGTGGCGAGCCGAAGCAGGGTGTGTCGGCCGCAAACCAGCTGGTTGCCGAGGGCATCCATTTCGTCGTCGGTCCGGTCACGTCAGGCGTTGCCATTCCGGCATCGGACGTGTTTGCTGAAAACGGTGTCCTGATGATTACCCCCACGGCGACCTCGCCGGGCCTGACGAACCGTGGCCTTGCCAATGTTTTCCGCACTTGCGGTCGGGACGACCAGCAGGCAGAAGTTGCGGCGAAATACGTTCTTGCCAAGCTTAAGGACAAGAAGGTCGCCATCATTCACGACAAGGGCGCTTACGGTAAGGGTCTGGCGGATGCCTTCAAGACCACGCTGAATGCCGGTGGCGTTACCGAAGTTCTCTATGACGCGCTGACACCAGGCGAAAAGGATCTCGGCGCGCTGACGGCCCGCCTCAAGTCTGAAAATGTCGATATCGTCTATTTCGGCGGTTACCATCCGGAGGCCGGTCTTCTGGTGCGTCAGTTGAACGATATCGGCGCCAAGGCTGCCGTCATCGGCGGTGACGGCCTGTCTAACAGCGAGTTCTGGAACATCGGTGCCAAGGCTGGTGAAGGCACGATCTTCACCAACGCCTCCGACGCCCTGAAGAACGAAGATTCCAAGGCTGCTGCCGAAGCTCTAAAGGCCGCCAACATTCCTGCGGAAGCCTTTACCCTTAACGCTTACGCTGCCGTCGAAGTGCTGAAGGCCGGCATCGAGAAGGCTGGAAGCGCAAAGGATTCCGAAGCGGTAATCACGGCTCTGAAGAGCGGTGACGCTTTCGCCACGGCGATCGGCAAGGTCACCTATGGCGAGAGTGGCGACCTGTCATCGCAGGCTTTCTCGCTCTACAAGTGGCAGGACGGCAAGATCGTCGCAGCCGAATAAGGATCAGGCGTACCGGCCGCATCCGTTGCGGCCGGTACCATCTCCGTTGCGTGACTAGGGGCAAGCAGAATGGGCAGTGACGTGGACGCCCGGGATGCAAGCGCGGCGGGTGGGGAAAACCTTCCTCACATTGGCTTTGCGCGGATATTCCCGATTCTCAGAATTTTCGATGAGGCCAAGGCGCGGGAATTCTATGTTGATTTTCTCGGTTTCAAGGTCGACTGGGAACACCGCTTCGGCGAAAACTTCCCGCTCTACATGCAGGTTTCGCGGGCTGGAATGGGGCTTCACCTCAGCGGCCATCATGGCGACGCGACGCCGGGCTCCAATATCTTCGCCACCATGCACGGCGTGCATGCCTTCCAAAAAGAGCTGGCGGGCAAAGACTACCGCTTCCTGAAGCCTGGTGTCGAGGAACTGCCCTGGGGCGATGTCATGGAAGTCATCGATCCATTCGGCAACCGTATCCGTTTCTGTGAGCAGAAAAGCGAGGGGTGACGTCTTCGACGTGACCTCATGGGTCTTGACCTCGGCTGCGGTTTGAACGATAGGAAGCGCAAATAACGAACCGCGTGCACGGAGACCCCGTGCGCGCGGTTCGTGCGTTTTGGCGGTCAGTTCTGCAATTCGTTCGCATCCGCACGGGGGCAAAAAATGAACACTGAAGGCAATGCACTGGTAAGGAAGCTCGCATTCTGGGGCATTCCACTTTCTTTCGGCGTGCTTGGCCTCAAGCTCGTGGCTTGGTGGGTCACAGGGTCGGTAGCGCTGCTGTCGGACGGTCTGGAATCGACCGTCAACGTTGTTGCGGCCTTCATTGCCTATTTCGTCATCCGTTATGCGCAGAAGCCCGCAGATGACGATCACCAGTTCGGCCATCACAAGGCGGAATATATCTCGGCTGTCGTCGAGGGCGTGCTGATCGTCGTCGCCGCACTTCTGATCGTGCAGGAAGCCTGGGGTGGTCTCTTCAACCCGAAGCTGCCGGAAGCGCCGGTTCTCGGTCTTGCCATCAACGCGTCAGCGGGCGTCATCAACGCCGTCTGGGCGACAATTCTTATCCGCGTCGGCCGGAAATACGCTTCACCAGCCCTCAAGGCTGATGGTCATCATATCATGTCGGATGTCGTAACGTCGGCAGGCGTGCTGGTCGGCCTGGTTCTGGCGCTTCTGACGGGTTACGCCATTCTCGATCCGTTGCTCGCCATTCTGGTGGCCATCAACATCCTGTTCCAGGGATCGAAGGTCATTTTGCATTCGCTCGGCGGGTTGATGGACCGGGCGGTGGAACCGGAAGAAGACGAGGCGATCAAGAAGGCGATCGCCGAAAATTCCGTCGGCATCATCGGCGTGCATGATCTTAGAACCCGCCGCGCCGGTTCGGCCGCCTTCATCGATTTCCACGTCGTTGTTCCCGCCCCGATGACGGTGCGGGAGGCGCACGATATTTGCGACCGCCTTGAAGATGCCATAAGGGAAGTCATACCGGGTGCCAGCCTTGCCATTCACGTTGAGCCGGAAGGCGAAAAGGCGCATGGCGTCAAAGTGATCGTTTGAATAAGCAGGAGTTTTCCATGTCCGTGACGGATGTTTCCAGCCTGTCGCAGCTGGGCGCGAAGGTCGATACGCCCGAGAGCCCGGAAAAGGCCATTCTCGAAAAGGTGCCGAACGGCAATGCCGGTACCGATTACGTGGTGCGGTTCACAGCACCCGAATTCACCTCGCTTTGCCCGATGACCGGACAGCCGGATTTCGCCCATATCGTCATCGACTATATTGCCGGTGATTTTCTGGTGGAATCGAAGTCGCTGAAGCTGTTCCTGCAATCCTTCCGCAACCACGGCGCATTTCACGAGGATTGCTCGGTCTATATCGCCAGGCGGCTGGTGGAACTGTTGCAGCCGAAATGGCTGCGCATCGGCGCTTACTGGTATCCACGCGGCGGTATTCCGATTGACGTTTTCTGGCAGACCGGACCGGTGCCCGAGGGCGTGTGGTTGCCGGATCAGGGTGTGCCGACCTATCGCGGCCGCGGCTGATCCGGCTTTTCACGGTTGAAAACGTTCAGGCGAACGACCCGTCGTCGCCTTGATCGAAATCGTCATCGGCGCTGTCGTCGTAGTCGGCCTGCTGGACATCGTTACTATTGTCCGGCTGGGAGGAACTGTCGCCGTAGTAGTTGTTGATGACGGTTTCTTCGACCGGTGCATTGTTGCCCAGCGGATTGCCGCCGCCGAATGGCGAGCCAATGCCGAGCGACGATGCGTGGTTGCCGAAAATACCGCTCAGCGAATTGGCGAGCAGCATGCCGCCGGCAACACCTGCAGCAGCGCCGAGCGCACCTTGCAGGAAACCGCCGCCGGACCGTCCGGCTCCTGCGGGTTGCTGGCTCCAGAGGCCACCGGGCTGCTGATCAGGTGCGCGGCCTGCTGGTGAGCCCCAGGGACCGGCTGTCTGGCCTGCGGTATCGTTGCGCCATGATGTCTGGGGCGGTGGCGAGACGGGCGCCGGAGCAGGTGATTGCTGTTGGCCGGTGCCGAAGATCGAACTCAGAAAACCACCCTGTGCGGCTGCTTGCGGGGCCGCATTACCGCTTTCCAGCGCATGGATGCGGTCTTCGAGCTGTTGGATGTGTGCTGCTGCCGCTTCCAGACCCTTTTCCTGAACAATCACCGCCTGGGCGAGATAATAGGGGGCTGCGGGCTGATCGCGCACGGCATCTGCGATCAATATTTCCGCCTCGCGGTCGCGCGGAGTGGCGGATGCGGCTTTTGTCCTGTCGAACAGGGCCTTGAGAAGTTGGCTTTCTTCCGGTGACATATGATGCCTCCTTACCGTGAAGCGGAAATCAACGATAAGGAGGTAGGTCCAAATTCAGGCTTTTCAAAGCGGCCGAAACTTTAAATTTCGGTAATGATCGTCACCCGCCGAAGGCAAGCGAAAGGCCCGCTATTGCCGTCAGCGCGCCGGCGGTACGGCTTGCGGCCGAGCCGAAACGGGCAATTCGCAGGCCAAGCACGATGCCCGCGAGATGCAGGATCGCGGTTGCTATCATGAAACCGATGCCGAATTGCAGGGCGCCGGCGCTGCCGAGTTCACCGCCATGGGCATGGCCGTGGAAAAGGGCAAAAGCGCCGACCACGGCCGCAGCGGCTGCCGTCGGCAGCTTTGCAGCAATCGTGACCAGCAGGCCGAGGCCGATGACGGAGGCCAGGATGGCCGGTTCGACAAACGGAAGGCCGATGCCATAAACGGCCATCAGGAAACCAATGGCCATGGTGCCGACGAAGGCGGCAGGCACGATCCACAGCGCCTTGCGGTCATTCTGCGCCATGGCGATCTGCGATGCCCAGAGACCGACGGCAACCATTGCAAGAATATGATCCGCACCGAAGAAGGGGTGGGAGACGCCAGCCATGAAGGAGCCGTGTTCTTCGGGGTTCAAATGGGCGAAAGCGGGCAGGGCGGTGGCGCCGAGCGCTGCGGCAGCAAGGCTTAGTCTTTTCAGCATGATTCCCTCTTTTGATTATCGCCGCCAGCAAGGGGATCTTGGGATTCCCGCAATCGGCGGCACTGCAATGAGGACCTGACGATACCGCGAACCCGGAGAGGCTGTCCATGCGTCATCTGCCGGGGGCGATGTTTATTGTTGGGGCGCAAACCTTGCCTTTTTTGCTCATTGCCTTACGTAACAAGTCGCACTATGTCCGAAGGGCATGCATGAATTACGCTGGAGAGCCGCTGATGAACGAAGACGAAGACGACAAGAGCAAGGAACTGCCGATCGGCAAGGAAACGGAAGCGAATCTTTTCAAGTCGCGTTCGATCTTCATCTATGGTGGCATCACGCAGGAACTGGCGCAGAAGGTCTGCACGCAGCTCGTGGCACTTGCCGCCGCCAGCGACGACGACATTCGCGTTTACGTCAATTCGCCGGGCGGCCATGTCGAATCGGGTGATTCGATCCATGACATGATCAAGTTCATCAAGCCGAAGGTTTATATCATCGGTACGGGCTGGGTCGCTTCCGCTGGCGCGCTGATCTATGTTTCGGTGCCGAAGGAACGTCGCCTTTGCCTGCCGAACACCCGCTTCCTGCTGCACCAGCCCTCCGGCGGCACGCGCGGCATGGCATCCGACATCGAAATCCAGGCCCGCGAAATCATCAAGATGAACCAGCGCCTGATCAAGATCTTCGCCAAGGCCACCGGCCAGAGCGAAGAAAAGATCGCCAAGGACATCGATCGCGATTACTGGCTCGGCGCTGAAGAAGCCAAGGGCTACGGCCTCGTCGGCAAGATCGTCGAGAGCCAGTCGGAAGTTTAAGGTTTTGATTTTTAGTTGAGAGAGCCCGTGCCGGTGGAAACCGGCACTGGCTTTTTTCATTCAGGCCGGATGATACGTACCGCTCCCGGTCATGTGCATTGAATGTTCGGCCGGCATCACTTCATCGTGTTGCAGGTCTTCATCATGTCGGCTTTTTTCATCTTGTTCATTTCCATGTCAGCCTTGTGCATGCAGTCCTTTTTGGATGCCATGGACATGTCGCCTTTTTTCATCGTCTGCGTCTTCATGGTGTCGTTGTGCATTTTCGTCATATCGGTCTTCATGCCGTCGGCATGGGCGATGCCTGCGAAAGAAAGAACAGACAGCATGGAAGCGGTGGCGATGGCGGTGAAAATGCGGGTCATGAAAGATCTCCTCTGGACGTCATTAAATGTCCGCCGGCGTTGCACCGGGGCTCACGATTGTCCATTCGGTGGGGGCCCGTGTGTCGTTACACGCTCACGCGTTTGTGACATCATATTCGGGCGAGATTCTTTTCACGCCATTATGTAACAATATCCCGCCGATTGCGAATAACCCGATAGTGACGATGACAGGCAGCCTTTCGGAAGAGACATTAAAAATGCTGATGCTGCGTTCCCTCGATGGGGACGAGGGCGCTTACAGGCATTTGCTCCATGCCCTACGCAGGCTGCTGACAGCCTATTTCGACCGGCGCATGAGGGCCGCTTCACGGGGGGATGTGGAAGATCTCGTTCAGGAAACCCTGTTGTCGCTTCACGCCAAACGCGAGACCTATGATCGAGCAAGGCCGTTTACCGCCTGGTTCTTTTCGATAGCGCGCTACAAACTCATCGATCACTACAGGGGCAGGGGTGCGCGCCAGCTTTCGGAAGTGGAACTTGATGAGACGCTGGAAGCGGGATCGTCCGTCGATCAGGTCACGGCACGTATGGATGTGGAACGGTTGCTCGACGAGTTGCCGCAGCGGCAACGCGACCTCATTCGCAGGGTGAAACTCGAGGGTCAGTCAATCGCCGAAGCGGCCCAAAAATCCGGCCAGACCGAGCTTGCGGCGAGGGTCGGCATTCACAGGACGCTTAAAATGCTGGCGGCAAAGTTGCGAGGCGAAACGTGAGGAAGACGGAAGACATCATTGAACAACTGGCAAGCGGCCTCAAGCCCGTGCCTGCCTTGTCACTGGAGCGCCGGCTGGCGCTGGCCGTCCTGCCCGGCCTTGGCGTTTCGCTGTTGCTGATGCTTGCAATTCTCGGGCCGCGGGTCGACATGCACGACGCCTTGACCGAGCTGGGTTTCTGGATCAAGTCCGCCTATAACGCCCTGCTGGCCCTGACTGCGTTTTTCGCCGTCGGCCGCCTTACCCGCCCCGAGGGGAACACCGGCTGCCTTTTCGTTTGGCTTGCGGTGATTTTCGTTGTGATGGCGGCGATAGCGCTCGTACAGCTGGGGTTTGCCTTTCCGGACAATTACAGGACGCTTGTTCTGGGGTCGTCCGCACTGCATTGCCCGTTTTTGATCGTCGCTTTCGCGCTTCCGGTATTCCTGGCGAATTTTTCAGTTCTCAAACGCTCAGCCCCGGCTGATCCAGCCCTGGCAGGTTTTGTGGCTGGCATTGCGGCGGGTGCAGCCGGAGCCTGGGTTTATTCCTGGTTCTGCACCGAAAACGGCATGGCTTTCGTGCTGATCTGGTATTCACTTGGCATTGTCCTCACCGGCCTGATCGGCGCTTTTGCCGGTTCGCGTTTTCTGCGCTGGTAAAAGGCGTACCTGTTCAGCCTGCGGGCATCTTGCCAGCGGTTGGGTTTTTTGATCTTCAAGGGAAAGAGAAGATCCGGGAACCGCCATGTTGATGAAAGATTTTTCCGTACAAAGCCTGTTCATGGGGTGCCTGACCGCCTTTGTCGGCTTTGCCAGTTCTTTCGCCGTGGTGTTGCAGGGCCTGAAGGCTGTCGGTGCGACGGATTTCGAGGCGGCGTCTGGGCTGATGGCGCTTTCGGTGGCGATGGGGGTTTGCGCGATAGCGCTTTCAGTCGCGACGCGGATGCCTGTCAGCATCGCATGGTCGACACCTGGTGCAGCCTTGCTGGCGACCACGGGCGTGATCGAGGGCGGTTTTCCGGCCGCCGTGGGCGGGTTCATCATCTGCGCCATATTGATTATCATTGCCGGCCTGTTCCGGCCGCTCGGAAAGGCGGTGGCCTCCATTCCAGCGCCACTTGCCAACGCCATGCTCTCCGGGGTCATCATCGGCCTGTGTTTTGCGCCGATCAAGGCGATCGGCTTTAACCCGGCGCTCGGATTGCCGATCATTCTTGCCTGGATCGTGGTGGGAGCCTTTAAACGACTTTTCGCCGTGCCTGCGGCACTCGCCGCTTTCGTGCTGGTGATGATCTTCGGTGTCGATATTCCGGCGGGGGCGCTTGACCGTGTGGCGCAATCGCTGACGCCTCCGATGGAGTGGGTAACGCCCGTCTTCAGCCTGCACGCCGTCATTTCCATCGCGCTGCCGCTCTTCATAGTCACCATGGCGTCGCAGAATATTCCCGGTATCGCAGTGTTGAAGGTCAATCACTACGATCCGCAGCCCGGACCGCTTTTCGCGGCGACCGGCTTCTTCTCACTGCTTTCCGCACCCTTTGGCGGTCATGCGGTCAATCTTGCCGCGATTACGGCGGCGATGTGCGCTGGCGAGGACGCCCATCCTGATCCGAAACGGCGCTATTGGGCGGCGATCATCGGCGGTGTGGGCTACATCGTCTTCGGCCTGCTGGCGGGCGCGGTCACGGCTTTCGTGGCACTGGCGCCGCCTGTCCTCATTCAGGCGGTGGCGGGGCTTGCACTGGTGGGCGCCTTTTCCGGCTCTGCAGTTGCGGCTTTCAAGGATCCGGAAACACGCGAGGCAGCGGCGATCACCTTCCTCATCACCGCCTCCGGCCTTTCCTTCGCCGGTGTCTCCGGTGCCTTCTGGGGGCTGATCGGTGGCGGGTTGATGATGGCTTTGACCGGTTTCGTAAAAGGATTGAAGAGACAATAGCCCTTGCATCCAAATATTTCGCCGATTATAAGCTTGCCCATGAGCAACAGCATCGCAACCATTTCCGGCATGAGCGCGCAGATTTCTGCGATTGCCTCTCCGTGCGGTGCACTCTCGCTTCTTAGCCTCGACCTTACACGCGGTTGCCGGGTCCAGTGAGGAGCGCCCGGCGGCCGAAAGCCCGCTGGCGCAAACGCTCCTCATCTCGAAATCTCATTTTATACTGGATTTAGGCCCTTGAGGGCCGCGCATCCGCCGATGGCTCGAGAAGCCCGCGGAATGCGCAAGGAGGAAGCGAAATGGACGGAAAGATCACCAATATTTCCAAAGGCATGTCGGACGCGAACGTCAAGTATCGCCCTTACCCGACCATCAATATTCCTGACCGCACGTGGCCGGGCAAGACCATCACCAAGGCACCGATCTGGTGTTCGGTGGACCTGCGTGACGGCAACCAGTCGCTGGTCAACCCCATGGGCCACGACCGCAAGGCCCGCATGTTCAAGCTGCTGCTCGAAATGGGCTTCAAGGAAATCGAGATCGGTTTCCCTTCCGCTTCGCAGACGGACTTCGATTTTGCCCGCTGGTGCGTGGAGCAGGGCAATGTGCCTGAGGATGTTTCCCTGCAGGTGCTGGTGCAGTGCCGTCCAGAACTGATCACCCGCACCTTCGAAGCGCTGGAAGGCGCCAACAAGCCGATCATCCACTTCTACAACTCCACCTCGGAATTGCAGCGCCGCGTGGTATTCGGCAAGGATGTACACGGCATCAAGCAGATTGCTGTCGATGCCGCCAAGATGATCACCGACATGGCGGCCAAGGCCGGCGGCGGTTTCCGCTTCGAATATTCTCCGGAAAGCTTTACCGGCACCGAGCTGGAAGTGGCGCTGGAAATCTGCAATGCCGTGGTCGAGGTGGTGAAGCCGACGGCGGATAACAAGCTGATCCTGAACCTGCCTTCCACAGTCGAAATGGCCACGCCGAACATCTATGCCGACCAGATCGAATGGATGTGCCGCAATATCGACAATCGCGAAAACGTCATCATTTCGCTGCATCCGCACAATGACCGCGGCACTGGCATCGCTGCGACGGAGCTCGCTCTGATGGCCGGTGCGGACCGCGTCGAGGGCACGCTGTTCGGCAATGGCGAGCGCACCGGCAATGTCGACGTCGTGACGCTGGCGCTGAACATGTATACGCAGGGCGTCGATCCTGAGCTGGATTGCCGCGATATTGAGCGCATCAAGGCGGTCTACGAATATTCGAACGAGATGACGATCCCCGAGCGCCACCCTTATGTCGGCGAACTGGTCTATACGGCGTTTTCCGGCTCGCATCAGGATGCGATCAACAAGGGTATGAAGGCGATCAAGGTTGCCAATCACCCGGTATGGGAAGTGCCCTATCTGCCGATCGATCCGAAGGATGTCGGCCGCTCCTACGAAGCGATCATCCGCATCAATTCGCAGTCCGGCAAGGGCGGAATCGCCTATATTCTCCAGCAGGATTACGGCATCAACCTGCCGCGCAACCTGCAGGTGGAGTTCCGCGAAGATATCCAGCGCATCACCGATGAAGAGGGTGTGGAACTGCCGGCCAAGCGCATCTACGAGCGCTTCATTGAGCGTTACGTGACGCAGCCGAATGCGCGCATCAAGTTCGTCGATCACCACACCTATCCGGCGGGCGATTTCAAGGGCGTACGCATTGTCGCCGCCGAAATCACCGATAACGGTGAGGTGAAGCGCATCGAGGGCAAGGGCACCGGTCCTATCGACGGGTTCATCAATGCGCTGTCGGTCTATCTCGGCATCGATCTGTCGGTGAATGACTATTCCGAGCATTCGCTGCAACATGGGTCCAATGCTTCCGCCATTGCCTATGTTGAGATGGAGCATCCGGGCGGAAAATTGTTCGGCGCCGGGGTGAATACGAATATTGTTGGCGCTTCGCTGGAAGCGATTGTTTCGGCGGCCAATCGGGTGCTGGAAGAGCGGGTTAAGTAAAGTTGGCGTTTGGGGGTGGGGCTACCCCCTCTGCCCTGCCGGGCATCTCCCCCGAAAGGGAGAGATCGACCTGAGGCACGGTCTCGCCCATCTCAACGCTCAGAATGAATTGACGAAAGAGCGTCTTGCGGATCTCCCCCCTTGTGGGGGAGATGCCCGGCAGGGCAGAGGGGTGAGCCACAGACTCTAACCTCAACACTCCGGAGTTTATCCCTCCAGCCGCGAAAACCCCAACGGCCTACCATTCTCATAAAATACCCTGATATCTTCAAGCCCGATACCGGTTCCGGTGTCGTTGAGACTGTGGCGTTCACAGGCGACGTTCCAGGTGCCGGGGCCACCGGAAATATGGAAGAGATTATAGGCCGCGCGCGGTTTTTCGCCGCCCGGTCCCTGGCTGGCGGAGGCGATGCCGACGACCGGGATGTGCTCTTGCCCGTGGTGAGTGTTCAGCCAGTATACGGTGTTCAAATGGGTGTGGCCATGCAGTACGAGCTCGGCGCCGCCGACGCCAAGCGCTGCCGCGAAACGGCGAATGCCGAACATGCGCTTGTGCGCAGCCGCCGCACCGCGGATCGGTGGGTGATGGATCATCACCACGCGGAACAGGCCCTGTTCACCGGCTTTTTTTAAGAGTTCCGCGGTTGCGCGTGCTTGACGGTTGCCGAAATAGCCGGTGGCCGAGAAGGGCGGCGTTGCAATCGAGGTGGAGCAGCCGATCAGTGCGACGGGACCGCGCACGCGCATATAGGGGAAAATCTTGCGGTCATCGTCCCATTCCGCCGGGTCGCCATCGCCCCGCACATAAGGATACCAGGCGCGCATGGCCTTGTCGTGCGCGCCGGAAACATAGGCGTCATGATTGCCGGGAACGACCGAGATCTTTTCAGGGTCGCCGACTTCTTCCAGCCAGTCGGCGGCGGCACGAATTTCAATGCCTGTCGCAAGATTGACGAGATCGCCGGTAATAGCCAGATGATCCGGCGATTTGGCTTCGAGATCATCGAGCAGCTTTTCCAGCGTGTCGGTGAAAAGGTGCTTGCGGCGGTTGCGGTGCCAGTTGACGAAACCGGTGATACGCTTGGATGCAAGTTCCCGGAAAGTGAGTTTTGGCAATGGCCCGAGATGGACGTCTGAAATATGCGCAAGTTTGAACATGGCGGCAGAGATAACCTATGATATGCGGCACGTCCAATAAAAGCCTGCCGGCAAGGAGAAACCAGGGTGAATGACGAGAGAACCGAGCGGCAGGCCCGTCCGTTCCACACGCGTATCCTTATCCGCCTGCTTCATTTCGTTTTTCTGTTCACACGCGGTGCCACCCTCGGTGTACGTGCGCTCTGCTTCGATGATGCGGGACGGATTTTTCTGGTGCGGCATACTTATCTGCCCGGCTGGTATCTGCCCGGCGGCGGGGTGGAACGCGGTGAAACGCTGCTGATGGCGCTCAACAAGGAAATCCGCGAGGAAGGCAATCTCGAGGCTGCGTCGATCCCCGAGCTTGTCCATGTCTACCTCAATCTGGAAGGCAGCAACCGCGATCATGTGGCGCTCTACCGGCTTCAGGTCACCCAGACCACGCCAAAAAAACCGGATCATGAAATCACCGAAAGCGGTTTTTTCGATCTCTCGGACCTGCCGGAAAATGTGACGCCCGCCACCCGCCGCCGCCTTGCCGAACTTTCCGGCAAAGCGGCGATTGCCGATTACTGGTAGCGGCGGCGTCTCTGCCGTCAGGCAAGCGTCTCACGGCCATGGGCCATGGTAAGGTCCAGTTCCGGGCCAACGGGCACGATACCTGTCGGGTTGATGGTGAGGTGGCTGCGGTAATAATGTTCCTTGATGTGGCGGATATCGACTGTGTCCGGCACGCCTGGTGTCTGGTAGAGGTCGCGGAGGTAACCCGTGAGATGCGGGTAATCGTGAATGCGGCGGATGTTGCACTTGAAATGGCCGACATAAACAGGGTCGAATCGCACCAGCGTGGTGAATAGACGCCAGTCTGCTTCCGTCTGTTCAGCACCGAACAGGAAACGGCGGTCCTCCAGCCGGTCTTCCAGCATATCGAGCGTTTCAAACACCTTCACGGCATTTTGCTGATAAGCATCCTGGGTGGTGGCGAAACCGGCCTTGTAGACGCCGTTGTTGACGGTGTCGTAGATAACGTCGTTCAGCGCATCGATGTCGGCGCGCAGTGCTTCGGGATAATAATCCGCCGCCGATCCGGTGAGGTCGTTGAAGGCCACGTTGAACATGCGGATGATTTCGGCCGATTCATTGGAGACGATGGTGCCGCGTTCTTTGTCCCACAGTACCGGCACGGTCACCCGTCCCGAATAGTTGGCATCCGCTTTGGTATAGACCTGCCAAAGTGTGGAGAAGCCGAAGAGGTGGTCCTCGGTTGCACCCGGAGTGCGTTCGCCTTCCGGTTTGAACTCCCAGCCGTTTTCCAGCATCAGCGGATCGACGACAGAGACGGAAATCAGGTCTTCGAGCTTTTTCAGTTTACGGAAAATCAGGGTGCGATGCGCCCAGGGACAGGCGAGCGACACATAGAGGTGGTAGCGATCCTTCTCGGCCTTGAAGCCACCTTCGCCGGAAGGTCCGGGCGCGCCATCCACCGTTACCCAGTTGCGAAATTGCGAGGCGCTGCGCTTGAAGTGCCCCTTGGTTTCCTTGGTGTCGTACCAGACGTCTTTCCATAGGCCTTCCACCAGCATGCCCATGACGATCTCCTTGATTGTTTCCTTAACCGCAATCCTAACCGTTTAGCGCGGTGCCGCGAACCCGTGGCGCATTGAACAATGCGTTTCCGGTCTCGCATGGGCTGAATGGGATAGTGCCGAGATTTGTTCTGGACGGGTGGGAATTTTCCTGATAATTGCGATTTTCACAAATCTGAGGAAATCGTAGATTATGATCGAAACACGGATGCTCCGACGACGCTGACGCTCCTGAACGCCTTTACCGGCGCAGCCGTCATCTATTGTCGCATCCGCATTTTGGAAGTTTCGGTCTCTTCATGTCCAAGCACGATCTTGTCTACCTCACCGAGGACGCGTCGCACGACGCCATCATCGAAATCATCAACGAAGAAGCATTCGGTCCCGGTCGGCACACCCGTGCCGCCGCGCGCATTCGCGAGCAGGGTCCGCATGACCGGTCGCTGTCCTTCGTCTGCGCCGATGATGGCGAGACGATCGCTTCGGTACGCATGACACCGGTTCTGGCCGGTGGGGTGAAAGGCCATATGCTCGGCCCGCTTGCCGTGCGGCCTTCGCACAAGAACATGGGCATCGGTCGTGAACTCGTCCGGATTGCCATCGCTGCCGCCCGGCGGAAGGGTTCGGAGGCCGTCATTCTGATTGGCGATCCGCCCTATTACATGCCGCTCGGTTTCGAAAAGGTCGCCTACGCCGCGCTTGATTTTCCAGGCCCGGTGGATCCGAACCGGGTGCTGGTCGTGCCTGTTGGTGACGACGTGCACCAGCGGCTGAAGGGCAAGATCGGCTGGCGCAAATGCGATGCCGCCATGCCTGCAGCCCAGGCGGAAGACGACGGCTTCGAAGAGCCTCTTCGGGTTTACGGCTGACGGATTTTCGTTACGTCGGATTTCCCGCCCCTCACCAGTGCGTCCTTTTCCCTCATTCCTGTGACAGGCACAGAAATGAGGGACGGGGCGTTGAGTCGCCCATATACTGGCCGGTTATTTCGCTAAAGACGACGGGATGGTGTTCTGCCTTGAAACCATGCATCGTACTTCGCAAAATTCAATTCCGTTTCTTTCCCCTATGCGATAGCACTCGATAGTCGATTTCGGCACGGGGGCGAGCATATGACGGCAATCACCATGAACGATGCGCTGGAACGCGCAGGTGCGGGCGCCTATCAGCGGCGGTTGATGGGTATTTTCGGCCTCGTCTGGGCAGCGGATGCCATGCAGGTGCTTGCGGTCGGCTTCACTGCCGCCTCGATTGCCCTAACGTTTGGCCTGACTGTTCCGCAGGCCCTTCAAACCGGAACGGCCTTCTTCTTTGGCATGCTTTTAGGTGCTGCCGGTTTCGGGCGTCTGGCGGACCGTTACGGTCGCCGCCGTGTGTTGATCGTCACCGTGGCCTGTGATGCCGTGTTCGGTGTGCTTTCCGTCTTTGCGCCGAACTTTGCCATTCTTCTTGTCCTGCGTTTTTTGACGGGTGCGGCTGTCGGCGGCACCCTGCCGGTGGATTATGCGATGATGGCGGAATTCCTGCCCGCAAAAAACCGGGGGCGCTGGCTGGTCATGCTGGAAGGCTTCTGGGCCATCGGAACCCTGATCGTGGCGCTTGCAGCGTGGGGCGCAAGCCTTGCCGGTGTTGTCGATGCCTGGCGTTATATTTTCGCGGTTACGGCTTTCCCAGCCGTTGTGGGTCTGGGTTTACGGTTCATGGTGCCCGAATCGCCGCTTTACCTCGTGCGAAGAGGCCGATCGGACGAAGCCAAGGTCATCGTCAACCGTATGCTGGTGGTAAACGGCCGCGCGCCACTTGATGCCGGGACAGGGCTTTTTCAGCCGGAGGTTTCAAAAGGGCAGGGGATATTTTCGCCGGCGCTCAGACAGCGCAGCATCATGATCCTTGCCATCTGGTTCCTTGTCTCCGTTTCCTATTATGGCGTCTTCACCTGGATGCCGGCAAAACTGGCGGGAGACGGTTTCGGCTTCGTGCGCGGTTATGGTTTCCTCGTGCTGGTGGCACTGGCGCAGATCCCCGGTTATGCGCTTGCCGCCTATGGCGTTGAAAAATGGGGCCGCAAGCCGACGCTGATCGGTTTCTGCCTGCTGTCCGCCCTCGGTTGCCTGCTCTTCACGCTCGCTACAGGCGGCGCAATGATCGCCACGTCGCTTCTGATCATGAGCTTTGCGCTGCTTGGCACCTGGGGTGCGCTTTATGCCTTCACGCCCGAATTGTACCCGACGGAATCGCGTGCGACCGGCATGGGGGCTGCGGGCGCCATGGCAAGGCTGGGCGGCCTTCTGGCGCCGTCGTTGCTGGGTTATGCCATCGCGCAGGGCTTCGGTTTCGCCATCGGCATTTTCGCTGGGCTGCTGGTGCTGGCTGCGATTGCCGCAACGATGATCAACGCGGAAACGCGGCGGGTGGCGCTCTCCTGACACTGCTGCGCCAACCGCTTTCTTTCGAACGGATTAGAACCGCTTTTCAAGCCATGTGATCGCCTGGCCGCTGGAGAGCGGGGCAAGCGAGCCGATCTTGGTGAAACCGCAGCGCTCATAAAGCCTCAGCGCATCCGGGTTCATCGTGTCGATATAAGCGCCCATGCAGCCGCGCTTTTTCGCTTCCTCTTCCGCCATGCCGAGAAGCTTCGCGCCTGTGCCTTGACCGCGTAAGGTCTCGGGGATGAAGAGAAGCTGCACATAAAGCCAGCCGCGGCCGGTATAGCCGACAAGACCGCCGATGACGGTGTCCTCATCGTCGCGGATGGTGATGATGAGTTCGCGTTTGTCGCTTTCGCCAAAACGGGCGAGATTATAGGCCACCAGGGGATCGCGGATGGCCTTTTCAGCTTCTGCATCCGCGATGTCGCTCAAAACGAAATTCATGATTATCTTTCCCAGGTCGCCGAGCGGCGGCCGTTTCTCGTTTGCACTGCGAGACGTGAAAGCGCCTGAGCTTCCACCGGAAAGTTCCTACCGGCCCTCACGCCACCAGAGCGCGGAGAAAGCAAGGAGCAGGGCGGCAAGCCCGGCAAAACCGGCAAACAGCGGTAGGGTGTTGACACCTTTCAGCACCGTCTCGTCGGTCATGCGTATCAGCATGCGATCCTCATCGGCAACCCTGATATCGCCTCTGACAGGCAGGATATCGGGTAGTGCCACGCGGCCCGAATTGTCGGCGACACGGTGCACGCTGCCCTTGGTGGCGTCGGCAAGCGGCTTCAGCGTTTCGGTTGTCGAAATCATTGCCTTGAATTCCGGCGCATCCACCGCGCCGACATGGACGAGCGTAGTGAAATCGCCGTTCTTGATTTCGAACAGGCCGGTCTCGTCCATGCGACGCTCGATCTTGTAAAGACCGGGCTCGGTGTTGTTGAAGGCCATGTTTTCGGTTTTGCCCGAGGGGAAATGCACGCTTGCCTGACCGGGGTCGTCGCCGATGGTCTGGCGGGTAATTTGCAATGTGCGGCCGTTGGCGCGCGCCGTCAGCGCCTCTTCCTCAAGCTCCGGTTCCTTCATCAGCCAGTGGGCGATGCGCCGGTAAAGTGCCACATGCGGGCCGCCGCCTTCGTAGCCACGCGCCCAAAGCCAGCCTTGATCGGAAAGCAGCATGGCGACACGGCCTTCACCCTGGCGGTTCAGCACCAGCAGCGGGTCCTGCCCGTCACCCAGCATCACGGTCTGGCCCTGCGGCGGCTCGACGCTGACGGTGCGGAACCAGCGGCCCCAATGCGGCGGCTCATCGCCCGACCCTTCCAGCCCACGGGTAACGGGGTGTTTCTTGCCCGCTTCCGAGAGGCGGGGATAAAAGGCGGACTGATGCACCTGGCCTGTCGGCTGGGCCGGCAGCACGGATGCAAGCGGCGTCATGGCGATCGAATCCTGACCGGCATGTTCCGGGCCGGCTGCGATCAATAGCGCGCCGCCCTTTTCGACATATTGCGCGATGTAATCGTAATAGAGGATCGGCAGCACGCCGCGATGCTGGTAGCGGTCAAAGATAATGAGGTCGAAATCCTCGATCTTTTCCACGAACAATTCGCGTGTGGGGAAGGCGATCAGCGACAGTTCGTTGATCGGCGTACCGTCCTGTTTTTCCGGCGGCCGCAGAATGGTGAAATGCACCAGATCAACCGAGGCGTCGGATTTCAGGAGGTTGCGCCAGGCGCGCTCGCCCGCATGCGGCTCGCCGGAGACCAGCAGCACGCGCAGGTTCTGGCGGATACCTTCTATCAGGTGAACCGCACGGTTGTTCGCGGCCGTCACTTCGCCGGGAAGCTCGGCGACGGAAAATTCCATGACATTGTTGCCGCCGCGCGGAACCTTGAAAGTGAAGGGTGTCGGCTGGCCGGGTGTGGCCTGCAAGGTGGCGATTTCTTCGCCGTTCATCTTCACGGTTACTTCCGCCGAACCACCGCCTGCGGCTGCACGGCCATCATCGAAGACGCGCAGCGTCAGTTGCTGTTCCTCGTTGACGATGCCAAAGCGCGGCGCGCGGACAATCTCGATACGACGGTCGAATTCATCGGCCTTGCCGGTGATCAGCCCGTGGAGTGGAGCGCGGAAACCAAGCGCCTGTTCGGCATTGGGCAGAGCATTCGGAATATCATGGATCTGGCCATCGCTGAGGAAAATCGCACCGCCGACGCGGGAGGGTGAAACATCCGAGACGGCGGAGGAGAGGGCCGAGAAAAGCTGCGTCGAAGGTGAATCGCTCTCACCATCATCACGCACTTCCACGATGCGCGGTTCGATGCGCGGGAAGCGCGACAGCCGGTCTTTCAGCGCGGCAAGCGCCGTATCCGTCATCTGCGGTCGGTCCTGCACGTCCTGGCTCTGCGATCGATCGACGACTACGGGGACGATTGTGGAGAGAGGCTCGCGTTCCTCCTGCGTCAAAAGCGGATTGGCGATGGCGGCAAGCAGGGCGACAAGCGCCAGCCCGCGCAGCCATGCGCCGCGCACGCCGCGCCACAGGCCGATGAAGGAGAGGAGAAGGGCGGCGACGGCCAGAACGGCAATCACGATCCACGGCAGGAAGGGGGCGAATGTCAATGTCATGTCACTGCCCCAACCGTTCGAGAAGTGCGGGAACGTGTACCTGATCGGCCTTGTAGTTGCCGGTCAGCATATACATCATGATGTTGACGCCAGAGCGAAACGCATGTTCGCGCTGCAACTCGTCCGGCGGCACAGTGGGCAGCACCGGTGCGCCCTGCGCATCGACGGCCCATGCGCCGGCAAAATCATTGCCTGTTATCATGATCGGCGTCACGCCATCGCCGGAGGAGGAGAGGCCGGATGTCGTCTTCGCCGCCCCTTGGCGCGATTCCACCCAGAGCGGCGAGCCGTTGTAACGGCCGGGGAAATTGGTGAGCAGGTAGAAAGACCGCGTCAGGACGTGGTCTTCCGGCACGGGCTCCAGCGGCGGAATATCGATATTGGCGAGGATCGCCTGCAAACGTTCGCCATTGGGGCTGGTCGCGCCAGTGTCGAGCGACGAAAACTGATCGCGCGTGTCGAACAGAACGGTGCCACCGGCGCGCATATAGGCATCGATGCGCGATATGGCAGCGCTCGACGGCATGGGGGCGGAGGCCGACACCGGCCAGTAGATGATCGGGTAAAAGGATAATTCGTCCTTGGATATATCAAGGCCGACCGGCTGGCCGGGCTCCAGCGTCGTGCGCCAGGTCAGGAATTCGCTCAATCCCTGTAAACCCTGCTCGGAAATGCGGTCGACATCGTCCTCGCCGGTGCGGACATAGGCGAGATGCGTCGTGTCCAGCCGCTCGAAAATCTGCTCGTCACCGGGTTTGGGGTCGTCGGCGCGCGCATCGCTCGGGGACATCGCGGCGAAGGCGCCAATGGCCAGCAGCACGGTGGCAGCTGTGGCGCTGCGGGCTTTCGGCAAGCGTGCGAAGGCGCCGTTCATAAAGAGCACGATGAGACTGTCGGCAATCAACATCAGGAAGGCGGCGATGAACAAGGCCGGGCGCAGCGATTTCGCCGTTTCGCCGATCAGTGCTTCGCTGGTGGTGTTGACACCGGCGAGCGAGGTATCGAGCGGGCGAAGCGTGGCGCCAGCCGGTAGAAGATTGAGAGCCACGAAACCATCCTCTGTGCCATAAAGGCCGGGGGGATTGTCGAAACCGGTGCGGGGAGCCTGACCGGGGCGCATTTCCAACGGCCGGGCGGAGCCGACATCGGCTGACAAAGCACCTTCGGCCGTCAGTAGCCGGAAGGGCGGTAATGCTGCGGCCGGGGCATTCGCGGAGGTGGAAGCACCGCCTGCCTTGGACAATTGCACGATACGGCGCAACATATCGACGAAGTGGCCTGATATCGGCAGGTCGGACCAGCTTGCCTCGGCGCTGACATGGAACAGCACGATGCGGCCCGCTTCGACATTGCGGGTGGTGACGAGTGGCGTGCCGTCGGCAAGGCTCGCCCAGGTGCGCTCGGCAAGGTCGGGTGTCGGTTCGGCCAGAACCTGCCGTTTTACGAGCACGCCATCGGCCTTCGGCATTCCGGCAAAGGCGCCGAAATTCGGGAAATCGGCAAGCGGCTGTGGCTCTGCCCATGAGAGCGCGCCGCCAAGTGCGCGTTCACCCTGCCGCAACGTCACCGGCACCAGCGGATCATTGGTGGGGGCTGCGGCAAGGCGCGGTCCGGCAAAACGGATCAGCGTGCCGCCGGCGGCAAGCCAGCGCTGCATCGGCTCATAGGTCTCTTGCGGCAGACGTCCGATATCGGCCATGACGATGACGGAAGGATTGGATTGCAGGATTTCCGGGATTGCCTGCGCAAGATCTGCCTGTCGTTGCGGGATGAGATCGACAAAAGGCTGAAGGGCGCGGCTGATGTAATAAAGCGGCTGCAGAAGCGGCTGGAAATCATTGCCGGTTTCACCGGCCAGCAGCGCCACGCGGCGGCGGCGGAAACCGTCATCCAGAAGATGCACCGCGCCCGCCGTCGAAACTGCCTCGATGGAGAGGCGGGCGAAGTCGTTGCGCAATTCGAAAGGCGCTTCCACCGTCGCCGTCGTTTCCGCTTCGCCGGGGGCGAAACTGGCGGTGCCAGTGGCAAGGATGCGGCCCTGGCTGTCCTGCGCATTGACGGTCAACCGGCTGGGGGAGGCCGTGTCGAGCCGCGATAGCGTGACGCTCATCGCATCGGCATTGTTGGCGGCGCCGGTAATGGCGGCGATGGATTTCCCATCACCCGTGACGATGCGGAACTCGTCAGCTGAGAGGCCGGCCAGCGTTTTGAGTGCGCTTTCATCCTGCGCGGTGGCAACGCCGTCGGCAATATAGGCGAGCGTGCCGGGGGAGGTGCCGTTGAGCGCCTCGGTAATGGCTTCCGCCGTGCGCAAGCGGTCCGGCGCAAGAGGCTTCGGCTTGGCGGCGGCGAGCTTGTCCAGCGCCACCGCCGTGGTGGCCGGCACGGCGTCGTGTTCGGCATCTGCGGTGAAGCTGATGGAAACGGGGCGATCAGCCCTTTCCGCGTCGCCGATCAGGGCCTGAGCGGTTTCGACGCGTCTCTGCCAATCAGTTGCGGAGGCCCAGCTATTATCGACCAAAAGCACCAGGGGACCAGTGCCGGCAATGCTGTTGTTGCGTGGGTTCACCACGGGATCAGCCAGCGCGAAAATCACGGCGGCGGCGAGCGCGATGCGCAGCAATGTCAGCCACCACGGGCTTTTCGAGGGCGTTTCCTCGCGCTTCAGCACGGTGGCCAGAATTTTCAGCGGCGGAAAAACCTCTGCCTTGGGGCGCGGAGGGGTGAGCCGCAACAGCCACCAGATGGCTGGAAGCGCCAGAAGGCCGAAGAGAATATAGGGGCTGGTGAAGACGAAGGGCAATGCGCTCATCGGTTGCCACCGCCTTGCGCGGGCGCACCGGATAAATACATGTGAACAGCCACAAGCGCCTCGGAGGCGAGATGATCGGTGCGGTGAAACACGAAATTCCAGCCTAGACGGCGCAGCGAAGAAGACAGCGCTTCGCGGCGGGCGAGATAGGCGCGGGTATAATCCTCGCGAATGGTTTCCGCGCGGCCGGAGACGAGTTTTTCACCGGTTTCCGGGTCGGTAAATTCGGTGCGGCCCGAATAGGGGAAGGTTTCTTCGGCCGGATCGGCGATTTCCACCACATGGCCGCGCAAGCCGCGCCGCGCGAGTGGCGAAATCCGCTCCATGACGTTTTTCGCATCGTCGAGAAAATCGCCTATGAGGACGATGTCGCTTGCACCGCGGATCATGCCCGTTTCCGGCATGCCTGTGGTGAGCGGCGCGTGCATGATGGCGGCAGCCAGACGTTCGGCGGCGTTTCTGGCCGAGATGGGCTCCATGATACCGGGGCAACCTATGCGCTCGCCCGAGCGGGCGAGGATTTCCGCCAGCGCCAGCATCAGCACCAATGCGCGGCTTTCCTTGGAAACGGAGCCGAGGGTGGATTTGAACATCATCGACGGCGACATGTCGGCCCACAGCCAGATGGTGTGGGCAGCTTCCCATTCCCTATCGCGCACATAGGTGTGGTCGTCGCGGGCCGAGCGTCGCCAGTCGATGCGCGACAGGCTCTCGCCTTCGGCATAGGGGCGGAACTGCCAGAAATTCTCGCCGATGCCACGCTTGCGGCGGCCGTGCCAGCCGGCGGTGACGGTGTTGGCGATGCGCTTGGCTTCGACCATGCAGTCCGGCACCAGTGCGGCACGCTGGCGCGCGCGCGCCAGGACTTCGCTACCCGGTGTCTTATCTACGATCTGGCCGATGGATGCCACAGGCACTCCTTTCGAGAAAGCTTAGGCAGATGTCAGAGCGGCGGGCCGCTCCGAGTTTTTGTCGAGCATCGGATTTTCCGAAAACAGCGTCACACTTTTCGGTCCGATGCCTTAGTTCTTCTCCTGCTCCACAAGGGCTGCGATGACATCGCGCACCGACATGCCTTCGGCGCGGGCGGCGAATGTCAGCGCCATGCGGTGCTCCAGCACCGGTTCGGCCAACGCATAGACATCGTCCAGCGACGGCGCGAGCCTGCCTTCGTAAAGCGCACGGGCGCGTGCCGTCAGCATCAGGGACTGGCCGGCGCGGGGACCCGGGCCCCAGACAACGTGTTTGTCGGTCAATTTGTTGCCGTGGCCGGGGCGGGCGGAGCGGACAAGCGAAAGGATCGCGTCCACCACCTTGTCGCTGACCGGCATCTGGCGGATGAGCGCCTGGATTTCCATCATGCGTTCGGCGTCGATAACCTTGCGTGCCTCGCCCGATGCGGTGCCTGTCGTGTCGAGCAATATCTGGCGTTCGGCGGCAAGCTCGGGATAGCCGACATCCACCTGCAGCAGGAAGCGGTCGAGCTGCGCTTCAGGCAGTGGATAGGTGCCTTCCTGTTCCAGCGGGTTCTGGGTTGCGAGAACGTGGAAGGGTTTCGGCAGGTCGTAACGCTGGCCGGCCATGGTAATGTGATATTCCTGCATGGCCTGCAGCAGTGCGGACTGCGTGCGCGGGCTGGCGCGGTTGATTTCATCCGCCATCAGCAATTGCGCAAACACCGGACCTTTTATGAAGCGGAAGGAGCGCCGCCCGTTTTCATCCTGATCCATGACTTCGGAGCCGAGAATATCCGACGGCATGAGGTCCGGTGTGAACTGGATGCGGTTGGCATCGAGCCCGAGAACCGTTCCGAGCGTGGTGACGAGCTTGGTCTTGGCAAGCCCGGGAACGCCGACGAGCAACGCGTGGCCGCCCGAGAGTATGGCGAGAAGCGTGTTCTGCACCACTTTTTCCTGGCCGAAGATGACCTTGGATACCTCCGCGCGGATCGCGGCAATATCCGAAAGCGCCTTTTCGGCCGAGGCGACGATGGCTTTTTCGTCGAGGGTTTCGCCGGTATTCATCACGCCCATGTCGCTCTCCTCATACCTTTGCCGCCGACCCATTCCTGCCCCGATCTTGATGGCCATTGGCCGGGGCGGATTTCGCGCTGCAACTAGCTTATTGCTCTCTTGGCCGCTGACAAGCGCCATTCGAATGACTATGTCGTGACTTAGTATTTCCTTATCGGCAAAGCGAGACTCGAATATGGCAGCGGAGACGATAAATTCGGCAAGCGATGCAGCAGGGCTGGCGGCGATGATTTCCCGCGCCGCCGAGCAGACCGGCGACGCCAAACGTGGACCTGCCCCGGTGGAGCGCTGGAATCCCCCCTTTTGCGGCGATCTCGACATGGAAATCCGCGCAGACGGCACCTGGTTCTATATGGGTACGCCCATTGGCCGGGCGCCGCTGGTGCGGCTGTTTTCCACGGTCCTGCGCAAGGATGACGACGGCAAGACCTATCTTGTAACTCCTGTGGAAAAAGTCGGCATCCGCGTGGTGGATGCTCCTTTCGTGGCCGTCGAGATGAAGGTGACGGCGGGCGAGAAGGATGGCGGGCCGCTGCTGACCTTCCGCACCAATGTCGGCGATGTGGTGGAGGCCGGGCCGGAGCATCCGCTACGCTTTACGATTTTCGGAGAAAACCGCGAACTGAAACCCTACATTCTGGTGCGCGGCAGGCTGGAGGCGCTCGTCTCGCGGGCGGTGATGTATGATCTCGTGGCGCTCGGCGAGGTGATCGATGTGGACGGTGTCGAGATGTTTGCCGTGCGCTCGGGCGGGGTTGTCTTTCCCGTGATGCCCGCCAAAGAACTGGAACGGCTTTCGCAATGACAATAACGACAACCCGCCTTGAAACTTTTACCGCCGCCGATTTCCGCCGCCGGGTGCTGGAGGAAGGCGAGGGCGTGGCGGAACGCGAGAATGGCGATCATCTGCTCAATCCGGGCGTGGTGCTTTCGGGAAACGGCATAAGGCTGAAGGACGCCGCCGTGCTGGTGCCTGTCATCGACGACGGCAACGAAGCGCGGGTGATCTTCACCCAGCGCACCGCAACCCTGCGCAAACATTCCGGCCAGATTTCCTTTCCGGGCGGTGGCATCGATGCCGGGGACCGCACACCGGAAGAGGCGGCCCTGCGCGAGACGGAAGAGGAGATCGGCCTCTCGCGATCTTTCGTGGAAACGGTCGGGCGTCTGCCGGATTATATTTCCGGTACCGGTTTTCGCATCAAGCCGGTGCTGTCGGTCGTTCGTCCCGGCTTTGACCTGACGCTCAATCCCACGGAAGTGGATGAGGTTTTCGAGGTGCCGCTGTCTTTCCTGATGGACCCAGCCAATCACGGGCGCGGCAGCCGCATCTTTCAGGGGAAGGAGCGGTTTTTCTACGAAATGCCCTATGGCGAGCGCTACATTTGGGGCATTACGGCGGGCATCGTGCGGACGATTTACGAGAGGTTTTATTCATGAGCAGCCTTGCCGGGCGGGACTGGTTTGAAAAGCCGGCGCTGAAGCGCATCTTCGCGCTGTTGAACGCCGATGGCGGCGAGGTGCGGATCGTCGGCGGCGCCGTGCGCAATGCGCTGATGGAACAACCGGTCGTCGATGTCGATATGGCGACGACGCTTACCCCCGATGTGGTGGTTGAGCGCGCCAAGGCGGTGGGCATCAAGACGGTACCGACCGGCATTGAACACGGCACGGTGACGCTGGTGATCGACGGCGAAGGTTTCGAGGTGACGACGCTGCGCCGCGATGTCGAGACCAATGGCCGCCATGCGCAGGTCGCTTTTGGCACAGATTGGCAGATCGATGCCGAGCGGCGCGATCTCACCATCAACGCACTTTACGCTGACGACAAGGGCGAGATCATCGACCTCATCGATGGCCTTCCCGACATTGAAACCGGCACGGTGCGTTTCATCGGCGATGCGGCAATGCGGATTTCGGAAGATTATCTGCGGATTCTTCGGTTCTTCCGCTTTTTTGCCCACTATGGCTCCGGTCGTCCTGATGCCGATGGCTTGCGCGCCAGTGCGCGGGCCAAGGACAAGCTTGGGACACTCTCGGCCGAGCGGGTGTGGAGCGAGCTGAAAAAGCTGCTTTCCGCGCGCGATCCCTCCCGCGCCTTGCTGTGGATGCGGCAATCCGGCGTGTTGGCGGAAATTCTTCCCGAAACGGAAAAATGGGGTATCGACGCCATTCACGGGCTGGTGGCAACCGAACAGGCGCTTGGCTGGACAGTTGACCCGATGCTGCGGCTTGCTGCCATAGTGCCGCCCGACAGGGAGAGGCTAACGGCGCTTGCTGGGCGGCTGCGGCTGTCGAAGGCTGAAGCTGCATATCTCGCCCACTGGGCTTCCGCGCCGGTGATCGATCCGGAGATGAAGGAGACGGCGCTCGACCGGCTGCTTTACCGGCAGGGCGTTGACGGTGTGAAGACGCGGCTGAAACTGGCGCTTGCCTCGGCCCGCGCCGACCTTTCGGGCGGTGAGGCGGCGATGCAGAAAGTCGCGCGGCTTTCGACGCTGCTGACGAGAGCGAACAAGTTCCACAAGCCCGGCTTTCCGTTAAGCGGCGCTGATGTGATGGCCGCGGGCGTGGAATCCGGTCCGAAGGTAGGCGAGGTGCTGAAAAGCCTCGAAGAAAAGTGGATCGACGTCAATTTCTCGCTAGACCGGGCAGCGCTGACCGCCCGGCTGAAGGATATGCTGGAGAATTGAGATCGCAGTGCCGGAGGCGTTGCGGCTCAGGCCGCATTTGCCTCGTCGCGGATGCGGGATTTGATGTTTTCGATCATGTTTTCGCGAATGATGGTTTCGCCGTGGGCCGATCGCATATGTTCCACGGTGCGGCGCACGACTTCCGCGTCGTCATCCGCGCGGGTGTGCCAGGCACAGCCGGGCACGAGCGTTCCACATTCAAACAGTCTCATGGTCTTGCCTCCCTGTTTTAGACAGAGGGACAGCCTGCAAATGCCTGCTGTCCCTCTGACAAGAAACGAACGGTCGCCGCTAATGTTCCAGAGCGGCGTCCGCTGACCCTGTTCAGGCCCTATTCGGGCATCGCCCAGCACTGGAAAACAGAGGATGTGCCGGCTGCCGGGATTTTTGTACGAGGCATTTCGTCATTGTCGGCCCGCGTCACCGCTTTTCCGGCAAGCGTGCGTTTTACCTGTTCGACATAAAAGGAATGCGGCAGTTCGCGATCGCCGGTGGCACGCATTTCCGCTGCCATGCGGTCGATCAAATCAGGGGTATCGATGGAATGCGAGGCTCCCTCAGCGGAAGCGGATATAGGCATGCTGTTCGAAGTAATCATGACGATAGCTCCTCCAGTACGTCTGCACGCAGGAGATTATCATTGCCTTTATTTTTCCATAAGTCCTAATTTGCGCGATTTGCGCCCAAATTCCTGACGGGCGTCAAATTTACGTGAGTATTTCAGGGCCAGCGGACCACGGGCGGCAGGGAAGACAGAATCGATTCGACATTGCCGCCGGTCTTGAGGCCGAAGATCGTGCCGCGGTCGTAAAGCAGGTTGAATTCCACATAGCGGCCACGGCGAATAAGCTGCTCGTCGCGGTCCTCTTCGGTCCAGGACTGGTTGAAATTGGACCGCACGATTTTTGGGTAGACCAGGTTGAAGGCGCGGCCAACATCCTGCACGAAGGCGAAATTGGCGTCCCAGCCGCCCTTTTCCTCTTCCGGGTGCAGCCAGTCGAAAAAGATGCCGCCGGTGCCGCGCGGCTCGTTGCGGTGCTTGAGGAAGAAGTACTCGTCGCACCACGACTTGTAGCGCGGATAGTCGGCCACGGGATGGCGGTTACAGGTGATCTCGAAGCCGCGGTGGAAAAGCTGGGTGTCCGGGTCCTGTTCCGTCCGCCGGCGTCCAAGCACGGGCGTCAGGTCCGCGCCGCCGCCGAACCAGTGGCTGGTGGTGACGACCATGCGGGTATTCATATGAACAGCCGGCACATTGGGATTGACCGGATGGGCGATCAGCGAAATGCCCGAGGCCCAGAAGCTGGGGTCTTCTTCCGCGCCCGGTATCTGCTGGCGGAATTCCGGCGAGAACTCACCATAGACGGTGGAGGTGTGGACGCCGACCTTTTCGAAGACGCGGCCCTCCATCATCGACATCTTGCCGCCGCCGCCCGCGCCATTGTCGCGCAGCCAGTCCTTCTGCACGAAGCGTCCCGGTTCCTGATCGGCGAGCGGGCCGCTCAGCTCGTCTTCAAGGGTTTCGAAGGAGGTAACGATGGTGTCGCGCAGATGCTGGAACCAGGCCTGGGCGGCGGCCTTCTTGTCTTCTATGTCCTCGGGCAAGCCCTTCGGCAAAGATGGCCGTTCCATGCATGTTCTCCTTTGGTGAAGTCGATTCCCTGTCGCATCTAGCAGGTGCTGGCCTTGCGCACAAATTCGACTCGCCAAGTTCACATGCGGGCACTATCTTTAGCGATGTAGGTGCCAGAGGTGAATATCATGACGAAATTTGCCGGACCGCCGCCCCTGGACGGGCTGAAGCGCAGGATCGCCAATCACCGCAAGGCGCGTGAAAGTGACGGCGGCGATCCGATGCGCAACGGTATGTTCGTGCGGCAGACCTTTTGTCTCGACCGTGAAGAAGCCCGTGCCAAGGCGCGCGAGTGGTTCGACAGTTTTCCGAAGGCCGCCTATTGGACCGAAGTGGAAAGCTGGCGGCAGCTGGAAGGCGACCGCATCGAATTCACCATGCGGCGGCTTCCTTCGGCAGACTAAGCTTTAAGCACGCGGTTCGGCGTAACGCAGGCGGCTTTCAATCAGCACGCCGCTTTCATCCAGAATGGGATGCGCCACAGACACGATATGGGCGTTTATGCGCTTCAGGTCGCGCAGCATGTCGAGATGCAGTGAACTCGTCTGCATGCTTTCCGTCAGCCCATCGCGCAGCCGCTCCAGATGGCGGTTGGACGACTGTTTTTCGAGGCGGCGTATATCCACCTTGCTTTCCATCAGCCGGCGAGCGAGATCGAAATCGCCGGTCACCAGAATGCTCTGGGCGGCCCGCAGATTTTCGATTGTCATGTCGAACAGCGTCTTCAGCTCCTCATAACCGTCGTCGGAAAATTTGAAGCTGTTCAGCACCTTCTTACGGATCTGCTCGCAAATGCCTTTTTCGATGATGTCGCCGATATGTTCGAGATTGATCGCGTAATCGATGATGGCGATCGAACGGCGCGCTTCGTCGTCTGCAAGCCCTTTGCGCCCCAGTTGGGAAAGATAGACCTTCACCTCCTGCTGACGGCGATCGACCTTCTTTTCGAGCAGGGACACTTCCTGAAGGGGTGCCAGATCATTATGCTTGAAGGCGTTTTCGGCGCGGATCAGCATGCGCTCGATAGCATCGCCGACGCTCAAGACCTCACGCGTGGCATTGGCGAGCGCCACAACAGGCGTATCCAGCGCCTGCTGATCGAGGAAATTCGGGCCATCTTCGGCTTTCGGATCGCCCGGCACCAGCTTTGCCATCAGGTCGGATATGAGGGCTGAGAACGGCCAGGCAACCGCTGCCAGAATGACATTGAAGATGAGATGCGCATCAACAGGCAATTTGGTGGGCGAAAGCGGCAATTGCTGCAAAAGCGTTGCGCCATAGGATGCGAGTGGCATGGCGATGAGGCAGCCGATGGTGCGCACCACAAGGTTGCCGATGGTGATGCGCCGCGCCGAGGCCGGGCCGGAGAGCGTGGCGATGACCGGCGGAATGGCGCCGCCGAGATTGGCGCCGAGAATGAGAACGATGATGAGACCGGCGGACAGCGTGCCGGTGGCAGCAAGCGACAGGATAAGCACCACGACAGCGAGGCTGGAGGAGGAGACGAAGGCCAGCACGGCGGAGAAGATCAGCGCGACGGGCCATGCGCCATCAAGCAGACCGATGAAGACGCCAAGGGCTGGCGAGGCACGCATCGGTTCGGTCGCGCCGCTCAACAGATGCAATGACAGAAGCATCAGGCCGATGCCGATGACAGCGGTTCCGCCACCTTGTCGGGCGTTTGAGCTACCCTTTTTGAGCACGATACCGGAGAGGATCAGCAGCGGCGACAGCCACTCCACACCGGCCGCGACAATCCAGGCGGTGACGGCGGTGCCGACATTGGCGCCGAGCAGCACGACCTGCGCCATGCGCGGCTTTATGAGATCGCGTTCTGCGAAGGAGGCGACGGTAAGCGCGGTTGCCGTCGAGCTTTGCAGCGCGACAGTGGCGAAAAAGCCGGAAAAGAAGGAGCGCGGGCCGCTCTGGGTGCCGGTCGCCAATACACTTCGCAGTTTCATGCCGAAGGCACGGGTAACCCCATCCTTGACCTGGGCAAGACCAAAGAGCAGCAGCGCGACTGCGCCGAGAAGGTTGACGATGACAATGGTGGATTGCATGCGACGTCTCCTCACACCCGCCGGCGGATGGCTGCGGCGAGGGCGATTTTTGTTGTCCGGCTAATAAGTATAGGAGCCTGAACGCCTTCGGTACAGGCCGGGTTGCGACAGTTTTGAAGCAAAAACGGTCAATTTTTGTATTTGCACGAAAAAATGGCGCTAAAAAAGGCGCTTAAGACCATGCGGTCTGGCGCAAAGCCTCGCCGGTGATCATCGCGGCGGACATTGCGACGTTGATGGAGCGCTGCCCCTCGACCATCGGGATGATGATTCGCTCCTGCGCCTTCTCATGCACGTGGTCTGGCACACCAGCACTTTCACGGCCGAAAAGCAGGATATCGTCGTGGCGATAGGCGATTTTCGTATAGGGCAGGGCGGCCTTGGTGGAGGCGAGAACGAGGCGGCGGCCGGTGGTTGCGCGCCACTCCTCAAACCGGTCCCAGCTGACGTGGCGCGTCAGCGCCGCCGCTGCGATATAATCCATGCCTGCCCTTTTCAGGTTTCGGTCGGAAATATCGAAACCGGCCGGCTCGATGATATCGACGCCGAGGCCGAGACAGGCCGCCAGCCGCAGGATCGTGCCGGTATTGCCGGGAATATCCGGCTGGTAGAGGGCAATCCTGATTTCGGGTCTGATATCGCTCATGGTCTTCTCACCGCGTTTGGAATGCCGGAGCGCTTATCACGGGCGGCGGGTTTGTGACAGATGCAGCCCGAGAAGACCGTTTCGAAGAGTGCCGTATTCATTCGCGTGACACACAGTCGGGCTACCCATTAACCAACGTGTCGTCAGGCCGATCCGGCATATCCGGTTGCGTCGGATCGGCGTTGTTTCGATCCGGGTTCCGCGCAGCAAAAACAGGAAGATATCATGTCCGAACGGGTGAATTTCGTCCATTTGACCGATCTGCATGTGGGCAATCTGCAGGTGCAGGATGATGATCTTTATTCCGACACCTCGGCCACGCTGGCCGATACTCTGGCGCAGATCAAGGCGCTCGGGCAGGCGCAGGACGCCGCCGAGTAAGCTGCGCATCCAGGCCTTACAACGGGCGGAGACCCTCGCGGGTCATCTCCGCCCGTTCGGCAGAATTGGTCGCAATCGAGAGCTTTTCTGACGCGTTCGGCATCTTTGCGGCTGGTCAACGATTAATTTTTGCGCTACAAGGCGACATCTTCAACACCAGCTAGGGAGGTTCTGATGCAAAATGACATTCGTATTCGCCTCCCGGCCCCAGTAGTGCTGCTGCTGGCCTAGGTGTTACCCCCCCGCGGTTCGACCGCGTTTCCCATAGTTTGATTCGTCATGTGGCTGTTGCGGCCATATCCAATACTTTTCTGTTCCGTCGTGAGCCATATTTGCGTTTGCTCACGTTTCACGATGGGGCGATTGCTTGCCGGAGCTTGGCCTATGTTTGGCTGGTTTGAAAAACGCCTTGATCCTTTTCCCTCTTCGGCGCCGTCTGTGCCGCCGAAGAAGCTTTTGCCGTTCGTGTGGCATTATGTGCAGCCCGCATGGCCGTGGCTCCTGCTGCTTGGCCTGATGTCCATGGGCATCGCCGTTGCGGAGGCCATGCTCTACAAATTCCTCGGCAGCATCGTTGACTGGCTTTCCACGGCCAATCGCGAGACGTTTTTTGCCGATGAGGGCTGGCATCTGATGGTCATGGCTGGGCTGGTGCTCTTCCTGCTGCCACTGATGGGCGCGATCCACACCATGACGATGCACCAGACGCTTGCCGGCAATTTCGGCATGATCGCGCGCTGGAAGATGCATCGTTTCCTGCTGCGCCACTCCATGAACTTTTTCGCCAACGAATTTGCAGGCCGGGTTTCGACCAAGGTGATGCAGACTGCACTGGCGATCCGCGAAGTGGCGCTGAAGGTGATCGACGTGTTCGTCTACGCTATCAGCTTCGTCGTCTCGATGCTGTTCATGGTTGCTGCCGCAGACTGGCGGCTGGTCATTCCGTTGCTGGTGTGGCTCGGCATCTACATGGGTATCCTCACCTATTTCGTGCCGAAACTCGGCCGGCTCGCACAGGAGCAGGCTGATGCGCGCTCGATGATGACGGGGCGTATCGTCGACAGCTATACAAACATCTCGACGATCAAGCTGTTTTCGCATGCGGGCCGCGAGGAAAGATATGCGCGTGAGGGCATGAACGTGTTTCTCGGAACCGTTCATCGCCAGATGCGCAAGATTTCCGGCTTCAACATCCTGATCGACCTCAACAATGCGGTCGTGCTGTTTTCCACGGCCTCGCTCGGTCTTTATTTCTGGATGCAGGGTTCGGTCACGGCCGGCTCGGTTGCCATTGCCATAAGCCTTGCCATGCGCGTCAACGGCATGTCGCAATGGATCATGTGGGAAGTCACCTCGCTGTTCGAAAACATCGGCACCGTCTATGACGGCATGTCGATGATGACGAAGCCGCACGATATCGTCGATGCTCCGAAGGCGCCGCAGCTTGCGGCACCGCAGGGCGCGATCCGTTATGATAACGTCCGCTTCCACTACGGCAAGAACAAGGGCGTGATCGACGGGCTGACGCTGGATATCAAGTCGGGCGAGAAGGTCGGTTTGGTCGGGCGTTCCGGTGCGGGCAAGACGACGCTGATGAACCTGCTCCTGCGTTTCTACGATCTGGAAGCGGGCAAGATCACCATCGACGGGCAGGACATCTCCAAGGTGTCGCAGGACAGCCTGCGCGAGCTGATCGGTGTGGTGACGCAGGATACTTCGCTGCTGCACCGTTCGATCCGCGACAACATCGCCTATGGCCATCCCGAGGCCACCGACGAGCAGGTGATCGCGGCGGCAAAGCGGGCGAATGCCTGGGACTTCGTGGAAACGCTTGTCGATATGCATGGCCGTCAGGGTCTCGATGCCCAGGTGGGCGAACGCGGTGTAAAGCTGTCCGGTGGCCAGCGTCAGCGTATCGCCATTGCTCGCGTGTTCCTCAAGAACGCGCCGATCCTGGTGCTTGATGAAGCGACCTCGGCGCTCGACTCGGAAGTCGAGGCGGCGATTCAGGAAAACCTGTTCTCGCTGATGGAAGGCAAGACGGTGATCGCGATCGCGCACCGCCTGTCGACGCTGACCGAAATGGACCGGCTCATCATCCTCGACAAGGGCCAGATCGTGGAATCGGGCAGCCATGCTGAACTGGCGGCGATGGGCGGTATCTACGCCGATCTATGGCGGCGCCAGTCCGGCGGCTTCATCGCCGACCACGAGGCGGAAGTGGCTGCCGAGTAGGGAGAGCTCGAAGGGCGGGAAGCATGGTTTCCCGCCCTTTCGTTGCGGTTCGCGTTTATCTATGTAGGCGAGTTAAACCTCTCCTGTCATGCCGGCCTTGAGCCGGTTTACAGCCACGGCGCGTCTGCGCCGTGAAAGGAGTCTCCCGCGATCAAAGACTTGAATCGCGCCTGACCCCGGATCTAGTCCTTGGTGACGGACTGAGGATGCTGCGAGTGCGCGAAATCCAGGTGGATCTATCCAGAGCCCGGTGGAACATTCTTCGCCCTTTTTCATTTCCCGAACGTTACCGAAATATAATCTCTTCCCGAACGCTCTGCGGCTGTTCCCGCTCCGGGAATCCGCCTATATCCGGATCATGGTCATTACCCGCATCTTCGAGTTTTTCGAGAACTGGATAAAGCCCTTCGCCCGCAAGGACGATTTGCGGCCGCCGGAAAAGACGTCCGGTTTCATCTGGTTCTATGTCTCGCAGGCCAAGGCGCCGTTTCTTGCCATGCTGGTGCTGGGCGGGTTGACGGCTGCCATTGAGGCTGCGCTTTTCTGGTTCGTCGGGCGGCTGGTCGACATTCTCTCGACCGTCAAGCCGGAAGAGGGCTGGTCTGGACTGCTGGCAGCCCATGGCGGCGAACTCGTCGGCATGCTGGTGTTGATCGGCATCGTGCGTTTTATCGTCACCATGGTGACCGCGCTGGTGGACCAACAGATCATCACG
Source organism: Agrobacterium sp. MCAB5 (assembly GCF_052114365.1). NCBI lineage: Bacteria > Pseudomonadati > Pseudomonadota > Alphaproteobacteria > Hyphomicrobiales > Rhizobiaceae > Agrobacterium > Agrobacterium sp. MCAB5. Next base: position 328,801 of record NZ_JBFREP010000003.1, read on the forward strand.
CCCGGCTTTTACAATCTGGTGCGCTGGCAATCCTATATGCATGTGGCGCGGCAATCGCTGACCTTTTTCCAGAATGATTTTTCCGGCCGAATCGTCACCAAGGTCTGGTCGGGCGGGCAGGCGGCAGGCGATCTTGTCACGTCGCTGATGGAAAGCGTCTGGTTCGTCGGCATCTACTCCGTCTCGATGCTGCTGCTGATCGGCGGGCTGGACTGGCGGCTTGCCGTCGTCGTCCTCGTCTGGGTGCTGATCTTCTCGCTGCTGGCGCGTTATTTCGTGCCGCGTATCCGCTCCCATTCGAAAGAAACGGCGGAGGCAGCCTCCATGCTTTCCGGCCGGATGGTGGATGCGTACAGCAATATCCAGACGCTCAGGCTGTTCGGGCGCGACGATGCCAATGACCGCTACATGCGGCAGGGCTTCGATATCTTCCAGAACGCCACGATGACGTTCACGCGGTTCATCACCGGTGTGCGCGCCTCCATGGCGCTGCTGTCGGGTGTGATGATCACGTCGATGGCGGCGCTGTGTATCGACCTTTGGCTGTCCGGCAAGATCAGTTCCGGCGCTGTCGCCTTCACGCTGGCACTGGTTCTGCGCCTCAACTTCCTGCTCGGGCGATTGATGACGCAGTTCAACGGCATCATGCGCAATTTCGGCACGGTGCAGAATGCGGCGGAGCTGATTTCGCAGCCGATCGGCCTTGTGGACGCGCCGGATGCGACAGTGCTGGACGTGAAAAGTCCAAGTATCCGCTTCGAAAACGTCAGCTTCCATTATGGGCGGGCGAACGGGGTCATCGACAATCTTAATCTCGATATCAAGGCGGGGGAGAAGGTCGGCATCGTCGGACGCTCCGGCGCGGGCAAATCCACCCTCGTCAATCTGCTGCTGCGGTTTTACGATGTCGAGAAAGGCCGCATCCTCATTGATGGGCAGGATATAGCCAAGGTCACCCAGGAATCACTGCGCGCCCATATCGGCATGGTCACGCAGGATACGTCGCTGCTGCACCGTTCTATCAGAGACAACATCATGTTCGGGCGCACGGATGCCACCGAAGCGCAATTGCTGGAGGCGACGCGCCGGGCCAAGGCGGATGAGTTCATTGCACGGCTGGAAGACCAGCGCGGCCGCACGGGTTTCGACGCGCATGTCGGCGAACGCGGCGTGAAATTGTCGGGCGGCCAGCGCCAGCGCATCGCCATTGCCCGCGTGATGCTGAAGGATGCGCCGATCCTCGTCCTCGACGAGGCGACGTCTGCGCTTGATTCGGAAGTAGAAGCGGCGATCCAGAGCAATCTGGATGAGTTGATGCAGGGCAAGACAGTGCTGGCCATCGCCCACCGTCTTTCAACGATTGCTGCTCTCGACCGGCTGATCGTCATGGATCAGGGCCGTATCGTCGAGCAGGGCAGCCATTCAGATCTCGTCTCGCAGGGCAGACTTTATTCGGAACTTTGGGCGCGACAGTCCGGAGGCTTCCTTGCTGTGGACGAAACGGTCTGAGATCAGACTGTTTTTTATTATTCAATAAATTAAAAAATTAATAGTTGCTAAAATTATTATTACTTGAACTTATGAATTTTTATACAGGTATAAACTTACGATATATCGGTAATCTATTATTTATACATGCGTGTAAAAAAAGCGGCGGGAAATCGCTCTCATTTTTTGAGGATCGTAAACAATGCTTTTTTTCAGAATTCGCGTTCTTTTGCCGGCATTGTTCGGCATGACAGTTCTCTTCTCCATCGTCCAAGGCGTTGCCAGCACGCGCTCTGTTGGGGAAATGGAGCGACATGCCAGCAACATCGTTCGCCGGATGGAGCGATCGATGATGATCGCCGATATGAACGATAAGCTTAATGAAATTCGTCGCAACTATCTGGCAGTCTTGACGGCGGCAACGCCAGAGGCGAGGAACGCCCAGTTCCAGGGCATCCTCAAATCCCAGCAGGAGCGTGCCGAAGCATTCAACGCCTACGCTGCGGATTTGCAGTTGCCTCAGTCGATTGAAAAATTTCAGCGCCTGAATGCAATGGTCGCAAATTTCGAAGCCATGGGTGCAGAGCTTAAAAGAATAGTCATCGCTGGTGAAGCCGATGCCGGGCAGGCGCAGGTCTTCAGCATGACGCCGGTGGGCAACGCCGCTGGCGCGTTGATGAAAGAGATGATCGAGGATAACCGTGAGCGCGGTCTGGCCGACAAGCGGTCGGCGCAGGCCGCTGGTGATTTCGCTTTCAGGATGTCGCTTGGCGGCATGCTTGTCGCCGCCACTGTGGCGCTTGTCGCCGCACTCTTCAGTTTTCTGCGTATTTCGCGACCGATCAACGACATTACCCACGCCATGAACGCGTTGGCGGCAGGCGACAATGCGCGGGCCATTCCGCATTCCGGCCGCAAGGACGAGATCGGCGAAATGGCTGCGGCCGTCGCCGTGTTCCGCGACAACGCCGTCGAGCGCGAACGGCTGGAGCGTGAAACCGAGGTCAATCGCAGCCTCAGCGAACAGGAGCGGATCGAGCACGAGGCATTGAAGGCGCGCGAGGCGGAGGAGGTTCGTTTCGCCGTCGAAAACCTTGGCGCCGGGCTGAAGAGACTGTCGCAGGGCGATATGACCTGCCGTGTGGAAACCGTCTTTGCCGAACGGCTGGATGGCCTGCGCGGCGACTTCAACGAATCCGTCGCCACGCTGGAGGCGGCGCTGCGCTCGGTCGGTGAAAACGCCCGGGTCATTGATGCGGGTGCAAGCGAAATTCTGGCGGCGGCAGGCGATCTTTCCCGTCGCACGGAACAGCAGGCGTCTTCCGTCGAAGAAACTGCTGCGGCTCTCGAAGAGGTGACGACGGCGGTGAAGGATTCGGCCCATCGCGCCGCCGAGGCCGGCCGGCTTGTGGACCAGGCCCGCGAAAGTGCCGAAATGTCCGGCGAGATCGTCACGCGCACGGTGCTTGCGGTGCAGGATATCGAAAAATCCGCCAACGAGATCAGCAGCATCATCAGCGTCATCGATGAGATTGCCTTCCAGACCAATCTTCTTGCCTTGAATGCGGGTGTCGAGGCCGCCCGTGCGGGTGATGCCGGCAAGGGCTTTGCCGTCGTGGCACAGGAGGTGCGTGAACTGGCGCAGCGATCTGCCAGCGCTGCCAAGGAAATCAAGATACTCATCAACCGTTCCGGAGAACAGGTCCGCGAGGGTGTCTCGCTTGTCGGCAAGACCGGCGAGGTGCTTGCGGGGATTGTAGGCGAAGTGCGGGAGATCAACACCCACGTTGCATCCATCGTCGTCTCCACGCGCGAACAATCGACCGGGCTTTCGGAAATCAGCGCCGCTGTGAACCTGATGGATCAGGGGACCCAGAAGAATGCGGCCATGGTGGAGGAGACGACTGCAGCGAGCGACAGCCTTGCTTCACAGGCACGCGCCCTGAACGCGCTGCTTTCGCAATTTAGATTGCAGGAGGCCGGTGCTGTTGCTGCTGTTTTGGCGGGTCCGGCTTCGGTTCCGCAGCCTTCGCCGGCGCGCGCCATGGGGCAAAAAATTGCCGCCGCCTTCGGGGGCCGACGGCAGGCAGCATCGGGCCAGGAGTGGTCGGAGTTTTAAGCCACTTCCTGCCAGAGGCAGGAAACACGGACGGCGGCTTTCGGGTCGCCGTTTTCGCATGGCGGAGCGTGTGGCCTCACCGGCCGATCATGAAATCCGCCATCAGGCCGAAATGATTGGAACCGAGGCTGTCGGGCAGACGGGTGGTTTTCAAGAGCGTGGCCGGTTCGCGGGCGAAGATATGGTCGATGGCGATGCCGAAGCGACCTGCCTTCGTCGGCCATGTGGCGGGTTCCCATGCCGCTTTTTTCAGGTCGTTGGCGGCGAGGAAGTCGCGCATGTCGGGAGCGATGCTGGCCGAATTGAAATCTCCGGCCAGAATGAGCGGCCCGGTGACACGAAAGAGAATTTCGCTGACTTCGTCCAGCTCGTCCCGGTGATAGTCGTCGAAATAGGGTTTGGTGATGTGACCTGCAGCGAGCGTCAGCTTCGTGCCGTCGAAATCGATGCTGGCGATGGCGAAACGGTCGCGGCGCAGATCGCTGAGGCTATGGAAACGGCCCTCCAGCAGCGGCCGCTTCGACAGGATCAAAAGATCACAGGTCGGTGTTCCGGCATAACAACCGAGCCTGTGGGGGTAGGTTTGCTGCAGACGCGGCAGAACCGATTCCAGCGCAGCCGCCTCGAACAGATAGACAGCATCCGCGTCTGATTCGAGAATCCTGTCGGCAATCGCATCCGCATTGGCGGCGTTATCCATCAATACGTTGAAGGACAATAGCCGGAAGGGTCTGGCGCCAGGTGCCGTATTGGCGCTTGTCGAGAATTCCATGAGCATGGCGACGGCGTGGATGGCGAGTGCAAGCGACCAGATGATGAGGAAAGCGGAAATCGCGTCACGCGTCAGCCAAAATACCAGGCATGACAGCAGGATACAGACGAAGGCGATGTGAAGCTGGAAACTTGTGACGAAGGCTAAAAGCCAGAAATCCGTCACATAACGCAGGCTGGCGATGAAAAGTACGGCAGCCACGACCGTGGAGACCATGCACGAGAGCTTCGCCGTCATCCGAATCCCTGCTTTCCAAGCTCTCCCTTGATGTCTCGTAACATGCCGCAAGGGTGGGCACAATGTTGCCCGCTTGCCGGGGCTTAGGAAAAAATGAGAAACAAATCCGCCCCTTCTGGCAGAATTACGGCAGCTTTGTGTGCTTTGCTCTTGCCAAGTCAGTCAATATTTTGCGATCAAACAGAATGACGCGGTTTCTCAAACGCCGCGAGGATGACCGAGACGGTGGGACGGAGATTGTCTTGGATCAAATCATAGCGGGAGGACTCATGCGATTTACGGCAAAAACAGCGCAGAGGATGGTGTAGCGGTGAGCGAGCACGTAACCAATCACGACGCCTCGGGTGAACCGACCCGTCGCGATTTTCTTTATCTAGTAACCGGAATGACGGGCGCCGTTGGTGCCGCCGCAGTGGCATGGCCCTTTATCGACCAGATGCGTCCAGACGCATCGACGCTGGCGCTTGCCTCCATCGAGGTGAATGTCGCGGCGGTCGAGCCGGGCATGTCGCTGACCGTGAAGTGGCGCGGCAAGCCGATTTTCATCCGTAACCGCACGGAAAAGGAAATCGGCGAAGCCAATGCGGTCGCTCTTGCCGATCTCAAGGATCCGGTGGCGCGCAACGCCAACATTGCCCCCGACGCGCAGGCGACGGACATTGACCGTTCCGCCGGTCAGGGCAAGGAGAACTGGATCGTCATGATCGGTTCCTGCACCCATCTCGGTTGCGTTCCGCTCGGCCAGGCCGGCGATTTCGGCGGTTGGTTCTGTCCCTGCCATGGCTCGCATTACGATACGGCGGGCCGCATACGTAAGGGTCCGGCGCCGCAGAACCTCGCCATCCCGACATTTGCATTCACATCCGATACCGTGATCAAGATCGGATAAGGGGACAGATATTTATGAGTGGTCATTCCAGTTATCAGCCGTCCACCGGCATCGAGAGGTGGATCGATTCGCGGCTTCCCTTGCCGCGCATGATCTATGACAGCTTCGTTGCCTATCCTGTCCCGCGTAATCTGAACTACGCCTACACGTTCGGCGCGATGCTGGCTGTCATGCTGATCGTGCAGATCCTCACCGGCGTCGTGCTTGCCATGCATTACGCCGCTGAAACGACGGTTGCCTTCAATTCCGTCGAAAAGATCATGCGCGACGTCAACCACGGCTGGCTGTTGCGCTACATGCACGCCAACGGTGCGTCGTTCTTCTTCATCGCGGTTTACCTGCACATCGCCCGTGGACTTTATTACGGCTCCTACAAGGCGCCGCGCGAAATCCTCTGGATTCTCGGCTGTGTGATCTATCTCTTGATGATGGCGACGGGCTTCATGGGCTACGTGCTTCCCTGGGGTCAGATGTCCTTCTGGGGTGCAACTGTTATCACCGGCTTTTTCACGGCTTTCCCGGGCATAGGTGAGTGGATCCAGCAGTTCCTGCTCGGCGGCTTTGCGGTGGACAATCCGACGCTCAACCGCTTCTTCGCGCTCCACTACCTGCTTCCGTTCATGATTGCGGGTGTCGTCATCCTGCATATCTGGGCGCTGCATGTGACCGGCCAGACCAATCCGACCGGTGTGGAAGTGAAGAGCAAGACCGATACGGTGCCCTTCACGCCCTATGCGACGCTGAAGGATGCGCTCGGTGTTTCGGTGTTCCTCATCGCTTATGCGTGGTTCGTCTTCTACATGCCGAACTTCCTCGGCCACCCTGATAACTACATCATGGCGGATCCTTTGAAGACACCGGCGCATATCGTGCCCGAATGGTACTATCTGCCGTTCTACGCGATGCTGCGCGCCATCACCTTCAACATCGGGCCGATCGATTCCAAGCTCGGTGGCGTTCTCGTCATGTTCGGCGCGATCATCGTGCTGTTCTTCCTGCCCTGGCTCGATACCTCGAAGGTTCGCTCCGCCGTCTATCGTCCCTGGTACAAGCTGTTCTTCTGGCTGTTCGTGGTCAACGCCATCCTGCTTGGCTGGCTGGGTTCGCGTCCGGCGGAAGGCCTTTATGTCATCATGTCGCAGATCGGCACGCTTTATTACTTCGGTTTCTTCCTCGTCATCATGCCGATCCTCGGTCTGGTCGAAACGCCGCGGCGTATTCCGAATTCGATTACCGAGGCCGTTCTGGAAAAGAACGCCGCCAAGAAGACTGCCGCGCCTGCGGCCGCCCAAGTCTGAGCGCGAAGGAAGGATGACGACAATGAAGAAGCTTGTAACGAGCATCGCGCTTATCGCTGCCATCGGCTGTTCCGCCGCCGCTTTTGCGGCGGAGGAGAGCCACGATCTCGCCACCAAGACCGAGCATGCGATCGCCGGCGGTCACTTCCCGGTCATCAAGCCCGAGGAGCAGAGCTGGTCTTTTGCCGGACCTTTCGGCAAATACGACAAGGGCCAGCTGCAGCGCGGCCTGAAGGTCTACAAGGAAGTCTGCTCTGCCTGCCATTCGATGAGCCTCGTTTCCTTCCGCACCCTGGGCGATCTCGGTTATTCGGAAGAGCAGGTGAAGGCCTTTGCTGCGGAATATGAAGTGCAGGACGGGCCGAATGCCGACGGCGAAATGTATAATCGCAAGGCTGTGCCTTCCGACCATTTCCCCTCGCCATTCCCGAACCATGAAGCGGCTGCTGCTGCCAATGGTGGAGCTGCACCACCGGACATGTCGCTGCTTGCCAAGGCGCGCGGCGTGGAGCGTGGCTTCCCGCAATTCGTCATCGACATGATTCCGATCATCGGCGGTTATCAGGAAGGCGGCCCGGACTACATCCATGCGCTGCTGACCGGATACCAGGACGCGCCTGCAGGCGTTGAAGTGTCGGAAGGCACGCATTTCAACCCGTATTTCGCCAGCGCCGTGGCGCTGAAGATGGCGCCGCCGATCAGCGCCGATCAGGTGACTTACGACGACGGTGCGCCGCAGACGGTGGATCAATATTCCAAGGACGTGTCCGCTTTCCTGATGTGGGCCGCAGAACCGCATCTGGAAGCACGCAAGCGCACCGGCTTCATGGTCATGGTGTTCCTGTTCATCTTCACGGCGCTGATCTATCTCACCAAGAAATCGGTCTACGCCAACAAGGAACATTGACCGGCTCCAAATGCCCGCAATCATTGGCCCCCATGGTCTTGCCCTGGGGGCCTTTTCATGTGTCGAAGGAGGATGAGAAATGGCGAAAGTCCGGAGCGGTGGCTGCCTGTGCGGTTCCGTCCGTTTCGAGGCCACGGGTGAACCCGACAATCCGCACAGCTGCTCCTGCGATATCTGCCAGCGGCATTCCGGCGCTTCCAGCCTTGCCTGGGTGGAGTTTGCGAGCGATGCAGTGGTCTGGACGGGAGAGGGCGGTGCGCCCATGGTTTTCCGGTCTTCCGATTATTCCAGCCGCGCGTTTTGCGCGGTCTGCGGCAGCACGCTCGGCGCCATCGACGATGTACCGACTGTCGCCCTCGTTTCCGGCTCTTTTGACGACAGAAATGACGAGGCGCTACGGCCTCTGTCGCATTCCTTCGCGGATGTATGCCCGGTCTGGGCGCGGATCGAGGGAATGTCGGGGCAGGAATGAGCGGCGGTCCTTTTTAGTTGGTCCGCAGCCACCAAGTTGATAGGGTGGCCCGAACCTTCTGATCCATTTCCCAATCTAACTGGAAATACCATGACCGTTATCGCTTCGGAGCTTTCCGCTGCCATCCGTTCCATTCCCGACTATCCGAAGCCGGGCATCATCTTCAGGGACATTACGACTCTGCTTGGCAATCCGCGCGCTTTCCGCCGTGCCGTGGACGAGCTTGTGCAGCCCTATGCGGGAACGAAGATCGACAAGATCGCCGGCATGGAAGCGCGTGGCTTCATTCTGGGCGGAGCGGTGGCGCACCAGCTTTCCGCCGGTTTCGTGCCTATCCGCAAGAAAGGCAAGCTGCCGCACACCACCGTGCGCGTGGCCTACAGCCTTGAATACGGCGTTGACGAGATGGAAATGCATGTGGACGCCGTGCAGCCGGGCGAAAAAGTCATTCTGGTCGACGACCTGATCGCGACTGGCGGCACCGCCGAAGGTGCGGTGAAACTCTTGCGGCAGATGGGCGCGGAAATCGTTTCGGCCTGCTTCGTCATCGATCTGCCCGATCTCGGCGGCCGCAGGAAGCTGGAAGACCTCGGTGTGGAAGTGCGGACACTGGTGGAGTTTTCAGGCCATTGAGGCGTGTGGGCGCGCTACCCCCCGCTCTGCCCTCCCAGGAGAGGGGGTAGCGCCCCGCACGCCTCAGAGCGTTTTCGATTTTTTTGAATCGGAAAAACGCTCTGGCGCCGGTCCGGGGCCATTTTGCCCCGGTGGGTTTATTCGAACTCCAGAACCCCGCTCTGGAAGGTCATCACGGTTTCTCCGGACTGGTTCACGCCCTCGTTGAAGGTGGTGTTCAGCCAAACCCCGGCTCTTGATTCCAGCGGTCGAGCATCGAGCAAGGTGACGAAATAGGTCACGTCGTCTCCGGCGAAAACCGGCTTTTTCCATTTGAGTTCACGAAAGCCGGGGGAGGGGCCGAGTTTCGGCGGCTCAAGGCCAAGTTGTTTCAGCCTCTTCACTTCCTTGCCCCAATGGGAAAGGAAACATTTCATCCAGCCAGCGCCGGTGTGCCAACCGGAAGCGCAGAGCGCTCCGAAGACGCTGTTTTTCGCAGCTTCGGCATCGAGATGAAAGGGCTGCGGATCGAAATCGCGGGCGAAACGGACAATGTCTTCGGCGGAAAAATGCAATGTGTCGAGGGTGACCCGTTCGCCGATCGGGGAAAGTTCTGCCAGTCTCATGCCGCAAGGCCTCCGTCCGCACGCATCAGGAACATCACGGTGTTTTCGCCGTGCGATACCAGAATGCCGCGCTGGTTATAAAGCTCATGGCGAAACTTCACGAGGCCGATGCCGGGGCGTGAGCTGGAGGTGCGCTGTTCCAGAACAATGGATTTTCCCGAAAGCGTATCGCCAGCCAGAACCGGCTTTTTCCAGTCGACATAATCGATGCCGGGGCTGCCTTGCGATGTCGAATCGCTGATATAGCTCTCCGCCATCATTCGCATCAGCAGGGCGCAGGTGTGCCAGCCGGATGCCGCCAGCCCGCCGAGAATGCTCTGGCGGCCAGCCTCTTCAGACAGATGCATGGGCTGAGGATCGAACTCGCTGGCGAATTCGATGATTTGTGCTGCAGAAATCGATTGCGGTCCCAGGGGAAATTCCCGTCCAACGGAAAAATCCTCATAGGCATATGTCGCGACCGGCGCCATGGCTTCCTCCCTTGCCTAGTCGATGTCACCGGCATCTAAAATGATTTTTCCCTTTACGTAAAGGTCAAATCGAGAGTGCGTTTGCGGCATAGGGAGATGCTGTTGAGAGAGCGAGTGCGGCATGCTGCCTTCTCCCAGTGGAGGAGAAGGCCGCGATAGCGGAATGAGGGGCAAGGGTCGTGATATTCGCCAACCTTGCCTCCTCATCCGATCCTCCGGGCTATCTTCCCCCGCCGGGAGAAGAAACAAGCCACAGGTCTGTGTCACTTCGGTCAGCGCGTCAAAAGACGCGATGTGACCGCCGCCGCGCTCAAGACCAGATCAGGTATTAAAGCGGAAGTGGATGACGTCGCCGTCCTGGACGACATATTCCTTGCCTTCGTCGCGTCCCTTGCCGGCTTCCTTGGCACCAACTTCGCCCTTGTAGGCGATGTAGTCATCATAGGCGATGGTAAAGGCGCGGATGAAGCCGCGTTCGAAATCGGTATGGATGACGCCGGCGGCAGCGGGCGCTTTGGTGCCGCGCACGATCGTCCAGGCGCGCGTTTCCTTCGGGCCGACGGTGAAATAGGTGATGAGGTCGAGCAGGTGATAGCCGGCGCGGATCAACCGGTCGAGACCGGCTTCGGTGAGCCCGAGGGCCGAGAGGAATTCTTCGGCTTCATCGGCCGGAAGCTGCGCGACTTCGGCCTCGATCGCCGCCGAGATGATCACGCATTCGGCGCCCTGTTGCTTTGCCATCTCCGCGACAGCCGCGGTGTGCTCGTTGCCGGTGGATGCGTCGGCTTCAGAGACGTTGCAGACATAAAGCACCGGGTGCGACGTCAGGAGATTGAGGCCCTTGAGGATTTCGATTTCCTCGTCCGCCAGTGTCTTCAAAAGCAGACGTGCCGGTTTTCCGTCGTTTAGCAGAGCAATTACGGCTTCCATCACCGGCAGTTGGGCCAAGGATTCCTTGTCCTTGCTGGTGGCGCGCTTGCGCGTCTGCTCGACACGGCGTTCCAGGCTTTCGAGGTCGGCGAGCATCAGTTCCGTCTCGATCGTGTCGGCATCGCCAACCGGATTGATGCGGCCTTCCACATGGGTGATGTCGTCGTCCTCGAAGCAGCGCAGCACATGCACGACGGCATCGACTTCGCGGATATTAGCGAGGAACTTGTTGCCGAGACCTTCACCCTTCGATGCGCCGCGCACCAGGCCGGCAATGTCCACGAAGGAAATGCGGGTCGGAATGATTTCCTTCGATCCGGCAATGGCCGCGAGCTGCTGCATGCGGGGGTCCGGCACGGCAACTTCGCCGGTGTTGGGCTCGATGGTGCAGAAGGGATAGTTGGCGGCCTGCGCGGCCGCCGTTTTCGTCAGCGCGTTGAAGAGGGTGGACTTGCCGACATTCGGCAGCCCGACGATACCGCATTTGAAGCCCATGGCTTGAAACCTGTCCGTTTGAAAGAATTCGTTGAGGAGCCTTTTGCGGAAAGGGCAGGGCAAGGTCAAGCCCGGGGGCCGATTTGGGCGGGCAAAGCCCCGCGAATGGCGCGGAATTCTGCGCGAGTGCGGGGCCGGGGTTGTCGATGCTGCGGTTGCGGCGCAATATGCGCCGGTCGAGCAACCGATCTTTCGTCATCAACGGGGATTTTCCCCATGGGCTACAATTGAGTGACAATCACGGGCGACAATGATGAGTGACAGTCCTGTTGATCTCAAACCGAAACCGAAAGTCAAACCGAAGCTGGAGCGGCCTAAGCTCTACAAGGTCATTCTGCTGAATGACGACTATACGCCGCGCGACTTCGTCACCCTGGTGTTGAAGGTCGTCTTCCACATGGGCGAGGACACCGGCCACCGGGTGATGATGACGGCGCATCGCTTCGGGAGCGCGGTCGTCGTTGTCTGCGAGCGCGACATTGCCGAGACCAAGGCCAAGGAGGCGAACGATCTTGGCAAGGAGGCCGGGTTTCCGCTGATGTTCACCACCGAGCCGGAGGAGTGACGGCTTTATGCTCAATCCCGCCGGATCTGGAAACCCGTCTTGTTCTGAATGAAACCGCAGCTTTCGTAGAAGGCATGCACCTCAGGACGCTGCCGGCCGGTCAGCAGCATCACCTTGTAGCAATTTGCGGCAAAGGCGGTCTCGATGGCGTGGCGCACGACTGCGCGGCCATATCCCCGGCCGCGACGAGTTTCCAGCGTCACCACATTTTCGATGAAGGCATAGGGACGGGCAGCGCGCGTCAGGTTCGGGATGACGAGAAGCGTGGCGGTTGCAACGGGTTCCTGGTCTTCCATGGCAAAGAACACGGTGAGGCCGGGTTGGCCGATCATGGCGGCGAAAACCGTGCTTGCCTCTTGCGTCGTCAGTTGCGGGTCGGACGGGTTCAGCGCCTGGTAAAGTTCGAGCAGTTTCGGCAGATCGTCCGGGCCAGCTTTGCGAAGGCTCATGGTCTCTGAAGACATCTGCGCTCAATCCTTCTTGCCGAACATCCGCTTCAGCATCTCCGCCATCGGCCCGGTTTCCGGCAGTTTTTTCGGTTGGGCGTTGTTGCGCGCCTGATGGATGTGGGATTGCGCGGCGGGCTTGGCCGCCTTGGCCGGTTTTTCCGTTTCCGGCTTGCTGCCGGTGGCAAGCGCCAGCTTGTTCATCAGCTGCGAATCCTCTGATTTCACCAGCATGGCGGCATTGTCGGCAATGGCGTCCAGCAGCGGATCGAGCCAGACCCGGTCGGTCTTGGCGAAATCACCGAGAACGTGGCCATGCACCCGCTCCTTGTCGCCGGGATGGCCGATGCCGAGGCGCAGGCGGCGGTATTCCTTGCCGCAATGGGCGTCGATCGATTTCAGGCCATTATGGCCGCCATGGCCGCCGCCGGTCTTGATGCGCGCGCGGCCTGCAAGCAAATCGAGTTCATCATGGATGACGATAATGTCTGCCGGTGCAAGCTTGAAGAAACGCATGGCCTCGCCGACGGATTCACCCGACAGGTTCATGTAGGTGAGGGGCTTCATCAGCAGAACCTTCTCACCGCCTATTTCGCCTTCGGAAATCTCCGCCTTGAATTTCCGCGCCCAGGGCGAGAAGGAAGGCAGGCGTTGCAGCGCATCCACGGCCATGAAGCCGATGTTGTGACGGTTTCCCGCATATTGGGCGCCGGGGTTACCAAGGCCTGCGATGATCTTCATGGGGCATGTCCGCTTTTTTGCCTGACGATGCTGTTGTCACCACCCCGAAATGTTCCGGCTGTCAATCTTTTTATGGATTTTTTGATGTCGCGAGCGGGCGCTCAAGGGCTGACGAGTTTGTAGCGGTCGAATATGCTCTGTTGCGTTCCATCGGCGATCAGCCTGTCCAGCCGCGCCTGCAATTTTGCAATGACCTCGTCTGGAACGCTTTTGTTGCAGGCAAGACCTAGCTGTTGCCGCGCCAGCGTTATCACTTCCCTGAACGTGCCTGGGGGTTGGCTTTTGAAAGTACTTTCCGACATGGGCATCAGGTCGATGCGGCCTGCGTTCAGCTTGTGAAGCGTGATCTGGAAATCAGCACCGACATCCACATGCTCGAAACCGAGGTTGCCAAGAAGGACCTCGGTGTAGTCGCCACGCTGGGTGCCGACCCGGTATTTTCTCGCGTCTTCCAGACTGGAGACGTTGATATCCGCATTCTGGCGCGCCACGAGGATGTTGCGGTCGCTATGGATCGGTGAGACCCATTTGAAAAGCTTTTCCCGTTCGGGCGTTCTCGCCGTGGCAAAGACGCAATGCATGGCCTTCGTTGTGGCCAATGCGATCGCCCGCGCCCAGGGCATGACGGCAACCTCGTAATCGGTGCCGGTATCCTCAAGTACGATCTTGAGCTGGTCGATATAAACGCCCGCCACGCTGCCGTCGTCGTTTTGCAGATTATAAGGTGGGTAAACCTCGGTGGTCAGGAAAAGCTTGGCTGCGCTGGCCGGGCCGGCAAGAGCAAGAAAGATCAGACAAAAGCGGATCAATCCCATGGTTGCTCCCACCCGTTTACGCCTGTCGCGCCGCGGCGCGGTCTGCGCCGTTATCCGCATTCAATGCAGCGATCAGCCGTTCGATGGGCTGCGGTCGCGCAAAATAATAGCCCTGTCCGTAATCCGCGCCTATCACTGTCAGAAGCTCCTTCTGCTCTTCCGTCTCGACGCCTTCGGCGATGACGGAGCAATTCATCTTGTGTGAGATTGCGGCGATACCCTCGACCAGCATGCGGCTGCGCTGCCTTATCTCCACCGTGTCGTCGCAGATCGAGCGCGTAAAGGACTGATCGATCTTGACGATGTCGACCGGAAAGCGGCTGAGATAGCTTAGCGACGAATAACCCGTGCCGAAATCGTCCAGCGCGATGCGGCAGCCCAGCTGGTGAATGGCATTGAGGATCGCCCGGATTTGCGGATCGTCCTTCATGATGACCGCCTCGGTTATCTCGATAATCAGCCGCTTGGGAAGAATGCCGTAGCGGTGAAGGACGCCGGCGATACGGGTCGGCAATCCCGGTTCGAACTGCAGCGGCGAAAAATTCACCGCCACATAGGATTGCTCCATGCCGGGCAGGTGCGACAGTCTGGCCAGATTGGCGATTGACTGGTCGAGGATGACATTACCGATGCGATGGATGGTGCCGTTTTCTTCCGCAAGGCTGATGATCGTGGCGGGAGAAAGCAATCCCTTGTCCGGATGGTTGAGACGCAACAGTGCCTCGAAACCCGCCGTCTGGCCCGTTGCGAGATCTTGAATCGGCTGGAAATAAGCCTCGAACCAATTGTCGGAAAGCGCCTGCGCGATATCCCGTTCCAGTTCCGCATGTTCGCGCGCCCGGTCCATGATCGAGCTGTCGAAGATCTGAGAGCCATTCTTGCCCGTTCTCTTGCGGGTATACATGGCCATGTCGGCATTCTGCAAAAGTTCGGACGCGCTTGCGGCATGCAGCGGGTAGATCGCCATGCCGATGCTGGCGCTGAGACGGATGCTGTTGCCTTCGATCTCGAAGGGCGTGTCCAGCATGGTGCAAATCCGCTCGCAGAACAGCTGGGCGCGCTCCTCCACCTTGTCGCCTGCAAGCAGAATGGCGAACTCGTCGCCGCCCAGACGCGATGCGCTGTCCAGCGGTGTCAGCAGTGGTTCGATTTTCAGCGTGAATTCCCGCAGAACCGCATCGCCCGCCGCATGGCCGAGATTGTCGTTGATGGCCTTGAACCGGTCGAGGTCTATGAAAAGGCATGCCAGTTCGCTGCCGTTCCTGTCGGCGTCACGGATCTGTACGTCGAGAATGGCCTCGAAACCCTGGCGATTGAAGAGGCCGGTCAAATGGTCGGAAATAGCCTGCTGGCGGTTGCGCTTTTCCGACTGGCGCAACTCCGTCACATCAGTCATGACGCAGAGATATGTGCCCTGATGTGCGTTGCCGGAATCAAGGGCTTTTTCAAGGATGAGGGCGTCCATAACGCTGCCATCCATGCAATGAAAACGCACCGTGATACCCGCATGTGCGGCGTCGGGCGAATGTTGCGCCGCCTTGCGCTGCAGGAAAAGGGACCGGTCATCCGGGTGGATGAGGTCGGCGAAATTCAGGCCGAGTATTCTGGCCCGATCATAACCGGTCGCCTGCACCCAATAGTCGCTGACCGCGGCAATCCTGTCGTATCTGTCAAGCGAGAACAGCATGGCGGGTGTGCGATTGTAGATTTCCGTCTTCCGCTCATGGGCATGCTTGATTTCCAGCTCTTCCTTTTCAAGCTGGGTCTGCATTTCGTTGAAGCTTTTTGCCAGCCTGCCGATCTCGTCCTTCGAGCGCCAGTCGACATGGTGGCGGGATCCGACGCGGCGTGTCGCTTCTATCGCTGCCGCCAGCCGCATCAGCGGACGGATGACCATGAAGCGGTTGCCGGCGATGGCCGCAAGAACGGTGGTGAGAATGGCGAGAATGAAAATTGTGATGAACGCCAGTTCGGTGCGGCTGAGAGAGGTCAGAAGACCGATATCGTCGTAATAGACTGTCAGTTGCCCGACGGTGACGACACCGTTTGTGGTTTTGTAGGTCACTTCGCGGGTCGTGGAGGCTGCATCCTGAATGATGTCGCTGCCGGCCGTCTGGATGATGTCTAGCTGGCCAGAGGTATCCTTGACCTCGACCATGCGGATCACGGGGTCGGAAACGAGGGTGCCGGTAATCTGATTTATGGTGTCGTCGTCGAGATCCCATAGCGGGCGGGCAAGCGCCTGCGCATTGGTTGACAGCAGAATCTCAAGGTGATTGCGCTGGCTACGGATAGCCTCGTGATAGGAGAGGGTCAGCAAAAGGGTGAAAAGCGGGGCGACCACTGTGAGAAGTGCACCGGAAACAATCGCGATAAAGCGACTTTCGACGGAATGAGCCATGTTCTATTGCAGTACCCTCTACCCCAGATAACTGCGCCCCGTTTCCGCCCCGTCCGGAGAGACATCCTTGAGGTTTTCGGCAACGGCCTTGTATCCTCACTGTATTTCTTCAACCCGTCCGGTGTTTTCACGATAACGCAATGGGCATCGTTTCATGGAATTGTTAATTCACGCTGAAACGGGACCGGCATCCTGCACGCGGCGAGAGGTTTTTGCTTTTAAAGTTCATAAAAACTAAAAGGCCCGTTCCGAAAAACGGAACGGGCCTTTTAGCTCAAATCTATCTGGCCTTATGGCCGCAGATTATTATTCAGAAGCTTCGCCGGCTTCTTCTTCTTCTTCAGCAACGCCGCCAGCCGGAGCAACGATCGTTGCGATCGTGAAGTCACGGTCGGCGATTACAGGCGAGATGTTCTTCGGCAGCTTCACATTCGAAATGTGAACGCTGTCGCCGATCTTCAGACCGGAGAGATCAACCGTGATGAATTCCGGAATGTCGTTGGCCGGGCAGTGGAATTCCACCGTGTGGCGAACGATGTTCAGAACGCCGCCGATCTTGATCTCCGACTTTTCTTCGTTTTCGAAGTGAACCGGAACTTCAACGTTGACGAGCGTGTTGCCCGAAACGCGCAGGAAGTCGACGTGCATGGTGAAGTCGCGGACCGGATCAAGCTGGTAGTCCTTCGGCAGGACCTTGATCTTCTTGCCGTCGACGTCGATTACCGCCACAGTCGTCATGAAGCCGCCAGCGTGGATACGCTTGGTTACTTCGTTGGTCGACAGAGCGATGGAAATGGGGGCCTGCTTGTCACCATAAATGACAGCGGGAATCAAACCGTTGCGGCGAAGTTCACGAGAGGACCCCTTACCAACTCGTTCGCGCGCCTCGGCCTTGAGCTCATACGATTCTTTGCTCATGGCAATTCCTTTCGAGGTTATATGGAGAGTTCATGCCCGCGGGCGCTGAACTGGAGAGGCTAAAAGCCATCTCGCCCGCGTTGCCTCCAAGGGTGTCTACACGGGTGCGGGCGCTATAATACAAACGGAAGACAAAGACAAGAGCGGCCGTTTTCCACGGATGCTATGCTTTGATTTTATTAGACTTGTCTAATTCACTCGTGCATTGCAACTTTTAATATATGCTTATCCATTCATATAAACCGGCTGCAAACTTGGCAAGTGATAAGGCTGCCTGGAATTCCAATTGCGTAGATGACAATGCTTAAAGTTCTCCAGTGCCTTACCGTCGATCATGACTTCCGATACACCACAGCAGCGGTCCTCGTCTGCATGCTGGGGAGCTTCGTCACGATGCGTCTTTTCTCGAGGGCGCGTCAGGCGAGGGGTTGGCAAAAGGTCAACTGGCTGTTTCTGGCTGGGGTCAATGGTGGTTCGGCGATATGGACCACCCATTTCGTGGCGATGCTGGGTTATGTCGCTGCCGGGGAGGTGGGTTACGATCCCTATCTGACCGGGCTTTCGCTTCTCATCGCCATTGCCACAACGACAACCGGCTTTGCCATTTCCGCCTATGGCGGACGCACAGCCCTGGTGGAAGCGGGTGGTGCGACAGTCGGTCTCGGTATTGCGGCCATGCATTATACCGGCATGGCTGCCTATCAGATACAGGGCATGATTTTCTGGAACCAGACCTACGTCATCGCTTCGCTGGTGCTCGGGGCTGTATTCGGTGCGCTCGCGGTCAATCGCATCGCGCGCCCAGTCAACCGGTTTTGCCAATATAGCTCGGTTGCGTTCCTGATCCTGGCCATCGCCTCCATGCATTACACCGGCATGGCCTCGATGTTGTTCGAGTTCGATCCGCGCATCGTCATTTCGGAAAGTCTGCTGCCGCCCGCCATCATGGGTGGGGGCGCCATCGCCGTGACGCTTCTCCTGCTGGCGCTCGGGCTTTCCACCTATGTCATCGACGCCCAGTCCACCCAGCAGGCGGTCGCCCGCTATCGTCATCTTTCGTTGCACGATCCGCTGACGGGCATTCCGAACCGCGCGGCATTTATCGAACATCTCAACCGCCGCACGCGCCATCTCTCCATGGGCGCGCACACGGCGCTTTTGTCCATCGATCTCAACCGCTTCAAGGAAATCAACGACGTTCACGGCCATGCGGCGGGCGATGCCGTGCTGCGCGCCATTGCCGACCGCGCAAGTTCCGTTCTGAAAGCCGGGGAGTTTCTGGCGCGTATGGGCGGGGATGAATTCGTGGCGATGACCCATTCCTATTATACCCGCGCCGATGGTGCGGAATTCGCCCAGCGGCTGATCGAGCAGATCAGCAGGCCGGTCGAATGGAACGGGCAGACATTTTCGGTCGGCGCGAGTGTAGGCATATCGGTGCGCAATACCGGCGCCATCGACGCCGACACGCTGATGGCGCAGGCCGATGTCGCCATGTATCGGGCAAAAGGCGGGAATTCCGACACGATCTGCTTTTACGACAAGTCCATGGATGAAGCCGCACGCGAACGCAACGCGCTTGCCGTGGCCATGCGCAGCGGTCTCGCCAACAGCGAGTTCGAGCTTTATTACCAGCAGCAGAATGATACCAAGAGCGGCAGCATCGTCGGTTTCGAGGCGCTGTTGCGCTGGAAACATCCGGAACGCGGTATGATCTCGCCCGTCGAATTCATTCCGATCGCGGAGCAGACCGGCTTTATCGTCGAATTGGGCGAATGGGTTCTGCGCGAAGCCTGCGCGCAGGCGGCTCTCTGGAAAAAATCGCTCTCCATCGCTGTCAATGTCGCCCCGCAGCAGCTTGCGGACAATGATTTCCCCGAGAAGGTCGAGAAGATTCTTAGGGAGACGGCGCTTGCGCCTGAGAGGCTTGAGCTTGAAATCACCGAAGGCAGCATCATCGCCGACCACCGCCACGCGCTGATTACGATCCGCAAACTCAAGGCGCTCGGCGTCAAGATCGCCATGGACGATTACGGCACGGGCTATTCCTCCCTGTCGACCCTGCAGAGCTTTCCCTTCGACAAGATCAAGATCGACCGGGCCTTTATCGATGGCCTGTCGACCAATGTGCAGTCGGAGGCGATCGTTCGCTCCACGCTCATTCTGGCGCATAGCCTCAATATTCCGGTGCTTGCGGAAGGTGTCGAGACGAAGGCCCATATCGAGTTCCTTCGCCGCGAAGGCTGCCTGCAGGTGCAGGGCTTCTTCTTCGGCAGGCCCGGTCCCTTGACCTCCATCGCCAATCTCGTCGACGACACGTTCCTCTCGACGGAGGACGAGCCGGAGGTCACCACCACCGGCCAACGCTATTTCAAGGCGGTATGATATCAGGCGCAGCCCGCGGTTGCGCTGACGGATGCAGGTCGCAAAGTTTTTAGTTGAAACGTGAACGCTTCCAGCGCACCATTGCCGAAAAGCTTTGGGAGGAGCGAATGCCGACAGACATCGCCCATGCGGACCGCGTGTATGAAACAGCGCGCCAACGTTCCGCAGCCGCAAGTTCTCCGATCATCGCCTCATGGCGCCGTTGCATGGTCACGCACCGTCTTGCGCCGGAGGAAAACCGCAAGCCGATCTTTCTTACCGACGTCGAATTCCGCCGCGCACGCGAAAGTGCGGCGGGCCTAATTGCCGAAAGCACGGATGAACTCGACCGCATTTTTCACAGTGTCGGCAAATCCGGCTGCTGCCTGCTTTTGACCGACGCCCAGGGCGTCGCGCTGGAGCGCCGGGGTGCTGCCGGCGACGATCATGATTTCCGGGCGCTCGGTCTCTGGTCCGGCGCCGTCTGGAGCGAAGCGAGCGTCGGAACCAACGGTATTGGAACGGCACTTGCCGACGAGCGTTCGGTGGTGGTCTATCGCGATCAGCATTTCTTCACATCGAACACGGAACTGTGCTGCACCACGGCCCCGATCCGCGACCATACCGGCCGGGTGACGGGCGCTCTCGATATTTCCACGTGCCGCGACGACATCAACGAAATGACGTTTTCTTTCGTCACGCAGGCGGTGCGGGATGCGGCGCAGCGTATCGAGGGCAATCTCTTCCGCCGGGCCTTTCCCGGCGCGCGCATCGTCGTGGTGCCTACGGGTTTCAGTCCGGCACTTTCGTTGCTTGCCGTCGATCAGGACGATCTCGTGCTTGGGGCGACGCGCGCGGCGCGCCTTGCGCTGAAGCTCGATGACCATCGCATTGCGCAGGGGCTGCCCGCCGCCGATGTGTTGCAGGAACAGCGTCACGACGGCGGTTCCGATCTTGAGGAGGCGGAACGTTCGGCTTTGCGCCGGGTTCTGTCGCGCACCAATGGCAATGTCACGCAGGCCGCGTCCCTGCTCGGCATCAGCCGCGCCACGCTTCATCGCAAGATGAAGAAATTCGACGTGCATTGAGGCTATCCGAGACGATACCCGCTCAATTCAGCGGGATCGGAGCGGGTTTGTCGCAGATGTGAGACAATGTGCGCTGCGGAACCGCGCGGTGCCACTACCCGCCACGATCATCTAGGCCCACCTTCCTGTCATGCGGTCCGTCGCGGATCGTTTTCATCAGGGAGGATGAAATCATGAATATTCAGGTTCAGCACAAAGCTGGCGAAGCGCCCTTCAAGCTGAAATACGGAAATTTCATCGGCGGCAAATGGGTGGAGCCGAAATCCGGCCGCTACATGGACAATCTGTCGCCGGTAACGGGTCACAAGATTTGTGAGGTTCCGCGCTCCGATGCGGCCGATATCGAACTCGCACTGGATGCCGCCCACCAGGCGCGGGAGAAGTGGGGCAAGACGAGCGTTACCGAACGTTCCAACATCCTGCTCAAGATCGCCCAGCGCATCGAGGACAATCTGGATCTCATCGCACGGGCCGAAACCTGGGATAACGGCAAGCCGCTACGCGAGACCACCAATGCGGATATTCCGCTGACGATCGACCATTTCCGCTATTTCGCGGGCTGCATCCGCGCGCAGGAAGGCACGATCGGTGAAATCGACAATGACACGGTCGCTTATCATTTCCATGAGCCTCTCGGCGTCGTCGGCCAGATTATTCCGTGGAACTTCCCGATCCTGATGGCCGCATGGAAACTTGCACCGGCACTCGCCGCTGGCAACTGCGTGGTACTGAAGCCGGCGGAACAGACGCCTGCTTCTATTCTGGTGGTGATGGAGCTTATCGAAGACCTGCTGCCGCCGGGCGTGCTCAACATCGTCAACGGCACTGGTGTTGAAGCGGGCAAGCCGCTGGCGCAGAGCAAGCGCATCGCCAAGATCGCCTTCACCGGCTCCACTCCGGTCGGCAAGGAAATCATGCGTTATGCGGCCGACAATGTCACAAACATCACGCTGGAACTGGGCGGCAAGTCGCCGAACATCTTCTTTGCCGATGTGATGAATGAAGACGACGCCTTCCTTGACAAGGCGCTTGAAGGTTTCGCCTTCTTCGCGCTTAACCAGGGCGAAGTCTGCACATGCCCGTCGCGTGCGCTGGTGCATGAATCGATCTACGACCGCTTTATGGAAAAGGCGATCAAGCGCGTTCAGGCCATCAGCCAGGACGACCCGCTCAATCCGTCGACCATGCTGGGTGCGCAGGCCTCGCAGGAACAGTTCGACAAGATCATGCGCTATCTGGATATCGGCAAGAAGGAAGGCGCAAAGGTCCTGACCGGCGGTGACCGCAAGACGCTCACGGGCGATCTTAAGGACGGTTATTACATTCAGCCGACGGTCTTCGAAGGCAACAACAAGATGCGGGTTTTCCAGGAGGAAATCTTCGGTCCTGTCGTTTCGGTCACCACCTTCAAGACGGTGGAAGAAGCGCTCGAAATCGCCAATGACACGGTTTACGGTCTTGGCGCTGGCGTCTGGAGCCGTGATACCAATATCGCCTATCGTGCTGGCCGTGGCATCGAAGCGGGCCGCGTGTGGACCAATTGCTACCACGTCTATCCGGCCGGTGCCGCCTTTGGCGGTTACAAGCAGTCAGGCATTGGTCGCGAGACCCACAAGATGATGCTCGATCACTACCAGCAGACCAAGAACCTGCTCGTATCCTACAGCCCGAACAAGGTTGGCTTCTTCTGAGTTCCTCCCCGGAAGCCGGCGACGGATCGTCCTGATTTCCGGCCGCCGGCGAGTTCCCAGGGGCTTCGGTCCCTGGGAACCCGGATGAAGTTCAGCAAAATAAAAGGCCGGAGGTTTTGCCTCCGGCCTTTTTTTACTGCGGACTATGCCGCGTAACGCTGGTCGCGGTTTCGGGTGGCGCCTACGGAGAACTGGCCCACCTGTTCGGTCAGGCCATCAGCTTCGCTTGCGAGCGAGAAGGCCGCAGCCGTCGTTTCCTCCACCATCGCCGCATTCTGCTGCGTCACATGGTCGAGTTCGTTGACAGAGGCGTTGATTTCGCCGAGGCGGCCGGATTGTTCGCGCGAAGCTGTGGCGATTTCACCGATCTGTTCGTTGACCGACTGGATGCGTTTCTGGATCTGCTCGAGGCTTTCTCCGGTTTTCAGCACCAGTGCCACGCCGCTTTCCACATCGCCCGCAGAGGTGGCGATGAGCGTCGTGATATCCCGTGCGGCAGCCGCCGATTTCTGCGCGAGTTCCCGCACTTCCTGTGCCACGACCGCAAAGCCCTTTCCGGCCTCACCGGCGCGGGCGGCCTCAACCCCGGCGTTCAGCGCCAGGAGATTGGTCTGGAAGGCGATCTGGTCGATGACGTCGATGATCTGGCGGATCTTGGACGACGACGTCTCGATACGCTCCATGGCGACGATTGCTTCTTTGACGACAGCGGTTGATTTATGGGCATCCTGCATGGTTTCCGCCGTCGTTCCGACTGCGACGTCGCAGCGGGAGAGGGAAACGTTGACGGCCTGCGTCATGTCTCCAAGTGCGGCGGCTGCTTCTTCGAGGGCGGCCGCCTGGCGTTCCGTGCGCCGCGACAGATCTTCCGATGCACTTTTCAGCTCGCCGGAGCCGGAGCGGATGGCATTGGCGCTTTCGCCGATGCTGGAGATAGTCGCATCCAGCCCCGCTATGGAGTTGTTGAAATCGACGCGCAGATGGTCGAGCGACGGCACGAAAGGTTTTTCAATGCGAAGATCGAGCCTGCCCGCAGCAAGATTGGCAAGGCCGGTCGCAAGCGCATCGACTGCTTCTTCCAGCTCCTTTGCACTTCTCGCCTTTTCCATCTCACGCTGGGCACGTTCCTCGTCCAGTTCCTCGCTTTTGCGATGGGACTCGGTTTCCATGCGCTGCTTGTCGAGAATGCCCTGGCGGAAGGATTCCAGGGCGCGCGCCATGGTGCCGATTTCGTCGCCACGGGAAACGGCCTTGATCTCAATATTATGGTCACCACCGTTCAGACGTTCCATCAACCCGGCAAGGCCGGTCAGCGGCTTGGTCAGGCTGGCGGAAACGAAAATGCCGATGAGTGTCATGACGGCAAGCACCGCAAGTGTTGCAAGCGTTGCCCAGAAGGCGAGATCATTGGCCGCTGCCAGCACCTTGCTCTCCTGCTGGCCGATGGCTAGAAGATGCTTCTGTCCGAAAACGGAGACCGGACGATAGGCGTAGAAGATGCTGCCCGCAGGGGTCTTCGCCATGACCGTTCCGGCTTCGCTGGCACCTGTAAGTGCCGCGAGGCTTTCGGAAACGGCGACACCAGCTCCACCGGAGAGCACGCCCGCGCGAAGTTTGCCTTCAGCGCTCAGAAGAACGGCGTCGTCGATGGACTTGCCGGTTTCCTCAGGTGTTACCACCGCACCGATACGGTCTGCGGAAATGCGCATGATGACGGCGCCCTTGCGCTGCAACTGGCCCCAGTTCGAGACCGCAAGCGGCATGCCGATCAGGGCCGAGTCATTGGTGCCGCCATCGCTAAACCCAGTTGTGCTGATGACACCGTCCTTGCCGGCCTCGATGCGGTCGAACAATTCCTTGATCGCGCTGTTTTGCGGTTCCGTCACATTGGTCAGGAAGTTCTTGCCCTTGGTCACGGAATAGATAATGAGGCCTGCCTTGTCGATGACGTAGATGTCGCTGACCCGGGTGTTGCGCCAGACGCTGGCGATGGCCGCGTTGATCGTGGCGTGGCGAATGGCATAGAGCAGCCGCAAGCCTTCACCGTTGAAGGAGGCGCGCTCCTCCTCGGATACGCCCTCGCGGCGGAATGCCTGAATGATCGCATCCTTTTCCGTCGGTACGACCGTGGTCATGGTTTCCAGCGCCTGAGCGATCGCAGCGTTCTGCGACAGCTCGGAAATGCTTTGTTCGACGCGCAGCGTATAGGCATCAAGCTGTTTGGACTGGTTTCCCGCAACCGTCTCGAGCCTGATCTTGCTGGCGTCGATCAGGCCGGACTTGCCCATTTCGTATGACAGCAACCCAACGGCCAGGCACGAAACCAGCGTCGCGCCCGTGACGAGCGCTGCGAATTTGGCCTTGATTGACAATGATTTAGCTTTGACAGCAGTCGGATTTGCACCCGGCATCCTGTTTCCTCCCCCCAAAAGAACGTTGCGGTACCGTCGCAACAATTGTTTACGGTCGCGTTAAGCTTGGCGGGGAATTGTATGATTATTTCCCGCATACCGTGAAAAAATCCAAGGCCCTGGCCGGCCATTCTCCGTAATAAAACTGCAATGGAACGGGCGCATACCGTGCGAAGTTCAACGGCTGTTCATATTCATGCAAGCTTTTCGCGCTCCTGCTCTTGCCACTATCGACGATGTTTGCGGAACACCCGCGGCTGGATATGACGGAGCCCCTTTGAGATCGATCCCGGATTTCGCGGTTATCGTACCCATGCACAATGAGGAAGCGAGCGTTGAAACGCTTGTTGCTGAGATCGTTGCTGCCTGCCAGCCGGTCGGTCCGTTCGAGATTATCGTGGTGGACGACGCATCTTCCGATCGCACGGCGGATGTGGCGCTTTCGCTTGCCGGGCGTTATCCGATGTTGCGGCTGGTGCGGCATGACCGGCAGGGCGGGCAATCGGCTGCGATCCACAGCGGTGTGCAGGCAGCGCGCGCGCCGGT
The DNA here is from genome assembly GCF_052114365.1 of Agrobacterium sp. MCAB5. Taxonomy (NCBI): domain Bacteria; kingdom Pseudomonadati; phylum Pseudomonadota; class Alphaproteobacteria; order Hyphomicrobiales; family Rhizobiaceae; genus Agrobacterium; species Agrobacterium sp. MCAB5. Next base: position 354,102 of record NZ_JBFREP010000003.1, read on the forward strand.
TGTCTGTATGCTTGACGGAGACGGGCAGAACCCGCCGGACAATCTGCCGGCGCTTCTTGCGCCGCTTCTTGCCTCGAACGCGCCGAGCCGGCTTGCGCTTGTGGCCGGGCAGCGCGTCGGCCGGCGCGATACGCTTGCAAAACGTCTTTCCTCCCGCTTCGCCAATGGCTTGCGGGCGCGGATATTGAAGGACGGCACGCGGGATACCGGCTGCGGCCTCAAGGCTTTCCGTCGCGACGCCTATCTCGCCTTGCCCTATTTCGATCACCACCACCGCTATTTTCCGGCGCTCTTCAATCGCGACGGCTGGCAGGTTGCCCATGTCGACGTCACGCACCGGGCGCGCCTTCATGGCAATTCCCATTATACCAATATCGGCCGCGCGCTTGTCGGCATCCACGACCTGATCGGGGTTGCCTGGCTGTTGCGGCGGCGCAAGCGGGCAAGTTGGGCCGAAACCTTCAAAACGGAGACATCGCCGTGAACGCACCGGCCTTATGGTCCATGCTGCATGTGAACAGCTGGAAGGAATTTCTCTGGGTCTGCACCGGCTTTATGGGCCAGATGCTGTTCACCATGCGTTTTCTGGTTCAATGGATTTCGTCGGAACGGGCGAACCGCTCGGTCATTCCGGTAGCCTTCTGGTATTTCTCCATCGTCGGCGGCCTTGTGCTGCTGTTATACGCGATCTGGCGTCGCGATCCGGTTTTCATTCTGGGACAGGCCTCCGGCCTGTTCATTTATGCCCGAAATCTCTGGTTGATCCATGCAGAACGCCGCCAGCATGCATGAGGCCGCAGCTCTGCCTTACGCGCAGGCGAATGAGCAGCGCCAATGGATGACGTTTGCGCTTGCGGCAATCGTGCTCGTCACCGTGCTGCGCGTCCTCGGGCTTGCTTTGAACCGCACCGATCTTTTCGTTGATGAGGCGCAATATTGGCTGTGGGGCCGGGAGATGGCGTTCGGCGCCTATTCCAAGCCACCGCTGATCGGCTGGATCATTCGCGCCGCCACCACTCTGAGCGGCGGCGAGAGCACCTTCGACGTGCGGCTCGCCGCGCCGGTCATCCATGGCATAGCGGCCGCGGCGATCCTTGCGCTCGGGCGCATGATCTATGATGCGACGCTCGCCTCGCTGGCTGCCGTCATCTATCTGACGCTGCCTGCCGTGACGCTCGGCAGTCTGCTGATCTCGACCGATACGCCGATGATGCTGTTCATCGTGCTGTCGATGATCTGCGTGCGCAAGCTTGCGGAAGCACGCGCTGCCGGTGTGTCCGCGATGCTCTGGAGCATTGCGCTCGGTCTAAGCTTCGGCCTCGGGCTGATGTCTAAATATGCGATGATCTATTTTCTGCCCTGCTTCATCGCTGCCGGCTGGCTGTGCATGGGCTGGCGCATCCGTTGGCGTGACGCCGGTATTGCTGTAGTTGTCTGCGCCGCCGTCATCGCTCCCAATCTTTGGTGGAATGCTGCGCATGATTTCATGACCGCGCGCCACACGGCGGACAATGCCAACTGGCATGGCGTTAAGCTGAAAATCGGTCCGGCGCTCGAGTTCTTCTTCTCGCAGGCGGGTGTTGTCGGGCCGTTCGTCTTCATCGGCATGATCGTCGCGACGTTCAGGGCGAAAACCGCTGAAACCCGGGCGCTTGTTGCCCTTTCGATACCGATCGTGCTTCTGATCACGGCACAGGGGCTGATGTCGCGGGCGCTCGCCAACTGGGCGGTGGGGGCTTATGCCGCGGGCGTGCTTCTGGCGGTGCCTGTCCTGGCATCCCGGCGCTGGCTTACCGTCTCCACCCTTGTGCTCGGCGGCATCGTTGCCATCGCACTGCCGTTGATGACGATCGCCGGAACGGAATTGCGCTTGCCGAATGGCGACCTGGCGATGAAGCGCTATCTCGGCAGCTCGGAGCTTGTGTCGACCGGCCTTTCAAGGGCGCGAGAGGCGGGAGCGGATGCAATCGTCGCTGCAGATCGCTCCATTCTGGCCGAGCTCTTTTATCAGCTGCGGGACGAAAAGCTGCTCATGCCGCGCGCTCTGCCTGAAACCGGCGTTCCTTCCAGCCACTACGCGCTTCTTTACCCGCTGAAAGCCGGAGAGGCGACAAATCCCGTCTATCTTGCGAGGGCGGACAGCCTGCCGGGCTGTCTCAATGGCGAGGCGCCGCTGTCGACATGGGTTGCCGGGCCGGGCTCGTTCGAGGGCAAGGAAATCGGTCTCTGGCGTCTGCCGCCACAATGCATCCCGAGGGTTACCGATGGACAATGATCTTTCGCATATGCGGATCACGATCTGGGTTACGTTCGCCACATTGGCGCTCGTCATCCTGTTCGCGACCTTCCCGTCCATCGACCTCGAGTTTTCTTCCCTGTTTTTCTCGCCCGAAGCGCGCCTGTGGGCTGGAAGCCTGCCGGTTCCGGAATGGTTTCGCGATACGTTGCGGGAGTTAACGGGACTGGCCGCACTTCTTGCCTTCATCGTTCTGGTCGGCAACATCAGGCTGGGCGCGATGCAGCGCACCGGCTGGCGCGTCTGGGCCTTTCTCTGCGGGCCTGTGGTGCTCTGCGCCGGGCTTCTGGTAAACGGGGTGCTGAAGGCCAATATCGGCCGCGCCCGCCCGTTCAGCGTCAGCGATTTCGGTGGACATCAGCTTTTTACGCCGCCTTTCCAGTTCAGCACGCAATGTTATTCAAACTGCTCGTTTTCCTCCGGGGAAACGGCGCTCATAGCGAGCTTTTTCCTGCCGCTCTGCGCGCTTGTCTGGAACCGCCTGCAATGGGGCGGGCGTCTTTTCATGGGCAGCACTGCCGCCGGCGCCATCATCCTCATGTCCGGTCTGCGTATTGCAGCTGGCGGGCATTTTCTCAGCGATGTGGTGATGTCCGTGCTGTTTTCCGCACTGACGACGCTGTTCCTTTACCGGGCGCTGGCAATTGCCCGTCATCGTCATCTATTTACCGGCGATGCCGTTACGGCCGATGCCATCAGCCTTTGGCGCAATGGCAGCCATGCTGTTCGCACCCGCGCTCGGCGCTGGTGGCCGAAAATCAAGGCCGCCGCCACGCGGCTGCAACGACCGCCGGATGCGGGCACGGCATCTTCCTGAGTGGTGCAGATGGAGTGCTGCGATCTCTGCGGATGCTGAGATAGCTGGCAAAATTGATAAGCTTTCTTCTCATCATGCCAAACTTTAACCAGCATCCAGCCACGGCGCGGACGCGCCGTAAGAAAGGGTCTTACGCGATTAAAGACTTGATCGCACTGGACCCCGGACTAAATCCGGGGTGACAGTATGCGGATGCAGTGATTTTGCAGATGTACGAGAGAAACGATTGCTTCAGTCGAACAGGCCGGAAACCGACTGTTCCTGCGCGGTGCGGTTGATCGCTTCGCCCAGAAGGCCCGCAGTGCTGATCACGCGGATATTGTGCGCGGACTGGACGCTGGTGGTCGGCTGGATGCTGTCGGTGATGACGAGTTCGCGCAGCTTCGATGAGGCCACGCGGGCAACGGCGCCGCCGGAAAGCACGCCGTGCGTGATATAGGCGGTGACGCTGGTTGCGCCCTTTTTCAACAGCGCTTCGGCAGCATTGCAGAGCGTGCCGCCGGAATCGATGATATCGTCGATCAGGATGCAGTCCTTGCCGGATACGTCGCCGATGACGTTCATGACTTCGGATTCACCCGGACGGTCACGGCGTTTGTCGACGATGGCCAGCAGACAGTCCAGACGCTTCGACAGGGCACGGGCGCGCACCACACCGCCAACGTCAGGCGAAACGACCATGACGTTGTTGGTGTCGTAGTGGTCCTTGATATCGCGGGCCAGAATGGGCGCTGCGAAGAGGTTGTCGGTCGGAATATCGAAAAAGCCCTGGATCTGGCCGGCGTGAAGATCGAGCGTCAGAACGCGGTCGGCGCCGGCTTCGGTGATCAGGTTGGCGACGAGCTTGGCGGAAATCGGTGTGCGGGGGCCGGCTTTGCGATCCTGGCGGGCGTAACCGAAATAGGGAAGTACTGCCGTGATGCGTTTTGCCGAGGAGCGGCGCATGGCATCGATCATGATGAGCAGTTCCATCAGATGATCGTTTGCCGGAAACGAAGTGGACTGGACGAGAAAAACGTCCTCCCCGCGTACGTTTTCACTGATTTCTACGAAAATTTCCTGGTCAGCAAACCGCTTTACGGTGGCATTTCCCAAGGGAACGTTGAGATACTTGCAGATCGCTTCGGCAAGGTGCCGGTTCGAATTGCCTGCGAAAACCTTCATTGCGCCCGCCTGTTTCCATGCAATCGCCTTGCGCCACGGGAAAGTGTCTGCCGTAACCAAGCGTCGTTCAAGGGGAGGAACATCCGGCTGAAAAGCCTTTGCCGGATACGCCTTGTTGCCATGCGCGCCTTAATAGCGTTGTTGCTTCCGATTGCAAGAGGACTCCGTGCTTTCGCAATGATTTTCATGAAATCTCTGTGACTTCTCCCGCCGTTTCATCTCATCCCCTTTGAGACTGCTTCCATGACGAATACTCGTTGAGCGTTTTTGCGGCGATATCCTGCATGACCCTGTCGGTCGCGGCGGCCCAGGGATCGCTGCCCTTGGCTGCCACCGTTTCCTGCCCCTGCAGGCGATGGAGCCTGACACCATTGGCATCCAGAACGTCCCAGACGTAGATGATGTTGACCTTGCTGCCATCGGCGAAGGCGGAGAAATATCCCTTGAGGATGTTCTCTGCCGAATTGTCGTTGGAGGCGCGGATTGTCAGCCCCTTTGCCCGCGCCTCGGCGCCCAGTTGCCGCGAAAGCGGCGTAACAGCCTGAACGGGCGCGCCGATGATCGGCAGGAAGCGGATGGTGTTGCCGGAAGCGGCGGGGGCAAGTGCGGCCGTCTGCTGTGGAGGCTGCGGCTGGGTGCTGGCGGGTGAGTGGCCTGCAGATTGTGCGGTAGACTGGGTCTGACCAAGAGGTTCGCCGTACTCATTGCCGTTGGAAAGCGCCTGTGCCTGCGCCTGCAGGGAGTTCTGCGGTGCGTAAGCGGGCACGGAAGAGGCGGTTGCCGGTGCGCCTGCGGGCGCGCGGTCGGCGGCGGCAGCCATCTGGTCGAGATCGCCCTGCGTCACCGGTGTCGATTGCGAGCTATTGTGGCCGACATTCACCTGCGGCGTCAGCGCCTCCGTGGTGTTGCAGGCCGACAGGGTCAGCGCCAGCGCCGGAATGACGAGGACCGAAACGACAAACGTCTGGAAAGGGCGGGTAAACCCTGTCCGGCTCATGCGACGTTTCCTCTCATGTTCCGCTCCTTCTTGCCCAAGGTGGCGGCAATGTAGGGCCGGTTTTCCCGCTCTGTCAAACCCGGTGCAGATTTAAGCTGTGAGAAGATCGAGGCTATGGCGCGAGAGCGGTTCCGGCGCGCCTTCCGTGGTGAGGTAGGTCTGGCCGAGGGTCATGGCGGTGCCGGAATCGGAATCCATCACGATCATGTGCACGAACAGGGTCATGTCGCTGGCGATTTCCTGCGAGTTGCCGGCATGGAACATCTGATGCTCCATCCATGACGGTGAGAAACGCGCGCCCAGCGAATAACCGCAGGAGTTCAGGCGATGGCGGGTCAGTCCACGCTCGTCCATGACGCGGGCGTGCACGTCGAAGACATCGCCGAAGGTCTTGCCGGGCCGCAGCACTTCTTCGATGTCGGTGAGGTTTTGCAGGCAGGCGCTGTAAAGCTCCTTCTGGCGGAAGTCCTGTTCGCCGATCACCACCGTGCGCATCATGGCGGCGTGGTAATGGGCGCTGACCCCCGCCCATTCCAGCGTCAGCTGATCCTTGTCATCGAGCCTGCGGCGCCCGGCCTTGTAACGGCACAGCAGCGCGTCCGCGCCGGAGCCGATGATGAATTCATTGGCGGGATAGTCACCGCCGCCGGCCAGAACCGCTCCCTGCATTGCCGAGAGGATCGCGGCTTCGTCCGCACCGGGCTTGATGAGCTCCAGTGCAGCGTCCAGAGCCTCGTCCGCAAGTCTGCCTGCCTTCCTCGCATAGGCGATCTCGGCTGGGCTCTTGATGAGCCGCAAGCTGCTGACCAGATAGGAGGCGTCGATCATCTGGCAGAAGCTGGCAAGCTGGTTGTCCAGCAGGCGGGCGACGCGCCCGGTCATGCCGTGGGTGTCGTATTCCACGCCGATCTTGGCGCCAAGGAGATCGAGATCGCTGAGGAGGTTCTTAAGATCGAGCGTCGGGTCGGCATTGGGCCGGTCGACCCAGACGAGAATATTTTCGATCGTCGAAGTATTTCGGGCCTGCCGCATATCCGCCGAACGGGTCAGAAGCATCATGGAGCCGTCCGACTTAACCACCAGCGTCTGGAAGAAGCAGTAGCCGAAGGTGTCATAGCCGGTCAGCCAGTACATGCTTTCCTGGGCGAAAAGCAGAATGGCGTCCAGCTTCTCTTCCGCCATCTTCGCAATCAGCCGTTCGCGGCGGGCATCGAATTCCGAGAGCTCGAAGTGCAGGGCCATTTAGTCCTCCAGAATTGCGATTGCGGAAATCTGCCGCCCGTAGTCGGGCTCGGCACGGTGGGTCGTGCGTCGGTAGGAATAGAAGCGTTCTTCATCGGGATAGGTGCAGAGGCCGAGGTTTTCCGCTCTCACGCCCGCATTGACCAGCCGGTCCACCGTAAATTGCTTGAGGTCGAATAGCGCATGGCCGCCTTTGTCCGAAGCGGTGAAATAGGCCGCATAGGCGGGATCGAAATCGGTGAAGCGCGCCACATATTCAGGCCCGACCTCATAATTGGCCTGGCTGATGGAGGGGCCGAGGGAGGCGGAGATGCGCTCGCGGCTGGCGCCCAGCTTCCTCATGGTCTCGATCGTGTTTTCGAGCACGCCGAACAATGCACCCTTCCAGCCGGCATGGGCGGCACCCACAACGCCCGCTTCAGCATCAGCAAAAAGGATCGGGCCGCAATCGGCGCTCAGAACGCCGAGCACGAAACCCGGTGTCGCCGTTACCATCGCATCGGCCTGCGGGCGGCTGCCGTCATAGCTTTCATCGACCACAAGGACATCAGGAGAATGGACCTGATGCACGGTGGCGAGACGTTCCGGAGACAAGCCGAACCATTGCGTGACGCGCCGGCGGTTTTCCTGCACCAGTTCCGGCTCGTCATTCGAACCGAGGCCGACATTGAGGCCCTGATAAAGCCCCTCGGAGACACCGCCTTGCCGGGTGAAGAAACCGTGACGGACACGGTTTTCACTCAAGGCGGCAAGCAGGGGGCTCTGGATGGGGAGCGGCAGCGTTTCGTTCTGCATGGTGCGGGAGTTCCTTGGAGAATGTCGCTGTTGGCCAGTGGGATGCGTTAAGCGAGATGTTTCCTGTTGCCGCGGCGTTGCGCGGCGTTTGTCTGGTGCAGTGTGTCTGCGTTCGCTTGCTTCGTTCTGGGCCGATGTTGGCCCAGAGGTGATTGCACTGTCAATCCACCGCGCGAAACGGCATGAGATGGAGCGCGGGACTTGAAACGGCGATGACCTTGAAAAGTTCCCCCATCCTGCCAGCCCCTTCGCCAGCGAGACGGTTGACCGCTTCGGCGATTTCAAGCGTCTGATCGGGTGTAGCTTTCGCGGCAAGGGCGGTTGCCCGTTCCTTCAGGCCAAGACCATAAAGAAAGTCGCCCTGCCTGATGCCGCCGTTGACATGAACGCCGTTTGCCTCAGCCGTCCTGATAAGGCTTTCGAAATCGACATGGCTGGTCAGATCGGCTTGCCCGGGATGAGAAAGCGGCGGGTCGAAGGCATGGTTGCGCATGGCCTGCAATGTGTCGCCATATCCGGCGACCAGATGGCCGTAGTCGATAGCGAGTGCGGTGCCGCCATATGCGGACAGGCGTTGGCAGATTGCGGTCATTACGGCTTCGCGGGCGGGTGAGATTTCGAATATGCTGCCAATTGGCTGCCGTTCCGGGCCGGGCGGCAGCAGCGTCGGGTCGATGCCGGCAAGCCCAGTCGAGAAGACCAGTTCACCATCGGTACCAAGACTGACCACCCGTTCGCGGAAACCCTGCGGCGTCTTCACGAATTGCCGGATTGGGATGGCGTCGAAAAGCTCGTTGGCGACGAGGAGCAGGAAACCTTCCGGCACCGCATCGAAACTGTCATGCCATGTCAGCCGTTCGGCATGCGCAGCGAGCGTCTCTTTCTGGATGGCGCAAAGGCGAGGGCTGGTCTCCACCAGATGCACCCGCATCGTCTCGTAAAGCGGTGGGGCGATGCGGCGGATGACGCGCAGCATGTCAGACATCATGGTGCCTCGGCCGGGGCCGATTTCCACCAGACGAATATCTGCGGGTGCGCCATGGCGCTGCCAGGCGTGAACCACGAAAACGCCGAGCATTTCGCCGAACAGCTGACTGACTTCCGGAGCGGTGATGAAATCACCCGATCGGCCAAAAGGCTCGCGGCTCCGGTAATAACCGTGTTCAGGATCGGCCAGGCAAAGCGAGAAGAAATCGGTGACGCTGAGCGGGCCGTTCAGGCGGATGAGGGATTTGATGCGTTGCGCAAGCGGTGTCGTCATGGTAGGCCATTCCGCTTAAGCGCGTATTTTCGCGCGCCGCGCACGCAAGACGGCCCAGAGGCCAAGAAGGAACATCGGCGTGGAGAGTACCATGCCCATGGTCAGCCAGTTGCCCGCGAGATAACCGATCTGGGCGTCCGGCTCGCGGAAGAATTCCACGAAGATGCGCGACAGCGCGTAACCGCAAACAAAGATGCCGGTTACGATACCAGGTGTCTTGAGCGCCCTGAAAACGTAGATGGTGACCGCCAGAATGACGAGGAGAACGAGGCCTTCAAGTCCCGCTTCGTAAAGCTGGCTGGGGTGACGCGCAAACGGCCCGCCGGTCGGGAACACGACGGCCCAGGGAACGTCGGCGATACGTCCCCACAATTCGCCATTGATGAAATTGGCGATGCGTCCGAACAGCAGGCCGACAGGTGCGACGGCTGCGATGATATCGAACATGCTCCAGACAGGGATGCCGTTCTTGCGGGCGAAGAGGATCATGGCGATGGTCGTGCCGATCAGGCCGCCATGGAACGACATGCCGCCGTTCCATATCTCAAGTGCTCTTATAGGGTTTGCGGCGACGGCGCCAAGATCGTAAAACAGGATGTAGCCGATGCGCCCGCCAAGCACGATGCCGCCGGCTGCCCACAGGATGAAGTCGTCAAGATGCTGCGCCGAGATCGGCGATGTATCGTTTGGCCACAGGCGAGGCGTAAGCGCAAGGCGGCGGGCATAAAACCAGCCGAGCATGATGCCGGCGACATAGGCAATGCCGTACCAATGGATCGCCAGAGGCCCGAGAGACAGGGCAACCGGATCGATATTCGGAAATGGCATGATGGCAAGTTGGGTGGGAGCGGCTAACAATCCGTATATTCCGTCATCGTTGCTGGGCGGACAACAGAATGACCCATTGCCTCAAGGAGCCGGGCGATGATGCTCTCCGGTCTCTTTACGCGAGGAAAATGGCGATTGCCGCAGCGCCGGTCAAGATTATTCTTCAAGGGAGGCTTTGCGATGCCGAAGGCCATTGCAGGCCATGTGGATTTTTCGATTTTGCTTGCAAGGCGGCTGTCGAGTGCCTACCTGAAAGGCATCAACAACAGGGAACGGAACGCTCCCTGAACCGACGAAGGAACAGGGCCATGAGCACGACAGGCACCAATCGTTTTCTGGATGAATTCGCCAAGCTGATGACCGATGCGGCGGGCGCTGCGCAGGGAATGCGCAAGGAGGCCGAGGCTGCCTTGCACGCACAGGCGGATCGCTGGCTGAACAGCCTCGACGTGGTCAAGCGCGAGGAATTCGACGCGGTGCGCGAGATGGCGATCAAGGCGCGCGATGAAAACGATGCGTTTCGCGCTCGCATCGAGGCTCTGGAAGCAAAGCTTTCTGCTGCCAAGGATTGATTCTTTTCGCGCTTTTTCATCAAGAGGTCCCGGATCGCCTGCGATTCCGGGACTTTTTGTTTGCGGGCCATGCAACCCGAAATTACTCCCTGTCGATCCGGACCTGCCTCCATCGTTAATTTTTTGAGGCCTGTGGACACTTCCAAAAAACGCAATTGCCAGAGTCGCTTATGTATCTCGCCTGAGGTGATGGGGGAGAAGATATCCACTGTTCAAAAAGTAAAAATGCTGCCCGAGGGGTGGCAGCAGGACTCGGCCATTATACACTGATTTTAAATGATGATTCGAAACGAACCTGGTAAGCTCCACACAGGGTGAATGTGTAACTCTGTTGGTGTCGGGCAATCGTCTCAAGTGTTGAATCCGGTTTGTGTGTGCGTTTTGTGCCCGGCGTTCAAAACAGAACATCCATACCGGATGAGAAGGTGCCGCATGAGCCTGATAGAATTTGAAATTGAGCGCCAGTCCAATCCCGTGGACATGATCGAGATTGTCGCCGCCTCGAACGACTGGTCGTTCGAACGTTCCGGCGAAGACGAGATCGCCATGACGGTGGCGGGCCACTGGGCCGATTATCACGTCTCCTTTTCCTGGATGGAAGATTTCGAGGCACTGCATCTGGCCTGCGCCTTCGACATCAAGGTGCCCGATCAGCGCGTCAACGAAGTCATTCGCCTGTTGTCTCAGGTCAACGGCCAGGTACTGATGGGTCATTTCGATCTGTGGCGGCAGGAAGATGTTGTGATCTTCCGCCAGTCGCTGCTTCTGGCTGGCGGTGCGGAGCCTAACAACCAGCAGGTGGAAGTGCTGCTTTCCAGCGCGCTTGAGGCATGCGAACAATATTATCAGGCATTCCAGTTCGTCGTATGGTCGGGGCTGGATGCGAAAAGTGCAATTGAAGCGGTCATGTTCGAGACCGTCGGAGAAGCGTGAAAATGGTCTACAGGGCTTCCGGTCCTCTCGTCCTCGTTGGGGCGGGCAATATGGGCGGCGCTTTGCTTTCGGGCTGGCTGAAAAAGGGCGTGCCGGGTTCGCAGGTTATCGTCATCGATCCGCGCCCCTCCGACGCCATGCGCACGACAATTGCGGAAGCGGGCGCCACGCATAGCGAAAGCGTGCCTGACGGCGTGAAGGCGGGCATTCTGTTTGTCGCGGTAAAACCGCAGATGATGGAAGCAGTGCTACCCTCCCTCAAGCCCTTGCTCGGACCCGAGACCGTGGTGGTTTCGATTGCGGCCGGCACCACCATCGGCACTTTCGTTTCGCATTTCGGCTCGGTCGCCGCCGTGCGGGCCATGCCGAACACGCCGGCCATGGTTGGCCGTGGCGTGACGGGCGCCTATGCCAACGAATTGGTGACGCCGGCGCTAAAGGCAGTGGTGGATGGATTGCTGAAGGTCAGCGGTCCGGTCGAATGGGTGGAAACCGAAAGCGATATCGACGCGGTCACCGCGGTTTCGGGAAGCGGTCCGGCCTATGTCTTCTATCTGGTTGAATGCATGGCGGAAGCCGGTCGCAAGGCCGGTCTGCCGGCGGATATAGCCATGCGGCTGGCGCGTGAAACCGTGGCCGGTGCTGGCGAACTCCTGCATCAGTCTTCTGACGAGGCGGCGCGCCTGCGCCAGAACGTTACCTCGCCGGGCGGTACAACGGCCGCCGCACTTTCGGTGCTGATGGCCGAAGACGGCATGCAGCCCCTGTTTGACAAGGCGATCGCTGCGGCGAAAAATCGCGCCGAAGAACTGGCTGGTTGAAGACGAGCAGGCTGGCGGGAGCATGGCATGAGCAGTGAAATTTCCTATGCCGATTTCGAAAAGGTCGATATCCGTGTCGGCACGATCGTTGAGGCAGAGCCTTTTCCGGAAGCACGCAAGCCGGCGATCAAGGTGAAGATCGATTTCGGCCCCGAGATCGGCATCAAGAAATCCTCGGCGCAAATCACGGTGCATTATACCCCGGAAAGTCTGATCGGCCGGCAGGTGCTGGGTGTGGTGAATTTTCCACCGCGCCAGATTGGCCCGTTCCGCTCCGAAGTTCTGACATTGGGGTTTGCCGATGGCAACGGCGACATCGTGCTTGCCGCGGTGGAGCGGCCGGTGCCGAACGGCGAGAAAATGTGCTGAGAACGCACAACAACACGCAACCAGAAGATTGCGCAGGCTGAACATTCTTTCTCCGTCGTTCCGGTTCAAGGCTGGAATGACGCAAGCGGGCGAGCCGCGTCACATTTTTCTCTCCGCTGCTCTACGCCGGAATTTTGACGATTACCCGCAATCCGCCCATCGGGCTGTCGTCCAGCGATACGTCACCGCCATGGCTGCGGGCGATGTCGCGGACGATGGAGAGGCCGAGCCCGGTGCCAGAGGCGTTGAGGTTGCGTGCCTCGTCCAGCCGGAAGAACGGCTTGAAGACATCCTCCCTTGACGCTTCCGGAATACCCGGCCCGTCATCATCAAACGTCATGATGATGGAGCGTGGAGCCTTGCGGATGTCGATATGGAGCTTGCTGGCATAGCGCCGGGCATTCTCCGCGAGATTGGCGACGAGGCGGGAGAGGGCATTCGGGCGCGCGATGATCTGGTCGATATTATATAGCTCGTAGCTGAATTTCTTGCCGTGCAGCTCGAAATCATAGTCGATTTTTTCCAGAAGTGCCGGAAGCTCCAGCGTGCCGACATCCTCCTCGACATCGGTGCGGGCAAAGGTGAGGTAGGCCTCCAGCATCGACTGCATGTCCTCGACATCCTTGTCCAACCCTTCCAGATCAGGATTGTCGCCGGCAAGCGCGAGTTGCAGCTTGAAACGGGTGAGGATGGTGCGCAGGTCGTGGCTGACACCGTTCAGCATGGCAGTGCGCTGTTCCATCTGCCGCTCGATACGTTCGCGCATCAATATGAAGGCAAGTCCCGCCCGCCGCACCTCGTCCGCGCCGCGTGGGGAATAGGCGCTGATCTTCTGGCCCCTGCCGAAATTTTCGGCCGCCTTGGCAAGCGCTTCGATAGGCTTGATCTGCCCGCGCAGGAACAGGATGGAAATGGCGATCAGGACCAGCGATGCACCGACCATCCAGACAAGGAAGATATGCGTGTTGGAGGCATAGGCGGCGCTGCGACTGGTAAAGACGCGGAGCGTCTTGTCTTCGAGCTGGACACGTATTTCCACCAGGGAACCGTTGCCATAAGTATCGATCCAGAATGGCCGGCCGATTTGCTGGGTCAGCTGATTGGCGAGGATCGTATCCAGAATGGAAAACAACGGTTCTGGTCTCGGGGCCGGCAAATCGGCCTTCGGCTCGATGTAGATGCTGAGGCCCAGCTTCTCGCGAGCGATGCGGATGACGCGCTGATAGTCGTCTTCTTCCTCATCAGTTTGCAGAAGCTCGATGATCGCTGCGATATCGCGCGTTACGGCGGAGGAAAGGCGCTCGGTAACCAGCTGCCAGTGACGCTCCATGAAAACGGCCGCGACAACGCCCTGAAGCAGGATCATCGGCAGGATGATGATCAGCAGCGAGCGTGTATAAAGCCCGGTGGGCAGCCAGTGGCGAAGCCATCTGGTAAATGCGCGCCAGGTCTTTGCTACGCCGCTATTCCTGACAGTGATTAGAAAATCGAGGCTCGCCATGGCTGTGCGCCCGCCTTTCGTTTGTCCTTGTCAATCCACGCTCAGGCGGTAGCCGATGCCACGCACCGTTTGCAGGTAGACCGGGTTGGCAGGGTCGTCCTCGATCTTGCGGCGAAGGCGGTTGATCTGCACGTCGATTGTTCTTTCGCCCACTTCGGATTCCGCCTCGACCAGCTCGTGCCGTGGAATGGTATCGCCGGCGCGAAGCGCAAAGAGCAGCATGATCTCCTGTTCGCGATCCGTCAGGCGGATCGTTTCAGGGCCGCGCCGCAATTCCTTCCTGGGGATAGAGAAGCTGTAGGGGCCGAACATGATCTGTTCGATCTTGGGCGTATCCGGCGAAGTGTTGCGTCGCAGGATGTTGTTGATACGAAGGACAAGTTCGCGCGGATCGAAAGGCTTCGCGAGATAATCATCCGCGCCGGCTTCCAGCCCAGCAATTCGCGAATCCGCCTCCGAGCGGGCGGTCAGGAGAATGACCGGCACGGATTTGTTCTCATTCAGCGAGCGGGTGAGCGAAAGCCCGTTTTCCCCCGGCATCATCACGTCGAGAATGAGAAGGTCGAAACGGATGCCGACCATCTTGCGCCGGGCTTCTGCCGCATCGGCTGCGACGGAGATGCGGTATCCCTTGTCGCCGAGGAAACGTTGCAGAAGATTGCGAATGCGGGCGTCGTCATCGACGATCAGAAGGTGGGCCGCATCGTCATCGGCGGGGGGGAGTTTTGTCGTTGCCGTCGCCATCGTCAGTCGCCTTCCCCCGGTGTCGGGCTACGCATCTGCGCCAGAAACTTGCGAACGCAGGCGCGAGCGTCGGGTCCAAGCCCTTCCAGCGCACGGTCGATCCGGCGCGACTGCGGCTCGCTCAGCGCCAGGGCCAGTTCGCGCCCTGTCAGCGTCGGATAGAGCCTGCGCTGGCGGCGGTCTTCCGGGCCAGCCATCTGGCGGATATAACCGTCGTCGATCAATTGCTTGAGCACGCGGGCAAGGCTCTGCTTGGTGATCTGCAGGGTGTCGAGCAGATCCGCCACCGTCATGCCGGGCTGCCTGCTGACGAAATAGACTACCCGGTGATGCGCGCGCCCATATTCCAGTTTCGAAAGAATGACATCTGGATCGGAGACGAAATCGCGATACGCGAAGAACAGCGCCTCTATCGTATCGAAGTCGATCTTGCCGTCGTCAACCTTCGGGAGTGCCGGTGTCTGCCTGGCGGCTGCGGTTTTGAGCGATTGCGGTGGCACTGCGGTTCCTTCATATTCTGCGGCTGACATACGTCGATGCGCCAATATTCTGTAAACATAGCCGAAAATGCGTCCGCTCGGGAGGATGCCGCGATCATTTTCTGTTGCGGTGGATAATATGCTGCGGGTGCCGGTGCAACTGGAATCCTGACTGGCCTTTACCGGAAATAGAAAAGAGCGCGGAAAGCCCGCGCTCTTCATTGGTTTCATGCTGCCGGTATCGAGTTCGCGTCTACTGGTAGACGTAGACAATCCGGCGCGTCGATGGCTCCACCAGAACAGGCACGTCGTTCACCTGAACGTAGCGATACTGGTAATCAGGGATTTCCACGAGCCGGGTATCGGAGGGCAGGGTGCTGCCGACCGCTACCTCGCCATCAAAGGTGACAGTGTCCGCAGGGTGCTCGTCAATATAGGAGATGACTGTTTCGGGCGGATTGACTTCACCGACGCGGCCAAGGTTCGGATCGCCGGGGTTGGGTTCTGCCTGTACGCTCGAGGTCTTCTCGTAAGTCACGACCGGCACGCTGATATCGGAGCGGCGCTGTTCGAGAATGACGGGAGAGCCCTCATACATGACATTCAGATAATCCGCATGTGCCCAGCCGCGCAGGCCGTTGACTTCGATGCGGCACCAGCTGCTTCCGTCCATGCAACCATCAAGAACCGCATTGCTGCCACGGGTGGCAAGGCCAAGCTCGGGATAATCCTCGCCTGGGCCCGAACGAACGGAAACGTCCGATGCTGTTGTGGCGACCATGGCGGCGTTTGCGTAACCGGCCATCAGGGCGAATGCGCCGCCAGCCATGAGCATTTTAAGCGTCTTGTCCATGTGTCTCACTCCTTTTAAGACTGGACCTACAACGTCGCAGCCTTCAGGGCGTTCCACATTTTTCACAGATACCTCCCGTCTCGGGCGGGAACATTTCCGATATCTATTTGAATTAGCTAATAGTTTTTGGAAGTGGCAAGGTCACCGGAAACCGTTGCTTTTTCCTCCGCCATTGTGCCGGAACCGGCCGCAGGCTATAGGAGGCGGGATTTGTCAGACAGGGAGACACGGGATATGGGAAAGTTGCAGGCGGGCATTATTCCGGTCACGCCGTTCGAGCAGAACTGCACCATTCTCTTCGATGAGGATACGAAGGAAGGCGTTATAGTCGATCCCGGTGGGGATGTGGATGTCATTCTTCAGGTGGTTTCCGAAAACGGCATCGCGCTCAAGGAAATCTGGCTGACGCACGGCCATCTCGACCATGCCGGCGGCGCCAAGGAACTGCGGGAGAAGCTTTCCCTGCCGGTGATCGGCCCGCATGAGGACGATCGGCCGCTGCTCGAGAGGATCGAGACCCAGGCCGAGAAATACGGCATAAGCGGTCTTCAGAACGTTTTGCCGGACAGGTGGCTGAATGAGGGCGACACGGTATCGTTCGGGGATCATGTCTTTGAAGTCTATCATTGCCCGGGTCACGCTCCAGGTCACGTCATCTATTATAATCGCGACCAGCAATTCGCCCATGTCGGCGATGTGCTGTTTGCGGGGTCGGTGGGGCGTACCGACCTGCCGGGCGGAAACCACGAGCAATTGATGGCGTCCATTCGCGACAAGCTGCTGCCGCTGGGTGATGATGTCGGATTTATCTGCGGCCATGGCCCCGGCGGGCGGCTTGGCGAGGAGCGGCGCACCAACCCCTATCTCAAGGGGATCTGAGTTTCCGGGCGCGTATTGGCGCCTCCGGATTGGGCATAAAAAAACCCGGCATTCCTGCCGGGCTTCAACTAGAAATGAAAGCCGTTTTAGGGTTAGCCAGCAATCTGCAGATTGACTGCCTTCGGGCCCTTGCCGCGACGATCCGGTTCCGTGTCGAAGCTCACTTTCTGATTTTCTGAAAGTCCGGACAGGCCGGAAGCCTGTACGGCAGAGATATGAACAAAGATATCAGCGCCACCATTGTCTGGCTTGATGAAGCCGAAGCCTTTGTCTGTGTTGAAGAATTTTACGGTGCCAGTTTCGGCCATGCATCAGGTCCTTTTCGCTCTGCCCGCGTTCAGCTACAGGCAGCATTACAGTTTTGCCCCGCGAGGGCGTTGGCAGGCAGCTCTTGACTATTGAGAAAAAGGACCTTCACAGCGGGAAGTAATGGCGTTCTCATCCAACGTTTTTCGTCCCACCGCCCGAGGTTTATAGCGTCCCCAGTGCGCAAATTTATAGGCCTTCCCATGCTCGCAAATTGCCCGAACCGCAGTAGATTGCTGCGTTTATGGAAAATTGGCAAGCAAAAGTTTTCACGGGCTTTTTGTCGGATAAAAACCTGCGGTAGAATTCCTGCGCGTAGTCGCACATTTTTTCCGCATATTTGATAATTGATGAAATAATTGCCGGTTGCCTTCGGTTTCCGGGCAAAATTTTGAATGCGGCGGTACGATTTTTTCTCGAAACAGAAAAATCAGTTCTTTCTGCCTCAGGCCGTTCCAACGACGGTTTTTTGCCGTTTACGCGTCAGTTCCGGCACCAGTTCGACGATCAATATAGCGGCGAAAATGATCACGCAGCCGATATAACCGGCGTTGGAAATGGTTTCCTTCAGGAAAATCGACGCCAGCAAGGCACCGAAAAGCGCCTCTGAAGAGAGAAATATCGCAGCCTGCGGCGCGGTCGTATACCGCTGGGCGACGACCTGCAAAACGAAGGCGAGGCCGGAGGATACGAGGCCGACGTATAGAATTTCCGCCAGCGACCCTTCTATGGACGCCATGCTGATGGGTTCTACCGCAAGGCCGATCATGCAACTCAAGAGAGAGCAAATCGCAAACTGAGTGCATGAGAGCGCAAGCGGCCGTCCGCTTTCGGAAACGAAACGTCCTGCAAGCGTAATCTGGATTGCCCAGAAGAAGGCGCAGATGATGCTGAGAATATCGCCCTGCGTCAGCGCCTCGAATGCGCCGCCCGAGAGCAGGAATATTCCGCCCAGCATCATCAGGGCGCCGGGCCAGACGATCCAGTGGGGATGGCGCCGGTAAAGAATGACGGCGATCACGGGCACGAAGATGACGTAAAGTCCCGTCAGGAAGCTGGAATTGGTGACGGTTGTAGTCAAAAGCCCGACCTGCTGCGTCGTCGCGCCGCCGAACAGGGCGAGGCCCACAAGGATGAAGCCGCCAATTTCCCTGCGACGTGGCGGCGATTTTTTCGAGCGGTTTTCCATCAGGGCGAATGGCAGCACGGCGATGGCGGCAATGGCGAAGCGCAGACCGACGAACCAGAATGGCCCGATCGAGGCCATGGCGGATGATTGTGCGACGAAACCGCCTCCCCAGATCGCCGCGGCGAGCAGAAGCAGCATGTTGGCCTGAATACGCGTCATTGATGGCACCAGCACAGCAGGGGCCCGAAGATCATTCCGTCGCGGCCTTGGCATTTCGGGGATTTTTGAAACGTCGTTCTGACGACTTCCCCTGTGCTTTAGCAGCAACACGCCGATGCCGCAAGTCGAGGAGAGGGCGGCTTACTTGTGGCGGCGGGCCTCGTCCTTCAGGCTTCGCCGGGTAAGCGCGAGGCCGCCTATGCCGAGGCTGATGAAGGCTGCGGCCGAGAAGATAACCAGCAACAGGTGGCCGCCCGCCCGCGCGGTTGCCGTCACCTGCGGAATAGAGGATGTCTGCAGGGTGTCGACTGCCTGAGGGGCTGCATTGGCCGAGGTTGCGATCCCGGCGGCCATGGTGACGACGACAAGAAAGGCGGCAATGGCCATCCAGAGCGAAAACAGCGTTCTCTGCGCCCTTAACCGTTCAACTGATGTCCTGTCGTTGGTAAACATGGCGATCGCCTCTTGTCCCTGTTCTCAAAGGATAAAAGAGGCTTCGAAATGGACGGCTTGGAGACCGAATTCAGGCGTTCCGCAGTATTTATTGTGGCAATATCGTGGCAAAGCCGATTTCGGGACAATTTCGCTGTCAACCGCCTCAAAGGCCGCGTTTTCCGAAGGTTCTGGTCTGGCGCAGGGTATGCGGCTCGGCGAGGCGGTCTTCACGCGGGAATGCCGGTGTCGCAGTACTTCTATCCGACCTTGGCGAGGGTGAAAAATATCCGCTGCCGAGTTCGGGAAAGCGCGCATCGAAGCTCGTCGGTGCTAGTTCGGGTTTTGCCAACACGTATCCCTGCATCAGCAGGACGCCGAGGTCCTCGCAGATATCCACCTGCCTGCCGGTTTCCAGTCCTTCGAACACCGGCTCTATCCCATCGTCGCGAAACTGGCTGACGATGACGCGCAGAAGGGCGGCCCCTGCCGAATTCTGCATGAAATCACGCACCCAGCCTGCCTCGAATTTCACATAGTCCGGCTTGATGAGTTTCACCCGGTCAATGTCGGAATCGCCCGCGCCATAATCGTCCAGCGCCACGCGAAAACCGATGTCATGCATATGATAGGCGAAGTCGGCGACCATCTGCGTATCGGAGACTTTTTTCTCGGAGATTTCGCAGACGATGCGGTCTGCCGTCATGCCGGCCTCGTGGGCGGTAAGGCGCATGCGCTCCACTTCCTGACGCATCTTGGCCGGGGTCTGGAACAGGCCCGGATGGAAGTTGACGAAAACGCGGGCGCGCGAACGATTGAGCCTGCCGGTATTGAGAATGTGGATCGTGCGCAGAATACTGTCGATATTCTCTATATCTTCTGGCGCCACCAGCGAGAAGAATTCACCGGGTGTCACAGGTTCGCCGTTGCGATGGGGACGCACCAGGCCCTCGAAGGAATCGATGTCGAGAGCGCCGTTCATCGTTCGGCGAAAAATGGGCTGCAGGGCTGATTTCAAGTTGAAGGTGCCATAGGCCGTGGACCATGTGCCATCGACCTCGCGGACAAGACTGGAAAAGATGCTTTTGGGCGCCATTTTTCAACCAGCTACAGAGACACGACCTCTAGCCGGAGAATATAGCGCATCAAGCGTTACTTCCGGGTTAAGGAAGGTTTAAATTCTTCCCCGTGTCACATATGCTGCTTTTGACCTTGAAAGAGCGCCTGTCTTTCGACATAGAAAATGCCGCAGAAGACAGGATTTTCCGCCTCTGCCGATGTCAACCACAACAGGACCGATTAAAAATGGCCTTCCTTGCCGACATTCTCTCCCGCGTAAAGCCATCCGCCACCATCGCTGTTACCCAGAAAGCCCGTGAGCTTAAAGCGAAGGGCCGCGATGTGATCAGCCTTGGCGCCGGCGAGCCGGATTTCGATACGCCCGAAAACATCAAGGAAGCCGCCATTGACGCCATTAAGCGCGGCGAAACGAAATACACGCCCGTTTCAGGTATTCCTGAACTGCGCAAGGCGATCGCCGACAAGTTCAAGCGCGAAAACGGTCTGGACTACAAGCCGGAGCAGACCATCGTCGGCACCGGTGGCAAGCAGATCCTTTTCAACGCCTTCATGGCCACCCTCAACCCGGGTGACGAAGTCGTCATTCCTGCACCTTACTGGGTCAGCTATCCGGAAATGGTGGCGATCTGCGGCGGTACGCCTGTCTTCGTCGACACGACGCTCGAAGACAATTTCAAGCTGAAGCCGGAAGCGCTGGAAAAGGCGATCACGCCGAAGACCAAGTGGTTCGTTTTCAACTCGCCGTCCAACCCTTCGGGCGCTGCCTATTCGCATGACGAGCTGAAGGCATTGACGGACGTGCTGGTCAAGCATCCGCACGTCTGGGTGCTGACTGATGACATGTACGAACACCTGACCTATGGCGACTTCAAATTCGTCACGCCGGTTGAGGTGGAGCCTTCGCTCTATGACCGCACGCTTACGATGAACGGCGTCTCCAAGGCCTATGCCATGACCGGCTGGCGTATCGGCTATGCAGCCGGCCCGCTGCCGCTCATCAAGGCCATGGATATGATCCAGGGCCAGCAGACCTCGGGCGCCAGCTCGATTGCTCAGTGGGCGGCTGTCGAAGCGCTGAACGGCACGCAGGATTTCATTCCGGCCAACAAGAAGATTTTTGAAGGCCGCCGCGATCTCGTCGTCTCCATGCTCAACCAGGCGAAAGGCATCAATTGCCCGGCTCCGGAAGGCGCATTCTACGTCTATCCGTCCTGCGCCGGCATGATCGGCAAGACCGCGCCGTCCGGCAAGGTTATCGAGTCGGATGTGGATTTCGTCTCCGAGCTTCTGGAAGCCGAAGGTGTTGCCGTCGTGCAGGGATCGGCGTTTGGCCTCGGCCCGAACTTCCGCATTTCCTACGCCACGTCGGAAGCACTGCTGGAAGAGGCCTGCAAGCGCATCCAGCGCTTCTGCGCCGATTGCCGCTGATCGGTCTAGGATATTGAATAACAAAGCCCGGCAGCGATGCCGGGCTTTTTTTGTTGCGGCTAAAGCCCGAGAAACAACAGCATGATGAACGTGGCGAAGAGGATGAAATGCGTCATTCCCTCGATCGCGTTGGTTTCACCGTCATTGAGGTTGATGGCGGCGGCGATGAGGGTGATGAAGACCATGACCGTCTGAACCGGCGTCATCGCCATGATGAACGGCTGACCGGTGTAGAGTGCGATGCCCTCCATCACAGGGACGGTGAGGATGACCGTCGAAAGCGATGCGCCCATGGCGATATTGACCACGGCCTGCATGCGGTTGCGCAATGCGGACCTGAGCGCGGTCAGGATTTCCGGTGATGCTGAGATCGTCGCGACCACGACGGCCATCAGTGCCGGTGGCGCGCTTGTGCCCTCGAGGCTCTGGCTTAGGAAGGCCGCCATGAATTCCGCCAGCACGCCGATCAGCACGACGCCCGCGACGATGAGACCGATGGAGAGGGACACGCTGCCCTCATCCTCGTCCTCCGTGTGATCGCCGGATGGATGACCGCTGGGATGAGCCTTGCGGGGATAGGCGTAGCTGAAGAAATAGCTGTGCGGACCAACCTGCATTTTCAGGAACAGCGCATAAAGCGCGATCATTGCGACGATGGTGAAGGCGGAATAGACGTGCCAGCTTTCCTTGGGGATGAATTCCGGCACGATCATCGAGATGCCCATGGCAGTCAGGATCATGACGCCGTAGGTCTTGCCTGAATCGTCATTGTAGGGCTGCTCGCCGTGGCGAAGGCCTCCCAGCAGGGCGGCCAGTCCCAGAATGCCGTTGATGTCGATCATCACGGCGGAATAGATCGTGTCACGCACGAGCGTCGGCGAATTGGATTCGCTCATGATGATGGCAAGGATCAACACTTCCACCGCCACGGCAGACAGCGTCAGGATCATCGTGCCATAGGGGTCTCCGACCTTGGCGGCGAGGATTTCGGCGTGGTGGGCAACCCGCATCGACACCAGAACGATCATCCCGATCAGGGCGATCGCGGCAATCAGCGACGCCGTTTTGCCGGCCTCGAATATCGCATGTTCGGCCATATAGGCGACGACTGCCACCGGTATTGCCAGCAGCAACATGCGCTCCTGCTTTAAAATAGAACCCGCCATCGATTTCCCTTCCCCTGAGAGTGTGAGGCTGTGACGTATCGTCGTTAAGATCAAGCAGGATTTGCGCTTGAGTGCTTTTGGTAGGATAGTGTTACGGTCAAGGACATGCTGCTCATGCCGTGTTGTCCCCCGTCGGGTGCAATGCTTGAAGCGCGGTTGTGGTTGCGATGTCGCCTACTGAAACAGGAGGAACATGCATGACAAAAGTGGTATATGAAGTCGTGGAACATGACGGTGGCTTCGCCTACCGCATGAACGGCGCTTATTCCGAAACATTTCCTACCTATGCCGATGCGGTCGAGGCCGCGCGCATCGTTGCTGCCGAACAGCAGGTGGGCGGCGATGATGAGGAAATCAGCTATCAGGACGAACGCGGCCAGTGGCATGAGGAATACAGCCAGGGCGGCGACCGGCCGGAGGCGGAAGTGGTCGACAAGATTTCACCGCCGGCCAGACCGTTTTGATGGAGTGCGTCAACATTTCCGGTGAGAACAGCATCACCCTCCATGCTTCGCCGGTCTGTCTTGCGGATTTGCGGGCGCAAGGCCGTGCGGCATCGATGCTGTAATGGCGCTAGCGTCGTTGCGGCGGGGCGCCCGGATCGGTTTCCTTCAGGTGGGCCTTCAGGCCGTCGACAAGGGCGCTGAACACGGCACGGCATCGCGGCGAGGTCTTGAGATTTTCATGCATCGCGACCCATGCGTGCAGCGGGATGTCGGTTTTCGGAAGGACCTGGACAAGCCGCGGATCCTTGCGCGCCAGGCCGATCTGACAGACGCCGATGCCTGCGCTGGCGCGGATCATGGCAAGCTGGGCGAGGTTGCTGTCGGCGCGAATTTCGAAGGAAATTTCTTCGATATCGGGTATTTCCGGATCAAGCGAGCGCATGCGCTGGATCGCCGCCCTGATGAAAGGCGTCTTGCGGTCGAAACCGATCATACGGTGGTTGTTCAGTTCTTCCATGTTTTTCGGGATGCCGGCTCTTGCCAGATAATCGCGTGTGGCATGAAATCCCAGACGGAAATTGCCGATATAGCGCATGACGATGGCATCCTGCTGCGGTTCGGTCATGCGGATGGCGATATCAGCCTCGCGCCGCAAAAGGTCTTCCAGCGTGTCGGATAGTGAAAGTTCTATTTCAAGCCGGGGATGAATCTCCCGCATGGCAGCGATGATCGGCGGCAGCATTTCAACGCCGATGATGTCCGATGCGCTGATACGCACGGTTCCTTCGATCTTGCCGACCTCGCCGGAGGCCGCCCGCATAAGGGCTGCGGCCGTCGCCGCCAGATTTTCCGCATAGGGCCGGAGCGCCAGCGCCGCTTCCGTCGGCATCAGCCCGTGCGGCGAGCGGATGAACAGCGGAAAGCCGATGGCCTCTTCCAGCGCTCCGATATGGCGCCCAGCTGTCGGTTGGGTAATGCCGAGTTCGCGGGCGGCGGCGGAAAGCGAGCCGTCGCGCAGCACGCTGAGGAAGGTGCGGTAAAAATCCCAGCTGACATCGCGGCTTCTGATTATAAGATTTTGTATAGCGGCTCCACTCATTTGGACAATTTCGTATATCGCCTGATGGCCCGATACTCCAGCCCAGAAGAAGGAGTAATGGCAATGATATATGAAATCCACGCAAATACAGCAGAGAATAACCGGCCTCTGGCGCTGATTGTTGGGGCGAATGGTGGCGTCGGCAGCCATGTCTCAAAGATGTTGTTGCAGCGCGGCTGGCGGGTGCGGGCGATGACTCGCCGATCGGCACCAGTTGATGCCGTCGATGGCATCGAGCGCGTGACCGGCGATGCCATGAACAGGGAGGATGTGGTGAAGGCGGCAAAAGGCGCCGGGCTCATCGTCCATGCGGTCAATCCTCCGGGATATCGCAACTGGGACAGCCAAGTGCTGCCGATGCTCGACAATACCATTGCCGCTGCCGAGGCCTGCGGGGCAAGGATCGTGTTTCCAGGCAGCATCTATAATTTTGGCCCGGATGCCTTTCCGCTTCTGACGGAGGACAGTCCGCAAAAGCCTTTCACCCGCAAGGGCGGCTTGCGCGTTGAAATGGAGCGGCGTTTGAAAATGGCGTCGATGCGCGGCGTGCCGGTCCTGATCGTCCGCACCGGTGATTTCTTTGGTCCTGACGCGAAGAACAACTGGTTTTCGCAGATGCTGGTGCGACCGGGCAAGCCGGTTCGCAGTGTTCAGAATCCAGCAGTACCGAATGCCGGGCATCAATGGGCCTATCTGCCGGATGTTGCGGAGATAATCGGACGGCTGCTCGATCGCTCGGACGAGCTTCAGACGTTTGCCGTCTACCACATGGAGGGTGTCTGGGATTTCGACGGGCTGCAACTGGTTGGGGCAATCGAGCGGGCCGTCGGCCATCCGGTCAAGATGCGGCGGCTTTCGTGGTTAGCCGTCGGGCTGGCTGCACCGTTCGTTCCCCTGTTCCGCGAAGTCATGGAAATGAAATATCTCTGGCAGATGCCGATCCGGATGAGCAACCGCAAGCTTGTCGAATTCCTCGGCGCGGAACCGCGAACGCCGATCGATGCGGCAGTATCGGAAACACTGGCGAGCCTTGGGTGTCTCGCCGAGGTGCAGCAACCGGCGGGCCTTCATCATGCGACCGATGCCGGGGGTAGGGTGTGATGGTTACAGTGGCTAATGGATTTTCCCGGCGGCGCCGTATGTTCGCCGTGATTTCGGCAGGCCTGCCGGTGTTGATTTTCGCGCAGGTGCTGCTGGCCGGGCTGTCGATCTATTATGACGGATCGCTGCTTGTGGTTCACAAAGGGCTTGGCATGCTGATCGCCGTTCCCATTGTATCTCTAGTCGTGCTCGCCCTTCGTCATGATGACCTCCGGCCAAACCTTGGGCGCGCGCTCGTGCTGCTCGCTCTCTACTGCCTTCAGGTGGCGTTGATGAGCATCGGTCGGGAAACGGGCAGTGGCTTTCTGCAGGCGCTGCATGTGGCCAACGCCTTCGTAATGGGCGCATTTTCAGACTTTGCTGCGCGGCAGGCGCGAGGCCTGTCCTGAAACGGCAAAAGGCCGCACCGCTGTGGAGCGGTGCGGCGTTTCAAGTTTAGCACTGATCAGCCAAGAGCCGGGTAGTCGGTATAGCCTTCAGCCCCGCCACCATAGAAGGTCGGCTGGTTCGGCTCGTTCAGCGGCGCGTTGTCCTTGAGACGGCGCACCAGATCCGGGTTGGCGATGAAGGCCTTGCCGAAGGCCACGGCATCAACCTTGCCGCTTTCCACCGCCTCGATGGCGCTCTCACGGTCGTAGCCATTGTTGGCGATCCACAGGCCCTTGCCGCCCGCATTGCGATAGGCGGCCTTGAAGGCTGCGTAATCGAAGGGCTTGTCGCCCTGCTTGAAGTCGCGCGGACCACCGGTCGCACCTTCAACAACATGGATGAAGGCGAGATTGCGTTTGCCGAGTTCTTCCGCAACGTAATTATAGAGTGGCTGCGGGTCGGCCTCGAAAATGTCGTTGGCGGGTGTGACGGGTGACAGGCGAATGCCGGTGCGGCCTGCGCCAATCTCTTCCGCAACCGCATCGACGACTTCGAGAAGGAAGCGGGCGCGGTTTTCGATCGAGCCGCCATATTCGTCGGTGCGCTGGTTGGTGCTGGATTTCAGGAACTGCTCGATCAGATAACCGTTGGCGGCATGGATTTCGACACCGTCGAAACCGGCCTCAAGTGCGGCGCGCGCGCCGGTCCGGTAATCTTCAAGGATAAGACCGATATCGTCGATGGTCAGTGCGCGGGGCTCGGAGGTTTCCGCAAACGCGCCGGTGCCGTCATCATTGATGATATAGGTCTTGGACTTGGCGATAATCGCGGAAGGGGCGACCGGCTGTCCGCCATGCGGCTGGAGCGAGGTGTGGGAAATGCGTCCCACGTGCCAAATCTGCGCGACGATCTTGCCGCCGGCGACATGCACGCCATCCGTGATCTTTTTCCAGCCCTCAACCGCTTCCTTCTTGTAGAGGCCCGGAACATCCGCGTAACCCTGACCTTGCTGGGAAATCGGCGTGCCTTCGGTCACGATCAGCCCGGCTGTTGCGCGCTGCTCGTAATAGGTGGCGTTGAGATTGTTGGGAATTGCCCCCGGCGAGCGGTTGCGGGTGAGGGGAGCCATGACGATACGGTTGGCGAGTGCGATATCGCCGGCCTGTGCCGGTTCGAAAAGACTTGTCATGCGACTTCACTTTCTGGTCGGTTGGCGAAATTGCGCGGCTGGCGCGCTTTCCTAATGTATGGGCATCGGAGAGAAAACCGCCTTGCAGTTTCCGGTCCGACGCCCCGGTCTTATAAGCTTGGGAGGCTCAAAGATTGGCTTGCAGATAATTGCGGAAGGCGTCGATGGTTTCCTCGTTGCGTTCGAAAAACACCCATTGCCCAACTTTCTTTGACCTTATCAGGCCAGCTGCCTGCAAAACCGCCAGATGTGAGGAGACCGTCGATTGCGACAGGCCGCTGATCTGGAACTGATTGGCGCATACGCCCATGCTGAGCGGATGGTCCTGACAGAAGTGACTTTCAGGGCTCTTCAGCCACTCGAGGAACTTCAGCCTTGCGGGGTGTGAAAGGGCTTTGAGGATTTCCTCCGGGTTCATCTGAGTTTTTCTAATATCTGACATGTCCGATATTTATATCGATATTTTTCGATATACAATTCACGTCTCTGTGAGGTAGTCACCCGGGCCGAGAACAGCGCGCAAAAAAATGGCCGCCGGATTTCTCCGCGGCCAATGAGTTTGAAGGTTAAAACCTCCAGAGGGGAACAGCTGTCGCGTGCATAGGCAGGCGTGACAGCTGATTGAAATATGGGAGTGGCAAGAATGCAAAACAAGGTTGCATCATGCGATATTTCGCCAAATTGGAGAAAATTCTTGCGGGTAAAAAAAGAGGGCCGCCGGATAAATCCAGGGCCCTTTAAGTGTGAAGGTCAAAAACCTCCAGAGGGGAACAGCTGATGCGGTGGAACTGGGAGGAAAAGCCACCGTGTGCATCAACTGAGAGCGATATGGTGCTTTTTTGTGCACGAAACAACTCTTTTTTGTGCAGGTCAGGCATGCGTACGATGCAGGTCTAGATATTTCCGGTATAATTTATGTGCAAAGCTGAAGTGCGGCGCGTCTGGCGCGCCGCCATCTTGGGACGGCCAACCCCATGAATTAGTATGATATTTTGTGGCGCTGGCCTATTTAAACGTCAGAAGTTCCAGTTCCGTGCCTTGGCAACGACGAAGTCGCGGAAGGCTTTCAGTTTTGCAGCGTTTTTCATCTCGTCCGGGTAACAGAAGTAGGTGTCGAACGAGGGAATATCGGCGGCAAGCGACAACTGAATCAATCCCGGATCGCGCCCGACGATGTAATCCGGCAAACAGGCGATACCAATTCCCAGCAGGCAGGCGCGCTTGATCGAGGTCTGGCTGTTGATCTGAAGATGCGGAATTCGGGTGTTGTCCGACGAGCGTCCCGCATTTTCCAGCCAGTTGACATCAAGCAGATAGTTGGGTGCCGGTTCGCCGAAGGAGATGATGCGGTGGTTGTCCAGATCCTCGATCGACTGCGGCTCGCCGTGGCGGTTGATGTAGGACGGCGCCGCATAGACGTGCATGTGCACCGTGAACAGCTTGCGCTGGATAAGGTCGGACTGTTGCGGCTGGCGCAGGCGGATGGCGCAATCGGCGTGGCGCATGTTCACATCCAGCTCCTCATTGTCGAGGATGAGCTGGATCGACATTTCCGGATAGAGCTGCAGGAATTCCTGCACCTTGTCCGTGAGCCAGCCCTGGCCGAGACCAACCGTCGTCGTCACGCGCAGCTTACCGCTCGGCTTCTCCGTCGTTTCGGTCAGTTGCATCTTGACGGTTTCGAGCTTCAGCAACACGTCATGGGCGGTGCGATACAGCAGCTCGCCCTGCTCGGTGAGGATAAGACCTCTGGCGTGGCGGTGAAACAGCTTCACGCCAACATCCTGTTCCAGCGCGCTGACCTGGCGGCTGATGGCCGACTGGGACAAATGCAGCTTGTCGGCAGCGTGGGTAAAAGACCCCGCTTCGGCTGCGGCATGAAAAATGCGCAGTTTATCCCAGTCCAATGGCATTGCCATGCCTATCCTGCCTTTCGGTTATTCGGCTGCTACCGCAAGCGGCTGCTGCGCGGTGAGGTACCGTTCTGCTTCAAGGGCGGCCATACAGCCCATACCGGCGGCGGTGATGGCCTGACGGTATATGTCGTCGGTAACGTCGCCGGCGGCGAAAATACCTTCCACGTCGGTAGCGGTGGAATCGGGCGCGGTCCACATGTAGCCATTGTCCTTGAGCTTCACCTTGCCCTTGAACAGTTCGACGGCCGGCGCGTGGCCGATGGCGACGAAGACGCCGTCGATGGGCGTATCGCTGATCACACCGGTCTTGGTGTCACGCAGTCGCACACCCGAAACAGAGGGTGGCATTGGCGGCTTGGCGGGAGCGCCGGTGATTTCGGCGATTTCCGTGTTCCACAGGATCTTGACGTTTTCCTTGGCGAAGAGCCGTTCCTGAAGGATTTTCTCCGAGCGGAAACTGTCGCGGCGGTGCACGACGGTTACGGACTTGGCGATATGGGCGAGATAGAGCGCTTCCTCCACGGCAGAGTTGCCGCCGCCGACCACGATCACATCCTTGTTGCGATAGAAGAAACCGTCGCAGGTGGCGCAGGCGGAAACGCCGAAGCCCTGAAAGTGCTGCTCACTCTCTATACCGAGCCACTTGGCCTTTGCGCCTGTTGCGATGATCAGCGTGTCGGCGGTCCAGACCTGACCGGAATCGGTCTTGACCACGAAGGGGCGCGTGTTGGTTTCGACTTCGGTCACGAGGTCGCTGACGATTTCCGCACCCACATGCGTCGCCTGCTTCAGCATCTGGTCCATCAGCCAGGGGCCCTGGATCGGATCGGCAAAGCCCGGATAGTTTTCGACATCGGTGGTGATCATCAGCTGGCCACCCTGTTCCATGCCGGCAATCAGCACGGGTTTCAGCATTGCGCGGGCCGCGTAGATCGCCGCGGTATAACCGGCGGGACCAGAGCCAATGATCAATACCTTGGTATGGCGGGCAGACATGGAAACAATCCTTTTCAAAGTAGCGGGGCCTTTCGGCAGCAGAACATTCCAGCCGCAGCACGGTGGACAGGCCGCAACCCCTTCGTTGCCCGGTATTTAAGGTTGTCTAGTGCCTTTATTCAAGGGCAGCCTTGCGTTACCAACAAGGCAGTTGTGGATGCGCGCGCAATTTTGTGACCGGCCGGCGGCATATTGTTGCGAATCCTGCGCCTGGTAGTACAAGGAAGTTCTCCGGCTTAACGAGGAACCTCTCCGTGACCAGCGTCGAACTCGATGCCATCGATCTGAAAATCCTGCGCGAATTGCAGCGCGACGGGCGCATGACCAACGTGGAGCTGGCCGAACGGGTCGGTATTTCCGCGCCGCCGTGCCTCAGGCGCGTCCGCAAGCTGGAAGAAGCCGACGTGATCGAGGGTTATCACGCCATGTTGAACGCGCCGAAGCTCGGTTTCGATCTGGTTGCCTTCTGCATGGTCGGCCTCAAGCGCCAGTCGGACAGCAATCTGAAAGCCTTTGCAGCGGCGACGGCCGGATGGTCGCTGGTGCGCCAGGCCTGGATGGTATCCGGCGAAAGCGATTTCCTTCTGCATTGCATCGCCAGAAACCTGACCGAGTTTCAGGATTTCGTCATCGAGGTTCTGACAGCGGACGAAAACGTCGACACCGTGCGCACCATGCTCACCATCCGTCAGGTCAAACGCGTCGGTCTGGTGGAAATCTGATCGGCGGACCTTTGAGTGATTGCGCCGGCGCTTACCCGCGCCGCAACGCGTCATAGATCGCGCCGAGGCTTGTCGCCTCTTTTTCCAGCGGAAATGCAGTGCGCACATGCGAAAGTCCGGCACGGGCATGGTCCCTGGCGAGAGCAGGATCGGCAAGATAGGTTTTAATGGCATCCCGCAGGGACGCGTAGTCGCCGGCCTCAACGACCATGCCGGTCTCGCCCTTGACGATCATTTCCTCATAGGCGCCGGCATTGCTGGCAACGACAGCCGTCTCGGACGCCATGGCTTCCAGTGGCGTCAGGCCAAAGCCCTCGTTGCGTGACGGTGCGACATAGAGGGTTAGCCGCCGATACCAGGGCTTGATGTCGTCCACCTCGCCCTGAAACGCGATGCGGTCCGCAAGACCGGCTGTTGCGACATCGGCCACGAGCTTGTCGGCGAAGGCCTTGTGCTCTGCGGTCACGCGGCCGGAGATGACGGCTGTCCATTCGGGATAGTCGGGCAGAAGTTCGATCATGGCGCGCACGAAAAGGTCTGTTCCCTTCTGGTGGCGCACCCGTCCGAAACATCCGATGAGAAATTGCCCCGGCAGGCCGGTCGAAGCGATCGTATCCTCCGGGCCGGTTGCGGGATGAAACAGCTCGGTATCGACGCCATGCATGACGACGCTGTGTGGTACTTCCAGAAACGAGCCTGAGCGGCCGCTTGTCGCGACGACCGCATCCATTTTTGAAATCAGAAAGCGGGTATAGGCGGAATGTCGCCTTTGCGCCGCCGAGGTGAACATCAGCTTCACCTTCATGCGCAGCACGTCACGCATGAGAATGCCCGGCAACATTTCGAGATTGCGGCGGGCGTGCCAGATGCGCGGACCGCTGAGCGGGCCGTTTTGCCAGAGCCGCCACAGATCACGGAAGCGCACATGTGGCAGATGCTGCGGCAGGCCCGGGCCGATGACGGCCACTTTCTGACCCAGCCGGTTTTGTACCGGAATAAGCTGCACGATGGTGGAGGTAACGCCGGAGAGCCTGCGCTTGAAGTTCGGCGCAAGCACCTGCACATCTTTCAGACTGGCGTGGGACAAGATGGGCTTCCGTCTTTGCGGCTAAGGCAGGATGTTCAGTTCAGGATATCAATGCAATGCGCCCGAGGGGCGCATTGCATGAAAGGGCAGATCAGCCCCACTGTACGGCGAGAATCTCGTAACCCTTGGCGCCGCCCGGTGCGTTGACTTCGATGCTGTCACCGACTTCCTTGCCGATGAGGGCGCGGGCGATGGGCGAGGAAATGGAAATGCGTCCAGCCTTCACATCGGCTTCCTGGTCGCCAACGATCTGATAGATTCTCTCCTCGTCGCTCTCCTCGTCGATAAGCTTGACGGTGGCGCCGAACTTGATCTTGGAACCGGACATCTTGGAAAGGTCGATGACTTCCGCGCGTGCGGTCAAGTCTTCGAGTTCAGTGATGCGGCCTTCGTTATGGCTCTGGGCTTCCTTGGCAGCGTGGTATTCGGCATTTTCCGAAAGGTCGCCATGGGCGCGCGCCTCCGCAATTGCCTCGATGATACGGGGACGCTCCTCCTGCTGGCGAAAGCGCAGCTCCTCCTGCAGCTTGATGAATCCACCGTGCGTCATCGGTACTTTTTCTACCATTTTTTTATCCTTCGCAGTCCTGTCGCTTTACTTGCAGACACAAAAAGAAACAGGTTCCGGAGGGGAACTCCGGAACCATGCCAAAATCATAACTAAGCCGACTATATCAGAAGACGACAACGAAATGCCAGCAAATTTGAGACGGGCATTTTCTTGCATTCGTTCAGGGCTTTAACAGATGAGATTGACATTTTTCAATAGAACATATAGTGAACATAACCATGAAGAAGTCAATCAGGCAACGGCTGGCCATTCTTTCCGATGCGGCCAAATACGATGCGTCCTGTGCCTCCAGCGGCACGACGAAACGCAGCTCTGCTGCATCCGGCGGACTTGGCTCCACGGAGGGGTCGGGCATATGCCATGCCTATGCGCCGGACGGGCGCTGCATTTCGCTCCTGAAGATTTTGCTCACCAATTTCTGTATCTATGATTGCGCCTATTGCATCAATCGTTCTTCGAGCAATGTCGAGCGGGCGCGGTTTACTGCCGAGGAGGTGGTGTGGCTGACGCTGGAGTTCTATCGGCGCAACTATATCGAGGGGCTGTTTCTCTCTTCCGGTATTATCCGCTCGTCCGATCATACGATGGAAGAGATGGTGCGGGTGGCGCGGGAACTGCGCGTCACGCATGGCTTTCGCGGCTACATCCATCTGAAATCCATTCCCGAAGCATCGCCAAAGCTTATTGAGGAAGCGGGGCTTTACGCCGACCGGCTGTCGATCAACATCGAATTGCCGACTGATAGCGGCGTCAGCCGTTTTGCGCCGGAAAAGCAGCCCGCCAATATTCGCCGCTCGATGGCTGATATCCGCCTGAAGATCGAGGAGGCGGGGGAGCCGACCGTCAGGACGCGAAAGACCAAACGTTTTGCGCCTGCCGGACAGAGCACGCAGATGATCGTTGGGGCGGATGGGGCTGATGACAGCACCATTCTGTCCACCAGCGCCCGGCTTTATGGCAGCTATGGTTTGCGGCGCGTCTATTATTCGGCTTTCAGCCCCATTCCGGATTCGTCGAAGAACCTGCCGCTCATCAAGCCGCCTTTGATGCGGGAACACAGGCTTTATCAGGCCGACTGGCTTTATCGCTTTTATGGGTTCGACATTGGTGAAATAACCGCGATCGGCGGTAATGGCATGCTCGATCTCGATATAGATCCGAAGCTTGCCTGGGCGCTGAAAAATCGCGACCGTTTTCCAGTGGACGTGAACGTGGCGGATCGCGAAATATTGCTGCGCGTGCCCGGCTTCGGTACCAAGACGGTCGCCTCGATCCTGTCTTCACGCCGGTTTCGCCGGTTGCGGCTGGAGGATATTGCCCGCTTCGGCGTTTCCCTGAAAAAGGTGAAGGCCTTCATCGTTGCTGACGGCTGGACGCCGGGCAAGCTGACTGAACGGCCGGATTTGCGAGCGATGTTTGCTCCGCAGCCCGAACAATTATCGCTGCTGTGATGTACGGCCCGGTTCTGGAAGGGCGGGGCGATTTCGGCGAGTGGCGTGATGCGGCGCGCGCGGCTCTCGCCGCCAATGTGCCGCCGGAGGCGATTGACTGGCGGTTGCGGGATGAGAAAGTCGGGCTTCTCGATTTTGCCGGAGAGCCTTTGCCGGCGGCCCGTGCGGATGACGTGCAGGTGTCCGTTCCAGCCTCCTTCGTGACGTTGGCGCAAGCGATTATCTGTCATAGCGATCCGGGTCGTTTCGCACTGCTTTACCGGTTGCTGTGGCGGCTGAAGCGGGATCGCGCCCTGTTGCAGTTCAAGTCCGATGCAGATGTTTCCGAAGCCCGGCAGCTTGAAAAATCGGTCCGCCGCGATTGTCACAAGATGACGGCCTTTGTTCGCTTCAAGGAATTATCCTTGCCGCAGGGGCATGGCGGGCGGCGGCGCTTCGTCGCATGGTTCGAGCCGGATCACTTCATCGTCGAGCGCACGGCCCCGTTTTTCCAGCGGCGGTTCACGGATATGGACTGGCTGATCGCGACACCGAACGGCTCCGCGCGGTGGGACGGAAACGTGCTGGAGACATCGCGGCAGGCCGCGTCCAAGCCTGAGCTGACGGATGAAACGGACGAGCTGTGGCGAACTTATTATGCCAATATATTCAATCCGGCGCGTCTGAAGATAAAAGCGATGACGGCAGAGATGCCAAAGAAATACTGGAAAAATTTGCCGGAAGCCGAGCTTATTCCAGGTCTCGTTCTCGGTGCCGAGGCGCGGGTGCTGGAGATGGCGGCAAAGGCTGCTAGCCAGCCGCAACCATTCCATCACCGCCTGCAGGCCGCGGCCTCGGCGCGTGAAGAGCCGCCACCGGCGCCAGACGGTACGCTCGCTTCATTGGCGCGGGAGGCTGGCCAATGCACACGCTGCGCCCTGCATTGCAAGGCAACGCAGACAGTGTTCGGCATGGGACCTGAAAATGCGAAAGTGATGATCGTCGGGGAACAGCCGGGAGATCACGAGGATCTTGCCGGAAAACCTTTCGTCGGTCCCGCTGGTCAGCTGTTCGACCGGACGTTGGTTGAAGCCGGTATTGACCGCAAAAAGCTTTATGTCACCAACGCCGTCAAACACTTCAAATACGAGGCTCGCGGCAAGCGGCGCATCCACCAGCGACCGGATGCGGGCGAGGTGCAGCAATGCCGCTGGTGGCTTAACAAGGAAATCGAGCTGGTACGGCCGAAGCTTATCGTTGCCATGGGTGCAACTGCGCTTTATGCGCTGACAGGCGGAAAGGAAAAGGTCTCCGAGGTTCGGGGTCGCCCGATACCGATGCAAGAGGAGCGGACGCTTTTTGTCACGGTGCACCCTTCCTATCTTCTTCGCCTTCCCGACTCGCAGCAGAAGAAGGAGGAAATGCAGAATTTCAGGAATGAAATTGATTTTATAAGATTATTCTAATATACTGTTTTGTGTCTTGCTATGCTATATTGGATGATCATCGATGTCTTCATCTATATGATTAAATTTTTGCCTTTTGCTTATTTTTATTGAAATTTTATACTTGATACCATAATTCCGATATTTATATTTATTCATTGCGTGGATGTATGATGCTCGGCGAGCTAGATCTTGCAACAGTGATACTGATGCAAAAGTGTTCTTACATTGTTGGAATGCTGAGTTTTATATATCTGAAGCTCACAAATCGTGGTTTGCACGGCCCGACAGCTCTTGCAGCAGGCTTCGCAGCCATGGCTGCCGGCTCCACGCTCGCTGGGTACGGCGAATGGGGAATAATGTCTCCGGCCTTGTGGCAATTCGGCAGCATCGTCTTCGGTATCGTGGGTTATGCGCTGATCTGGCTTGGCCTGAAAATCGTGAGCGATGGACGTGCTGCCAGCAGGGGGACAGTATCAGCTGTCTGTTTGATTGCCTTGCTGGCAATTGTCCTTGCACAGCAGGTGGCTGACAATAACGCTTATCGTGCGGCCCTGTTCAACGTCTGTGCGGCTGTGGCCTATCTTGCTGGAGCTGGCGGGCTTTTCGCGCGGTGGCGCAAGGAGCCACTCCTGTCCCGCTTCGCGTTGGGCGCGATTGCGGGTATTTCCGGCCTGATTTCGTTGTCGGTGGCAAAGAGCGTGCTTTTGCCCCAATACGCCGCCATCGATCTGGTCAATGCGTTTTTCCTGATCATCATGTTGAACTTCGCCATTGCGCTGTTCGTGATGATGCTGGTAGCCGAGCGGTCAGAGCGGAAATTGCTGGTTCTCGCCAACACCGATCCTTTGACGGGCGTCAAGAACCGTCGTTTTTTCTTCCAGGCCATGCCGGCGGTGCCAGGTCCCAACGATGCGGCGATGCTGCTCGATATCGACCACTTCAAATCAATCAACGACCGCTTCGGCCACGCCGTCGGCGACAGCGTTCT
The DNA here is from genome assembly GCF_052114365.1 of Agrobacterium sp. MCAB5. NCBI lineage: Bacteria > Pseudomonadati > Pseudomonadota > Alphaproteobacteria > Hyphomicrobiales > Rhizobiaceae > Agrobacterium > Agrobacterium sp. MCAB5. The sequence continues at coordinate 389,775 of NZ_JBFREP010000003.1, forward strand.
TCAGGAAGTGGCGAAGCGTATCGGCGGCAGCATACGCGGTGGTGACGTGCTGGCGCGTTACGGTGGCGAGGAGTTTATCATCTTCCTGCCGGGTGCCGGTGTTCAAAAGGCTTGCATGATCGGAGAACGCATTCGCGATGCGATTGCGATAACCGAAGTCGATTGCGGCGGTTTGCGTGTCGGTGTGACGATCAGCATCGGCGTCGCAACCAGCGGCGATATGCGCTGCGATCTTCAGACCCTGGCGGAAATGGCGGACCGCGCCCTTTACCGCGCCAAGACGGATGGGCGCAATTGCGTGCGCGAAGCCCTGGCGGCGTGAGGCTTTTGAGCTTTTTGTGAGACAATGCAAAACGCCGCGGGCATGACCCGCGGCGTTTCCATGATCTTCGTTGTCGGCTGATTTTACAGGAAGTAGCTCTGCAAGGGCTTCACTTCCAGATTGCCGGCCTTAAGCGCCTTGATGGCAAGGGCTGCTGCTTCCGCACCGGCCATCGTCGTGTAGTAGGGCACCTTCTGCATCAGCGTTGCGCGGCGCAGCGACTTCGAGTCGGAAATCGCCTTGTTGCTGTCGGTGGTGTTGATGACCAGCTGGACCTGACGGTTGCGGATGGCGTCTTCGATATGCGGACGACCTTCCTGCACCTTGTTGATCTTCTCGGCGTTGATGCCCTGTTCAGCAAGGAAACGCTGGGTGCCGCCGGTTGCCAGTACCCTGAAGCCACTCTCGACCAGAATACGGATTGCGGGCAATACACGGTCCTTGTCGTCGTCGCGCACCGAGACGAAGACGGTGCCGGAGCGCGGCAGGTCGACGCCGGCGCCGAGCTGGCTCTTGGCGAAGGCGAGGGCGAAATCGGTGTCGAGGCCGATGACTTCGCCGGTCGAGCGCATTTCCGGTCCGAGCAGAATGTCGACGCCGGGGAAGCGGGCGAACGGGAAAACGGCTTCCTTGACGGCGATGTGCTTCAGGTTGCGCGGATCGGGTTTCTTGCCGTAAGCGGCAATCGCCGCATCAAGCTTTTCGCCGGCCATGACGCGGGCAGCGATCTTGGCGATCGGCGCACCGATGGTTTTTGCAACGAAGGGCACCGTGCGGGAGGCGCGCGGGTTGACTTCGAGAACGTAGATCGTGCCGTCCTTGATAGCGTACTGAACGTTCATCAGGCCACCGACGTTGAGCGCCTTTGCAAGCGCCGTCGTCTGGCGTTCGAGCTCGTCGAGGGTTTCCTTGCTCAGCGAACGGGACGGCAGCGAGCAGGCCGAGTCGCCCGAGTGGATACCGGCTTCTTCGATGTGCTCCATGATGCCCGACACGAAGACGTTTTCGCCGTCGCAAAGTGCATCGACGTCGACTTCTACGGCGTTGGTCAGGTAGCTGTCGAACAGAAGCGGGTTCTTGCCGAGCAGGGTGTTGATCTGGCCGGTCTTGTCGTTCGGGTAACGCTGCTTGATGTCCTCTGGCACGAGGCCCGGGACCGTGTCGAGCAGATAGGTCTGGAGCTGGCCTTCCGAATGGATGATCTGCATGGCGCGGCCACCCAGAACATAGGACGGACGCACGACCAGCGGGAAGCCGATTTCCGAAGCGACGAGGCGCGCCTGTTCAACCGAATAGGCGATGCCGTTGTTCGGCTGGGCGAGGTCGAGCTTCATCAGCAGCTTCTGGAAGCGGTCGCGGTCTTCGGCAAGGTCGATCATGTCAGGCGCGGTGCCGAGGATCGGAATACCGTTCTTTTCCAGCGCTTCGGCCAGCTTCAGCGGCGTCTGGCCGCCGAACTGCACGATGACGCCGACCAGTTCGCCCTTTTCCTGCTCGGCGCGCATGATCTCGATCACGTCTTCGGCCGTCAGCGGTTCGAAATAGAGGCGGTCGGAGGTGTCGTAGTCGGTCGAAACCGTTTCCGGGTTGCAGTTGATCATGATCGCTTCGAAGCCTGCATCCTTCAGCGCGAAGGCGGCATGGCAGCAGCAATAGTCGAACTCGATGCCCTGGCCGATACGGTTCGGACCGCCGCCGAGGATGACGACCTTCTTGCGGTCGGAAACCTGCGCTTCAGAGCGGGCGGCGCCGACGAAGGGGATTTCATAGGTCGAATACATGTAGGCGGTGGGTGAGGCGAATTCTGCCGCGCAGGTGTCGATGCGCTTGAAGACCGGGCGAACATTGAGGCTGTTGCGCAGCTCGGCCACTTCCTTTGGGCGCTTGCCCGTCAGAATTGCCAGGCGGGCGTCGGAAAAGCCCATGGCTTTGAGCATGCGCAGGTTCTCTGCGTCCTGCGGCAGGCCTTGCTCACGGACACGGGCTTCCATGTCCACAATTGCCTTGAACTGGGCGATGAACCAGGGGTCGATCTTCGAGTTTTCGTGGACTTCTTCCTCCGTCATTCCCATGCGCAGCGCCTGGGCGACCATGCGCAGGCGATCCGGCGTCGGTGTGCCAATGGCGGCGCGGATGGCGTTCTTCGAGCCTTCGCCCTCTTCAAAGCCGGGGATTTCGATTTCATCGAGACCGGTGAGGCCGGTTTCCATGCCGCGCAGCGCCTTCTGCAGCGATTCTGCGAAGGTGCGGCCGATGGCCATGACTTCACCGACGGACTTCATGGCCGTTGTGAGGATCGGCGAGGCGCCCGGGAACTTCTCGAAGGCGAAACGCGGGATCTTGGTGACGACGTAGTCGATCGACGGTTCGAACGAGGCAGGCGTCGCGCCGCCGGTGATATCGTTTTCCAGCTCGTCGAGCGTATAGCCGATGGCGAGCTTGGCGGCGATCTTGGCGATCGGGAAGCCGGTCGCCTTGGAGGCGAGAGCAGACGAGCGCGAAACGCGCGGGTTCATTTCGATGACGACGAGGCGGCCGTCTTTCGGGTTGACGGCGAACTGCACGTTCGAGCCGCCGGTTTCCACGCCGATCTCACGCAGCACCGCAATCGAGGCGTTGCGCATGATCTGGTATTCCTTGTCGGTCAGCGTCAGTGCTGGCGCAACCGTGATCGAGTCGCCCGTGTGGACGCCCATCGGATCGATGTTTTCGATGGAGCAGATGATGATGCAATTGTCCGCGGTGTCGCGGACCACTTCCATTTCATATTCCTTCCAGCCGAGAACAGATTCTTCGACCAGCACCTCGGTGGTCGGCGAAGCGTCGAGGCCGCCCGAGACGATGTCGAAGAATTCGGAGCGGTTATAGGCAATGCCGCCGCCGGTGCCGCCGAGCGTGAAGGACGGGCGGATGATGGCGGGCAGGCCGACATGGTCGATCGCCTGGGCGGCGATTGCAATCGCATGCGCCATGTAACGCTGCTTGCGGTCGGTCTCGCCAAGGTTCCACTGGTTTTCCAGATCGTCCAGCGCCTTGTCCAGTTCCGCACCGGAAAGCTTCGCCTTGAGTTCGGCGCGGGCAGCTTCGTGCTTCTTGCGGTCGGCGTCCTTGATTTCAGTGGCGTTGGCCAGCATGGACTTCGGCGTTTCGAGGCCGATGCGAGCCATGGCCTCGCGGAAGAGGGCGCGGTCTTCGGCCATGTCGATGGCTTCGGGCTTGGCGCCGATCATTTCCACATTGTAGCGGTCGAGAACGCCCATGCGCTTCAGGGACAGCGCGGTGTTGAGCGCGGTCTGGCCGCCCATGGTGGGCAGCAGCGCGTCCGGGCGTTCCTTCGCGATGATCTTGGCAACGACTTCCGGGGTGATCGGCTCGACATAGGTTGCGTCGGCAAGGCCCGGATCGGTCATGATGGTGGCCGGGTTGGAGTTCACCAGAATGACCCGGTAACCCTCTTCCTTCAGCGCCTTGCAGGCCTGGGTGCCGGAATAGTCGAATTCACATGCTTGGCCGATGACGATCGGTCCTGCGCCAATGATGAGGATGGACTTGATATCTTGGCGCTTCGGCATGGCTCTCTCGTTCCGCGTTTTGGTTGCGCAAAACACCAGCCAGGGTGAAAGATCACCGGCCGGGGCGCGCAATTCAAAGTTTTCAGGCTAGAAGCGGCTTATAGGCAAATGTTTTTGAGAACGGAACCCCATAAATTCCGGAATCGACAGAAACTCTTAACCCGCCGGTGTATGCGCGGCGAAACGGGCCTGCACGGCCGCGCTATGGGAGCGGCTGACGGGTATTTCCGAGCCGTCTCTTGTAATGACGTGCAGACGGCCAGCCTGTTTACGCAACGAGACGACGTCGGAAATGGCAATCCAGTGGGAACGGTGCACCTGCAAGCCTTCCGTGAGGCCTATTTCTTTCAGCGCATCGGCAAAACGCAGCAGAACGAGCTGATGGCCGCGCGTGGTGACGATTTCGGTATAGTGGTCCTGCACCGACAGCCGCAGCAATTCTCCGCGCTTTTGCGGCGGCAGCCGCTCCAGCAGCGGCGCGATGCTTTTCACCTCACCTTTGGCATCTCCATTCGGGTCCGCAACGGCATCCGTTGCCGTTGCGCGTGACTGGCAGGCCGTGAGGTAGCTCAGCAGGCAAAAGATGGCGCAGAGCGGCAGGGCCGACAGGCTGCTTTTCAGAAAGGCAGCGAAACCCATTTCCCTGCCGGAAAAGATTTGGTTCATGATGGAAAGCAGCAGCCCGATGGGCAGGGCTGCCGTCAGCGAGCCGATCATCATGCGTGTCAGCATATTTTCAATGCTGCTGGCAAGGATGGTGTTGGCGAGGATGGAAAAGGATATTGCGAACGTCCATGCGCCAGCCTGAACGATTGTCCAGTAAAGCAGCCGGTCGGCGAAACTCATGGTCTCACTTGTCCCGAAAGGGCCGGTCAGAATGAAGATCGCCAATATGGCAAGGAAGGTCAGCCACAGTCTGCGCGATTGCAGGATGGCGTGCATTTCACGAAGCGTGGACTGCAAAGAGAGGTGATCCACGAAGTTTTCCTGCGGTTGACGCCAATGCGTTTTTCTTTCGCGCATGTTTTGCCGAAGTTAGCGATAATTTCAACCGGGTCAAAACGCTTCACCATGTCACTCCAGCCTTTGCTAGACGCACCGCTTGCCGTGCAATTCCATGTCGCCACCGTTGTTCCGGCCGCGATTCTCGGTGCCTTCATTTTTCTTCGCCCAAAAGGAACCGCCATCCACCGGCTACTCGGCAGGATTTGGGTGACGCTGATGGTCATGACGTCCGTTTCGACCTTCTTCATTCATGAATTGAGGGTGTTTTACGGTTTCAGCCCGATTCATCTTTTATCGATTCTCACCATATATGGCTGTCTGCAATCGGTCCTTTTCGCGCGCAGGGGCGAAATCAGGCGCCATATGAGGATCATGCAGAGTGTTTATTTCGGCGGTATCGTCATCGCAGGCGGTTTCACCTTCGTTCCGGGGCGGATCATTCACGAGGTTGCTTTCGGTGACGGCCAGCCGGGTCTTGTGGTGCTTTTCGCGGGCGTGTTCGTGTTTGCCCTGCTGTCTCTGACCGTCTTCACGCAAAGGCGGCGAGCCTCCTGAACGAATGCACCCACCTCCGCTTTCTTCCGGAACAAGATGTATTATAGTGCCGTTATAAGGTTGCCTGTTGAGGCGACGTTTGCGGAGAGAAAAGCATGGAATGGAGAGGGCGCCGCCAGTCGGACAATATCGAGGATCGGCGCGGCATGTCGGCGGGATCGGGGCCATCCGGCAACGATCCTTTTTCGCGTGGCGGAATGCGCGTGCCGATCGGGCGCCGCGGCGGCGGCATCGGCATTGGCGGTCTTCTGCTGATCCTGCTGATCAGCTGGGTGCTTGGCATCAATCCGCTGACGCTGCTTTCGGGCGGAGACATTTCACTGGATGGGGGCGGTACCACGCAGCAATCCGGCCAGCAGGCGGGCACTCGGCCGCAGGGCCAATCGTCCGACGAGACGACGGCTTTCGTGCGCACCGTGCTGGCTGAGACGGAAGATACGTGGAGCGGCATTTTCCAGTCCGCCGGCGAGACCTATCAGAAACCGACCCTTGTGCTGTTTTCCGGGCAGGTTGCGTCTGCCTGCGGTTCTGCCTCTGCGGCCAGCGGCCCGTTCTATTGCCCTGGTGACCGCAAGGTCTATCTCGACACCAGTTTCTTCAGTGAACTGGACAAGCGTTTCGGCGCGTCTGGCGATTTCGCGCAGGCTTACGTTATTGCGCATGAGGTGGGCCACCACGTCCAGAACCTGACCGGTGTCCTGCCGGAGTTCAACCGCCGCCGCCAGTCCATGAGCCAGGTGGATGCCAACAAGATGTCGGTGCGTGTGGAGCTTCAGGCCGATTGTTATGCCGGTATCTGGGGCAAGTTCACCGAACAGAAGGGAATTCTGGAAACCGGTGACCTTGAGGAAGCGCTCAACGCTGCCCACCAGATCGGCGACGACACCCTGCAGAAGCAGACTCAAGGATATGTGGTGCCTGACAGTTTCAACCACGGTACGTCGGCGCAGCGCATGGAATGGTTCAAGCGCGGCTTCCAGAACGGACGCGTCGAGGACTGCGACACCTTTTCGGCGAATATCTGATAATCAAATGAACGAGGGGGCTTTTCAGCCCCCTTTTTATTCAGCGCATCAACAGCGCCACGGCATACATGCCAAGCGCGAAGATCGTATGGGCAACGAGGTTGAGAAAGCGAACCTTGTTCGGGTTCGGCGTCTTCGATGCCGCCCAGCCGATGCCGAGGCCAGGTTGCAGCAGGAACCAGCCCGCGCCGACCGTGACGATGCCCACGATCCAAGGCTGAATGAAGGACGGCTCTGAAAACCACGAGGCCGGCACTATCAGGGCGAGAATGATGCCGTAGAGAATGCCGACGGCATAATGCGAGACCCAGCCGAGCGCCAGTTCATGCTCGTAAGGTGCGGCCGTCGCTATAGTATCGTGGAATATCCTGCCCTTCGGCACATGCCAGAACCAGCGGCCGACCGGCGCCCAGTTCGGGGCGGACTGGCCAAAAAACCGGTGCAGCACAATCGCCCATATATCCATAAACACGGTGCCACCAACCCCCATGGCAATACCGCGCCAAATCAAATCCAGCATAGATCCCTCCGCAAATCATGATCGACCAAGCTCTAGCTGATCGTGTGAGTGGCGTGAACAGGGTTTTTCGCGTGCTGAGGGCGGACAAGAAAAATGGCCGGATCGCTCCGGCCATAATGAATACTGAAACGTCTCCTCCGTCATGCCGGACTGGATCCGGGGTAACGGTGCGATTGTCTCACCAGTGAGCTATTTTCGGTCTACGCAGCACGCCCATATTCAGCCTGCCGCCGTGTTGCCGTGGCGAGCTGGAACTGCGCAAGCAATTCGTTGAGCGCCGCCGCTTCCGAGGCGAGGCCGTGGCTTGCCGCAGTCTGTTCTTCGACCATGGCGGCATTCTGCTGGGTGCCCTGATCGATGGTGTTGATGGCGGTGTTGATTTCCTGAAGTCCGGTGGACTGTTCGCGCGACGACGTTACGATGGCGTCGATGTGGCGGTTGATCTCCTGGACTTCGCGGACGATGGTTTCCAGCGCCTTGCCGGCATTGCCGACGAGATCGACACCGGATTGCACCTGCGATGTTGAGGCGTTGATCAGCGTCTTGATCTCCTTCGCGGCATTTGCAGAGCGCTGGGCAAGCTCGCGCACTTCCTGTGCGACGACGGCAAAACCCTTGCCTGCCTCACCGGCGCGGGCGGCTTCCACGCCGGCATTCAGCGCAAGCAGGTTCGTCTGGAAAGCGATTTCGTCGATCACGCCAATGATGTTGCTGATCTCCGACGACGATTTTTCGATGCCTTCCATGGCACGAACAGCGTCCTCGACGATGATGCCGGACTGCTCGGCATTGTTGCGCGTGCGGTCGACCAGACGGCCTACCTCTTCGGCACGGCGGGCTGAATCCTTGACCGTCGTGGTTATTTCCTCAAGCGCGGCCGCAGTCTCCTCGACAGAGGCGGCCTGCTGCTCGGTGCGCTTGGCCAGGTCGTCGGCAGACTGGCGGATTTCTCCAGCACCGGCATCGATTGCGCGTGCATTCTGGCCGACTGTGCTCAAGGCAACGTTCAGCTTGGCGACGGAGTTGTTGAAGTCGTCGCGCAAGCGGTCGATGCGGGTCACGAAAGGTGTCTCGATCCGGTAGTTGAGGTCGCCGTTCGAAAGGTGCGTCAGTCCCTTTGCTAGCGAATCGACTGCGAACTGGATGTCGGCCGCGTCTTTCGCCGCCAGTCGTTCGCGGTCGTTGCGCTCCTGTTCGGAAAGCGTGCGGTTCTGTTCGGCGTCGCCTTCAAGACGCAGACGTTCCGTGGCGTTCGATTTGAATACGGCAACCGCCGCAGCCATCGAGCCGATCTGGTCACTGCGCTCCTGGCCGGGAATGGCGACATCGAGATTGCCGGCGGCAAGCCTTTCCATGGCAGCAGTCATCTGCGTGACGGGGCGAACAATGAAACGGCTGAGAACGGTTGCCAGCAGGGCGATCATGATCGCGGCGGCAAGGATTGTCGCGATGGTTGCCGCGAGGCGAAATTGGCCGATCGCGCTGTAGGCGACGTCGGAATCGACAACGAAACCGAGATACCAATCGACCGAGGGCAGACCGGCGACGGGAATGAAGCTGGTGATCTTGCCCTTGCCGTCGATCTCGGTTTGCGAAATCGCGGAAGAAATTGCCGGTGTATCAACCTTGAAGAGATCGGTCAGCGGCTTGTCGACGAATTTCGCATCGGGATGCATGAGGATCTTGCCGTCCTTGCTGACGAGGAAGGCGTATCCATCCTTGCCGGCATCCACCGACTTGATCATCGATACCAGCGAATCCAGCGAGAAGTCGCTACCCGTCACGCCGGCCAGCTTGCCGTTGATGGACACGGGAATGGCGGCAGTGATGATAAGGCCGCCGGTCGACGCATCGCTATAGGGCTCGGTCAGTACTGGCTTGCCGGCCTTGACGGCGTCCAGATACCAGGGGCGCTTGCGCGGGTCATACCCTTCCGGCAATGGCAATTTCGGGAAAGTCGTGAAACTGCCGCTTTCGGCATTGCCGAAATAGGTGGACATGAACTGAGCCGTCAGCACGTCGTTCTGGAGGAACTGCAGCTTGGCGTCGTCATCTGGGAGCTTGGCGAGCGTCTTTGCAACCGTTTCGGTCAGCATGATGCGCCCGTTCAGCCAGTTGGCGATGCTTTGCGCTGCCTGCTTGCCGGACGAATCGATATTTTCCGCCACGGCTTGCGTTGTCACCTGGTGCTGAAGACTGTCGATATAGAAGGAAAAGCCGGCAAAAGCGGCGACGACAAGCGATGACGCCGCAAACAGAATGCGCGTCATGAGATTGGTTTTTTTGGGCAAGCTACACGTCCTTGGAACCAGATGTGCCCATTCGGCTCATCTTGGAAAATAATGGGAAAGACATGCCTCAATGGCGGGAACATTCTGCGTCATGCAGCTTATGGTTTGAAAGAACTTCGCGATATTCTAATGCGTAAAGTGAAATGGTAAAATTCGGCTAAATTTGTTTTATGTCACGCCGTTTCGGCCCAAGTGGACGTAAAATTGCCGTTCTGCGTAAATTTTGATCATTGATCCGCAAAGGTTGCGTGCAGGAAGGGAATATTTTATTCATCACCTGCTGCCATTGCGCAATTCGCGGGCAATGGCCAAAATTCAGGTGAATTACAATGTCTTCGTCGGTTGTTGCAGAAACCGTTCCCTCTGGATCGGGGTCGTGGCTTTCGCATTTCAAGGCTACGCTTGCGCTTGGAATTCCGCTTGTCGGTGCGCAGCTCGCGCAGCTTGGCATCCACACTACAGATATGGTCATCGTTGGTCAGCTCGGAGCTGAGAAGCTGGCGGCCATGGTGCTGGCCGGGCAGTTCTTCTTCGTTGTCTTCATTTTCGGCTCGGGATTTTCCGTGGCCGTGGTGCCAATGGTAGCGCAGGCTTACGGGCAGGGCGATGCGACAGCTGCCCGCCGCTCGCTGCGCATGGGCATGTGGGTTGCAATCGCGTACTGGATTCTTGCCCTGCCGATATTCTTCAACGCCGAGCGCATTCTGGTCTATCTCGGGCAAAACCCCGAAGTTGCGGCGTTGACCGGCCATTATCTCGCCATCGCCAAGTTCGGCCTTTTGCCGGCGCTGCTTTTTTACGTGCTGCGCGGGCTTGTCAGTGCCATCGGCCGTGCCGGTATCATTCTGTATGTCACCATCATCATGTTGGTGCTGAACGGCTTGATGGCCTATGCGCTGGTCTTCGGCCATTTCGGATTGCCGGTGATGGGCATGAACGGCGCGGCCGTCGTCGCCGTCATCGTCAATGCCTTCAGCTTCATCTTCATCGTCGCTTATGTGCAGACGCGTGAGGAAACCAGGAAATACGAGCTGTTCGTGCGCTTCTGGCGGCCGGACTGGCATGCGCTGTTCGAAGTGCTGCGCCTTGGCCTGCCTATCAGCATCACCATCCTTGCCGAAGTGACGCTGTTTGCGGCCGCTTCGATCCTGATGGGACAGATTGGCACCGTGCAGCTTGCGGCGCATGGCATCGCCCTGCAGCTTGCCTCCATCGCTTTCATGATCCCGCTCGGCCTGTCGCAGGCGGCGACCGTGAGGGTCGGTGTCGCGTTCGGTCAGGGTGATTTCAGGAACCTCGTGCGCGCCGCCATCATGGTCTACGCGATTGCCTGCGGCATTGCCGTTTGCGGCGGCATCCTGTTTGCGGCTGTTCCGGAATTTCTGGCGAAGTGGTTTCTTGACGCGAAGTTGCCGGAAGCGGCGGAAGTGCTTGCCTACGCAAGCAGCCTCGTGGTGATCGCCGGCATCTTCCAGTTGGTCGATGGTATCCAGGCTGTGACAGCAGGTTTGCTGCGCGGATTGAAGGATGCGCGCATTCCGGCGATGCTGGCGCTGATTTCCTATTGGCCGATCGGGCTAGCGCTGGCCTGGACCATGGCCTTTCCGCTCGGCTTTGGCGGACGCGGCGTCTGGTTCGGTTTCGTGATCGGCCTTTCGACGGCGGCCGTTCTCCTGACTATACGTTTCGTCATTCTGGTGAAGCGTGAAATGAAAACGGCCCGCTGAAAGCGGGCCGTATATCTTTCCTGATTTTCCGAAGATGTCTCAGCGCTCGGCGAGCGCTGCCTCACCTTGTCTCTCGCGCAGCAGGTTGACGAAGCGGCGGAAGAGATAGTGGCTGTCCTGCGGGCCGGGCGATGCTTCCGGATGGTGCTGGACGGAGAAGACCGGCTTGCCGACGATGCGGAGGCCGCAATTGGTGCCGTCGAACAGCGACGTGTGGGTTTCTTCGACGCCATCAGGCAGCGACTTGGCGTCAACCGCAAAACCATGGTTCATGGAAACGATTTCCACCTTGCCGGTGGTGAAGTCCTTGACCGGATGGTTGGCGCCGTGGTGGCCCTGGTGCATCTTTTCAGTCTTGGCGCCGACGGCCAGGCCAAGCATCTGGTGGCCGAGGCAGATGCCGAAGATCGGCAGGTCGCTGTTGATGAGGTTCTGAATGACCGGTACGGCATATTCGCCTGTCGCGGCCGGATCTCCCGGACCGTTGGAAAGGAAAACGCCATCCGGCTTCAATGCCAGAATGTCTTCGGCGGATGTCTGGGCCGGAACCACCGTGACCTTGCAATCGAGACCGGCGAAGAGGCGCAGGATGTTGCGCTTGACGCCGAAATCCACGCAGACGACATGGTACTTCGCATCGGCTTCATTCAGCGTGCCGTAACCCTCGTTCCAAACCCAAGGCGTTTCCGTCCAGGTGGAGGATTGGCCGGATGTGGCTTCGATGGCGAGGTCGAGGCCGACGAGACCGCTCCATGCCTTGGCTTCCGCCTTCAGCGCCTCGATGTCGAATACGCCGTTGGGATCATGGGCGATCACCGCGTTCGGTGCACCGTTTTCGCGTATCCATGCCGTCAGCGCGCGCGTGTCGATGCCGCAAAGGCCGATGACGCCGCGGGCTTTCAGCCAGGCATCCAGATGTTTGGCGGCGCGGAAGTTCGAAGGGTCGGTGATGTCGGCCTTGAAGATGACGCCGACTGCGCCGCGGCGGGCGGCTGGCGTCAGGTCTTCGATGTCTTCCTCATTGGTGCCGACATTGCCGATATGCGGGAAGGTGAAGGTGACGATCTGGCCGAGATAGGACGGATCGGTCAGGATTTCTTCGTAACCGGTCAGTGCGGTGTTGAAGCAGACTTCGGCCTGTACCTTGCCGGTTGCGCCGATCCCCGTTCCCTCGATCACTGTGCCATCGGCAAGAACAAGCATTGCGGTCGGTTTGCGGGTAGTCCAGGGCGCTGTCTCGGTCATCTCGTTCCGTTTCTGCCGCTTCGCACCCCGCCTCTTGAAAGGCAGGGGGAGAGGGGCCATTTTTTGTCGCAGGCTTCGTGACATAAAGGGGCGCGCGAAAAACTCGCGTTTTGACCCTTCGTTAAAATCTCGTGCAGGTGCCGGAAAATAACGAAAGCTGCTTAAACGGTCAACCGCAGGCTCAAGATTTACGCGGAATTAAACCTTCGCACATTCAAGGGCTTATGCATTTGATTTGCTTGAGCGGGTTTGCTCGGTTATGTCGTTTCGAAAAATAAGGTGGAAAGTTTCCGTGTCGAGAAGCTGCGGAATGCACTTTCCCAAGGAGAAGAAGAAATGATGCGCGACACGTTCGCTAATACTCTGAAAGACGCGCTGAAGGCTCGTGACGCCCGGCGTACATCGACCGTGCGTCTCATCCAGGCGGCCATCAAGGATCGCGATATTGCCAATCGCGGCGTGGGCAAGGACCCCGTCACCGACGACGAGATCATGCAGATCCTGACCAAGATGGTGAAGCAGCGGGAAGAGTCCGCCAGCATCTATGATGGCGCCGGTCGCGCCGAGCTTGCCGCTCAGGAGCGCGAGGAAATCGTCATCATCAAGGAATTCATGCCGGAAGAGATTCCGGCCGAAAAGGTGCGCGAATTGTGCCAGGCCGTCATCAGCGAAACCGGCGCCTCCGGCCTGCGTGACATGGGCAAGTGCATGAATGCGCTCAAGGAGCGTTATCCCGGCCAGATCGACTTCGCGAAAGCCTCCGGCGTCGTCAAGGATTTGCTGAAGTAGGTCTCGCCCGTTCGGAAAAAGTAAAGGCAGGGTAGCCATGGCTACCCTGCCTTTTTGCTGCCGACGAAGGCGCATTTCGGCGGATCAAAATGCGGTCACGCGCAGGCGTTTTTCGGGGGACGTGCCTGCGGGCGTCAGCAGCTTTATGAGAATGTCCGGGCGCTGCCTTTGAATATGTTTTATACCTCCGCGACGGTTGGCTCAAATTACAAAAACATAATTTTTTGTGATGATGCGCTGCCATAAATTTGCCCGAAGCGGGCGACAGCGGCGATGCGGTTTTAGTGCGATGGCCTGTGAATATCGGGTATTCCGGTTCTTTGGGTTTGGTACTGACCCCTTTCTGCGCTTATATGAAAGACTGGCCTCGAACAGGTAACCCATGCGATTTTCCAATTCTTTTCTCGATGAGATACGCGACCGCGTGAACATCTCCGATGTGATCGGCAGACGTGTGTCCTGGGATAAGAAGAAGACCAATACGCCGCGGGGCGATTATTGGGCCTGCTGCCCGTTCCATGGCGAAAAAAGCCCGAGTTTTCATTGCGAGGATCGCAAGGGGCGATACCATTGTTTTGGTTGCGGTGTTTCCGGCGATCATTTCCGGTTTCTCACCGATCTCGAGGGGTTGAGTTTCCCCGAAGCCGTTCAGCAGATCGCCGACATGGCCGGCATCTCCATGCCGCAGCCCGATCCGCAGGCTGAGAAGCGCGAGCGCGAGCGCACCTCGTTGCAGGACGTCATGGAAATGGCGACGCTGTTCTTTCAGGATCAGTTGCAGACCGCGCTTGGTGCGCGGGCGCGGGCTTACCTGCGCGATCGCGGGCTGACTGGGCGCACCATCGAGACATTCAGGCTCGGTTTTGCACCAGATAGCCGCAATGCGCTGAAGGAGCATCTGGCGAGCAAGGGTGTGGCGCGCGAACAGATGGAAGCCTGCGGGCTGGTGGTGCATGAAAACGTGCCGGTTTCCTATGACCGCTTCCGCGACCGCATCATGTTCCCGATCCTGTCGTCGCGCGAAAAGGTGATCGCTTTCGGCGGCCGCGCCATGGCGGCGGATGCAGTGGCCAAATATCTGAACTCCAACGAGACCGAGCTTTTTCACAAGGGCAATGTTCTCTACAATTTCGCCCGCGCGCGGCGCGCCTCGCAGGCTTCCGGTGGGACCGTCATTGCCGTCGAAGGTTATATGGATGTCATTGCGCTTTATCAGGCGGGTGTCGAAAATGCTGTCGCCCCGCTCGGCACGGCGCTGACGGAAAGCCAGCTTGAGCTCCTGTGGAAAATGTCGCCGCAGCCGATCCTCTGCTTTGATGGCGACGGCGCCGGCATTCGTGCCGCCAACCGCGCAGCCGATCTCGCCCTGCCGCATATCAAGCCTGATCGTTCGGTGAGCTTTGCGCTTTTGCCCGACGGAAAAGACCCTGATGATCTCGTGCGGCTGGAGGGGCGTGCGCCTTTTGACCGTGTGCTTTCCGAGGCAAAACCGCTCGCGGCGATGATCTGGAGCCGCGAGACGTCTTCGGTGACTTTCGATACGCCTGAAAAGCGTGCCCAGCTTGAAAGCCGGCTGCGGCAGATCGTTGCCGTCATCGGCGACGAGGCGGTGCGGCGTTTTTACCAGCAGGATATGCGCGACAGGCTGAATGCCTTCTTCCAGCCGCGTTTTCAGCAGGGCGGTTCGCAGGGTGGAAATTTCCGTCGCGATGGCCAGCAGGGTAATGGGCGCGGGTTCCAGAGGAACGCTTCCGGACGGGGTGGAGCCATGGCTGCGCCGGCCAGTAACATTTCCGACCGGCTTACCCAGTCGGGTCTGGTCAGGGGGCACCAGACCAAGCCTTCACTTCGCGAAAGCGTTCTCGCAATCACCATCGTCAATCATCCCGAACTGCTGCTTGAGGAATATGACGAGATCGCCGCGATCGATTACGAAAACCGCGATCTGCAACGCCTGTGGTCGACTGTGCTGACCTTTGCTGCGGAAAGTGCGGCCGAGATTTCGCGGGCAGGGCTGATCGAGCGCCTGTCGCAGCAGGGTTTCGAGGTGCTTTTGAAAACCATGGACCAGCAGGTGCGCAATGCGCGCCTGTGGACGGCCACGGAACAGGCGGCGCTGGAAGATGCGCGTGAGGGATATGTGCAGGCGCTTTCCCTGCACAAGAGGACGAAATCCCTGCTCTGGCAGAAGCGCGAGCTGGAGCGGGAAATAGGCGAGGCGACGGACGACGAACGCGGCACGCTTCTGGTGCGGGCGCTGGCCGAAGTTCAGCTGGAAATCGGCCGAATGGAAAATCAGGAAGCGATCATCGATGGTTTCGGCGTTATGTCCGGCCGGGTAAAGGGTCCGGCTGTCGGCCATGGCTGAGGACTGCGGCCAAGAATAGAAAGACGTGTGGGGTTGCCTTTTGCTGCAAGCGCCCTAAATAGGGGGTAGTCTGGTGATAACTCGCAAAATGCGGCCCTTTTTATGAATTTCCGTGGCTGTCTCGCCCTCAAAGGCTTGACGGGGCGGGAAATAGCGGGAATCACCAATTCAGGAATAGTAAGGTGGAATGAGCCTTGGCGGATAGAAATTGCATGAGCAAGCATTTTCGGGTGCACTGTCTTTGCATTCTGCCTGAGGCTGCCGTGGTTAATCGGCAATTAAAGATCACTCCGTTAGGTGTCTGACAGTGATTCGCTGTTATCAGCCGGATGCTCTCAAGGCGAACGGCGATGCGGCGGAACAGGTGTTAGCGTCAGGGAAAGCGACGAGATAGATGGCAACCAAAGTCAAAGAAAACGAAGAAGCAGAAAACGAACGCGACGGTGCGACGGACGGTCCGCTTCTCGATCTTTCGGATGACGCGGTCAAAAAGATGATCAAGGCCGCCAAGAAGCGCGGCTATGTGACGATGGACGAGCTGAATTCCGTCCTGCCGTCCGAAGAAGTGACGTCCGAGCAGATCGAAGACACGATGGCGATGCTGTCCGATATGGGCATCAACGTTATCGAGGACGAGGATGCCGAGGAAGCGCCGGGCGAAGCCGAAAGCGACGATTCCGATAACGAAGAGTCCGAAGGCGGGGAACTGGCACCTTCCGGCGGTACCGCGCTTGCGACCGCGAAGAAAAAAGAACCGACCGACCGTACCGACGATCCTGTGCGCATGTATCTGCGCGAAATGGGTTCCGTAGAGCTTCTGTCGCGCGAAGGCGAAATCGCCATCGCCAAGCGCATCGAGGCCGGCCGCGAAACGATGATCTCCGGCCTTTGCGAAAGCCCGTTGACGTTCCAGGCGCTGATCATCTGGCGCGACGAACTCAACGAAGGCACGACGCTTCTGCGCGAGATCATCGATCTCGAAACCACTTATTCCGGCCCGGAAGCCAAGGCTGCCCCGCAGTTCCAGAGCCCGGAAAAGATCGAGGCGGACCGCAAGGCCGCCGAAGAGAAGGAAAAGACCCGCAGACTGCGTGCGCCCTCCGGTGACGAGGATGTGACTGACGTGGGTGGCGATGGCCTGCCGCCGGAAGAGGAAGAAGAGGACGACGACGAGTCCAACCTTTCGCTTGCCGCGATGGAAGCCGAGCTGCGTCCGCAGGTCATGGAAACGCTCGACACCATTGCCGACACCTACAAGAAGCTGCGCAAGCTTCAGGACCAGCAGGTCGAGGCTCGCCTTGCCTGCACGGGAACCCTGTCCTCCGGTCAGGAGCGCCGCTACAAGGACCTCAAGGACCAGTTGATCACGGCTGTGAAGTCGCTGTCGCTGAACCAGAACCGTGTCGACAGCCTTGTCGAGCAGCTTTACGATATTTCCAAGCGTCTGATGCAGAACGAAGGCCGGCTGCTGCGCCTTGCCGAATCCTATGGCGTAAAGCGCGACAGCTTCCTCGAGCAGTATCACGGTGCGGAACTCGATCCGAACTGGATGAAGTCGATTGCCAATCTGGCCGCCCGCGGCTGGAAGGAATTCGCCCGCGAGGAAAGCAACACGATCCGCGAGATCCGTCAGGAAATCCAGAATCTGTCGACGGAAACCGGTATTTCCATCGCCGAATTCCGCCGTATCGTTTCCATGGTACAGAAGGGTGAGCGCGAAGCGCGTATCGCCAAGAAGGAGATGGTCGAGGCCAACCTGCGTCTCGTGATCTCCATCGCCAAGAAATACACCAACCGCGGCCTGCAGTTCCTCGATCTCATTCAGGAAGGCAATATTGGCCTGATGAAGGCGGTGGACAAGTTCGAATATCGCCGTGGTTACAAGTTCTCGACCTATGCGACATGGTGGATCAGACAGGCGATCACCCGTTCTATTGCCGACCAGGCGCGCACGATCCGTATTCCGGTTCACATGATCGAGACGATCAACAAGATCGTTCGCACCTCGCGCCAGATGCTGCACGAGATCGGCCGCGAGCCGACCCCGGAAGAGCTGGCGGAAAAGCTGGCCATGCCGCTTGAAAAGGTGCGCAAGGTTCTGAAAATCGCCAAGGAGCCGATTTCGCTCGAAACCCCTGTGGGTGACGAAGAGGATTCGCATCTCGGCGACTTCATCGAGGACAAGAACGCGCTGCTGCCGATCGACGCCGCCATTCAGGCCAACTTGCGCGAGACGACGACCCGCGTTCTCGCCTCGCTGACGCCGCGTGAAGAACGTGTTCTGCGCATGCGTTTCGGCATCGGCATGAACACCGACCATACGCTGGAAGAAGTCGGCCAGCAGTTCTCGGTTACGCGCGAACGTATTCGCCAGATCGAGGCCAAGGCACTGCGCAAGCTGAAGCATCCGAGCCGCTCCAGAAAGCTCAGAAGCTTCCTCGACAGCTAAGCCTTTGCCTGCTTTAAAATTGAACCCGGTCAGTCACCTCTGGCCGGGTTTTTTGTTTCCTGCACTGGCGATCTCTGCGACAAGCCTTATGTGTGAAAACAAAGCGTTCCGCTTTTTCGGAAATGCTCAGGTTCGATTTGGCTCGATAACATGCAACAGGTTTCGGCAAGCAGATGGCGAGGGAAGGGATGGGCGGTGCCCGTCTCCGTGTTGCTGCATCTGGCTGTGGTCGCGATCTTTCTTTTTGAACTGCCCGAACGCATAGCCGAACCGCAGGAGCCGGAAAGCATCAGCGTCGATCTGGTGCCGCCGCCTGAGGAAAAGAAGCCGGAAGAAGCCAAGCCTCCCGCCGCCGAGCAGGCAAAGCAAGAAAAGCCGCAGCCTCCACCGCCGCCGCCCGCTCCGCCGGCAGAGGAGCCGAAACCTTCGCCGCCCTTGCAGGCGACGCTGCCGGCCATCGCCATGCGGCCGGAGGAGACGCAGGCGGACCCAGAGGACAAGCCAGGTAAGGCGGAGGAAGCGGACAAGGCCGAGCCTTCCAAGGAGCCTGAAAGCCAGCCTGAAAAGACGGCTGAGGACAAGCCCGCGCCATCTGCCGCCAACGGCGATCTCAAGGCGTCCGCCGAGCAGGGAGAAATTGCGGTTTCACCCGTCAAGCAAGAGGCTGAGCCGGAAAAGGCGCCTGTGCCGCAGGAGAAACCGGCTGACGAAAAACCTGCCGAGGTGGCAAAGGAGAAGCCCGCGAAACTTCCGGCCGCCAAACAATTATTGTCTTCGTCGCTGCTTTCTCCGGCCCAAAGACGCCAGATGTTTGGTGATTTGCCGCCCCGCCGCCGCATTGTTCAGCTTTGCAGCACGGAGGCTCTGGCGCAAATTCAGGGCGCGGGTTTTGCCGCCCGTGGCATGATACCCTATTCGGATACTGGCGGGAGGATATCGGGGAATTCGATTGATGCTTCCGGCGGCGCATTCAACACCGGCAATAGCTGGCACGATGTGTCTTTTCAGTGCGAGGTCGATCTGGATAACTACGCCGTTACGGCCTTCCGGTTTAAAATTGGGAACGCCTTAACACCGGATGAGGCGAAAAAGCGGGGCTTCACCCGATTTCAATGAAGGTTAGGTTTTTTAAACTTTTGGTTTGCTGACGAAGGTTTCCGTCCGCCACTCCGTCTTCCTCGGGCTTGTCCCGAGGATATGCAACCGACCGATTTTGTAGACGTGTTTAAATCCTTGGGACAAGCCCAAGGATAACGTCGAGTCTGGACATATGTCGGTCAGCAGGGCTGGGAGCTTACACCCTCTCCGTATCCCCGACCAACAGCCCGATACCCGCCATCAGCGCATCCTCGTCGTACGGCTTCCTGATAACAGGCACGTTGCCGAAGTCGTCAGGCACCATGCTGGCATCGGCATAGCCGGTGGCGAACAGGAAGGGGATGCCGCGGCGGTGAAGCTCGCGTGCGACGGCGATGGATGTGTCGGAACCGAGATTGATGTCGAGGATAGCCACATCCGGCACATAGCTCTTCAGCTTCTCGATGGCCATTGCCGAGGAGGTCGCGGTTTCGATTGTCTTGATGCCGTTGTCTTCCAGCATGTTCTCCACATCCATGGCGATCAGCATCTGGTCTTCTACGAGCAATATTTTCAACGTTTCCTCCCGGTTGGACCGTCTGGGTTGTGGTACGGTGTCATCCTCCGTCTTCATCTCGGAAGCTGTCATGACTGCTGAGATATGGCGGGAGGGCAGGAGAATTTCCACCTCCAGTCCATCAGGCAAATACCGAATGGTGCTGCGTCCGCCCAGATCGTAGGGGATGCTGCGGCTGATGAGCGCCGTGCCGAACCCGGAGCGTGATGGTGTGGGCAGCTTGGTAGGCAGAGTTTCGCGCCAATGTATCAGGCAATCGCGGTTTTCGTCGACTTCCCAGCGCAGATCCAGTTTTCCGCCGGTCTGCGCAAGCGCGCCGTATTTGGCAGCATTCGTCGCCAGTTCATGCAGTACGAGGGCCATGACGGAAAATGCGCGCGAATCGAGCGTGACCTGTGGTCCGGCGAGATCAACAATAGCCTCGGCTGAACGGTGCGGCGACAATTCGGCGTCTAGCAGGTCGCGCAACGACCCGCCGCCTTCACCGCGAATGATCTGGTCATGGGCAAAGGACAATGCCTGGATACGACCCTTCAGCGCACCGACATATTCCTGCAGGGTTTTACCCTCCTGCGAGGGATTGCCGACCAGCGATTTGATAATGGCGAGAACGTTCTTGACGCGGTGGTTGAGTTCCTCGTTCAGCATGCGCTGGCGCACTTCCGCGCGCTCCCTTTCGCCCGCCATCAGCTCGCTGTGATGGAATGCGACCTCGACCAACGCTATTCTTGCGGCTTCGGCAATTTCCCGGTCCGCATCGGACCATGGCTGCGCCTGCAGGCGCACGGTCTCCTTCCAGATCGCGAAGCTCTTGCGCGGCGTGAGACGATCGCCGAGCGGACCGGTCTCATAGGATTTTTCCGGGTTGCCGGCCCAGTTCAGGTTCTGCACGATCTCCCTGCGGAAAAACAGCAGATAGTCGTTTTTGACCTGCGACAGCGGAATGGCGAGCATTCCGGCTGCGATATCCGCATAAATCTCCGCTTCCGGTATGGCTTGCGAGATGGCATGGGTTGCCCAGACCCTTCCCTCACTGACAGAGGTTACGAAGCGCGCCAGCCTGGGAATGGCATCCGCGGGCGGCGTTGCGCCGTGGCCGTGCCAGTTGTTGTCCACCCAAAGCCCGACGCCGTCGCATGGCATCAGATCGGCAAAATCCTGGAAACTGTCGATCAGCAGTTCCTCGATGTGCGCGTGATGGGCGGCGAGCCGCAGGAAGCGGTCTAGAGCTGCATGGGCGTGGTTGACGGTATCGAGTTTGCGCTTCTGCTTAAGGACCTGCAAATGCATGGAGAAAAACTCTCCAAACATTTCTGCGGCGATCCTGACTGACATCGTCAGAACGCGTGGCGAATAATGGTGGCAGGCGATAAGACCCCACAGGGCGCCATCGACGATCACCGAAATCGACATGGAGGCACCAACGCCCATATTGCGAAGATATTCGCAATGGATGGGAGAAACGCTGCGCAAATGCGCAAATGACAGATCAAGCGGTTCACCAGACACATCGATGGCGGGCAATACGGGAACTCGTATTCCGCTGGCGTCGGAGATGATGCGCAGTGTGTTTTTAAGATAGAGCGTGCGGGCCTGCTGCGGTATGTCGCTCGCCGGAAAATATTGTCCGAGAAAGCTTTCCAGTTCCGGCTGCTTTGC
This sequence comes from Agrobacterium sp. MCAB5, assembly GCF_052114365.1. NCBI lineage: Bacteria > Pseudomonadati > Pseudomonadota > Alphaproteobacteria > Hyphomicrobiales > Rhizobiaceae > Agrobacterium > Agrobacterium sp. MCAB5. Next base: position 410,956 of record NZ_JBFREP010000003.1, read on the forward strand.
CTCCGACACGACCTTGCCTGCACCGTCATCCTCGAAACGGTAGATCATCACCCGGTCGTAACCCAAGGTCGCCTTTACCAGCCGGGTTGTTCTCGAAATCAGGCTTTCGACCGTGTCTGCCTCGCGAATGCGGTCCACCATCTTACGTGCGGTGCCAAGCGGCTGGGTCTCGCTCCCCGACGGTTCGAATTCGATGATCGTCGTGGATTTATAGCGGTGGAGCGCAATATCGAAGCTGCGACCATCGCGCAGTTCCATATTGGGCAGCATGGCAGGGCGGGTGGTTCTGCCAGTTACCGTGAGTGCGTTGCGAAGGTCATGGACGAGATTTTTACCAAGCACTTCTTCGGCGGTTCTGCCGTTGATATCGCCATCGACGCGCAAAATCTCGCGACAGTTTTCCGAGTGTCGCAGGACCATGCGCATGGCGTTATCGCAAGCGATCAGGCAGCCGTGCGATTGAATATAACCTGGAATGTGGATGGGTTCGCGGTCGCAATTTGTCAGGTCGACATTATAATCAGTGGATGCCATGAATCTATCTCTCGCACCCTCTGCCTGTCTTGCACTGAAAATAGTTTAGTCGTCCGCAGACGGGAAAGCCTGAATGGTTCATTCTGATAGTGCCAATCCTTCCCCGTTTTTTGCAACCGTGACGCCGGTATTCCGTTCTATTAAAGGCAGCAGCCATGTCATGGAAGCACGCCTTTTCGCCATCAGTTACAATTCGACATGGTCCAACGTTTGCAGTGCCTAATTTGTTCCGAATTTTCTAAAGGAAATAACGTGCCGCAGAAGAAAATGACCATTACCACCACCCACGGGCAGGGGCTCTACGAATTTACGTCCGAGGCCGAGCGCTTTGTGAAGGAGGCAGGCGTGGACGAAGGCCTTTTGACCGTCTTCGTCAGGCACACATCCTGCTCCCTGCTTATCCAGGAAAATGCCGATCCGGATGTTCGGCGCGATCTGGCGATATTTTTTTCCCGCCTCGTGCCACCTTCCGACGATGTCTCCATGCGCTGGGTCGTCCACACGCTCGAAGGCCCTGATGACATGCCTGCTCACATCAAATCGGCCCTGACCGCGGTTTCCATCGGAGTACCGATCAGCGATGGCAGGCTTACCCTTGGCACATGGCAGGGCCTTTATCTTTTCGAACATCGCGACCGGCCGCACCGCCGTGAAATCGTTCTGCATATCTCCCCATGATTCCCGTCAAAAGCCCTGCCTTTTCCTTTCGTTTTCCCGTTAATATCTCTGAACGTCTGCTGAACATGCGGTTCTGTCGGCGTTCAGGCGGGCGGGTCTAGGGTCTCGTCAATCGCCGGGGGACGTCCCTGCCGGCGCAGAAACAAACGGAGTGAGTTCATGTTCAGTACCTTCGCAAAAGCCGGCCTGGCTGCCCTCATCGCCCTCGGCGGAATTTCCGTCACCGCTCCAGCTGCTTCGGCTGGCCCGGATGTTCAGCTCAGAGTTCAGGTTCAGGATGGATACGGTCATGACAGAGGCCGCGGCCCGGGCTGGGGTCGTCCCGATCGTCCTGGTCCGGGTTGGGGCCGTCCTGACCGCCCGCGTTACGGTTGCTCGCCGCGGCTTGCGGAGGAAAAGGCTAGCCGCATGGGTCTTCGCCGCGCGCGCGTTGTCGATGTGTCGCCGCGCCGTGTCGTGGTTGCAGGCTTCGACCGTCGTGGCCCTGACCGCATCTTCTTCGCCAATGAGCGTGGTTGCCCGGTGATCCGTCGCTAAACGGCTGATATTGATCCGCGGAAATCCCCCGCCCTTCGCGCGGATCAAAAAAAATGCCCCTCGCTTGTTATGACAGGCGGGGGGCGTTTCTTTTTGTGGCCTCTCGGGTGGCGGTTGCGCGCAGCCGTTCGGCAAATGCGGGCGGCGGGCAATGCCGCCGCTCCGACTGTTTTATTCGCCCAGGGCGAAGGTGACGTTGACCACCACGCTGTAGCTGTTCTCACCCGAAGCGATCGGCACGCTGTCGGCCTCCTTCGCCATCGAAGCGCGCATCATGGCCTGCGGCACCGGCATGGGGCGCTGCATGTTCTCGCTTATCTGGATCACGCGTCCAAGCTTCACGCCCGCCGCTTCCGTCAGCGTTTTCGCTTTGGCCAGCGCATCGGCAACCGCCTGCTTGCGGGCCTCGGTTACGGTTGCTTCCGGCTTGTCATTGGTGAAGGTAATATCGCCGCCCTGGTTGATACCGAGCTTGACGGAGGTATCGAGTATCTCGCCCAGCTTCTTCAGGTCGCGTACGCGCACGGTCAGTCCGTTGGAAACTTGATAGCCGGTAATTTCCGGTGCAACGTAAACGCCGTCTTTCGGCTCATAATGCTTGTAAAGCGGCTGCACGGAGAAATTGCTCGTCTGCAGGTCGCGGTCTTCGATGGCGGACGCCTTCAGCGATTTCAGAACCTCGGCGAGCGCCTTGGAATTCTCTGTCAGAGCCGCAGCCGCCGTTTCCGCCTGCTTGACGACACTGAATGACAGGATCGCCATATCGGGCGCGATTGCCGACTGGCCTTCGCCGGAAACACTGATGGTTGCTTCGCGCGGAGTGGCATCCTGCGCAAGGGCATTACCGGCAAGCGGCATCATTGCTGCTGCGGTCAATGCACTAAGTGCGAAAAGGCGGGCCTTTGTCGTCGTCATGGTGTTTCCTCGTTGATTGTGTCCCTTTGCAGGGTATTGCCTTAGATTGTGAAGCTAATACGGCAACGGCAGCTTGCGATAGCATCAATGGCTTGTCGGGCCGTAAAAATTACGTTAGAGCGTGACCCACCGGATTCGAACCATTGCGAAGCCGGTGTTTCGGATAATTTTTCCGAAAGGGCCTGTAGCTCAATGGTTAGAGCCGGCGGCTCATAACCGCTTGGTTGGGAGTTCGAGTCTCTCCGGGCCCACCATTTTCCTTATATTTTGAACGAGTTGGTGCGATTCCGTATAGCAAGTCGATACATCATCGATCATTGCGCATTCCTTGGATTTTGCTCATCCAACAAAAAATCCGACCAGCCATTCAGACTGATCGGATTGTTCATTACGGATTTTCAGCTATGGGGTCAGTCGCAGACCCGCATGCTTTCGGTGTGCCAGCCGCCATCATAGGAATTGGGAACGCGGCGGTCTTCGAACCAGCAGCGTGGGCGGGGCGGCGGTGGTGGCTCGTAGTAGCGGGGACCGCTGTTGCCGCCGTTGGCGATTGCGCCGCCGATCAGGCCGCCGATAACGCCTGCAGCCAGTCCGCCGGCAATCGCAGCACCATCATTGTGGCGGCGGTGTTCGCGATAGGGAGGTGGGGGCGGGCCGCCACGGTCGTAGCGCGGACGATAGGGATAGTCCTGCGCGGCAGCGGTGCCGTAGGACGCGAAGACGCTGCCGGTGGCAACCAGCGCGGCAAGGGTTGTAAGAATGATCTTTTTCATCGAGGGCTACTCCATAAGCCTGCTTCGGGAGATAGAGGCTCATTATGCCCGCATGATGGCACGGGCCGGCTGAACGGTCCGTGAATATCTCATTTTTGCGATGTTCACATTTTCCACGTTTTTACAGTCTCAGGGCGAAGCTGGTGCGGCGTTCCGACAAAGAAAAAGCCCGGCACTTGGCCGGGCTCTTTTGCTGACGTTTGTCGACGCTATCAGAACTTCACACCAAGGCCGACCTTGACGGTGCTCTGGTCGAAATCGGTGTTGACGCCGAAGATGTCCTTGTCGCCATAGTCATTGTAGCGATATTCAATCCTGCCGAACACATTGTCGGTGAAGGCATAGTCAAGGCCAGCGCCGACGGTGTAACCGTTGAACGTGGTGCTATCCTTGCCGGCGCCAGGCGTTTCGATGAAGCCGCGCGTCGCTGTCCAGCCGGCGGTACCATAGATCAAGGCACGGTCGAAAGCGTAACCGACACGGCCACGAACAGAGCCCTGCCAGTCGGTGCCGATGTTCACGCCGGCATAGTCATTGTCGTTCCAGTTATAATCGACATCGCCTTCGATACCGAGGACGAAATTATTGTCGAACTGGTAATTGTAACCGGCAAAAGCGCCCAGAATGCCGCCATCGAAACTATCCGACGCGACGGGGCCGCCAGCTGAAAAATCGCCGTTCGCCCAGCCTGCGCCGCCTTGAATACCAAGATACGGACCAGACCAGGTAAATACCGGCAGGGTTTCCTGCGCGACCGGAGGCGCCGGGGTTTCGTAGACGGCATCCGCAGCCATCGCGGTGCTGGCGGACAGGGCCAAGAGTGACGTTACGATCAGCGTTTTCATCGTTTTTCTCCCTGAGCTGATTGACTTCTATAACATATATTAGGTGCATTTAATATGGGTTGGAGATCGGCGGTTCCAAGGGGCACATTGTTCCCTCGAGTTGCCGGCCTCCCTTGCCCAAATCGCGACGTTTTTACCGCCCCGTCATGCTGTTCTGATGCGGCGAACGCCTTCAACGGCGTTTGGTTCCTTTCGCCGCCTTGTCAAAGCGACGGAAGCGGGGTCACGCTTGGTTGTCTTGACAGCGGGGGGCACGACCATAGAGTTGTGCCGGTCTGCGGCAATGCCGGTGCTTCGGCACCTGGATAGGGCTGATGTTGCGGGCAGGAATGGGTAAGGGAGGACAGGATCGCATGCGGGTTAGTTTTCATGGGGGAGGGGCGACGTGATTGTCGGAGCCGTTCTCAGTGCCATTCTTCTTCTCACCCTCATCGCGTTTCCGCGGCACCTTAAACCGGTCGTCATCTGCCTGCTGTTGATCTGGGGAACCACTGCCGCCTTTGTCATTTACGACTGGCAGCGCGGTAGCCAGCGGCTCGACCATGTCATTGCGACGGCTAGCTTCGATGCGGCGTGCACGGATGCGGCATTGCCGATCCGCGTCAGCTTCCGCAACGACAATAATGTTGCCGTGCAGCGCCTGACCTATACGCTTGAAGGGTTCGAGCCTGCCTTCCGCGCCTCCGTCGCCTTCGATCCCTATCAGGTGAGTGAAAGGCGGATCGAGGCCGGGGAGACCTTTGCCGCTTGCCGCTCTTTCCGACTGCGCAACAATGAAACGGTAGATCCGCAACGGCTGGAATGGCGCGTCACCATCGTTTCTGCAGAATTCGATTGAACGGCTGTCGCTGCTTCCGACCCTCACGGTTTCTTGAACATTTTCGGGCTGTCGCCTGAATCCCTTGTTTCGCAAGGGGTTCGTAAAGGTGCCCGCGTCGTTGCCGGCCACGCCGAGGCCGCTTTCGCCGTTGCGGGACTTGTTTTCGCCGATTTGCAATGCCACCTGCCCACCTGTCCGATGAATGTTGCGGGTTTAGGTTTTGCGTATAGTTCTGAAGTTTCTGAAAATTGCCGCCATTGGCCTGGTGGCTCTGCCGGTTCTGGCCGGCGCGCATATGGGCATCGGCCAGCTGACCGGAAATTTTCACGAGGTCATTCCCGGCGAACTTTATCGTTCGGCCCAGCCGAGCGGCAAGGACATCACTGCCTATGCCAAGGCCTACGGCATCAAGACGATTATCAATCTGCGCGATGAAAAGCGTGAAGGCTGGTATGACGCCGAAAGCCAGGCAGCGAAAAACAACGGCGTCCGGCTGGTCGATTATCCGCTGAGTTCAAGCGAGAAGGTCTCGGTGGAGGAAGCGGAAACGCTCGTCGCTGTGCTGCGCAACGCTGAAAAACCGATCCTCATCCATTGCGAACACGGCGCCAACCGAACCGGGCTCGCCTCCGCGATCTATGTGAGCGCTATTGCCGGCAAAAGCGAGGCTGCCGCCGAGTTCCAGCTTTCACCCTATTACGGACATGTGCCGATCCCGGGTATCGGCCGTTATGAAATGTACCAGTCCTGGGATGATTTCGAGGAAACTATCGGATTTTGAGGCGCCTCGATATGCCGACACCCCGGATTTGATCCGGGGTCCAGCATGATCACGTCCGGTATGACGGAGCGTGTCAGATGCTTCATTCTTGCAGCGGCCTCAATAGGAGCCGCCGCCTTCCTTGATCACTTTCGTCAAACTTCCCGTTGCCGGAAATAGCGGGATCAGGCAGGCCTGAAGCGCGTGGTAGATGTCGCCCTTGCCGGGGAATAGCGTGTTGGCTGGAATCAGATTTTCCGTCAGCTCCTCGTGCCAGCCGCCATTGTCGTGGTCGATGAAATTGTTGGCGATCGTGCTCCAGATGCGGCGGTAGCTGTCTTCGTAGAATTCGTCCGCCGGCAGATTTTCGTTGAGGAAGTGGGCTGCACCCGCCGCCTCGCACATGGGCCACCAGAGCTTTGCCGTCTTGTCGGGATTGTCGTGCCAGTCGAGCGTATAAAAGAAGCCGCCTTTTTCGCGGTCCCAGCCAAGCGCCATGGATTGCACGAAGAGCGATTTTGCCGCCACCGGCATCCAGTCGTGGCGGCGTTCGCCCAGCACCCACAATTGCAGGATGAGGCGCGCCCATTCCAGCCAGTGGCCGGGAGTGGAGCCGGAGGGGCGGAACATTTCGTTGCCACGATACTCCTTGTCGAGCGTCCAGTTCTCGTCAAAATGCTCCGGCACGCGGAAATCCAGCTCACCGGCGCGGCGGCGGATGACGAGATCGGCGATGCGTTCGGCCTTTGTCAGGTAATTGCTGTCGCCGGTCGCCTCATAGGCGGCCATCAGCGCTTCGGTCAGATGCATGTTGGAATTCTGGCCGCGATAATTGTCGACGGGTGACCAGTCGCGGTTGAATTCCTCGGCGATAGCGCCGTGTTTTTCTTCCCAGAAACGGGTTTCCAGAACCTCGGTAATATCGGCCAGCATCTTGTCAGCAAGCGGGTGGCCGACAGTTTTGGCGGAGGAAGCTGCCAGAAGCACGAAGGCGTGGCCATAACCCTGTTTGGTGGCGTCCACCGGGCCGCCATCGTTGACCTGCCAGAAATAACCGCCGTGCTCGCTGTCACGATGATTGTCCCAGAGGTAGGTCATGCCGTGGTCGACGATATCGCCGCAGCCCGGTCGTCCGAGCAGGTGGCCGATGGAGAAGCAATGCACCATGCGTGCCGAGGCATGGATGCCGCGCACGGGATCGTTTTTCTGCAGCGGTGCGCCCTTGGCGTCGAGATCGAAGAAGCCGCCGGCCGGATTGACGGCGCGGTACTGGAAGAAGTCGAAAAGCCCATCGGCCTGTTTGACCAGCCACTGGCGATGCCATGGCAAGGTGTTCCAGTTCCGGTTGTTGTGGTCGTCCTCGGGCATTTCGTCCTCCATACGGTTTGCTGCTTCGGCTTATATCCTTGCTGCATAAACCTGTCATCTGTCAGTGAAATTTCGTAGTCTGCCGCAACGACGCAAAGCCATACCTATACCTTGAAGATATATTGACATAAACATATCTTTATGTGACTTGACGGCTTGCGATCTTGCAAATCGAAATGAGGAGTGCGCCCGTGTTTGACGATCTGTTCGGCCCTGAAGGGGCAAAGCGCGACGGCGCGGAAATTTTGCGCGCGCTGCGCCAGGCCGCCAGCGAACGTATCCTCATTCTCGATGGCGCAATGGGCACGCAGATTCAAGGACTGGGGTTTGATGAAGATCATTTTCGCGGTGATCGTTTTATCGGCTGCGCCTGTCACCAGCAGGGCAATAACGACCTTCTGATCCTGACCCAGCCGGATGCCATCGAAGAAATCCATTATCGCTATGCGATGGCGGGCGCGGATATTCTCGAAACCAACACGTTTTCGTCGACGCGCATCGCGCAGGCGGACTACGAGATGGAAAATGCCGTCTACGATCTCAACCGCGAAGGGGCGCAGATCGTCCGCCGTGCTGCCCAGCGGGCTGAGCGCGAAGATGGCCGCCGCCGTTTCGTTGCGGGCGCTATCGGCCCGACCAACCGCACCGCCTCGATTTCGCCTGATGTCAACAATCCTGGTTACCGTGCCGTCAGTTTCGACGATCTGCGCATCGCCTATGGCGAGCAGATCGACGGGCTGATCGATGGCGGCGCGGATATCATCCTCATCGAGACGATCTTCGATACGCTGAACGCCAAGGCCGCAATCTTCGCCTGCGAGGAGCGCTTCGAGGCAAAGGGCATCCGTCTGCCGGTGATGATATCAGGCACGATCACGGACCTTTCCGGCCGCACGCTGTCCGGCCAGACGCCGTCTGCTTTCTGGAACTCGGTGCGACACGCCAACCCCTTCACCATCGGCCTCAACTGCGCTCTTGGTGCAGATGCCATGCGTCCGCATCTGCAGGAGCTTTCGGATGTGGCCGACACCTTCGTCTGCGCCTATCCGAATGCCGGCCTGCCGAACGAATTCGGGCAATATGACGAAACACCCGAGATGATGGCGCGCCAGGTGCAGGGTTTTGCCCGCGACGGTCTTGTCAACATCGTCGGCGGTTGCTGCGGCTCGACGCCCGAGCATATCCGGGCGATTGCCGAAGCCGTCAAGGATTACAAGCCGCGCCCCATTCCCGAGCACAAGCCCTTTATGTCGCTTTCGGGTCTCGAACCCTTCGTGCTGACCAAGGACATTCCCTTCGTCAACGTGGGCGAACGTACCAACGTCACCGGCTCGGCCCGCTTCCGCAAGCTGATCACCGCCGGCGATTACACGGCGGCGCTGGCTGTTGCCCGCGATCAGGTGGAAAACGGTGCGCAGATCATCGACATCAACATGGATGAGGGCCTGATCGACTCGCAAAAGGCGATGGTGGAGTTCCTGAACCTCATTGCCGCCGAGCCTGATATTGCCCGCGTGCCTGTGATGATCGACTCATCCAAGTTCGAAATCATCGAAGCCGGTCTGAAATGCGTGCAGGGCAAATCGATCGTCAATTCGATTTCGCTGAAGGAAGGCGAGGAGAAGTTTCTCCAGCAGGCGCGGCTCGTCCACAATTACGGTGCTGCGGTCGTAGTCATGGCCTTTGACGAGGTCGGGCAGGCGGATACCTATCAGCGCAAGGTGGAAATCTGCACGCGCGCCTACAAGCTTTTGACCGAAAAGGCGGGCCTGTCGCCGGAAGACATCATCTTCGATCCAAACGTGTTTGCGGTGGCCACGGGTATCGAGGAGCACAATAATTACGGCGTGGACTTCATTGAAGCAACCAAGACCATCCGCGAAACCATGCCGCTCACGCATATTTCCGGTGGCGTTTCCAACCTGTCCTTCTCCTTCCGCGGCAATGAGCCGGTGCGTGAGGCGATGCATGCCGTGTTCCTCTACCACGCCATCCAGGTCGGCATGGATATGGGCATCGTCAATGCCGGGCAGCTTGCGGTTTACGACAACATCGATGCGGAATTGCGTGAGGCCTGCGAAGATGTGGTGCTGAACCGCCGCGACGACGCGACGGAGCGGCTGCTTGACGTGGCGGAGCGTTTCCGCGGCACGGGTGAAAAACAGGCGAAGGTGCAGGATCTTTCCTGGCGCGAGCTTTCCGTCGAAAAGCGGCTGCAACACGCGCTGGTCAACGGCATTACCGAATTCATCGAGGCCGATACGGAAGAGGCGCGCCAGCAGGCCGCCCGCCCGCTGCATGTCATCGAAGGGCCGCTGATGGCGGGCATGAACGTGGTCGGTGACCTGTTCGGCTCTGGCAAGATGTTTCTGCCGCAGGTGGTGAAATCCGCCCGCGTGATGAAGCAGGCCGTCGCCGTTCTGCTTCCTTACATGGAAGAGGAAAAGCGCCTGAATGGCGGTGAACAGAACAAGGCCGCCGGCAAGGTGCTGATGGCGACCGTGAAGGGTGATGTGCACGATATCGGCAAGAATATCGTCGGCGTCGTTCTTGCCTGCAACAATTACGAGATCATCGATCTCGGCGTGATGGTGCCGACGACGAAAATCCTTGAAACGGCGATTGCCGAAAAGGTCGATGTGATCGGTCTTTCCGGTCTCATCACGCCATCGCTTGATGAAATGGTGCATGTGGCGGCGGAAATGGAGCGGCAGGGTTTCAACATCCCGCTGCTGATCGGCGGCGCAACGACGAGCCGCGTGCATACGGCGGTGAAAATCCATCCGCGCTACGAACAGGGCCAGGCGATCTATGTCACCGATGCCTCGCGTGCGGTGGGCGTCGTCTCCGCACTTCTCTCCGCCGAGCAGAAGCCAGCCTATATCGACGGCATCCGGGCTGAATATGCCAAGGTGGCGGAGGCGCATGCCCGCAATGAGCGCGAAAAGCAGCGTCTGCCGCTTTCCCGCGCCCGCGAGAATGCGCACAAGATCGACTGGTCGACCTATAGTGTCGTGAAGCCGCAATTCTTCGGCACCAAGGTGTTCGAGACCTATGACCTTGAGGAGCTGTCCCGTTACATCGACTGGACGCCGTTCTTCCAGACCTGGGAGCTGAAGGGTCGTTATCCCGCTATCCTTGAAGACGAGAAGCAGGGTGAGGCCGCGCGGCAGCTTTATGCCGATGCGCAGGCGATGCTGAAGAAGATCATCGAGGAAAAATGGTTCCGGCCGCGGGCTGTTATCGGCTTCTGGCCCGCCAATGCGGTGGGCGACGACATCAGGCTGTTCACGGATGAAAACCGTTCCGAAGAACTGGCGACCTTCTTCACGCTGCGCCAGCAGCTTTCCAAGCGTGACGGACGCCCCAATGTGGCGCTTTCCGATTTCGTCGCGCCTGTCGATAGCGGCGTTGCGGATTATGTCGGCGGCTTCGTCGTCACGGCGGGTATCGAGGAGGTGGCGATTGCTGAACGCTTCGAGCGGGCCAATGACGATTATTCGTCGATTCTCGTCAAGGCGCTGGCCGACCGTTTTGCGGAAGCCTTTGCCGAACGTATGCATGAGCGGGTGCGCAAGGAATTCTGGGGTTATGCGCCCGAAGAAGCTCTTGCCGGCGATGAGCTGATCGGTGAGGCCTATGCCGGTATCCGCCCTGCGCCGGGTTATCCGGCCCAGCCTGATCATACCGAAAAGAAAACCCTGTTCTCCCTGCTCGACGCCACCAACGCGGCGGGCGTGGAACTGACGGAGAGTTATGCCATGTGGCCCGGCTCCTCCGTCTCCGGCCTCTATATCGGCCATCCCGAGAGCTATTATTTCGGTGTTGCCAAGGTGGAACGCGATCAGGTGCTGGACTATGCGCGTCGCAAGGACATGCCGTTGGTAGAGGTAGAGCGCTGGCTCGGACCGGTGCTCAACTACGTACCGGTAAACGGTGCCGAGGAGATCGACAGCGCGGCCTGACGTTTCGGCCACCGTTGTTGCAATAAAAAGCGCGGGTCCTGCCCGCGCTTTTTTGTGTCGTCTTTGGGCTTACGACCTTAAGGCCGCCAGTTCCTCTATGCCGACATGGCTTTCGATCTCGCTGCCGCGCAGATAGAGGTAAACGCCGATGCAGAAGGCGAGGACGGCGATGAACACCAGATACCACGCATGCGCCATTGGATTGACGGCCAGCGCCATCGTTACGCCAATCGGTGTCAGCCCGCCGAAGATGGCATAGGAGACGTTGTAGGCGAAGGAGAGGCCCGAGAAGCGGACCGAGGCCGGGAAGGCGCGCACCATGACATAGGGCACTGCACCCGCCATGCCAACCGACAGGCCCATGACGCCGTAAAGCACGAACATGGTTTCTAGCGATGTGCCGGCATAGCTGTAGAAAGTGAAGGTGGCGATGCCGAAGAAGATGCTGGCGGCGATGAAGAAAATGCCGGAGCCGACACGATCGATCAATGCGCCGGCGATGATGACGCCGAAGATGAGGAACAGCGTGCCGAAGCTGGTGCCTGCTAGCGCCTGCGTCGGTGTGTAGCCATAGAGCTTCTGCAGGAAGGTTGCCGTCATCAGCGTGGTAACGACGATGGCTGCGGACAGAACCCAGGTCAGCAGCGCGGAAATGATCACGCCGCGCATATGGTGCTTCAGCACGAGGCCAAGCGGAAGCTTGTCCGTCAGCGACTTCGACTTTTTCATCTCCATGAAGATCGGAGTCTCTTCCAGCCAGCGGCGCAGATACACGGCAATCAGGCCGAATATGCCGCCGAGCAGGAAGGGAATGCGCCATGCATAGGCCGCCACATCTTCTGCTGAGAAGAGGGAATTGATGGCAAAGGCAATCAGCGAACCGAGCATGATGCCGAACGAGAGGCCGGACGTCAGAAAACCGCAGGCGAGCCCGACGCGGCGAAAGGGCACGTGCTCCGCAACGAAGGTCCAGGCACCCGGCACTTCGCCGCCAATGGCCGCACCCTGCAGCATGCGCAGGACGATGAGCAGTATGGGGGCCGCAACGCCGATGGTGGCATAGGTCGGCATCAGCGCCATGCCGAGCGTCGAAAGCGCCATGAGCAGGATGGAGAAGGCGAAGACGCGTTTGCGGCCATAACGATCGCCATAATGCGCGAGAACGATGCCGCCCAGCGGCCGCACCAGATAACCGGCGGCGAAGATGCCGAAGGTCTGGATCATCACCAGCCAATCGGGCATTTCCGGCGGGAAGAACAGATGGCCGATGACGGTGGCGAAAAACACGAAAATGATGAAATCGTAGAACTCCAGCGCGCCGCCGAGGGCCGAAAGGCCGAGAGTTCTGTAGTCCTGCCTGTTCAGGGGCCGGGCAGCTGCCGGTGTGGTGGTGGGAGACATAAGCCTGCTTCTTTTTCTAATTCACATGTTGCTAATGGGCATGAGGCAAGCGATGCGCGATTTCAAGCCTTATCAGCTCCTAATCGCTCATGAATTTTGATGGACGATCAAGAAAGCGCCGCAGGAAACTGATGTTTTCCAGCTCATCATAAAGACGCTCGGTGATGCCGTTCTCGTCGAAGTAATAAATCGTCGCTTCGGGAATGGCCAAGAGCACCGGCGAATGGGTTGCGATGATCAACTGCCCACCACTATCTGCCGTGTGACGGACGAGGGCTGCAAGCTCCAGCTGCTTTTGCGGTGAAAGAGGACTTTCCGGTTCATCGAGAAAATAAAGGCCGGCGCCGTGCAGGCGCTGCTGCATGATATCGAGAAATCCCTCGCCATGCGAACGCCGGTCTATGACGTTGCTTCTGACGATATGCCTGAAAGTGTCCGGTGTTTCCTCGGGAAAATCTTCGCCTCTTTTCAGGGCTTTTTCCCGCTCCCAGCGAAAGTCATCCAGGGTCTCTTCATTCTGCTTGCGGATGTAGCCAAGCACGTCTTCGGCGCGCATGAACATGCGGATTTTCGGGTATTTCTTGCGGGCGAAATAGAATGCCTTCGCCACGGTTTCCGCATGCTGAAGATAGAGGTCGCCGGCAACCTGTCCATGATTGCCGATGGCATAGGCCGTCATTCCGGCCGCCAGCCCTTCCAGCAGCGTGGATTTGCCGGAGCCGTTATTGCCGGCGAAAAAGGTGATCGGCGTCTTGAATTCGAGGCGTTCCAGCTGGCGCAGCGCCGGAACGGTAAAGGGGTATTCGTCCCTTCGGTCCGGAGTTTCCTTCATGGTCACGCTGTCGAGAAACAGCATTTTCAATCCTCTTTATCGATGCTTCTTTTTCTGTGCGTCCGTTTCCCGCGGAAGAGGAATATATTATATTGGTGTATATTATAAGTATCAAAATTACATCTGTGTATTTTCAAAGTAATTAAATGAATAGTCATCGATTAAATTTTATATTAAGGCGATTGTAGAAATATATCCCGATATTTTTGTATTGCGGGGAAGATATGAATCAGATTGCGCTGGTTTACGTCGCCATCATATTTTTGTTCGCGTCTGCTGTGGATGCCGATGCCAAGCGTTTTCGGTTTTTTGCGGTGCCTGGCTTCAGTCGCGGTGAGACGATCGACAGGGTCTACGACTTGCCCAATCAAACGACTTTCGTGGTGGAAGGGAAGTTCTTTGACCTCGGCTATCTGAACAGCAGTAGTGGCGACGCTTATGTTCTTTATAATGGCGACCAATACGTGAAGTTGGACGAGGTGGGCCTTAAGGGCATTTCCAGTATGCTTGGATTTGACCCTACCGTCGACGACCGCAAAAAACGTGCGGCGGCTTCGGAGGCGGCTGAGCCTATAGGGAGACTGATAGGTGGGTTTGTGCTGCTCGTGGGCCTGTTCGTGCTCCTGCGCAGGGGTATTCGCTGGTACTATCGGTCGGGTAGCAGAAACGCTCGTCTCGAGCGGGAAGATATCGAGGAGGTCGTCGAATTACCGGAACCCCGTCCGCCGACCATACGTCAGCAACGTGCTCCAGTTACCCAGGATTATACGCCCGCTCTCAATGAGGTTGCACCGCCGACCAGAAGACCGGAGGCCGCGCCAAATCGCGCGGGGATGGCAGCACGGCCATTCGGACGCAGGAATCCCTGATGCCGTCTAGACAAACGGCATTTTCCGGGACGTTCCGGCTGTGACTGTTATTCGAACCGGTCGATGATGCTGATGCCACTTTCCTGGAAACGGTCCATGGCGGGAAGGGCGGTGATGGCATCGGAAAGGGTGATGTGGCGGCCGATCAGTTTTTCGGGCGCGAGCTTGCCGCTCTCGATCATCGCCAGCATGTCTTCGTAGCGCCATGCCTGCATGCCGTGGCTGCCGTAAATCTCCAGCTCGTGGGCAATAACCCGGGCCATGGGGATGGCTGGCATGGCGTGATCGGCCAGCATCAGCCCTACCTGAACGTGGCGCCCGCGCCGGCGCAGGTTATTGATGGAATTGCAGCAGGTCTGCGGGTGGCCAAGCGCGTCGATAGAGACATGCGCGCCGCCGCCGGTCACTTCGCGCACCGCCTCCGTGACGTCGGCAACCGAGCGGCTGTTGATGGTGGCGGTTGCGCCCAGTTGGCGGGCAAGTTCGAGCTTGTCTTCCGCAATGTCGATGGCGACGACCTGAGCGCCGAGGCCTGCGCCAATCATGATGGCGGAGAGGCCGACGCCGCCGCAGCCATGTACCGCCAGCCACTCGCCGCCTTTCAGGCGACCCTGGTCCGTCACAGCCCGGAAGGACGTGGCGAAACGGCAGCCGAGACCGGCGGCAGTGGCGTAGCTCATCGTATCAGGCAGATGAACAAGGTTCTGGTCCGCGTAATCGATGGCGACATATTCGGCGAAAGAACCCCAATGGGTGAAGCCGGGCTGGAACTGCGTCTCACACACCTGTTGATTGCCGGAGCGGCATTCATGGCAACGGCCGCAGCCGGAAACGAAGGGAACGGTGACACGGTCGCCTGTCTTGAACCTGGTAACGTTCTTTCCGACCGCGGCGATAACGCCGGCGAATTCGTGGCCGGGGACATGCGGCAGGCGAATATCCGTATCGTGGCCCATCCAGCCATGCCAGTCGCTGCGGCAGAGGCCCGTCGCCTTCACCTCGATGACCACGCCGCCGTCGGTCGGTTCCGGATCAGGCAGGGATGCCACAATCGGGGTCTCGCCGAACAGTTCGTAAAAAAGCGCGCGCATCCTGGCCTCACATTGTCGGTAAGCAGATTTGAATTATACCTGCTCTATCTGCTTCCGACGCTGGAGAAAAGCCATTTAATCTTTGATCACCATAAGATCACCAGCCGCGAATTTAAGCGTTACTTGTTCTCCCAGGGCGGGCGGTGCGGTTCCGGGATCATTGAACATGTCGAAAGACAAGGTCGAACCGCCGAGATCAAGACGGGTTCGGATGACCGAACCCAGGAACTGGCTTGAGGTGACGATACCGGAAATAGCGACGTCTCCCTTCGCGTCAGCGCCGAGAGCTCCTGCTTCCGGGCGCAATGCGAGGGTGATTTTTTCACCGTTTGCAACATCGACCGGCTTGTGGAGGGTCACGTTCTGCTCCCCGACACGAATTGTGCTGGTAGAGGAATCGACGACGGTTGCGTCGATCAGGTTCAGCGTGCCGACGAAGGAGGCGACAAACCGGGTCGCGGGTTTGTTGTAGATATCGAAGGGCGAACCGATCTGGTCGGCGCGGCCGGAATTCATGACAACGATACGGTCGGAGATCGACAGGGCCTCTTCCTGATCGTGGGTCACGAAAATCGTGGTGATGCCGAGCTTTCTCTGGATCTGGCGGATTTCTTCGCGCAGCGATACGCGGATCTTGGCATCGAGCGCGGAAAGCGGCTCGTCCAGCAGAAGCACTTCCGGCTTCGGGGCCAATGCGCGGGCAAGCGCCACGCGCTGCTGCTGGCCGCCTGACATCTGGTAGGGGTAACGATCCGCCAAATGCTCCAGATGGATGAGCTGAAGCATTTCCTTCACGCGTGCATCGATCTCGGCTTTCGGCTTGCCGGCGACTTTGAGCCCGAAGGCGACATTTTCGTAGACGTTCATGTTGGGGAACAGCGCATAGGCCTGAAACACCATGCCGATATTGCGCTGGTTGGGCCTGAGCGTCGTCTGGTCCTTGCCGTTGATGACGATCGATCCGCCGGTCGGGATTTCGAAACCGGCGATCATGCGCAGCACGGTGGTCTTGCCGCAGCCCGACGGGCCTAGAAAGGAGACGAACTCGCCCTTTTCGATGGCCATGTTGAAATCATGGACGACCTGTACGGAGCCGAAGGATTTCTTGATATTGCTAAGTGTCAAAAAGCTCATGAAAATCTTGTCCTCAGGCCTTGGGAGGCGCGCCCTTCTGGTAGCGTGAAACGAGTTGGATCAACCCAAGGCAACCCCAGGTGATGCCGAAGGAGATCACGGCAAGTGCAGCCGGTTCATAGGCGCGGTTGGCGCCAAGCAGCTGCATATAGGGGCCAAAGGCCGGGCGGTTCAAAAGGGCGGCCATGGTGAATTCACCAATGACGATGGCGAAGGTCAAAAACGCACCTGACAGCACGGCGACCAGAACATTGGGCAGGATGATGCGCGACAGAATGGTCGTCCACCCCGCGCCAAGGCTCTGCGCCGCTTCCGTCAGCGTCGAGACGTCGATGGTCCTCAGACCAGTATCGACGGCGCGGTACATGTAGGGCAAGGCTAGCGTGGCATAACCGAACATCAAAAGCAGGTTGGTGCCGAAGGTCGTGCCGGTCAGCGGAAGCCAGCTAGAGGTGTTGTAAAGCCTGATATAACCGAACACGATGACGATGGCCGGGATGACCAGCGGCAGGAGCGTGATGAATTCGATATAGGGGCGCAGGCCCGGCAGTTTTAGGCGGACCCAATAGGCCGTGGGCACCACCAGCAGCACACCGAAAACGATGGTGAAGAGAGCCATCACCACCGAATAGCTGAAGGTTTCCTGAAAACGCGGGTCGGTGAGCACCTTGCCATAGGCGTCGAAGGAATATTCACCGCGGCGCATTTTCAGCGAGAAGTTGGTCATGCCGATCAGCGGCAGGGCGAAATAGAGCAGGCCAAAGATCAGCGCGCCCCAGGCGAAGAATTTCTTCATTTGAGCCACCTTTCGCTACGGGCGCGCAGCCAGATGTAAAGCGCATTGGCAATGCCGGTGACGACGATCATGCCGAAGGCGAGAGCGTAACCCAGATGCGGATTGCCGAGAACGTCGCCGCGGATCTGCGCGAAAAGCAGAATGGGCACGATGT
The DNA here is from genome assembly GCF_052114365.1 of Agrobacterium sp. MCAB5. Taxonomy (NCBI): domain Bacteria; kingdom Pseudomonadati; phylum Pseudomonadota; class Alphaproteobacteria; order Hyphomicrobiales; family Rhizobiaceae; genus Agrobacterium; species Agrobacterium sp. MCAB5. The sequence goes on from NZ_JBFREP010000003.1 coordinate 428,428, forward strand.
TGAGCGACGAGCCGGTAAGCGCGATCGCGGTGGCCACCGCACCGAATGCATTGGCAAACAGCAGCGACATGGTGCCAAGCAACGATGGCAGGAGGATGGGGAAGGCCACCATGCGCCAATATTGCACGCCGGTCGCGCCAAGGATTTCCGCAGCTTCGCGCCACTCGCGCTTCAATCCGTCAAGCGCCGGCGTGATGATGAGGATCATCAGCGGAATCTGGAAGAACAGATAGGTGACTGTCAGGCCCCAGAAGGACAGGATGTTGAAGCCGAGGAGTCTCAGATCAATGCCGATCTGCGTCTTCAAAAACACGGTGAGTAGGCCGACCGGGCCGAGTGTGGCGATGAAGGCGAAGGCGAGCGGCACGCCGGCAAATTGCGATGCGACGCCCGAAAATGTCAGGAGTGGTCCGCGAATGCGCTGCGGCAGCCCGCCCAGAACCACGGCGGCGGCGACGGCAAAACCAATCAGGCAGCCAAGAGCCGCCGAGGCGAGGCTGATCTTGATCGAAATCCAGTAGGCCGCGAGGATGGACGAGGTGAAAAGCCCGGCGACGTTTTCCAGCGTCAGGCTGCCATCGGGACGCTGGAACGCACCGACCACGATTTTCATCGTCGGAAAAATCAGAAACAGCAGAACAAAAACAGCAAAAGGTACGACGCCTAACCAATGAAGCGGCAACTTTCTGCCCGCATCGGATGGTCCGCCGGTGTTGGTTGATGGCATGCCTGGTCCCCAAACGCCGTTTTCAAACGGTCTGTCTATAAAGTTCTGTATTATCGCACGTCCGGTAAAAACGGAATCGTCAGACGCACTTTCGATCTTTGTTTTGTGCAATTTCCGGGGGTAAAACCTAGGGAGTTTTACCTGAAATGCTGTCAAAGAAGCACCCCGGCTTTTTGAAAAGCCGGGGTGTATTTTTCAAAGGTTACTTCACGTTCGCGCCGACGACGCTGTCCCAGCCGCCGGTAACGGCGGCCTTGTTGGCGTCGACATCTTCGAGCGTCGGGAAGATTGCCTTTTCATAGGCTGCTGCCGGCGGCAGGCTGTCGATCAGTTCCTGCGGAACCTTGCCGGCCTTGACCATCGCGTTGAAGCGGATCGGGTGGCAATAACCCTTCAGCCAGCCGAGCTGACCGTCGTCGGAATAAAGATGTTCCATCCAGAGCTTGGCAGCGTTCGGATGCGGGGCGTAAGCGGAAATGCCCTGAACGTAAACGCCAGCCAGAACGCCTTTTTCCGGAACCACGACTTCCGTGGGCGGGTTGTCGTTCAGCGTCTTCTTCCAGGAGAGCGCGTTATAGTCCCAGGCGACGATGATCGGGGTAGCACCCTGTGCCAGCGTGCCGGCCTTGCCGATGACTGGCAGGAAGTTGCCAGCCTTGTTGAGCTCGGCGAAATATTTCAGGCCTGCCTCACCGGCTTCCTTGCCGGACTTCGCACCGCTGGCAAGACCGGCGGCGAGAACGCCGAGGATAGCCTGGTTGGAAGCGCGCGGATCGCCGGCAAGCGCTACCTGACCGGAATATTCCGGCTTCTGCAGGTCGGCCCAATCCTTCGGCACGTTCTTGACGAGGTCCTTGTTCACGAAGAAGGACATCACGCCGTAATAGTCGCCGTACCAGTAACCTTCCGGATCCTTGACGTTGTCAGGGATTTCGTCCCAGGTGGAGACCTTGTAAGGCTGCAGCAGGCCTTCGGCCTTCATCTGCGGGCCGAAAGCGAGACCGACGTCGACAACGTCAGGAGCCTGCGGGCCCTTGTTGTCCTTGTTCGCCTTTACCGCTTCAACTTCATCGGCAGAGCCGGCGTCGGGGTTGAGTTCGTTGACGGTGATTTCCGGATATTTCGCCTTGAAAGCGGCGATGACGTCGCCGTAACCACACCAGTCGTGCGGCAGCGCGACGGTGGTCAGCATGCCTTCCTTCTTGGCGGCAGCGATCAGTTCGGCGCTTGGCGCAGCGGCAGCGATCGCGGTGGAGGCCATTACCAGAGCGGTGGTGGCAGCAAGCAGTCGACGGCAATGAGAGATCACTTTTTTCTCCTCTTCGTGTTCTCGTATTACGGACGCTGATACGGATTCTGGATGAAGCTAATGTGACGGCTGGATTGCAATTTATTTATCCGGATTCCGTCACTTTACGCCCATTTTCCGCCATCACCCGGCTTTGTGCCTGCAATCGCGGGGTAATCCCATCATCATTCGTGTTGGACAGATATGTTCCCCAGCTTGTTTTTATCCCGCTTTATCGCGCTGGTAGCGATTTCAGGTATCCAATCAGCCGGCGGTTTCCGCGTCAAGCACTGTGCCGGCTACTAATGTTCATGTCCGGTCCGGTCTGCGGAACAGACGCGTCTGCTCGAACAGGCCTTCCAGCGCGTTCATGCGCTCCTTGGTTTCATCCCAGGTGCTGCTCTGCACCGCTTCGATCAGCGCTTCGACGACAAACAATGTAACGACCGATGAATCCCATGCCGAGGGGGCTTCGATCTTCACACGGAAGGTGTGCAGCGCGTGGCGCGCCACCGGCGATGTCCATTGATCCGTGAAAAGAATGATCTGTACGCCGTTTGCCTTCGCCACCTCGGCAAGCGTCGTCATGTCGTGCTCATAGCGGCGGATGTCGAAGATTACCAGCACATCGCCGGCGCTCATATTCAACATATATTGAGGCCAGGCGCTGGAGTTGGACGACATCAGCGTCGTCTTCGGCCGGATCACCTGCATATGCGTGAAAAAATATTCGGCAATCGCGCCGGTGATGCGCCCGCCGACGAAATAGATGCTGCGTTTGCGGTCCGAGAGCAGCCTTGCGGCATTGTCGAAGACCGCGGTGTCGAGATCGCTCAAAGTGTCGCGCAGATTGCCCGTTATGGCGTCGGCGAAACGGTTGAGAATATGCAGACCCGGCGCATTGGTTGCCCAGCGGTCATGTTTGGCAACCGGGCCGGAGATCGTCGCTTCCAGTTCCTGGTGCAGATGGGCCTGAAACTCCGGGTAACCTTTGTATCCGAGCTTCTGCACCATGCGCGCCACCGTCGGCGTCGAAACACCGGCATTTTCGGCAATCGTGGTGATGCTGCCGAGGCCCGAGACGGGGTAGTTGCCGAGAAGGCTCTCCGCCAGCCGTTTTTCCGAACGGGTCAGCGCGTCATAGTGGGCATGGATGACATCCGACACGGTGGCCGTCGTACTGCGCAAATCTTTCCCCTTCCGGTCTTTTTGCCGGTGTATTGGCGAATATAAGCATCTGTGCCAGCTATCGAGTCAATGGGGAAAATGAAGAGAAAATTTCAAAATTCCATTTGACACTCGCGATAATGTGAAGAATTCTTTTCGTCATCGGCGGAATGGCAGGTTTCGGGGCGGGATGCGTGCATGACGGTGCGTTCACGGTTTTTCACGGAAGCGGAAGGACAGGCTGTCGGCGTCGAGAACGCCGCAGCAAAGGGCGACGTCGTTCTGGTCTGCGAACATGCTTCAGCCACCATACCGGAAAAACTCGGTACGCTCGGTCTTTCGCCGGACGTGCTTTCGAGCCATGCGGCCTGGGATCCGGGCGCCTTGGCGGTTGCAAGGCTGCTTTCGCAGAAGCTTGATGCCACGCTCATTCATCAGCGGTTTTCGCGCCTGGTCTATGATTGCAACCGGCCGCCGGAATCGCCTTCTGCCATGCCGGTCAAAAGCGAGATTTACAATATTTCCGGCAATCTCGATCTGAGCGAGGCGGAACGGTTTGCCCGAACCTCGGCGCTTTACGTGCCGTTTCACGACCGTGTCAGTGAGATTATTGCCGAGCGGCAGGACCGCGGCCGCGAGGTGGTGGTGGTGACCATTCACAGTTTCACGCCGGTCTATCACGGTCAGTTCCGTGAAGTGCAGATCGGCATCCTGCACGATACTGACAGCCGGCTGGCCGATGCGATGCTGGTGGGCGCCGAGGGTTCTGCGCTCACGGTAAAGCGCAACGATCCCTACGGTCCGGAAGACGGTGTAACGCATACATTGCGGCTGCATGCGCTGCCGGACGGACTTTTGAACGTCATGATCGAGATCCGCAACGATCTGATCGCCAATGAAGGAGACCAATCGGCAATTGCCGATTTTCTCCACGAGCTTATGGGGAAGGCGCTCTCATCAATCGATGAGTGAGGGAGCAATGGGGCGGCTTATGGTGAAAACACCGCGGCCGACCGTCAATGAGACTGCCGCAATCGACAAAAGCCGGAACGGCATGAAGCGGCAAGGGAACAGCAGATGCGTGCGGCGCAGTGCGGGAAACCTCCCGGGCGATGCCGGAAACTGGGGGCACAATCGGCCAATAACGGCTGGCTGGCTTTTTTTTCTATTAAGGAGAGAAGGGCATGGACGGTTCATCATCAGGCGTCAGCTACAAGAAGGCTGATGCATCCTATTTCGAAAAACGTGGACTATCCCGATACGCGGGCGTGTGGTCGCTGTGGTCGCTTGGCGTCGGCGCGGTCATATCAGGGCATTTTTCCGGATGGAATTTCGGCTTTTCCACCGGCGGCTGGGGCGGCATGCTGGTGGCGGGCATCATTATCGCCATCATGTATCTCGGGCTGACATTCTCGATTGCGGAAATGAGCCCGGCGCTGCCGCACACGGGTGCCGCCTATTCCTTCGCCCGCACGGCCATGGGCCCGTGGGGCGGTTTCGTCACCGGACTTTGCGAGAATGTCGAATATGTGCTGACGCCGGCGGTCGTCGTTACCTTCATCACCGCCTATGTGAACTCCATTCTCGGCCTCGATCCGGCCTATTCACCCTTCGTGTGGATAGCCTTCTACGCGATCTTCCTTGCTCTCAACGTCTTCGGACTTGAGCTTTCTTTCAAGGTCACCCTGGTCATCACGCTGATTTCACTCGGCGTTCTGGTGTTCTTCTGGGTCAGCGCCATTCCGAACATGGATTTTTCGCGTTACGCGCTTAATATCGGTGTCGGACCCGACGGTAAGGCTGTGGAGCTGCCGGAAGGCAACGGTTCCTTTTTCCCATTCGGTTTTTCGGGCGTTCTTGCCACGCTGCCTTTTGCGGTCTGGCTGTTCCTCGCCATCGAGCAGCTGCCGCTGGCGGCTGAAGAATCCGTTGATCCGAAACGCGATATGCCCAAGGGTATCATTCTCGGTGTCATCACGCTGATGGTTTCGGCCTTCATGATCGTGTTGCTGAACCCGTCACTACCGGGCGTCGGCGCCTTTCATCTCAGCTCTTCGCTTGAACCGCTGCTGGATGGCTTCAAGGCGATCTACGGCGATGGCGGCGTGGTGCTGCTCGGTCTCGTGGCGCTGACCGGCCTGATTGCCAGCTTCCATACGATCCTCTATGCGCAGGGCCGCCAGATCTATTCGCTGTCGCGTGCGGGTTACTTCCCGACAGTGCTGTCGATCACTCATTCGAAATACCGGACGCCATACGTTGCCAATATTGCCGGCGCGCTCGTCGGCCTTGCGGTCATGCTCGTCATCTGGTTCTCGCTGGGTGCGGAACAGGGCGGCAGCATCATCGGCAGCGTGCTTTTGAACATGGCCGTGTTCGGTGCGATGTTCTCCTACATCCTGCAGGCGATTTCCTTCATCCTGCTCAGGAAAAATCTGCCGCATATCGAGCGGCCGTTCCGCTCGCCCTTCGGCATTCCGGGCGCGGTGTTGACAATCATCATCGCCATCGTGACGCTGCTCTATCAGATCCAGGATCCGAACTTCACCAAGGGTGTGCTGTGGGTAGCCGTATGGTTTGCGGTTGCGATTGCCTACTTCGCCTTTGTCGGACGCCATCGCCTCATCCTGTCGCCGGAAGAGGAGTTCGCGCTGGAGCACAAGCAGGCTGCCATGGCAGCGGCGGCTGCAAAGGCCTGATGCTCGAACTGACGGGCGGCCGCATACCGGCCGCCTGCTCGCCACATGAAAAGGGATGGACAAAATGACGAGCTATACATTCGACGCGCTGAAGATGGATGTGGCCGAAGGGCGCATCGACACGGTTCTGGCCTGCCTTGTCGACATGCAGGGGCGTCTGATGGGCAAACGGTTCCAGGCGGAGTTTTTCGTTGAAAGCGCCTTTGAGGAAACCCATAGCTGCAACTATGTGCTTGCCACCGACATGGAGATGGAAACCGTTCCCGGTTACAAATCCTCAAGCTGGGAAAAGGGCTATGGCGACTATACGCTGAAGCCCGACCTTTCGACGCTGCGGAAGGTGCCGTGGCTGGAAGGCACGGCGCTGGTTCTGTGCGATGTGCTCGATCACCACACCCATGAAGAAGTGCCGCATTCGCCGCGCGCGCTGCTGAAAAAGCAGGTGGCGCGGCTGGAGGCGATGGGGCTGAAGGCCTATATGGCCACCGAGCTCGAATTTTTCCTGTTCGACCAGACCTTCGATGCGGCACGCGCCAGCGGCTACAGGGACCTGAACCTCGCCAGCGGCTACAACGAAGACTATCATATCTTCCAGACGACCAAGGAAGAGGACGTCATGCGGGCGCTGCGCAAGGGCCTGCAGGGTGCGGGAATTCCGGTCGAGAATTCCAAGGGCGAGGCGTCTCCCGGTCAGGCGGAAATCAATGTGCGTTATGCCGAGGCGCTGACCATGGCCGACCGGCACGCCATCATCAAAAACGCCACCAAGGAGATCGCCTGGTCGAAGGGTAAGGCGGTGACGTTCCTTGCCAAGTGGAACTACAATGCCGCTGGCAGTTCCTCGCATATCCACCAGTCGCTGTGGAGCCTGGATGGCAAGCCGGCTTTCCTCGACAAGGATGGCGAACACGGCATGTCGGATGTGATGCGGCATTATGTTGCCGGGCTTCTGGCGCATGCCAGCGACATCACCTATTTCCTGGCGCCCTACATCAATTCCTACAAGCGGTTCATGGCTGGCACCTTCGCGCCGACCAAGGCGATATGGAGCCTCGACAACCGCACGGCAGGATACCGCCTTTGCGGCGCGGAAACCAAGGGCATCCGTATCGAGTGTCGTGTCGGCGGGTCGGATCTCAATCCCTATCTCGCCATGGCCGCCCTTCTTGCGGCGGGCATTGACGGCATTGAAAATAAACTCGAACTTGAGCCCGCTTTTGTCGGTGACGCCTATGGCGGGAAGGACGTGCGCGAGATACCCAAGACATTGCGCGACGCGACCGCCTTCCTGGACGGATCGAAAATGCTGCGTGAGGCCTTTGGCGACGACGTGGTCGATCACTATGTGCATGCCGCAAGGTGGGAGCAGGAAGAATACGACCGCCGCGTGACCGACTGGGAAGTGGCGCGCGGTTTCGAGAGAGCCTAATCATTACGGGAAAACATCATGACCATGATCCAGAATATCTCGCCCATCGACGGCTCGGTTTATGCCGAGCGGGAGGCGATGTCGCTGGAAGCGGCGCGCGCCGCCGTTTCGAAAGCGCGCAAGGCGCAGAAGGACTGGGCGCGACGTCCGCTTGAGGACCGCGTTCAGCTGGTTCTCAAAGGTGTGGCGCGCCTTAATGAAATGGTGGCCGAGGTGGTGCCGGAACTGGCGCATATGATGGGCCGCCCGGTTCGTTATGGCGGCGAGTTCAAGGGCTTCAACGAGCGCTCCAATTATGTCGCCTCCATTGCCGCGGATGCGCTGGCGCCGCTCGTCATCGAGGAAAGCGGCAATTTCGAACGCCGCATCGAGCGCGAAGCACATGGCGTGATCTTCGTCATCGCGCCGTGGAACTATCCCTACATGACGGCGATCAATACCGTTGCCCCGGCTCTGATGGCCGGCAACACAGTCGTCATCAAACATGCGGCGCAAACGCTTCTCGTCGGCGAGCGGATGGTGCGGGCTTTCGTCGAGGCGGGCGTGCCTGACGATGTCTTCATCAATGTCTTCCTCGATCACGGCACAACCTCGGCGCTGATTTCCGAGGGCCTGTTCAATTTCGTCAACTTCACCGGTTCGGTGGAAGGCGGCCGAGCTATTGAGCGCGCTGCTGCCGGCACCTTCACCGGTCTCGGGCTTGAACTCGGCGGCAAGGACCCCGGCTATGTGATGGAGGATGCTGATCTCGACGCTGCCGTCGATACGCTGATGGATGGCGCGACCTATAACTCCGGGCAATGCTGCTGCGGCATCGAGCGTATCTACGTCAACGAAAACCTCTATGACGCATTCGTCGAGAAGTCCGTGGCGTGGGTGTCCAATTACAAGCTCGGCAATCCGCTGGAACAGGAAACGACACTGGGGCCGATGGCCAACAAGCGTTTCGCCAAGGTGGTGCGCGCACAGATCGCTGATGCCGTCTCAAAGGGCGCCAAGGCTTTGGTCGATCCCAAGCTTTTCCCTGCCGATGACGGCGAGAGCGCTTACGTCGCTCCGCAAGTGCTCGTCAATGTCGATCATTCCATGGAGTTCATGACCGAAGAAACCTTCGGCCCCGCTCTTGGCATCATGAAGGTGAAGAACGACGACGAGGCCATCGCCCTGATGAATGACAGTAAATATGGCCTCACCGCCTCGCTCTGGACGCAGGATGCAGCGCGTGCCGGGCGTATCGGCCGTGAGATCGAAACCGGCACCGTGTTCATGAACCGTGCGGATTATCTCGATCCCGCGCTCTGCTGGACAGGTGTGAAGGAAACGGGCCGTGGCGGCTCGCTTTCCGTTCTCGGTTTCCAGAACCTGACCCGACCGAAATCCTACCATCTGAAGAAAGTCACGAAATGAATATCGTCGCCAACTGGAGCTATCCCACCGCCGTCAAGCTTGGCCGTGGCCGGATCAAGGAACTGGCGGAAGCCTGCAAGACGCTCGGCATCAAGAAGCCGCTTCTCGTCACGGATCGCGGCCTTGCCAATATGGCGATTACCGCGCATGCGCTCGATGTACTGGAAGAGGCTGGGCTCGGCCGGGCGATCTTCGCCGACGTCGATCCGAACCCCAACGAAATCAACATGGAAGCCGGCGTAAAAGCCTATCGCGATGGCGGCCATGACGGCGTCGTCGCCTTCGGCGGTGGTTCCGGCCTCGATCTTGGCAAGACCATCGCATTCATGGCCGGGCAGACGCGCCCGGTCTGGGATTTCGAGGATATCGGTGATTGGTGGACGCGGGCGGACGCCTCGAAGATTGCGCCCATCGTCGCGGTTCCGACGACGGCGGGCACCGGTTCGGAAGTTGGCCGCGCCAGCGTCATCACCAATTCGCAGACCCATGTGAAGAAGATCATCTTCCATCCGAAGCTTTTGCCCGGTGTCGTCATCTGCGATCCGGAGCTTACAGTCGGCATGCCGAAGGTCATCACGGCAGGCACGGGCATGGACGCCTTTGCCCATTGCCTCGAAGCCTATTCGTCGCCGTTCTTCCATCCGATGAGCGCCGGCGTTGCGCTTGAAGGCCTGCGTCTGGTCAAGGAATTCCTGCCACGCGCCTATAAGGACGGCACGGATATCGAAGCGCGCACCAATATGATGGCGGCGGCTGCGATGGGGGCGGTTGCCTTCCAGAAGGGTCTCGGCGCCATTCACTCGCTCTCGCATCCGATCGGCGCTGTCTATAACACCCATCACGGCATGACCAATGCCGTGGTCATGCCTGCCGTCCTGCGTTTCAACCGCCCGGCCATCGAAGACAAGATTGCCCGCGCTGCCGCATATCTCGGCATTTCGGGCGGTTTCGATGGTTTCTATGATTATGTGCTGGAGCTTCGCAAGGAACTCGGCGTGCCTGATAACCTGACCGCCATGGGCATTAAGCCTGACCGCATCGACGAACTGGCGGCAGAAGCGATCAAGGATCCGAGCTGCGGCGGCAATCCGGTGCCGATGACGCTGGAGAATACCAGGAAATTGTTTGAGGACTGCTTTTAAAGGGTAGTTATGGCAGCCATGAGATTTTCAGTTTTTTCGCCATTGCTCGCAGTGGCGTTTCTAAGCCTGCCCCTTGTGGCGCAGGCCGCTTCTTTCAGGGAACTTTCCGGTCAAGGTTACAAAGTCGGAGCTCTGTCGAGCAATAAGGCGGGAATCCGGGGATGGAATTTGTCCAGGGGTTCAGACCGCTATTTCTGTGAAATGCGCGCGACTATGGCGTATTCTGGAAAGAAAGGCATGGTGTCCTTCACCAGCGCCGGACGCATGATTACGCTTGATCGTGCAACCGTTGAGAAAAGGCTGGGCAGTTCCCTGAACTTGCCGAAGTACGAGGATCTAAAAGCCGGCCGCCTGCGCGCGGACGATGTGGGTTCCTGCCGAAAGCTGGGGTGATCAATCAGATGGCAAAAGCCCGCGATTTATCGCGGGCTTTTTGTTGTCCACACAAACGATCTTAGTCTTTTCTTAACCATGTTCGTTAAGGTTATGGAAAGCACCATGATTGGTTCGGTGCATGAATGAGCATGAAACGGCTCTGATCATCAGGGGATATCATGCCTGTCATTACTTTTGCCAACACCAAGGGCGGCGCGGGAAAAACAACTGCCGTATTGCTTCTGGCAACCGAACTTGCCCGCAGCGGCCACCGTGTGACGGTTCTGGATGCCGATCCGCAATTGTGGATTTCCCGCTGGCACGAATTATCAGGCGAGATCGAAAATCTCTCGGTAATTTCGCATTTGACGATGGCGTCTCTCGAGGGGCATATCCGCGAAAACAATGCCAATACCGACTGTTTCATCATCGATCTGCCGGGAGCGAAAAACCCGCTTCTGACCATGGCGCTTGGTATTTCCGACCATGTGCTGATACCGGTGCAGGGCTGCGCTATGGATGCGCGTGGGGCTGCGGAGGTTCTTGACCATATCGAATTCCTGAACCGCAAGATGGGCAAGGCGATCGCCCACTCCATCGTGCTGACGCGGGTCAACGCCATGGTGGCGACCCGCTCGCTGCTGCTCGTCAAAATGCTGCTGGCCGAGAAAAACGTTTCGGTTCTGAATACGCCCATTGTCGAAAGAGCGGCTTATCGCGATATCTTCGATTATGGCGGAACGCTTCTCTGTCTCGACAAGGACAAGGTCAGCAATATCGACAAGGCCGTGGAGAATGCGAAAGCATTCGCGAGCGAGGTGCTAGGCCTTTTGCCGAAACGTCTATCGCGGTTCGGTACGCAACCCGCGCGCTTTTTCACCCGCAAGGCGGCTTGAAAACACTGCCAATGCCCGGACTGCTGGAGGTGCGGGCATTATTTTTGCTTGATTTGGAAATGATCATTTCCTATATTGCGATCATGACCGATACCAGCCACACCAATTCCCCGGAACAACGCCATCGCGGCAGGCCGCGCGAGTTCGATATCGACCGCGCGCTTGATGGAGCAATCCGTGTTTTTTCTAGGCGCGGGTATCACGCCACCTCTGTCGGTGATCTTACCGATGCGATGGAACTGGCGCAGGGCAGTCTCTACAAGGCTTTCAAGGACAAGAAATCCATCTTCATCGCGACGATGGAGCGCTACAGGACCTTGCAGACGAAGCGGTTTGAAGCCGCCGTTGCCGGTTTTGATACCGGTTACGAGCGTTTGCGAGCCGGCCTGATGTTTTATGCGGAACGGTCGCACGGTGCCACCGGTTCGGATGGATGCCTCGTGGTTGGCGCTGCCGCCGATCTCGCCGCACTGGACGACGATATCGCTGTCGTGGTCGAGCGGGCGGTGAAGGCGAGGGAGCGGATCGTTGCCCGGCTGGTGGCTGAGGGGCAGAGGGATGGTTCCGTGCAGTCGAAGACTGATCCCGATGATCTCGCCAGAGCGATGTTGTGCATGATGTACGGCATGCGGGTGGTGGGAAAGACCGGGCGCAGTTTGGAAGAGATGACGGCCGTGGTGGATATCGCCCTGAAACTTGCCGAATGATTTTGTGGTTATTTAGGAAACATTCGTTTCCATATTGGAGAAAATGATGACGACGCGTGTAGTTGAAGGGGAGGATGTTTACGAAACATCCATTTCCCCGGCCCTGACTTTTCTACTGGCTACCGCCTGCGGACTGATTGCGGCTAATCTTTATTATGGCCAGCCCCTTGCCGGCATCATCGGGGCGGAGCTTGGCCTGTCTGCCGGCGCAACCGGTCTGATCGTGACCCTGACGCAGATCGGCTACGGCGTCGGCCTGCTGTTCGTCGTGCCGCTTGGCGATCTGGTCGAGAATCGCAGGCTGGTCGTCAGCACCGTTTCGATGGCGGTGCTTGCGCTCCTAGCGGCGGCTTTTGCCCCGCATGCGGCACCTTTTCTGATTGCGGCCTTTCTGGTCGGTATCAGTTCGGTCGCGGTGCAGGTTATCGTTCCCTATGCGGCGCACATGGCGCCGCACGCTGTTCGAGGGCGGGTAGTCGGCAATGTCATGAGCGGATTGATGGCGGGTATCATGCTGGCGCGCCCGGTCTCCAGCCTCCTGTCGGAAGTGGTCTCCTGGCGCGGTGTGTTCCTGACGTCGGCTGGCGTCATGGCAATTCTCGCCGTTGTGCTCTATCGCCTTTTGCCCGTTCGTGTGCCTGAGGCAAGGCTGGGTTATGGGGCGTTGATGGCCTCCATGGGCAGGCTTGCCGCCCATACGCCTATCCTGCGGCGGCGGGCGATCTATCACGCCTTCCTGTTTGCTGCCTTCAGCCTGTTTTGGACAACGACGCCGCTTTATCTGAGCGGGCCGCATTTCAATCTCAGCCAGGGCCAGATTGCGCTGTTTGCCCTTGCCGGTGCAGCAGGCACCGTCGCCGCTCCGATTGCGGGGCGCATGGCTGACCGGGGCTGGACCTATGCCGCTACTTTTGCCGCGATGGTGGCAGCGGCGCTGTCATTCGCCGTCACGCATCTTGCGCCGGAAGGATCGCATCTGGCACTTGGCATTCTCGTGGTCTCCGCCATCGTTCTCGATTTCGGCGTCACCACCAATCTGGTGCTCGGTCAGCGCGCCATCTTCACGCTCGGGGCGGAATTCCGCAGCCGTCTGAACGGCGTCTACATGGCGACATTTTTCATGGGCGGTGCGATTGGCTCTGCCGTCGGCGGCTGGGCCTATTCCGTCGGGGAATGGGGTGCTGCGTCCTGGGTCGGCTTTGCTCTACCAGCGGCAGCGCTGCTTTACTTCCTGACTGAAAAGCGCGGATAACATTCATCAACGAAAAAGCCCGGCGGAATGACATCCGCCGGGCTTTTGCAATTCGTCTTCGCGGTCAAACCTATTCCGCGAATTCCACCACGACGCCGGGGCGGACCATTTTTGCCAGCTCCGTCGCATCCCAGTTGGTGAGGCGGATACAGCCGTGGCTGTTGGTCTTGCCGATCTTCGAGGGTTCCGGCGTGCCGTGGATACCGTAGGTCGGTTTGGAAAGGGCAATCCAGACCGTGCCAACTGGGCCGTTTGGACCGGGCGGAATTTGCAGGATCTTGTCGTTCTGGCCCTGCCTGAAGTTGATCTTCGGATTGTAGGTGTAACCCGGATTAAGCGCAATGCGCTCGACCGTGTGCGTGCCGCTTGGCGAAGGCGTGTCGGTAGAACCGATGGTGGCGGGATAAGCGGCGATCAGAGCGCCATCCTCTCCGTAAGCGAAGACCTGCTTGATGCCCTTATGCGCGACGATGCGGGCCACCTGTCCCTTTTTGGGTTCCCCGGGATTGACGACCTTGATGATGGTGCCGGGCACGGAGAAATCGATGCCGGGGTTCAGTTCTTTCAGATAGGTCTCGTCCATGTGGAAGCGTTCGGCCAACGCCTCCGACGTGGAGGTGAAGGAGAGGGCGGGTAGCTGCGACTTCTCGGCATAGTCATCCGGAATGGAGGCGACATAGGGGCCGGCTGCATCGGCTGCGGTGATCGTATAATCGACGATCGGCATGCCGCCGGAGGCGCGCAGACGCTCGAGAATGTCCTCGGAATTGTTCGGGTCGAGCTTTTCGCCGGTCATGTCCTGCCAGGCGGCAATCGCCTTGTTGACGTTGTCGCCCATCTTGCCATCGATCACGCCGGGCGAGATGCCTTCGCGGTCGAGGAAGGTCTGAAGTGCCACGATCTCCTGGCGAGACCTGTTGACCGGTGTGGTGACGGGCGTGTGGCGCTCGATCAGGTGCTGCGGCTGCGGAACGGCAGCCGTGGTGCTTTCTTCGGGCATCGGCTGGTTGAGCGGCGCGCTTTCGACAGCGCCCGGGCCGGGAACCGAGCCGGTATAGACATCGTCGCCGGAACCATTGCCGCGATATTCGCGGTAATCGCGCACGCTTCCATTATCCTGATAACCGTAATCGCGCTGCGGCTCACGATATTCACCGCCGGGGGCCGGGGGATAATAGGTGGTGTCGCGTTGCTGTACCTGTTGCCGCTGCTGATAGCCTGACGGCATTTCAGTGGCCAGCAGATTGCCGTACCGGTCATAAAATACCGTGCGGCCCATATTGTCGCGACTGATGACGATGTCGCCACGTTGGGGCACGAAATCGAGAACACGGCCATCCGGCGTCACCAGAACCGGCTGTTCCTGATAGCCATAACGCTGCTGCGCGCCAGCCTGTAGAGGCGCGCAAACCGCCGCCAAGGCAATCGCCAGACCCAGAGCTGCGTTAACAAACTGTTTCACGATTCTGCTATCCCTTACTTCGTTCACCGATAAACACACCGTAATCTTGACCCTATTGTGAAAAAGGTGAATTCACGGTTAAAGCAATCTTAATTTACGTCACGGTTAGTAGCGTTTCCGTGATTATTGCGCTTTTACTGCCACAGGGAGGTTGTCTTGCGTTCGTTTCAGGCCGGCAAATCGCCACGCATTTTCCTCGATGAAACCTCCGTTTTCGATATTGGCGCCTGTGTTGTCGATGGTATCGACATCGCGCCCGGCCGTGCCATTCCAGATGATGGCGATCCGCGCATCGACCATTCGCTGGAAGGCTTTCTGTTCACCTGCGGTCCCGATCATATCCGCCATCCCGAACCGATCGGCGGTGAGGGCGAGGGGCGTCGATATCCTTTGCATGGGTCCTTCTCCGCGCATCCCGCCAAGATAGTTGCCTTCGACGTTCATGAGTCCAATGCATTGGCGCGTGCCGAGGTTCCCGTGAGCCTTGCCGATGGCGGCACGGCCCTTCTCGAGCGGACATGGCGCATCGATGGCGAAAGCGGCGAAGTGAGCCTCGATGACCGGATCGTCAATACGAGTTCGCGGCCGATCCCGGTCTTTCTGATGTACCACATGAATGTCGGCGCGCGGCTGTTTGACGAGGCCGTTCGGCTGGAAGGTGCCATGCTCGATGGCGGTGGTCATGGCTGGCGCTTTGGCGAGGAGCCAGGCACGGTGTTCTGTGTACCCGCCGGTCAGGACGAATGGGCGGAAATTGCGCTCGGTCCGATTGCCGCAATTGGCGGCAAGACGCTGAAAGTACGTTTCGGCACGGAGACGTTGCCCCATCTGCAGATGTGGCGGAACCAGAAGGATCCGGCCAATGTGCTTGGCATCGAACCGGTTTCGCACCGCTGGGTGGGGCGCGGCGAGCTTGAGGCCGCCGGCGAGTTCAATATGCTGCAGCCGGGCGAAAGCCGCTCCTATGGTCTTCGCTTTTCCATCCTCTGAATAGGCGACTGAATGGTGTACCGAATGAAGGCGCCGCATCATTGACGCAAGAGTTTTGAGCCCTTACATCGGATGCGGATTTCAGACAGTGGCGACAGCGTGCCAGCGGCGCCAAGGCGCCGGTTTAAGCGGAGGCATTATTATGGATATCAGGCGCATAGACGACGAATATTCGGTCACGGGACAGATCAGCGTTGCCGATCTCGACGAGGTCAAGGCGCTCGGCTTCAAGTCGATCGTCTGCCACCGCCCTGACGGCGAAGAAGAAGGCCAGCCGCTTTTCGCCGATATTGCCGAGCGTGCCGAACAGCTTGGCCTGACCATCGTGCATGTACCGGTTGGCCGCTACGGCGTCGATGCGGATGCGGTTACCGGCATGGTGGATGCGCTTGACGAATTGCAGCGCCCGATGCTCGGCTATTGCCGTTCCGGCGCGCGCTCGACCGCGATCTACGAAAAGACCCACCACCTGCGCGGCTGATTTTCCGCGGATAATTCGATTTTCTAAAGCCAATCAACAGGAGTTTTCCATGACCATCAAGCGTATCGAACCGGGCAAGCGCATGAGCGGCGCCGTCATCCACGGCAACACCGTTTATCTGGCCGGCCAGGTCGGTGAGGGCGTGTCCGTGACCGATCAGAGCAAGTCGGCGCTGGCTGAAGTCGATCGTCTGCTGGCCGCTGCCGGTTCAGACAAGTCGAAGATCCTGCAGACCATCATCTACCTCTCCGACATGTCCACCTTCGGCGAAATGAACGCCGTCTGGGAAGGCTGGATCGACCCGGCAAACCCGCCGGCCCGCGCCACCAGCGAAGCGGCGCTTGCTACTCCGGACTACAAGGTTGAGTTCATCGTTACCGCTGCTCTCTGAGTAACGGTTTGATTTTGAGAAAGGCCGGGTTGCGGAATGCAGCCCGGCCTTTTTTGTTGGGAAAATTCGAAACGCTCGTTTTGTCATCCTCGGGCTTGCCCCGAGGATCCAATCACGTATCGCAAATTGATAGGTAGCAGATGCTCGGAACAGGCCCGAGCATGACGGAGGAGAGGCGATTGTCTCAGGTTTGTGAATCGCTTGCGCCCTTCATTTCAGAAGCTAAGCAAGCGCCTTCTCAAGCTGCTTCAACGTCTTCACCCGTTCTGCAAACCACAGCCGTGCCAGGTCGTTGGCTGAGGCGAGGTCGATACCATCAGGGTCTATGGAAG
The DNA here is from genome assembly GCF_052114365.1 of Agrobacterium sp. MCAB5. NCBI lineage: Bacteria > Pseudomonadati > Pseudomonadota > Alphaproteobacteria > Hyphomicrobiales > Rhizobiaceae > Agrobacterium > Agrobacterium sp. MCAB5. The sequence continues at coordinate 445,173 of NZ_JBFREP010000003.1, forward strand.
TGATTTTCCAGCGTGCGGTTTTCGCACCCGCAAGAGCGGCCAGCCGTGATGCCTCGCCCTTGATGGCGTTGAGGCGCGCGGCCTCGTCTGCTGCCGCAGCCATCAGCTGTTCCGCGCCGGAAAGGTCACTGCGCAGATCGGCAGGTGTGATGTTGCTGGCGTTGCGGGCAGGGCCACCATTGATCTGCACGCCCTCTGTCCGCAGCCGGTAGAGCCTTGTATCGGGAAGAGAGAGGTAGAGTTTTGCCTTGGGATAGCGGTCGATGTAGCGCTGTCTGGCAAGCGGCACTTCTTCCGGATCGATCAGTTCCGCCTTGCCTACCAGTGTCAGCCGGGCCAGCGTAAGCGCGTCACCCTTGCCGAAGGGGGCAAGTGTCAACGAGATACGCGGGTCGGCCTCCATGTTTCGGGCATGCAGCGTCAGGCCCGCCGCGAAGAAGAACGGCGTACCATCCGGCTCGATCCCGATATTGGTGGCGGTCGTATAGGGATAACCGCTGACCGGGTCGACGGTCGCGAGCGCCGCAGTGCGGGATGTGTGCAGGACATCGCGTGCCACGCGCACGGCCTCGAATGGCGCACCAGCCGAAGGTTCGATCTTTGCGCCACGTGGGGTGATGACGGGAGGGGCTGCATCCGGCATGTCGTTTCCTAACCTGTATGTTCTAGTCAGGATTTACACCATGCCGGAGCCATGTCCATGCGCAATATCAGGTCCGGCTTCTGATCTGGGTCAGCGTGCGGGTTGGCGTGATCGCTTCGGCATCCAGCTTCACCTCGATGATGGCGGGCTTGCCGCTTGCCCGGGCGCGTTCGAAGGCGGCGGCGAAGTCTTGCGTTTTTTCGACCGTTTCGCCGTGGCCACCATAGGCCTTGGCGAAGGCCGCGAAATCCGGGTTGACGAGATCGGTGCCGCTGACGCGGCCGGGATATTCCCGCTCCTGATGCATGCGGATCGTGCCATAGGTGCCGTTATTGACCAGCACGGTGATAATAGGCAGTCCATACCGCACGGCGGTGATGAATTCCTGCCCATGCATCATGAAGCAGCCATCACCGGCAAAGCAGATCACCTCGCGCTCGGGAAACAGGTGCTTGGCGGCGACAGCCGCCGGCAGGCCGTACCCCATCGAGCCGGAGGTCGGCGCCGATTGAGTGTTGAAGCGGCGGAAGCGGTGGAAGCGGTGTACCCAGGTGGCATAGTTGCCCGCGCCATTGGTGAAGATGGCATCATCCGGCACGTTGGCCTCGATCCAGTCCATGATCGGACCCATCTGCACCGCGCCCGGACCGGTCTGCGGCGGTGTCGACCAGGTGAGGTAAGCCGAATGCATGGTGGCCGTGCGGTCCGCCCAGGCGGCGTTATCGGGGAGCGTTACGGAAGAAAGGGCGGCGACGAAATCATCCGGTGAGGCGCAGATTGCGAGATCGGGGCGATAGACGCGGCCAAGCTCTTCGGCTTCCGGGTAGATGTGGACAAGTTTCTGCGACGGGTAGGGAATGTCGATCAGCGTGTAGCCGGAGGAAGGCATTTCCGAGAGGCGACCGCCGAGCAGCACCACGAGGTCGGCTTCCTTGATTTCCTTCGCCAGGGCCGGGTTGATGCCGATGCCGACATCGCCCGCGTAAGATGGGCTCAAGTGATCGAACAGCATCTGGCGACGGAAGGAGCAGCCGACGGGCAGTTTGTTCCTTTCGGCAAAAGCCGTGAAGCTTGCGACGCTTTCTTCGGACCAGCGTGTGCCGCCGATGATGAAGATTGGCCGCTTGGCCTCGCCCAGCATTTTTGAGAAAGCGGCGATCTGCGACGGGCCGGGATGCGCTTCGACCGGGGTATAGGGCTTTGCCTCGGGGGCTTCAACCTCTTCAACCAGCATGTCTTCGGGTAACGTCAGCACCACGGGGCCGGGGCGGCCGGAGGTGGCGACGGCAAAGGCGCGGGTGACGAATTCCGGAATGCGGCGCGCATCGTCGATCTCGCCCACCCATTTGGCGAATTCGGTAAAGGCGCGGCGATATTCCACTTCCTGAAACGCCTCACGCTCGCGGGCTTCGCGCTGTACCTGGCCGATGAACAGGATCATCGGAATGGAATCCTGCCTTGCGATATGCAGGCCGGCCGAGGCGTTGGTTGCGCCGGGACCGCGCGTTACCATGCAGATGCCGGGTTCGCCGGTCAGCCTGCCCCAGGTGTCGGCCATCATGGCAGCGCCGCCTTCCTGGCGGCAGACCACGGTTTCAATGCCGCTTTCATAGAGCGCGTCCAGCACCGCCAGATAGCTTTCACCGGGAACGCAGGAAACGCGGGAGACGCCATTGGCTTTCAGCGCTTCGACGATCAGTTGTCCGCCTGTTCTTTTCATTCCGGTTGCTTTCATGGCGTCGTGGTCCTTTCGATGTTTTCCAGTTCGGCCAGCACTTGCGCCTGATGCTCGCCAAGCTTCGGGCTCGGGCGTTCGTAACGCAGCGGCGTCTGTGACATGATAATCGGTGTCCGCACACCGGGGATGACGGTGCCATCCTGCGCCTCGAGATCAACACGCAGGCCGCGTGCCTGAACCTGTGGATCGGCGAACATTTCCTCGATGGAGTTGATTGGCCCGGCCGGTACGGCGTTCTGCTCGCAAGCGGTCAGAAGATCGCGCTTCTGCCATTTCAGCGTTTCGGTGGAAATGATCTGCCGCACCTCTGCCTTATGCGCCACGCGCGCCTTGTTGGTGGCGAAACGTTCGTCATCGGCGGTCGCCTCGATTCCGAGGATCTTGCAGAGACGGCGGAACTGGCCGTCATTACCGACGGCCAGGATGAGAAAACCATCCTCTGTCGGCATGACCTCGTAGGGTGAGATATTCGGATGGGCGTTGCCGAGCCTGACGGGGGCATTGCCGGAAATCAGGTAATTCATATTCTGGTTGGCGAGCACGGCCGACTGCACGTCCAGAAGCGCCATGTCGATATGCTGGCCTTCACCTGACCGCATGGCGTGGATCAGCGCGGCCTGAATCGCTGACACGGAATAGATGCCGGTGAAGATATCGGCAACGGCAACGCCCGCCTTCATAGGCTGACCGTCGGGTTCGCCGGTGATCGACATGAAGCCGGACATGCCCTGCACGATATAGTCGTATCCGGCGAAATCGGCATAGGGCCCGGTCTGGCCGAAGCCGGTGATGGAGCAGTAGATCAGCTTCGGATTGAGAACCCTGAGACTCTCATAGTCGAGGCCATATTTGGCAAGCCCGCCGCGTTTGAAATTCTCGATGACAACATCGGCGGTGCGCACGAGCCGCCGTACCAGTTCGCAGCCTTCCGCCGTCTTGAGATCGGCGACGATGGAGCGTTTGCCGCGATTGGTGGCATGGTAATAGGCGGCGGAGAGGTTTTCACCATCTGCGCTTTCGACAAAGGGCGGACCCCATGCGCGGGTATCGTCTCCACCTTCAGGGTTCTCGACCTTGATGACATCCGCACCCATATCGGCCAGCATCTGCCCCGCCCAGGGACCGGCCAGAACACGCGCCAGTTCGATGACGCGAATGCCGGATAGTGGCGGTTTCCTGTTCGGCGTTTCGGTCATTTGTCCCCCGGTGGTTTCTGCTTGCCGGTTTATAGACGTCTCTCCGCATTGCCGCATGTGATTTTATCTCATGGACTTATTCCGTTTCGGCAAAGGCTCGTCAGTTGCCAACGATGCGGCTGCACCAGGCGGCGAAATCCGCAGCCACGGCTTGCCAGCCGATCTCGTTCAGGGTTTCGTGGCGCATGCCCCGATAGATCGTGTGCTCTACATGGCCGAAACCCGCTTCGCGGAAGCGTTCGGCAAGCCAGACGATCTCCTTGCCGTCATTGGTCGCGGCATCCTGATCGCCGCTGACAAGCAAAATCGGCAGCGTCTTCGGCAATCGTTCGATGAGCCTCGGCGCACGATAGGACAATTCAAAGACATCCTGCCACAGGGAGACGCTGGCCTCGAACTGGCAAAGCGGATCCTCCACATAAGCGTCCACCGCTACCCTGTCATGGCTCAGCCAATCCGCATGAGTGCGTTTTTCCGGCATTCTGGCATTCCAGGCACGGAAGGTTGCTTTGGGCAGGATGGCGCTCGGCACATCAGAGCCTTTCAGCATCTTTTCAAGGCGCAGCACGATCTGTGCAAGACGGCCCATGACACCGGGATTGAGGTTGGAATTCCAGATGGACAGACCATCAAAGGCATCCGGATGGCTGACGGCGGTGTTGAGCGCCACGAGGCCGCCCATGGAATGGCCGAACAGGATGACCGGCAGGCCGGGATGTCTTTCGCCGACCATCCGGCGCATCGCCATGACATCGGCAACGACCTTCTCGGCGCCGTCCTTCCAGGCGAAGCGACCGAGAGGCGCATCGGCAGCCTTTGTGCGGCCATGGCCACGATGATCGTGGGCATAGACCTCGAAACCCTGCTTTGCCATGACATCGGCAAAACGGCGGTAACGGCCGGCGTGCTCCACCAGGCCGTGGCAGATCATCAGCACGCCGCGCGCCGGAGAAAGGGCAGAGGGCTGGTGGCGAAAGGCGATGGATGCGCCTGATGGAGCGTCGAGCCTCTCAATCCGGCTGAACGTCAAGTCATCCGTCGTCTCATTCATGCTTTCGCCCGTGCCTGCCATGGTATCCCTTGTCATAATCATGGGGTCATAATCGTGCCAGAGGTTGCCCCAAGGTCCTATTTACCCTACATAGCGGCAAATTTCCCGATACGTACTCTTTAAAATCCGATGTGGAGCATTCGCTACAATGGCACGTCAATTCATCTATCACATGGCCGGGCTGAACAAGTCCTATGGCGCGAAGAAGGTTCTTGAGAACGTCCATCTCTCCTTCTATCCCGATGCCAAGATCGGTATCCTCGGTCCGAACGGTGCCGGTAAGTCGACCGTTTTGAAGATCATGGCCGGTCTCGACAAGGAATATACCGGTGAGGCCTGGCTCGCTGAGGGTGCGACGCTCGGTTATCTCGAGCAGGAGCCGAAGCTCGACGAAAACAAGACCGTGATGGAAAACGTCATGGAAGGTGTGGCGAGCAAGACGGCAATCGTCGACCGCTACAACGAGCTGATGATGAACTATTCCGACGAAACGGCGGATGAGGGCGCAAAGCTTCAGGACATCATTGACAGCCAGAACCTGTGGGATCTGGAAAATCAGGTCGAAATGGCCATGGATGCGCTGCGTTGCCCGCCTGGCGACTCGGCAGTAACCGGCCTTTCGGGTGGTGAGCGTCGTCGCGTGGCGCTCTGCAAGCTGCTGCTTTCGCAGCCTGACCTGCTGCTGCTCGACGAACCGACCAACCATCTTGACGCCGAAACCATCGCCTGGCTCGAAAAGCACCTGCGCGACTATCCCGGCGCCGTGATGATGATCACCCACGATCGCTACTTCCTCGACAACGTCACCGGCTGGATTCTCGAACTCGACCGTGGCCGTGGTATTCCCTACGAAGGCAACTATTCCGCCTATCTGCAGGCAAAAGCCAAGCGCATGCAGCAGGAATCCCGCGAAGACGCCTCGCGCCAGAAGGCCATCAGCCGCGAACAGGAGTGGATCGCTTCCAGCCCCAAGGCTCGCCAGACGAAGTCCAAGGCGCGTATCCGCGCTTATGACGAACTGGTGGAAGCCGCTGAAAATCGCCGTCCCGGCGACGCGCAGATCGTCATTCCGGTCGCAGAGCGTCTGGGCCGCGTCGTTATCGAGGCGGAAAACCTCACAAAGTCCTATGGTGACCGGGTTCTGATCGAAAACCTCACCTTCAAGCTGCCTCCGGGCGGCATCGTCGGCGTCATCGGCCCAAACGGTGCGGGTAAAACCACGCTGTTTCGCATGATCACCGGTCAGGAAAAGCCCGATAGCGGTTCGGTGACCATTGGTGAGACCGTGCACCTTGGTTACGTCGACCAGAGCCGCGATACGCTGGCGGGTGACAAAACCGTCTGGGAGGAAATCTCCGGCGGCAACGACATCATCAAGCTCGGCAAGTTCGAAACGAACTCCCGCGCTTATTGCGGCGCCTTCAACTTCAAGGGCGGCGATCAGCAGCAGAAGGTCGGCAACCTCTCCGGTGGTCAGCGTAACCGCGTTCACCTTGCCAAGATGCTGAAGGCAGGCGGCAACGTGCTGCTGCTCGACGAACCGACCAACGACCTTGATACGGAAACGCTGGCAGCGCTCGAAGAAGCGCTGGAAGCCTTCGCCGGTTGCGCCGTTATCATCAGCCACGATCGCATGTTCCTCGACCGTCTGGCCACTCACATCCTCGCCTTCGAGGGTGACAGCCACGTGGAATGGTTCGAAGGCAACTTCGAAGACTATGAAAAGGACAAGGTCCGTCGTCTCGGCCCGGAAAGCATCAAGCCCGGCCGCGTCAGCTACAAGCGCCTGACGCGCTAATCCTGTTCTCGGATCACTTCAGAAAGGCCCGCCCAAAAGCGGGCCTTTTTTGATGCAATAAATGGGGCTTAAGGGGAGAGCGTGGCAAATTGCGCTTGCATCTCGCGTGACGCCGACATAAAGATATCTTTATATGTTGATTAGATTGCAAGGTGCGGCAGACGTGGCGTTCGGTTTGGATAAATTGGTGGATCTCTTGAAGGCGGCCGGCGAGCCGACGCGCTTTCGCTTGCTGGCGCTTCTGGCGGCCGGCGATCTGACCGTCACCGATCTCACCGAAATTCTCGGCCAGTCGCAGCCCCGTATTTCCCGTCATCTCAAGCTTTTGACGGAAGAGGGGTTGATCGAGCGCTATCAGGAAGGCGCCTGGGCCTATTTCCGCCTGCGGCAGGATGGAGAGCCCGCCGTTGTTATCAGGCAGCTGCTGGGCGCCGCATCGCCCTCTGACGCCGTTCTCCAGCGCGACAGCGAACGCCTTGCCACCGTCAAGCGGGTAAGGGCGGAGCGGGCGCAGGATTATTTCAGCCGCAATGCCTCCGCCTGGGACGAGCTGCGCCGCCTGCATGTGAGCGACGAGGCCGTGGAAGGGGCATTGCTGAAGCTGGTCGGAACCACTCCGATCGACTCGCTGCTCGATCTCGGTACTGGCACGGGCCGCATCCTCCAGCTTCTGAGCGGTATCTATCGCCGGGCAATCGGTGTCGATGCCAGCCGCGACATGTTGTCGGTGGCGCGCTCAAATCTGGACAAGGCAGGCGTGGTCAATGCATCCGTTCGCCATGGCGATATTCTCAACCTGCCGCTGGAAGGCCAGGATTTCGATCTGATCGTCATCCATCAGGTTCTGCATTTTCTCGACCAGCCGGAGATAGCGCTTTCCGAAGCCGCCCGCATGCTGCGTCCCGGTGGCCGGCTGATCGTCATCGATCTTGCACCCCATTCCTTCGAGCATCTTCGCGACGAGCATGCGCATGTGCGGCTCGGCTTTTCGCATCCGCTTATGGATGAATGGCTGAAAAAGGCCGGGCTCGTGCTCGACCGTGCCGTCGATCTTCATTCTGAACGGGCGTCCGATGAATCCTTGGACGTCACGATATGGGTTGCCCGCGACCAGCGGCTGCTGATGGCAGACGATGTGGTGCAAGAGGCCGTTTTACTTGCTGCCGGGAGGGCATGATATGTTGAGGTCGGAAACCGCGCGCCACAATGGCGAAATCCGGGGGGATATCCGGTTATCTTTCGAGTTTTTCCCGCCCAAGAACCCCGAGATGGAGAACCAGCTCTGGGAAACGGTTGCCGAGCTGAAGAAATGGGATCCGGATTTCGTCTCCGTCACCTATGGCGCGGGCGGTTCCACCAAGGCGCCGACGCTGGATGCGGTGCGCCGGATGATCGGTGACAGTCATCTGCCGACCGCCGCGCACCTGACCTGCGTTGATGCCAGCCGTGACGACGTGCATCAGGTCGTTGAAGAGTTTCGCAATGCTGGCGTTCGCCATTTCGTGGCGCTGCGCGGCGATCCGTCGACCGGTATCGGCACGGATTACAGGCCGCATCCGCAAGGTTACGAGAATGCTGCCGCCCTGGTGAAGGGGCTACGCGATATCAGCGATTTCGAGGTTTCCGTTTCTGCCTATCCCGAAAAGCACCCGGAGAGCGCCAGCGATGCGGTCGATATCGATATGCTGAAGCGCAAGGCGGACAATGGCGCAACGCGGGCGCTGACGCAGTTCTTCTTCGATAATGACGTGTTCGAGCGCTACATGGAGCGGGTTACGGCTGCGGGCATCACCATTCCGGTCGTTCCGGGTATCATGCCGATCCAGAATCTGACCCAGCTCAAGCGTTTCGCCGGCCGCTGCGGTACCAGTGTGCCCAGTTTTCTGGATGAGCGTTTTGCAGGTTATGATGACGATCTCGAGGGACGCGCCCGCGTTGCGGCGGAAGTTGCTGCCGAGCAGATCGCCGATCTTCAACGGCGCGGTGTCAACGAGTTCCATCTCTACACCATGAACCGTGCGCCGCTGGTCGATGCGGTGCTTGAGAACCTCGGTCTTGAGCGTTTGCGCCGCAGCGCCGCCTGATTTCAGATATCCCATTTACGACAGGAAAAAAGCGCAGGCCCGACAGGACCTGCGCTTTTCAAACTCGTGTCATCTACGGTTCTTTTCTGCGTTTGGTCTTCACGTCTCGTCAGATGAAAAGCATCATCGCTACGAACAAAAACGCCAAACCGACTGCCAAGGCATTGAGAGATTTTGTAAGTCCCATGGGTGCCTCCTGTTGTTGACAGGTTCGATAATATGACCGTTTTGTGGCACTTGAAAAGCGGTTTCTGTGATGCGGTGCAGCATGCTTTGTGGCCGCTTAAAAAGTAACTTCTGTAATTCGTTGAAAATAAAAGATTATTTTCTCATCACGCAGTGCTTCATATCTTTAAAAAAAGTAAATGACCGGGGTGTTATCCCCAGTCATCCGGTCGAGATTAACAGTTTAAGCCTTGATTCCGGCCGATAGATTAAAGGCCCGAAGGTGCGATTAACACAGGTTAAAGCGCCTGGAGAAGTGCCTGGGTCGGCCATCCATCCGCAGGGATTCCGAGACGCTGCTGTTCCTTCTGGATGGCGACGCGGGTGCCGGAACCGAGAATTCCGTCCACCTTGCCAACATCGTGGCCGCGCGCTTCAAGCTTGGTCTGCAACTCTTTCATCGTCGCGTCATCGAAGCCCGGATCGGGATTGCCCTTGTTATAGACAGGGGCGCCCATCAGACGGTTGGCGAAATAGGCAGCCGAGGTCGTGTAGATGAACGACTGGTTCCATTCCAGATAGATGTTGAAGTTGGGATAGGTGAGGAAGGTCGGTCCCTTGCGGCCCTGCGGCATGATGAGGGCTGCGGGCAGCGAGGCGAAATTTTTGTTACCATCGCGCGGGGTCACGCCGAGGGTAAACCAGTCACCGGCGGTGAGCGAACCGCCGAGGCCGGATTTCTCCCAGGGAAGGTTTTCCGGTACGGAAACTTCCTGCATCCAGGGTTCGCCCTTCTTGAAACCGAGGTGCTGGATGAATTTCGCCGCCGTGAGGATCGCATCCGGTGCGCTGCTCTTGACGTTGACATGGCCATCGCCATCACCATCGATGCCGAAGGCGATGATGTCCTTGGGCAGCATCTGTACCTGGCCGATTTCACCGGCCCATGCACCCGTGTTGGACGTGGGGTCGAGATCGCCGTGCTGGACCATTTCGATGAGGGCCAGCAATTGCGGACGGAAGAGTTCCGGGCGGCGGCAATCATGCGAGAGGGTCACCAGCGCGTTACGGGTGTTGAAATCGCCCTGGACAGCACCGAAATCGGTCTCCATGGCCCAGAAAGCGGCAATGACGCCAGCCGGTATGCCGAATTCGTTCTCGGCACGGGCAAAGGTCGATGACAGCTCCTGCAGCTTCTTGCGGCCGATATCGAGACGGGCCTGGCTGACGGTGCGCTGGGAAAATTCGAGGAAGGTCTGGCGGAAGACGCCCTGTGCGCGGTCACGTGAAAGCACTTTGGGGTCTATCTGCGCGCCGGCTAGCGCCTTTTCGATGGCAGCCGCCGGAACACCCTTGGCAGCGGCCTCAGCCTTCACGCCCTCGAGAAATGCGCCGAGATCACCGCCGCAGGCAACCTGCTTTGGATCGTCAGGCGAGGCCACAGGCGGTGTGGCAAGGGCGGAGCCGGTGGAGAGAAGCGACAGAGCGGCGGCAAAAATGATGCTGCGCGACCGAAAAGTGGGCATGGGAATTTCCTCGATAGGTTGTTAGCCCGCTTTACCCACATGTTTGCGACAAAAAAACGGGTCCAGCGATCTGCCGGTGCAGAAGAACGCCGATTTTTCGAATGTGTTGCTTCTTGGCCGTATTATTTGGCCGAAGCGATCCATTTCCGCCAGTTTTTCTCACTTCCGGCGAAGACATTGATGTCGGTCGGGCCGTTGACGCCGGGCACGACGCCGGTGGCCGTATATTGCCAGAAGGCCCACTGCCGGTCTTCGTAAATCTTGGCGGGATGCGCGGCGACGGAGCGCACCCAGAAATGGTAATTCTTGAACTGGCCAACGAGGTTGTCGCGGTGGAAGTCGACCGAGGTGTAGATGATCGGGCGCTTGCCGTAGTGGGCCTCGAGGCGGTCGAGGAAACGCTGCATCTCGGCACGGACGATGCCAGGAGCCGGGCGCGTCTTGCAGGTGGGGGAGGAGGGGTTCCATTCCACATCGAGAACCGGTGGCAGGGTGACGGCTTCCTTTGGCACGTTGCTGATGAACCAGTCGGCCTGAGCGTCCGCCGTCGAGCAGAAATAATAGAAATGGTATGGCGCGTGCAGGATATCTGCCGCCGCCGCACTGCGCCAATGGTCGCTGAATTTCGGATCGATGCGGTCTGAGCCTTCGGTGGCCTTGATGAAGACGAAGGAAACGCCGGATTTGCGAACGGTCCGCCAGTCGACGTCGCCATTCCATTTGGACACGTCGATACCATGCACCTCGTGGCGATGCGGGTTGTTCGTGCCAAAATCCTGCGGGTCGGTATCGGAGAATTTCGGCTTGGAAACAGACGCGGTTTCAAGCAAGTCATAGCTCGTGGACGTACAGCCGCCGATCAACAACATAGCCGACAAAAGTGCCGATAGACGCAGCCGCATTGGAACCCTGATGAATTATTGTTGCCCATCCACGGCCGCAAAATGGCGCGCCGCATCTCCCGATTTACCCATAACATGGTAAACAAGCCGTTATGGCAAGAGGCAGTGGCCTTTTTTCGGCTCGCAAGTCGCTGAATTCCAAGAGATTTGCGGTCTTTCAGGCGAGCGAAATGCCTGAGCACCTCACTGGCGTATACTTGTAGGACCGTCGGCTGGCAGCGTCTCGCCCGCATTTGCAGAGGCGAGGCGCCGTAACCCTTGAAGATCAGGCGTCTGCCAGAATGCGGCTGACTTTTGGCTGCACTTCGGCGACCGGAAGCGTGATGATGGCCCGCCAAGCGTAACCCCGGGCAATCTCCTCGAATTCGAGATTACCGTCAAAACGGCCTGCCATGTTGGCCAGAACGTAACGGAGATTGGCGCGGGGCGTGACGTGGAAGCGGGTGAGCCATGCCTGCAAAAGTGCGCGGAACCACTTGGGCAACTGTTCCTGCTGGCCGAAATCGACGATGTGCAGCGAGCCGCCGGGCTTGAGAGCTGTCAGCGCCTGTTCGATCGCCTTTTCCCAGTCCGGTATCATCGAAAGCGCATAGGGGATCATGACTCGGTCGAAACCGTCCGGCTGACCGAATTCTGCGGCGCGGAAAGCGGTGGCGTCGGCCACGCGCAGAACGGGGCGTTCCGTCTTTCCGGTAAAATTCTCGGATGCGGTCAGCAGCATTTCGGCGGAGATATCGAGACCGAACAGTCTTGCTTCCGGAAACTTGCGGCTGGCCAGCAGCAGGTTGCGGCCGGTACCGCAGCCGACTTCAAGCAGCGTGCCACCCTTGGGCACGTCGAGGCCGGAAATGGTCCTGTCGCGGCCCAGAAGGTAATATTTGCGGGTAATATCGTAGATATGCCGCTGGTGGCGATACATGCGGTCCATCAGGCTCGCATGCGCCTCATCCGCAAGGCCGACATTCTCGCCGATGGTTTTCATGCCAGAGCCCTCTGATAGATATGGAAGCCGCCATAGATAGCCGAACGGTCCATGGCGTTGAGCTCATTGGAGCGTTCCTCTAGATAGATCCACTGGTTGCGTATATCGGCCGAGAGACGGCCTTCAATCACGCTCTTTTCGGCGGCGGTGCGGAAGATGACGCGGGCGCCGGGAGCGGCGGTGCGGCTGATCTGCGACCACAATTCGTTGAGCTGCACGTCCGTCATCCAGTCCTGCGCATCGAGCAGAATGTAGCGATCGACGCCGTTTGCCGGCTTTTTGGAAAGCAGCTCGGTATAGGTGGCGTGGTGCACGGCAACGCGGGCGGTGTTGTCGCGGATCGTCTCGTAATATTCCCGCTTGAGATAAGCGGGCAGGGCACCCTCATGCGGCTCGGGATAACGGCGCGCGAAGGCCTGCCAAGCGAAATAATTGTCGCTGAGCGGAAAGTTGCAGGCAAGCTTTTCCAGCCGCTCCTTGAGGACGGAGGCGACCGTGCCGTCGTTGGAAAGGCTTGCCAGCTCGTCATATTGGCGGGGCGGAATGCCAAGGCCGAACAGCGAACTTTTTCGCTTGGTCAGCCAGCGCACCACCGGCTTGTCGAACAGCGGTGCGACCTTGCTGTCGAAGAACCGACGCTGTTCATCCAGCGTGCGGCTATTGGCCATTTCGGTCAGCTTGACGCCGTGCAGGCGCGCCATAAGGTGGCCGGCGCCGATGAAACGGCCGAGCAGACCGGTGCGGTATATGTTCCTGTCGAATACCGAGATGCGGCGACGGCCGGATAGGGTGCGTTTCGACCAGTAGGCCTTGGTCGTGTCGTCGAGATGGTCGGCGATGAATCGGTCGTAGCCGTGACTATTGCTGCGCGTATTGGCGCGGCCGAACTGGCGAACCACATCCTGATGGGCCGGGAGATGGCGGAAGGCGGCAAGCTTCAGTTTGTTGAGGGCGATGTGATGCGGGTTAAGATCCACCACATCGATGCTGGCAGGGTTGCGGGAGAGGTAGGCCAGCATGTTGCAGCCGCCCGAGCCGATGGTGACGATGCGGTGGCCTTCAGCAAGCTCCATCGCTTCCATATCGATTTCCGGGTCTTCCCAGATTTGCGGATAAACCAGACCGGAAAAGAGAACCCCGAAGAACCGTTCGGAAAAACCGCTTTTCGAGAGCGCCTTGTGCTGGAGCAATGCGGACTTCAGTTTCGTATTCTTGCTGAAGCCGGTCTTGGGTGCCGCACTCGTCATATGTTCACCTCTCAATAGATTGAGAGGCGTCTACAGTCACGACGCTACAGTTTGATGACAGGGGTTGTGGGCCGACGTAACGAATCGAAAAGGCGGTGTGAAACCAACTCAGGTCTCAAGCTTAGATTTGGATGCGACGTCATCCTCGGGCTTGTACAGAGGATCCAACCACATATCGTAAAATCAAAAGCTTGCAGATCCCAGGGACAAGCCCGAGGATGACAAAAGTGACGTGCTCGACGTTTTTAAGAAAAGCTGCTTTGCTGCATTGCAGTCCCGGTGCTGCTCAAAGGCTTACTTGCGCAGAACGTGCAGCATGCCCTTGCGCTTGGCATCGTAATAATAACCGCGTGCATAAAGCCTGACAGCATTGTCCCGGTTGTTGTCGGCAACAAGCCAGGCGCCGCTCAGATATTTGACGGCATATTTGAGGTTGGTTTCGGCGTCGAACAGGCCAGAGGCGGGGCCATCAAAGCCCATGGAGCGGGCCGTGGCGTGCTTGATCTGCATCAGGCCGAAGTGGCCGCCATTATAGGCGCCGGGATTGTATCTGCTTTCACGCTGCACCACGCGATGCACCAGATCTTCAGGCACATTATACATGACAGCGTATTTCGAAATAAGCCCGCTCAGCTTTTCACGTCCGGCCGGCGCGGATTTGTACGGCGCCGTCATCGTTTCGTTCTGCCGGATAGCGGCAAGGGCGGCGTTGGTCGGGCCGGCTGCATAGGCCAGAACCGTGCTGTCCGGCTTCGGCAGGGGAATGACTTTGCGTTCCGCGGTCAGTTCGGTACCGATCGACGGCGTTCCGGGCGGCGGCGGTGCGGGCGGGAAGCTGCCCTTGACGGCAACCACCTGCGGCAGGTCGGCGGCAGAGTTGTGGGCCGCCGGTTTCGCGGCGGCACTTGCGGTTTCGATCGCTGCGGCTGCCGGCGTTGCGGCGTGCGGTGCAAGTGCCGCAGCCGTCGTCGGCGCGGCTGTCGTTACCGTTGCCTGCGCGACCTCTGTCTGTTGTTGCTGCGGCTGCATCTGGGTTGGGCTTGCCACTGCCGCTGCAATTTCGGCTGCCGGCGGCAGCGCCACGCGGCCACCCTTGACGGCGGCGACGGTTGGAAGCGATTCGGGCTGGGAAGAGGCTGCCACGTCAGTGGCATGTGCTGCCGGTGCGGCGGCATCAGCCGGGGTACCAGCCGTTTCCGACTGTGCGGAGGCTTGTGCCGGTGCGGTTTGGTTGACTGCGGCTATTTTCGGGCCGTTCGGCCCTTCCTTTGCGGCATATTCGACGCTCGTGCATCCGGCCAAAGCCAGTGCAAGGCCCACCGTGGAAGACAGAAGAAGTGCGCTTCTTCCGCGGAATTTTGCCGAATTTCGCATGTTGCCGCCTTCGTTATGCCTGTCTGTCGATACCCCCGCGTCGAGCGAAGCAGGCAGTGTCCCGTCGAGCCTTCATTAACCTATTGTAAGGATAGCGGCAAGCCGGGACGTGGCATCGCGGTTTTTCAGGCGGCGATGCGGCGGTATCCGGCGCTGACGGCACGGCCAGAAATGAAGTGAGTGCGGTATTTCGGCCGGATTTTTTTGTTGCCGGACATGCGGCGCACCAGTGCCAGCGTGGAGCCGGCAAAGAGTGCCTGCGCTGCCAGAATGCCAAGTGCCAGCAACAGGATTGCGGCCTGCGCTACGGCCAGCGTTTCGACCGCATTGCCGGAGGTGGAAACGAATTGCGGCAACAGTGCCAGGAAGAACATGAAATAGCGCGGACGCAACGCTGCAATGGCGTAGCAATCACGGAAAATGCCGCTGGATGATTTGCCGGGCAGATTGTCATTGTCTGCATTGGCTGCCTGGGCGGCGGGGGTGGCAAAGTTCCATAACAGGAAAAGAATCAGCCAGCCGATACCCGTCCACTGAACGATTTCCACAAAGGCATGCGGCAGATAGGCAAGGCCAGCCGCTGGAATCGCAGATATCGTCATGGCTGTGACGATGCCAAGCGCGCCGCCAGTGATAGAGGCAAACACCGTTTTTCTGCCGCGGATAGCGGCATAGGAGGCGACAGAGAATACAAGGGGAGAGGGAAGTGCGAACACAACGGCACATGCTGCACAAAAAACCAGCCACGCCTGTCCAGACATTCTCTTCCTCCTTGCCCTCCCTGTCGCCGCTTTCTCCAGCCTATCGTAAAATTAGGCCGCTGTGAACGGTTGACCGACGTGTTCCATCACTTCGGTAAACCATTTTGCAGACAGGTCGAAATGCTTTCCGCCCTTGATACGCGGAAACTCGATGGTCCGCAATTTACCCTTTTGGTCTTCGTCGTGGCCGGTGACGCCCGAGACCTTGTTCAGCGCGCTTTCGACGGCAAGATCGACCATGCCCTGGATGAGGCGCAGATCGTCGCCATTGGCGGGAGCGGAGCGGGCGAAGTAACCGGATTTCTGGACCATGGAGCGTTCGGCGCCGATGAGGCCGGCGAATTGCTTCTGGAACCAGCCGCCGACATTGATGGTGTCGATCTTCACATGGCCGAAGGCATCGCGCTTGACGGCCTCACCGGCGGCTTCGCGTTCGGCAACGATGGAATCGAGCCCCGCACCTTCGGAAACGAACAACGTGACGTAGCCGTGTTTGTCCATGATCGCCTTCAGCCGTTCGGCTTCCGCTTCGATGTCAAACGCCATTTCCGGCAGGTAGATGCCGTCTATGTTCTTCATCTGCGTGTTCATCATCAGGCCTTCGACATATTCATTGCCGTTGGTCTTCTGGATGTAGGCGCGGGCGGTCGCAGCCGTCAGCCAGCCGCAATGGCGGCCCATGACTTCGTGGATGACAAAGGTCTTCGGCGCAGCACTTTGCTCGTTGCTGACATTGTCGAAGAAGGAAGCGCCCACTTCGGCCGCGGTCCATGCGCCGAGCGACTGCCTGATCGGAACCACGTCGTTATCCACGGTCTTCGGCAGCCCGACGACGGTCAGATCGTAACCGTTGGCGCCGAGATAGGCGGCAAGGTCGGCGGCCGTCGTGTTGGTGTCGTCGCCGCCAATGGTGTGGAGAATGGTGATGCCGTCGGCAGCCAGCCGTTCGGCGGCAACGCGCAGCGGATTTTCACCCTCTTTCACCAGCCCGCGCTTGGCACAATCGGCAGCGTTGGTGAGCTTTACGCGGCTGTTGCCGATCGGCGATCCGCCATAACGGTGCAGCAGATGCGCCTTTTCGCGCATGTCCTTGTTGATCTCGATCCGGTCGCCCAGAAGCACGCCCTGATAGCCGGAACGATAGGCCACAATGTCAATATCAGGCGCGACGTCGCTATAACGCTCGATCAGGCCGCCAACGGCTGAAGAGAGACAGGGAGCAAGGCCACCCGCGGTCAGCATTGCGACTTTCTGTTTGGCCATTGTGGCTCCTTTGCTTGGATAGAAAGATATGTCTGGCAAATGGATGCGACAGCCACGTGTAGGTGTAAAGTGAATTTATCACGAAAAATGCCGATTTCTCGCGGCTTTTCAGCAGCTTGGGCAAAGAAGCCGAATATAATCGTTTCAATCGCCTCCAACCTTGCACCAGGCTTCGCCGTCTGTGGAAAACCGTTGCTCTCCCGTTTGCCGCCCCCTTGCTCCTGAAGAAAAACTGTCGCAAAAATGAATAAAAGTTAATGCCGCAGCGGCGCCGCGCATATTGCATTCACGGCGATATGCCGTCATGCTTGGCGTCATGATGTTCGATTTCGCCTGTTTGCATATTTCATCCCTGTGGGAACGGCTGCTCGGCGCGATCGGTGACGCGGCAGGCAGCACGCTCGGTCGCGTGGTGGAGGCGATCCGCACCCTTTTCGAGGGAGATCCGGAGACCCGCCGCAAGGTTTCCTTTTCCGTGGCCATTATCGCGCTGTCGGCAAAGATGGCAAAGGCCGATGGTGTCGTGAACGATGCCGAAGTGCGCGCCTTCCGGCAGATTTTCGATTTTCCTGAAGAAGAGGCCAGAAACGTTGCCCGCCTTTATAATCTCGCACGCCAGGACGTTGCGGGATACGAGGCCTATGCCGAGCGTCTTGCCGGTCTTTGCGGATCAGGCCATGACAATTGCGAGATGCTGGAAAGCGTCATCGATGGCCTGTTCCACATCGCCAAGGCAGACGGCTTGATCCACGAGCGGGAACTGGCGTTTCTCGGCCGTATCGCGGAAATCTTCCATATTACCGAAGATCATTTCGAAACGATCATGGCACGGCACGTTCATATGGATGGGCGCGATCCCTATCGTGTGCTTGGCGTTTCGCCCTCGGACGACTTTCTGGATATCCGCAAGCGTTACCGTTCACTGGTTGCCGAGCACCACCCGGACAAGCTCATCGCGCGCGGTGTGCCTATGGAATTGCACGCTGCCGCGAATGAGCGTATGGCGGCTCTCAATGCCGCCTATGAGGCCATCGAGAAAGAACGCCGCGTCGCATGAGTGAATTTCTGCCGGATTTCAACCCGGATTTCGGGGGCGCAACCATTGCGCCTTCTCCCAACCATGGCGAAAGACAGGGCGTGGCGGGCCCGGATATCATTCTCCTGCACTATACCGGCATGACGACCGCCGATGGCGCCCTTTCGTGGCTCTGCAATCCCGAAAGCCAGGTCTCCAGCCACTATTTCGTTTTTGAAGACGGGCGTGTCATGCAGCTTGTTGCGGAAACACGCCGCGCCTGGCATGCGGGCAAAAGCAGCTGGGCGGGGGAGGCGGACATCAATTCCCGCTCCATCGGGATTGAAATCGCCAATCAGGGCCATCCGGGCGGCCTGCCGGAATTTCCGGAAAAACAGGTAGCTGCCGTCATCGAATTGTGTCGCGATTGCGGCCAGCGGTGGTCTATCGCCCCTGAAAGGGTGCTTGCGCATTCCGATGTGGCGCCGATCCGCAAGGTTGATCCGGGTGAAAAATTCCCATGGGACATCCTGTCGCGGCACGGTGTCGGTCATTGGGTGGAGCCTGCGCCGATTCGCGGCGGACGTTTTTTTCAGCGCGGCGATCACGGCCAGCCGGTGGAAGCGCTCCAGTCCATGCTATCCATTTACGGATATGGCGTTGAAATAACAGGCGCATATTGCGAAAAAACAGAAGGTGCCGTGGCCGCCTTTCAGCGGCATTTCCGCCCGGCGCTGGTGGATGGTATCGCGGATTTTTCCACGATCGACACGCTGCATCGGCTGATTGCCAGCCTTCCGAAATTTTCGGCCGTTTGAACGCCGTTTCTGGAAAAGCCTTCCCCGTTTCCCGGTCGCGCAAGTCGATTTTTTTGTTGTGCCACAGTTAATCCGCATTGAGGAAGTCTAAGAGCCGCTGTGGACGCGGTGCTGTTCTTCAGGGGAGCTTGCCGTCAATATCAATCAAGGAGACTGGACGGTAGAAGGTCGTAATCGACTTTCCGCGCGCTGGACGTTTTTATCGTTTCATTGTTCCGGTTATCCGATCTGGAGACTATTTCAACAGATGAACAGAGTTTTTGTTGCTGTCGCAGCGGGCGTTGCTATGCTCGTTTCGCAGGCGGGGATTGCTTTTGCCAAAGACGAGGACGTCAAGACCAAAACCGTGACGCTGGGGACCTTCTTCCGTACGCCCGGTTATCCCGTTCCCGAAAAGAGCCTGCCTTCGTCGCTCAAGAACGACTATTCCGATCTGATCGTCAAATATGCCAAGCGTTACGGCGTCCCCACCAATCTGGCCCATGCCGTCGTTTCTGTAGAAAGCAAGTTCAACCCTAGGGCTCGCGGCAGCGCAGGCGAGGTCGGGCTGATGCAGATCAAGCCGGCAACGGCGCGCATGATGGGCTTTCGCGGCACGACCAAAGCCCTCTTCGACCCCGAGACCAATATTCGCTGGGGCATGCAATATCTGGCAACCGCACACCAGCTTGGCGGCGGTGAGGTTTGCAGCACGATCCTGCGTTACAATGCCGGCCACGGCGCCACCCGCATGAACCCGGTGTCCAAGCGTTATTGCGGCAAGGTCCAGGCGCTTCTGGCCAGCTGAGATCCTTTGCTCAAGCGTGTCGTGATGTCTCAGATTGGCGATAAGCTTTAAGTTCTTGTTTTATCACATCTCGTTATTGCAAAACCGCTGCACGCTCTTGCGCGGCATGTTTCGGACGTCACGAAAATCGATTCCGGTTTTTGCGTTCATGCTGTAGTCAGGAGCAAACCTGATGCGGAGCATGACATGCCGGATTTCAAATATATCGTTGTCGGTGCCGGAATGATGGGTGCGGCGGCAGCGAGGCACCTTTCGGCGCAAACGGATGGCGTGGCGCTGATCGGGCCGGATGAACCCGCCGATCGCAAGACCCATAACGGTGTGTTTTCAAGTCACTATGACGAGGCGCGCATCACCCGTGGTTTCGATGGCGATCCCGTCTGGGCGGAGCTGGCGCAACGCTCCATCCGGCGCTATGCCGAGATCGAAGCAAAAAGCGGCATCCGTTTCTTCATCGAAGCGGGCTGTCTGTTTACCGGAAACGGCAAGGGGCTTGCCGGAGACTACGTTTCGCGAGCCTTGGTCTCGACCGACCGTCTCGGTCTTGGCGTGGAAACGATCGGAAGCGATGCGCTGGCTCCCCGGTTCCCGATGTTTTCCCTGCCGTCGGATCACGACGGTTACTTCGAGGCGCACAATGCCGGCCACGTCAATCCACGTGCGCTTGTGAGGGCGCAATGCACGATTGCTGCTGCGCAGGGCGCGCGACTGATCCGCGAGACGGCGGTGCATGTTCACGATACCTCCCAAGGTGTGAAAGTTTCCACCAGGGAAGGGGCCGTACACACGGCCGAAAAGGTCATAGTGGCCGCTGGCGGTTTCACCAACATGGCTGATCTTCTACCTTCCCCGGTCGATATGGCGGCAACGGGCCGCACCATCGTGTTTTTCGAACTCGACGAAGCAAGGCAGGCCCTCTTCGGCTCTATGCCCTCGACCATCGTGCTGGCGGAGACCGAGGACGATATCGTCTATATTCTGCCGCCTGTGCGTTACCCCGACGGCAAGGTCTATCTGAAGATCGGCGGTGAGAGCGAAAAGGGCAGGCTGGAAACGCTGGCCGAAGCAGTCGGCTGGTTCCAGTCCGACGGCACGCCGGGCGAAGTGGAATTCCTGACGAAGCGGGCGCTATCGCTCATGCCGGAACTTGCGGGCTGCCCCGTGACCTCTGGTTCCTGCGTCGCATCCATTACCCGTAGCGGTTATCCATATATCGGCTATACGCAATCTTCCAATATTGCGGTTCTGACCGGTGGCAATTTCGTTTCCGCCAAGTCTTCCGACGAAATCGGGCGGCTAGGCGCGGTGCTGCTTCTGCATGGCCAGCTGACCGAGAGTGATTTTGCCGCCGAAATGTCGCCCGTTTTTATCTGACATTCAGCAGCGAAGCGGCTACAAAATCGCGGCTGTATTAGAGCGGATTGAGGCGAAGAGGGCGGCATGTCGGGACATTTCAAATATATCGTTGTCGGTCGTGGCATGATGGGTGCTGCCGCCGCCCGCCATCTGGCGGAAAACACCGAAGGTGTGGCCCTGATCGGCCCCGGTGAACCTGCCGACATCAAGTCACATCCGGGTGTTTTCGCCAGCCATTATGATGAGGCGCGCATTACCCGCACCATTGATGGTGATGCGGACTGGGCGCTACTCGCCAACCGCTCGATCGCGCGCTACACCGACATCGCGGCAAGGAGCGGCGTGGAATTTTACGCTCCCGTCGGCTGTCTGATGGTTGGGCCTGAACGCGGTTGCGACAATCCCTTTGTCGACAACGTCTGTGAGGCAGCGGCGCGTCTGCGGGTTTCCACGGAAATGCTTGACGACGCAGGTCTGAAAAGCGCCTTTCCCTATTTCTCCTTCGAGCCGGGCTGCGAGGGCGTGTTCGAAAAGGACAACGCCGGTTACGTCAATCCGCGCGCGCTGGTGAAGGCGCAGAGCGTTCTGGCAGACAAAGCCGGCGTTACGCTCATCGACGATATAGTCGTCTCGACGCGGGAAGAGGTTGGCCGTGCACGCGTCGAGACGGCCTCGGGCGCGGTTTATACGGCAGACCGGGTGCTGGTCGCTGCGGGTGGCTTCTCGATCACGAAGGATTTGTTGCCGCAGCCCGTCGCTCTCAATGTCTATGCGCGCACCGTCGCCTTCTTCGAGGTAGAGGAGGCGGAGCTGGGACAATATGCGGGCATGCCGTCGTTGATTTACGAGCCGCGCGACACGACGAAACATATCTATCTCCTGCCGCCCGTCCGTTATCCCGATGGCAGGTTCTATCTGAAAATCGGCGGCGATCCCGATGATAAGAAGCTCGATAGCGATCCCGAAATTCGCGCATGGTTCCGTTCCGGCGGGCGCGAAAGCGTTCGCGACCATCTCTCCGCCATCGTCGGGACCTTGGTGCCATCCATCGACCGGTCGCGCATTTCCACGGCCGCCTGCGTGGTGTCCAAAACGCCGGGCGGTTATCCGGCCATCGGCTTTACGACGTCACCGCGCATTGCGGTTCTGACTGGCGGCAACGGTACGGCGGCCAAGAGTTCCGACGAGATCGGGCGGTTAGGCGCCCTGTTGCTGCGGGATGGAAAAATTGGCAACGATGCCTATGCAACGGATTTCAAGCCTGCATTTCTTTGATCTTCCGTTACGCTTTTCGGTGGCTTTCGCCAAAGAACATGGGTATTGACGCCATGCCAGTTGGCTGGGCAGCCGCGCTTTACCAATGTCGAAAGACGGTAAGGTGAGGAAAGTCCGGGCTCCACGGAAATACGGTGCCGGATAACGTCCGGCGGGGGCGACCCCAGGGAAAGTGCCACAGAGAGCAAACCGCCATGCCTGGCATGGTAAGGGTGAAAGGGTGGGGTAAGAGCCCACCGCGCCGCTGGTGACAGTGGTGGCAAGGTAAACCCCACCGGGAGCAAGACCGAATAGGGATGACACGGGGCGCGGGCGAAAGCCTTCGTCTACAGCCGGTTTCCGGGCCCGTCATCCGGGTGGGTTGCGAGAGGCGGCATGCAAATGCAGTCCCAGATGAATGGCTGCCACGTTCCGGGTCAAACCGGGGCCATACAGAACCCGGCTTACAGGCCAACTGGCGAATTTCTTTTCCATTCCGCAGGCGAGCGCCGCGGCAGGAAATATCCATTTCATTGTTTTAAAAAAGAAAAACGGTGGTTTTACCGTGCCTTCGTGTGCCGTGAAAAAGCATCATGGGGTGCGAAGTAAACCATTCGTTAAACTTAACGGCTTATGAATTTCCGATGCGGAGTCGGTATCGTGCCGGCTTCTCCCATTGACGCCCATAGTGTCCCATGGTATCCCAAATGCACACCACACTGGGTCGTGTTTTTGACCCGCAATCGCTGAAACGAGTGAGGAGCCTGCAACGGGCTGCTGCAGGGCATGTCGCCCTGACGCTTGGCGATGTGTCGTGCGTACCGGTGTTGTCTGTGGGGCGGATGATTCGCTTTGCGGAATGCGGTTTTGGCGAGTTGAGTAATGGACCGCTTTTTATCGAACGTAACGAACAGGATCGACGCCAAGGGGCGCGTTTCGGTTCCGTCTCCGTTTCGTTCGGTGCTGGCACAGCGTGGGATTCAGGAGCTTTATTGTCTTCAGGATTTCGCGTTTCCGGCAATCAGTGTCGGCGGTCCGGATTTGCTGGAGCGCTACGAGCGGCAGATCGCGTCTATGGATGCCTTCTCGCCGGAGGCGAACGCAATGTCGCTGCTGGTACACGGCGGCGGCGTTTTCATGAAGCTCGATCAGGAAGGTCGGTTGATGGTGACGGATTTCGTCCGGGAATTTACCGGCATATCCACGGATGTCACCTTCGTTGGACGAGCGGATCATTTTCAGCTTTGGCAACCGCAGGCGTTTTTGGCGGCGCAGGCGGCAGCAAGAGCGGGGCGCGGTTTTTCGGCTGCACGCCCCGCATAGGACGGGGACACGGAATGGCGGCGAATTCTGGCGGGCGATCTTCTGATGCCGGTGAGGGACCTCAGCGTCACATCCCGGTCCTGCTTCGCGAAGTGATCGCTGCGCTCGAACCCGCATCCGGCAAGGTCATCCTCGAC
This sequence comes from Agrobacterium sp. MCAB5, assembly GCF_052114365.1. Classification (NCBI taxonomy): domain Bacteria; kingdom Pseudomonadati; phylum Pseudomonadota; class Alphaproteobacteria; order Hyphomicrobiales; family Rhizobiaceae; genus Agrobacterium; species Agrobacterium sp. MCAB5. The sequence continues at coordinate 468,593 of NZ_JBFREP010000003.1, forward strand.
GGCACTTTCGGCGCCGGTGGCTACACCCAGGCAATTCTCGATCAAGGTGCCAATGTCATCGCGCTTGACCGCGATCCGAACGCGATCGCCGGCGGCCAGGCCATGGTTGCTGCAAATGGCGGCAGGCTTACCCTCATTCAATCGCAATTTTCCGATCTGGCAAGGCACGCGCCGGAAGGCGGTCTTGACGGCGTGGTTCTCGATATCGGCGTTTCCTCCATGCAGATAGACGAGGCCGAGCGCGGTTTTTCCTTCCAGAAGAACGGTCCTCTCGACATGCGCATGTCCAGCTCCGGCGTTTCGGCGGCGGATGTCGTCAATCGCGCCAAGGTCGGCGATCTCATCCGCATCTTCGGTTTTCTCGGCGAGGAAAAGCAGCCGGGCCGCATCGCCCGCGCCATTGAAAAGAGGAGGGCGGAAGAACCCTTCCGCACCACGCGTGATCTGGCGGGCCTCATTGAAATCGTTACGCCGCGCAAGGCTAAAGACAAGATCCATCCCGCAACACGGGTGTTTCAGGCGCTGCGCGTTTTCGTCAATGACGAACTCGGAGAATTGGCGCAGGCCCTGTTTGCTGCCGAGCGGGCCTTGAAGCCCGGCGGCCGGCTGGTTGTTGTCACGTTCCATTCGCTCGAAGACCGCATCGTCAAGAAATTCTTCTCCGAACGTTCCGGAAAGGCGGCGGGTTCCCGCCATCTGCCGATGGTGGAGGACAAGCCCGCCATTTTCGAAAATATCGGCAAGCCGATGGTCGCTGCAAGCGACGAGGAGGCAGAGATCAATCCGCGGGCCCGTTCGGCCAAGCTGCGCGCCGGCCTGCGCACGGCGGCACCTGCCCGGGCGGCAGATTTTTCAATTTTCGAACTTCCCGATCTCGCCAGCCTTGAAAAGATGGGAGGCTGATATGCTGCGCACATTCGATGTCGTGTTGATGGGTGTCATGGTCGCTGCGGCGGTGGTGACCTATTCGATCAAGCACAAGACCGATCTCAAGCTGGAACAGGTCCGCAAGCTCGAGACCGAAATCAAGCTCGAAAAAGACACGATCGATCTTTTGCGGGCCGACTGGGCACTGCTGACGCAGCCGAACCGCCTTCATCGTCTCGTGAATGCCTATCAGGACGAGCTTGGCCTTTCGCCGACGCTGCCGACACAATTGGCGCAGCCGCGGGAATTGCCGATGCTGCGCTCGCAATTGCCGCAGCCGCCCGAGCCGGAAGGCATGAGCGTTGCGGATGTCATCGCCGCCGCCGTCAACGGCTCCAAGCCGGGCGCTACGCTTGGCGGAGCTGCCAAGAAGAAATCACCGCCCGCCGGCCAGATTGCCGCCAATGGCGCTCCTGTTCCAACACCGCGGGCGCGTGTTTCCCGCCCCACGGCGGCTCCGGCTCCTGCCGTCGCCGCTGTCGCAGGCGATGAAGATGGCGAAATGGATGAAACCATAACTGGATCGGTGGACCGCTGATGTCTTTTCTCTCCCGCGTCATGGTTCTGAAGAGCAAGGCTCACTTTTCCGCCAGCACCACCGGCATTCACACTGACCATGCTGCTTTCGAGGGCGCTCGCAAGAAGAGGGCGGCCCAGGCGAAAAGCCGCGTCGGTCTCATCATTTTCGGCTTCATCGCCTTTTACGGCGTCGTGGGCGGCCGTCTGGTGCAATATGGCCTTGCCGAGCAGGAAACGGTTTCGAGCATTGCCCCTGCCGACCGGCTGATGGCGTCGCGTCCCGATCTTCTTGATCGTAACGGCGAGGTTCTGGCGACCGATATCCGCACTGTCTCGCTGTTTGCAGAGCCGCATCGCATCGTCGATATCGACGAAGCCATCGAGAAGCTGCGCACTGTATTGCCAGATCTCGACCAGCGCGGCACCTATCAGAAGCTTTCCTCCAATTCGCGCTTTCAGTGGCTGCGCCGTCAGTTGACGCCGAAGCAGCAGAGCCAGATCCTGGCGCTCGGCATTCCCGGTGTCGGTTTCCGCCCGGAAAAGCGCCGCTTCTACCCTGGCGGGCCAACAGCTGCCCATGTTGTCGGTCACGTCAATATCGACAATCGCGGTGTTGCCGGAATGGAACGTTACGTCGACAGCCAGGGACTGGCCGATCTGACGGCGCTCGGCATGACCAGCGATCAGCCGCTGGAGCCGGTGAAGCTTTCCATCGATCTACGCGTCCAGTCCATCGTGCGTGAAGTCGTGACCTCGGCCATTACCAAGTTCCAGGCGATCGGCGCGGGGGCTGTGGTTCTGGATGTGCATACCGGCGAAGTGCTCGCTATGGCCTCCGTGCCGGATTATGATCCGAACAACCCGGCAGAAGGTGCCAAGGAGGGATGGCTCAACCGCATGTCGAACGGCACGTTCGAAATGGGCTCCACCTTTAAATCCTTCACCATTGCCATGGGTCTCGATTCGGGTCGCGTCCGCCTGGGCGATATGTTCGACGCGCGTTATCCGATCCGCATCGGTGGCTTCACTATCAAGGACTTCCACGGCAAGGGCCGCATGCTCTCGGTGCCGGAAATTTTCCAGTATTCGTCGAACATCGGTACGGCAAAAATCGCTGACACCGTGGGTACCGAAGGACACAAGGAATTCCTGACGCGGCTTGGCCTTCTAACGCGCATGCAGACCGAACTGCCTGAAGTGGCGCTGCCTTCGCAGCCCCGCGAATGGAAGAAGATCAACTCGATCACCATTTCATTCGGCCACGGCGTTTCAACAACGCCGTTGCAGACAGCAGTTGCCGGTGCCGCGCTCGTCAATGGTGGGAAGTTGATCGAGCCGACATTCCTGCCACGCACGCGCGAACAGGCGGATCAGGTGGCAAAACAGGTGCTGAAGCCCGGCGCCAGCAAGGATATGCGCTTCCTGTTCGAATGGAACGGTGTCAACGGTTCTGGCCGTAATGCGCGCGTCGACGGTTTCAATGTCGGCGGCAAGACCGGTACGGCTGACAAGGTCGTCAATGGCCGTTATGTGCATGACAAGAACTTCAATGCCTTCCTTTCGGCCTTCCCGATGGACGACCCGCAATATGTGGTGCTCTCCTTCATCGACGAACCGAAGACGGACAAGGGCAATGGCGCGGCACTTGCAGGCACCTCGGCTGCGCCGATGGTGCACGATATCATCAGCCGCACAGCGGCAGTGCTGGGCGTGAAGCCGAAGTTCGGCAAGGATGGCTCGGCCTTGCTCGTGTCTTATTGATTGTTAGAGCTTATGGTGTTCCGGCGAATCGCGCCGGGGGGACAAGACGGACACAGTCGATGAATTTGCGAGATATATCCGGGACGGCGTTTCCGGAATTGAATGAATTGCTCCTGTCTGAGATAGGGGCAATCGAAATCGGGGGAATTACCGCAGACAGCCGCAAGGCTGCGCCCGGCAGCTTGTTCGTGGCGGTTGCGGGAACCAAGGCGGATGGCGCGGCCTATGTGAAGGACGCGGTCGCCAAGGGTGCGGTCGCCGTCGTTTCCGGGCATGCGGTGGATGCCGATGTGCCGGTCCTCGCTGTCACTGACCCGCGCCTCTACCTTTCGCTCGCCGCTTCCCGTTTTTATGGAAAACAGCCGGAAACCATGGTCGCCGTTACCGGCACCGCGGGAAAGACCTCCGTTGCCTCCTTCGTGCGGCAAATCTGGGCTTTCGCTGGCCATGCCGCCGCCCAGATCGGCACGACGGGTGTCATCGCTCCCGGCCGCGAAGATTATGGCGCGCTTACCACACCGGATCCGGTGACGCTGCATGCGCTTCTCGCCGAGCTTGCTGCCGAAGGTGTGACCCATGCAGCCATGGAAGCTTCGAGCCACGGCCTCGACCAGCGTCGCCTTGATGGCGTGAAGCTCGCTGCGGCCGGTTTCACCAATCTCGGCCGTGATCACATGGATTATCACCCGACAATCGAGGACTATATGGCCGCGAAGATGCGGCTGTTTGACACGCTGATGGAAAAGGGCGCGCCAGCCGTCATTTTTGCCGACGACCCTTGGTCGGATAAGGCCATTCGCGCCGCCGCGGATGCAGGCCTCAATGTGCGCACCGTTGGCCGGAAGGGCGATTATCTGACGCTGAAGCGTGTAGAGCATTTCCGTCACAAGCAGCTGATCGAAGTGCACCATGACGGCGTGATCCACGAAGTCGACATTCCGCTGGCCGGCGATTTTCAGGTAGCCAATGCTCTCGTCGCCGCCGGTCTTGCCATGTCCACCGGCGTTTCCGCCGCAACGGCCATGAAGGCGCTTCAAAAGCTGATCGGTGCTGCCGGTCGCCTGGAACTTGTGGGCCAGACGAAGAACGGCGCGCTTGCCTATGTGGATTATGCCCACAAGCCGGATGCGCTTGAAAATGTTCTGACCTCGGTCAGGCCCTTCACCTCCGGCCGCATCATCACCGTCTTCGGCTGCGGCGGCGACCGTGACAAGGGCAAGCGCCCGATCATGGGCGAAGTGGCGACACGTCTTTCCGACATCGTCATCGTTACCGACGACAATCCGCGCTCGGAAGACGCTGCAACGATCCGTTCCGAAGTCATGGCGGCTGCGCCGGGTGCGTTGGAAATTGGCGACAGGGCAGAGGCGATCCGTCATGCGGTGTCGCTGCTTTCGAACGGCGATACGCTGATCGTCGCGGGCAAGGGGCATGAAGAGGGGCAGATCGTCGGTTCCGTGACGCTGCCGTTTTCCGATCATGAACAGGTGCGTACCGCGCTGGAAGGATTGAAGATTTGAATTGGTTATGGACAGTCGCCGACATGATCGCCATCACGGCAGGGCGTCCCGTCGGGAACCTGCCGACCGGTATCACCGGCATTTCCATCGACAGCCGGACTGTGAAGGCTGGTGAAGCATTTTTCGCCATCAAGGGCGATAGGGTCGACGGCCATGACTATACCAGTTTTGCTGTCGCCAATGGTGCGGGCCTGCTGGTAGTCGCCGAAGGCAAGCTGCCGGCCCTCGGCCGCCTGACCGTGCCCATGATTGTTGTGGAGGATGTCCTCGCGGCGCTTGGCAAGCTCGCCATTGCGGCGCGTGAAAGGACCACGGCGCGGATCATCGCGGTGACCGGTTCTGTAGGCAAGACGACGACGAAGGAAATGTTGCGGCAGGCTCTGGCGCCTTCGGGCCGGGTTCATGCGGCGGTGGCGTCCTTCAACAATCACTGGGGTGTGCCGCTGACGTTGGCGCGCATGCCCGCCGATACTGAATTCGGCGTTTTCGAAATCGGTATGAACCACTCCGGCGAAATCCGTCCGCTGGTCAAGATGGTACGTCCGCATGTCGCGATCATTACCACCATCGCGCCAGCTCATTTGGGCAATTTCAAGAACATAGAAGAGATCGCGAGCGCCAAGGCGGAGATATTCGAAGGGTTGGAGGAGGGCGGCTTCGTCATCCTCAACCGTGACAACGCCCAGTTCGAGCAACTTGAAGAAGCGGCGCAGGACCAGGGTATCGAGCATATCCTGACCTTTGGGCAGCATGCCAAGGCCGATTTCCGGCTGGCCGATTTCGAAAGCACGTCCACGGGCTCGACCATCTGGGCGATCCTGAACGGCGAAACGAGCGAATTGCACCTGAATATTCCCGGCAGGCATATTGCCGATAACGCCATGGCGGTGCTTGGCGCTGTAGCCGTTACCGGCGCCAATCTCGACCGCGCTTTCGAAGTGCTCGGAACGCTCGAGGCAGTCAAGGGGCGCGGACAGCGCCATCGCTTGACGATTGAAAGCGGCTCCTTCCTGCTGATCGATGAGAGCTACAACGCCAACCCCGCCTCCATGCGGGCGGCGATTGCCGTGCTTGCGGAAACAGAAACGCAGGGTTATGGCCGTCGCGTTGCCGTTCTCGGCGACATGCTGGAGATGGGTGAATTCTCAGCCCAGCTACACGAGGAACTGGCCGGACCGCTGCTAGCCGGTGGTATCGAACATGTCTGGCTGGCTGGGGAGGCGATGGCCGCCCTTCGCGATGCGCTTCCGGACAGTGTAACTGTCATCTGGTTCCCGACGACAGCTGAACTTGCCGATTTTGCCCTGCAATGGGTGCAACCGGGCGATGCGCTGATGGTAAAATCGTCACTTGGGCTGGGTTTCGGCAAGATTGTCGCGGCACTGCTTGACAAGTATCCGGCATTCCCCGAGACGGAACGCCAAGTCTGAAATAGCCTTTTGAAAGGGCAATTATGCTGATCTGGCTCGTCGAACTGTCGGATAAAATTCAAGTCTTCAACCTCTTCCGGTACATCACCTTCCGGGCGGGTGCGGCGATGTTCACCTCTGCGTTGATCGTCTTCCTTTTCGGACCGGCGATCATCAATTCGCTGCGCGTGCGCCAGGGCAAGGGCCAGCCGATCCGTGCCGACGGGCCGCAGACGCATTTCAAGAAGGCTGGCACGCCGACCATGGGCGGGCTGATGATCCTTGCCGGTATTCTCGGCGGTTCGCTGCTCTGGGGTGACCTGTCGAACGTCTACGTCGTCGCCGTTCTGATGGTGACGCTCGGCTTCGGAGCTATCGGCTTTTACGACGACTATCTCAAGGTGACGAAGCAGAGCGACAAGGGCTTTTCCGGCAAAGCCCGTCTCGGCATCGAATTCCTGATTGCCGCGATTGCCGTGTTCTTCATGATGAAGGTGGCGCTTGCTTCCGCACCGCATGGCGGCACGCTCGGAAGCTCCATCGCCTTTCCGTTCTTCAAGGAACTCGTGATCAATCTCGGCTATTTCTTCGTGCTGTTCGGTGCTTTCGTGATTGTCGGCGCCGGCAATGCGGTTAACCTGACCGACGGTCTCGATGGTCTCGCCATCGTGCCTGTCATGATTGCAGCCGCCACCTTCGGCGTGATTGCTTATCTCGCCGGTAACGCGGTTTTCGCCAATTATCTGCAGATCAACTTCGTGCCCGGAACGGGTGAGCTCGCTGTCATCGTCGGCGCGGTGGTCGGGGCTGGTCTCGGCTTCCTGTGGTTCAACGCGCCGCCCGCCGCCATCTTCATGGGTGATACGGGTTCGCTGGCGCTCGGCGGCCTCATCGGCTCCATCGCTGTCGCCACCAAGCACGAGATCGTCATGGTCATCGTCGGCGGCCTGTTCGTGATGGAAACGCTCTCGGTCATCATCCAGGTTTTCTGGTTCAAGCGCACCGGCAGGCGCGTTTTCCTGATGGCGCCCATCCACCATCATTTCGAGAAAAAAGGCTGGACGGAAAGCCAGGTGGTCATCCGTTTCTGGATCATTTCCGTCGGTCTGGCGCTGCTCGGCCTTGCTACGCTGAAGCTGAGGTGAGCGATGATCCCGGTCTCGTCGTTCAGAGGTAAGAAGGTCGCGCTTTTCGGGCTTGGCGGTTCGGGCCTCGTCACGGCCCGGGCGCTGGTTGCCGGCGGGGCGGATGTTGTTGCTTTCGACGATAATCCCGACAGCGTCGCCAAGGCTGAGGCCGAAGGGATAACGACGGCTGATCTTCGAACGATAGACTGGCATTCCTTTTCGTCTTTCGTGCTCGCACCCGGCGTGCCGCTAACGCATCCGAAGCCGCACTGGTCGGTCGATCTTGCCCGGGCGGCGGGTGTCGAGATTATCGGCGATATCGAGCTTTTCATTCGCGAGCGCCGAGCGCATGCGCCGGATTGCCCCTTCATCGCCATCACCGGCACGAACGGCAAATCCACGACGACCGCACTGATTGCCCATATCCTCAAGGCTTCGGGCCGCGATACACAACTCGGCGGCAATATCGGCACTGCGGTGCTGAGCCTCGATCCGCCGAAAGCGCAACGTTTCTATGTCGTTGAATGCTCGTCCTACCAGATCGATCTGGCGCCGACGATCAATCCGACGGCCGGCATTCTGCTCAATCTGACGCCCGACCATCTCGACCGGCACGGCACCATGCAGCATTATGCCGATGTCAAGGAACGGCTTGTGGCGGGCAGTGGCACGGCAATTGTCGGCGTTGATGACAGCTATTCCACGCTGATCGCCGACCGCATCGAGCGTGCCGGCGTGAAGGTGGAGCGCATCTCCAAGCGCAATGTCGTTTCCGAAGGTCTTTATGCCGAAGGCAGCCGCATCCTGCGGGCGCATGGGGGCAAGTCCTCGCTGCTGGTCGATCTCGACGGCATCCAGACGCTTCGCGGCAGCCACAATACCCAGAATGCAGCGGCTGCAATTGCCGCATGCCTTGCCGTCGGCGTTTCCGAAGAGGACGTTCGCGCAGGTCTCAAGTCCTTCCCCGGCCTAAAACATCGCATGCAGCCGGTCGGTCGGCGCGGCAATGTCACTTTCGTCAATGACAGCAAGGCAACCAATGCCGATGCCGCAGCACCGGCCTTGTCGAGCTATGAGCGCATCTATTGGATCGCGGGCGGTCTGCCAAAGGCCGGCGGCATTGCCAGCCTTGCGCCCCTGTTTCCGCGCATCGCCAAGGCTTATCTGATCGGCGAGGCGGCGGCGGAATTTGCAGCGACGCTCGGCGAAGCCGTGCCTTATGAAATATCTGGCACGCTGGACAAGGCGGTGCAGCATGCGGCGGCGGATGCGGAAAAAGATGCGACGGCCGGCAGTATTGTGATGTTATCCCCGGCTTGCGCAAGCTTCGACCAATATAAGAACTTTGAAATCAGAGGTGATTCGTTCGTCGCGCAGGTTGCGGCGCTCGATGGCGTGACGATGCTCGTTCACTCTGGAAAAGGGGGCTGAGGCCATGGTAAGCCGAGTTGATCGCGGTCCGGTCGCGGAATGGTTCTGGACCATCGACCGTTTCTTTCTGGCGGCGTTCATCGCGCTGATGGGCATCGGCTTGATGCTGTCATTTGCGGCATCGCCGGCGGTTGCCGAACGCATCGGTCTCAACAGCTTCTTCTTCGTGGAACGTCAGGCGATGTTCATGGTGCCTTCGCTGGCGATCATGATCGGTCTTTCCTTCCTGTCGCCGCGTCAGGTCCGGCGCGTGGCAGTGATGATGCTGATCGCGTCGCTGCTGATGATGATTTTCGCGCTGTTCTTCGGTATCGAGGTCAAGGGTGCACGGCGCTGGATTTCCATCGGCAGCTTCTCGATCCAGCCATCGGAATTCATGAAACCCGCCTTCGTCATTGTCTGCGCCTGGCTGTTTGCCGAACGTGCGCGCCACCCCGAAATTCCCGGTAACCTCTTTGCTATCATCACCTTCGGTATCGTGGCGGCACTTCTGATTGCCCAGCCCGACTTTGGCCAGACCATCCTGACATCGGTGGTGTGGGGCGGCATGTTCTTCATGGCCGGTGTTCCGTGGTTCTGGATCATCGTGCTCGGCGGCCTCGGCGTTCTCGGCATCGTCTCCGCCTATCTGCTCCTGCCGCACGTCGCCGGCCGTATCGACCGTTTCTGGACCGGTGAGGGTGATACCTTCCAGGTGGATACGGCGCGCGAGGCGATCATTCGTGGCGACTGGTTCGGTCGCGGCCCGGGTGAGGGCATCGTCAAGCGTATCATTCCCGACAGCCATACCGACTTCATCTTCTCGGTGGCGGCGGAAGAATTCGGCATTGTTTTCTGCATGTTCCTTGTGGCGATCTTCGCCTTCATCGTGTTGCGCGGCCTCTCGCACGCCTTCAGGGAAAAAGACGATTTCTGCCGCTTTGCCGTGGCCGGTCTGGTCCTGCAGATCGGCATGCAGTCGATGATCAATATCGGCGTTAATCTGGAGCTGATGCCCGCCAAGGGCATGACGCTGCCACTGATTTCCTATGGTGGTTCGTCGATGATGGCGATCTGCGTCACGGCAGGCTTCCTTCTGGCGCTGACACGCCACAGGCCGGAAAAGAGGGCGCAGGAGCGCAGCTTCTTCCGCGTCGGTTCCGGCGTTCCTGCGGAGTAAATGATCATGAGCAAGGGTATTGTTCTGCTCGCCGCCGGGGGTACCGGCGGCCATGTCTTTCCAGCCGAGGCCTTGGCGCACACGCTGAAAGCGCGCGGCTATCAGGTGCATCTGGTCACCGACAGCCGCGCCGAGCGTTATGCGGGCAAGTTTCCGGCGGAAGAGATTCACGTCGTTCCATCCGCCACCATCGGTTCGAAAAACCCGATTTCCGTGGCGCGTTCGCTGTGGAAGCTGTGGACAGGGCTGCGTTCAGCGCGCCGGCTGATCACGAAGCTGAAGCCGGTTGCGGTCGTCGGCTTTGGCGGTTATCCCACCGTGCCGCCGCTGCTTGCCTCGACCGGGCTTGGTGTGCCATCGATCATTCACGAGCAGAATGCGGTGATGGGTCGAGCCAACAAGGCGCTGGCGGCCCGTGTGAAGGCGATTGCCGGTGGTTTTCTGCCGCCCGCCAACGGCCAATATTCCGACAAGACGGTTGCGACCGGCAATCCCGTGCGCCCGGCGGTGCTGGCGGCGTCAGAGATACCCTATACGCCTTCGCAGACCGGCGAGACGTTCCAGCTCGTGGTTTTTGGCGGCAGCCAGGGAGCGCAGTTCTTTTCCAGCGCGGTTCCGGCGGCGATCTGCCTGTTGAAGGACGAACAGCGCAAGCGCATCGTCGTGACCCAGCAGGCGCGCCCCGAAGACAAGGACAGTGTGATCTCCTCGTATCAGAAGCTGGGCGTGAAGGCGGATGTCTCGCCTTTCTTCGGCGACATGGCCTCCCGCATCGGTGAGGCCGATCTGGTCATCAGCCGTTCGGGTGCGTCGACGGTATCGGAGCTTTCGGTGATCGGCCGACCCTCGATCCTCGTGCCTTATCCGCATGCGCTGGATCACGATCAGGCGGCCAATGCGGCAGCGCTTTCGGCAGCCGGCGGTGCAAGCGTTATCAGGCAGTCGGAACTGTCGCCGCAGAAGCTCTCCGGCCTTCTGTCCTCGGCGCTGTCCGAGCCGGATCGGTTGTCCGCAACGGCGGCGGCGGCCAAGGCGACAGGAAAACCGCACGCGGCGGATGTACTGGCCGATCTGGTCGAGGCGATTGCGAGCGGAAAGTCCGTACAGGAATTCAAGAAGAACATTGAAGGAGTTGAGGCATGAAGATGCCGAAAGCCATAGGCCTTGTCCATTTCATCGGCATAGGCGGGATCGGCATGAGCGGCATTGCCGAAGTGCTTCACAATCTCGGTCATCGCGTACAGGGCTCCGACCAGGCCGACAGCGCCAATGTGCAGCGCCTGCGCGACAAGGGCATCGAGGTCTTCGTCGGCCACACGGCGGATAATCTCGGTGATGCCGAGGTCGTGGTCGTTTCCACCGCGATCAAGAAGAACAATCCGGAGCTGATCGCCGCGCGGGAAAAACACCTGCCGATCGTTCGCCGTGCCGAAATGCTGGCCGAGTTGATGCGTTTCCGCAACGCCATTGCCATCGGTGGCACGCACGGCAAGACCACCACAACTTCGATGGTCGCGACCCTGCTGGAAGCCGGCAATCTCGACCCGACCGTCATCAACGGCGGTATCATCAACGCCTATGGCACCAACGCCCGCATGGGCGAGGGCGAGTGGATGGTGGTGGAGGCCGATGAATCCGATGGCACATTCCTGAAGCTTCCGGCCGATGTGGCCGTGATCACCAATATCGACCCGGAACATCTTGACCACTACGGCAATTTCGACGCCGTGCGCGCTGCTTTCCGGCAATTCGTGGAGAATGTTCCGTTCTACGGCTTTGGCGTCATGTGTCTCGACCATCCCGAGGTGCAGGCTCTGGTTGGGCGTATCGAAGACCGTAAGGTCATCACCTATGGTGAGAACCCACAGGCCGACGTGCGGTTTTCGAATGTGCGCATCGATGGCACGCGGTCTATCTTCGATGTGGAAATTCGCCGGCGCCGCACCGGCAAGATATTCTCCTTCACGGACCTCGTCCTGCCGATGCCCGGTCGCCACAATGTTTCGAACGCAACGGCCGCGATTGCCGTCGCCAATCGTCTCGGTATTTCGGAAGCGGACATCAAGAAGGGCCTCGCCTCCTTTGCCGGCGTCAAGCGTCGTTTCACGCTGACGGGCGAAGCCAATGGCGTGCAGGTCTTCGACGATTACGGCCACCATCCGGTTGAGATCAAGGCTGTGCTCGCGGCTGCGCGCGAAGCCTGCAAGGGCCGCATCATCGCCGTGCATCAGCCGCACCGCTACAGCCGCCTTTCCAGCCTGTTCGATGATTTCGCGCATTGTTTTAACGATGCCGATACGATTATTCTTGCTCCGGTCTATGCAGCGGGCGAAGATCCGATCGAGGGCGCAAGCTCGGAAGCGCTGGTCTCCGCAATCAAGGCTGCCGGCCATCGCGATGCCCGTTTTCTCGAAAAACGGGAAGATCTCGCGTCAGTGGTTGCAGGCATTGCGAATCCGGGCGATTTCGTGGTTCTCTTGGGGGCCGGAAATATCACGCAATGGGCGGCAGCGCTGCCTTCGGAATTGAAGAGCATATCAGGAAAGTCTGAATGAGACAGGTCGATGGGGTTAAATTGCTGGGGAGGCTCGGCGACGGGGTAAAGGAATTGCGGGGACGTCTGACACCGGATGCGCCCATGGACCGCGTGACGTGGTTCAGAGCCGGCGGTCTTGCGGAAGTCATGTTCCAGCCGCACGATACCGACGATCTGGTTACATTCCTGAAAATCCTGCCGGAGGACGTGCCGTTGACCGTGGTCGGTGTCGGCTCGAACCTTCTGGTGCGCGATGGCGGCATTCCAGGTGTCGTCGTCCGTCTTTCCGCCAAAGGTTTCGGCTCGGTGGAGCTTTCGGGTGAAAACCGCATCAAGGCAGGCGCGATCTGCCCGGACAAGCATATTGCCGCGATGGCCATGGATAATGGCATTGGCGGTTTCCATTTCTATTACGGTATTCCCGGCTCCATCGGCGGCGCGCTACGCATGAATGCGGGCGCCAACGGCGGTGAAACGCGTGAGCGTGTCGTGGAGGTTTATGCGGTGGACCGTCAGGGCAACCAGCATGTGCTCTCCAATGCGGATATGGATTACAGCTATCGCCACTCCGGCGCCGATGCTGGTCTGATCTTCACCGGCGCCCTGTTTGAGGGTTATCCGGAAGACCGCGCGAAGATCCGCGCCGATATGGACGCCGTGCGTCACCACCGCGAAACCGTGCAGCCGATCCGTGAACAGACCGGTGGATCAACCTTCAAGAACCCCGAAGGTCATTCCGCCTGGGAACTGATCGACGAAGCGGGCGGTCGCGGTCTGGTCATCGGCGGTGCGCAGATGTCATCGCTGCATTGCAATTTCATGATCAATACCGGCCATGCGACCGGTTACGATCTGGAATATCTGGGCGAGACCATTCGCAAGCGCGTGTTCGAGAAGTCGGGCATTCGGCTGGAGTGGGAAATCAAACGGCTTGGGCTTTTCATGCCGGGTCGTGAAGTGGAGCCCTTCCTCGGCGCCTGAAAATTTCGATGCCTCGCGATTGCCATGAGCAACTGCGTTAGCCGTTTCATATCTCTCCTGGCAGCACCAAGCGGCCAGGAGTTTTTGTTTCATATCACCCTTGGCGACGGGTAACGGTCGATCAATAGTTTTTATCTATAAGCAGTATTTAGATTACGGGAGAGGCAGCGTTGCGCCACTCTACTGCTTGGGTGATATTTATGAGCATTTTCATTGCCGATCGCGTAAGCGGACAGCTGTCACGTTTTATAAGCGAACTCGTCGCGATAACGACTTTCACCGTGGCGACACCGGATGGATGGCGTCGGCTTGACCCGGTACAGTCATCATTTCGATTGGCTTGCCTGATCGCTTCCATAGCCGCCGTTATCTGTGTCGTTGCGATCCTGACGATGGCGCAGTTGGACCTGGTCTCGGACTTGAGCAATGGGCTCACGATCGGCCTGGTCCTTAGTACGACAATCTCTTTCACCGTCGGTTTTTTAATTTGCTGGCTCAATGCGAGGCAGATGCAGTTACTGATCCAGTCACACGAGCGTTTTGCGCAGCTCAGCCAGACTGATGCTCTGACAGGTCTTCATAACCGGCTAGGTCTTTATTCGAATTGCGTTCACCTGAGTACGCCATATTGCGTCGCATTTATCGACATTGATCATTTTAAGTCCGTGAATGACAGCTACGGCCATTTGGCTGGTGACATGGTTATCTCCAGTGTTGCCAAGACAATTCGGGAAGGTTTCGATGAAGCTGCTCATGTGGCGCGGATGGGCGGTGAAGAGTTTGTCGTCGTCCACACCCTTGCCCCGGACCGGTTCCTGGAACAGTGCGAAGGCGTCCGTGAGAAGATCGCGACGACAACGGTTCATTTTCAGGATTTGCAGATCAGTACCACCATCTCGATAGGTGTGGCCTTGCGCGGGAACAGGGAGATTTTCGAGAAGGTCATGCACAATGCGGATATGGCGCTCTACGAGGCGAAACGTAGCGGGCGTAATCGCATCTGTTCGTCGGGCGCGAAAGGTGGCCGTCAAATTATCGCTTGAGGATCATCACAAACGAAAAAAGGCCGCGAAAGGTGATTTCGCGGCCCCGATCTTTTAGTGGCTTGTCGCTCAGACTTCATCCTTGCGGGACAGAAGAATGCAGGCGAGCGTGATGAGGGCGGATACGCAGAGGTAATATCCGACATATCCCATGCCGTAATTCACCTGCAGCCATGTGGCGATGTAGGGTGCCAGCGATGCGCCGAAGATGCCGGCCATGTTGAAGGTGATGGACGAGCCGGTGTAGCGCACCCTTGTCGGGAAGGGGGCGGCAAGCGCCGTTCCAATCAGGCCGTAGGTCATGCCCATCAGCGTCATCGCAAGAGCCGCGAAGATGAAGATCGAACCTTCGCCGCCTGTCATCAGGGTAGGCAGCAGGAACGAGAACAGGCCGATCAGCACCGTCGTCAGGATCAGGATTTCGCGACGGCCGAAGCGCTCAGCGAGCTTGCCGGCGATCGGGATGAAGATGCCGAAAACGATGGAGCCCATGATCTGCACTTCGAGTGCGTCGAGGAACGGGATTTTCAGAACCTTGACGTTGTAGGACAGCAGATAGGCGGTACCGATATAGAACAGCACGAAGGTAGCCAACGCTACGAAAGTGCCGAGCGCGAGGCTGCGCTTGTGGTTGCGGAACAGTTCCACGACCGGCACGGCAACACGTTCTTCCTTTTCGATCGCCTTCTGGAAGGCTGGCGTTTCGGTGATCGACAGACGAACCCACATGCCAACCGCGATCAGGATGATCGAAGCGACGAAGGGAATGCGCCAGCCCCAGCTCAGAAGCGCTTCCTGCGACATGAAGTGCAGCAGGATCCAGAAGACGCCGGAGGAGAGGAACAGACCGACGGGCGCGCCGAGCTGCGGAAACATCCCGTACCAGCTGCGCTTGCCGGGAGGAGCGTTTTCCGTGGCGAGCAGGACCGCGCCACCCCATTCTCCGCCAAGACCGAAGCCCTGACCGAAGCGGCAAAGCGCCAGCAACAGAGGTGCCAGAACACCGGCTGTCTCATAGGACGGCAGAAGGCCGATCACGACCGTCGATACGCCCATGGTCAGCAGAGCGGCGACAAGCGTAGCTTTACGGCCGACGCGGTCACCATAATGGCCGAAAACGACGGCGCCGAGCGGGCGGGCGAAAAAGGCGATGGAGAAGGTGGCGAAGGATGCCAGAAGTGCCGTCATCGGATCATTGTTCGGGAAGAACAATGTCGGAAACACGAGCACTGCGGCCGTGGCGTAAACGTAAAAATCGAAAAACTCGATGGTCGTGCCGACCAGGCTGGCAGTGAGAACTCGTGCAGGCGAATTTGTCTTTACAACGTTCGAATTGCCAGCTGTCGGCGATACCTGAGATACCGCGTCAGTCATGGTTTTGGTCCCATTTTTGGATGATTGCATGTCATGCCTTGGGAGGCATTGACTGCGTTAACGCAATTTTTGTTCTTTTGGAATGCTAAAAAAGAAATAATGCGGACAATGTGATCGGCTGGCGCGACAGGCACCGCAGCGTGTGCGAGGACGCAGTCTCAAGATTGAGAGACTGATTCAGGCGACGGATTTAAAATGCTGAAACGTCAGATAATTTTCGCTGGGGAAAAGCATCATCCGTTAACGTTTTCGCCTTGTCTTTATCAGGGATAGAAGTGTGCGGCACCCTCGTTCTATTTCCGATCATTGAAAACCTGCATGTTGCAATCCGTCCAACTCTCTGATTCCAAGGAGGTAATTCGGATCGATGCTGATTCTTTAATGGAACTGGCATGTTGGGCGCGGCGGTTAACGAAAGTAAACGATTCATTAACCTTAATGGCGTTTAACTGATCTCAAGGATCATGTGCCAGAATCACCGTTCGTCAAATTCGGTTGGTTCCGGTGCGGATCGTAGCGGAGATTTGGTGTCAGAGGTATCGATGGGCGGCAAGCACGTAGCTGTTCTTTTGGGTGGGTTTTCGTCGGAGCGGCCGGTCAGCCTCTCGTCCGGGAACGCTTGCGCGCTCGCCCTTGAGGGCGAGGGGTACAAGGTCACCCGGGTCGATGTGGGGCGCGATATCGCCGCCGTACTCGGCGAGCTGCGCCCGGATGTCGCCTTCAATGCGCTGCATGGCCCCTTCGGTGAAGACGGCACCATTCAAGGCATTCTCGAATATCTCGCCATTCCCTATACCCATTCCGGCGTGCTCGCTTCTGCACTTGCCATGGACAAGGCGCAGGCCAAGAAAGTGGCTGCGGCTGCTGGCATTCCGGTGGCTGACGAACGCGTCATGAACCGGTTCGAATTCACCAGCGAACATCCGCTTGCGCCGCCCTACGTCGTGAAGCCGGTGCGCGAAGGCTCTAGCTTCGGTGTGGTGATCGTCAAGGAAGACCAGTCGCATCCGCCGCAAATCCTTACCTCGTCCGAATGGCGTTACGGCGATCACGTCATGGTCGAGCGTTACATCCATGGTCGCGAACTGACCTGCGGCGTGCTCGACGGCGAGGCGCTAGGTGTGACGGAAGTGGTGCCGCTGGGTCACAATTTCTATGATTATGACGCTAAATACGCAGCCGGTGGCTCAAAGCATGTCATTCCGGCAGAAATTTCACCAAAAATTTACCAAAAAATTCAAACACTGGCGGTTATGGCGCATCGGGCGATCGGGTGCCGTGGCGTAAGCCGTTCAGACTTTCGTTACGACGACCGCTTCTCAGAAGATGGCGAAGTTATCTGGCTTGAAGTGAATACGCAGCCGGGCATGACGCCGACCTCCCTGGTGCCGGAAATGGCGGCCCATGCTGGCCGCTCCTTTGGTAACCTTGTCAGCTGGATGGTGGAGGACGCTTCGTGTTTGCGGTGACCGGCAAAAAGTCGACGGCAAAAAAGCGCGAGCAATTCGTGGCGACGGCAAATGCCGACGATCGCAGGGTGCTGCCGCGTCCGCTGCGTCGTTTCGTGCGTTTCGGTGTCAGCCTTGCGACCGGACGCATCCACATTCCCGCCCATACCGGCACGATTTCGGCTGTTGCCTTTTACGCGGTGATCGGGCTTTACGGCATGTCGCTTGGCGGACATACGAATATCGTCACCCAGACCACGACCTCGGCCGCCGGTTTTGCGGTTGAGGACGTCAAGGTATCCGGCAATTTGCAGACATCGGAAATCGAAGTCTTCCAGCTTCTCGGCCTTGACGGCAGCACCTCCCTGATTGCGCTTGATATCGATGCGGCACGCCGCAAGCTCGTCCAGCTTCCCTGGGTCGAAGATGTTGATATCCGCAAGGTCTACCCGAAGACGGTTGAGGTTCGCCTGAAGGAGCGTGAAGCTTTCGGCATCTGGCAGCATGGCACGGAACTGTCGCTGATCGAAAAAAGCGGCAGCGTGATCGCGCCGCTGCGTGACAATAAATTTGCCGCCCTGCCGCTGTTCGTCGGACGCGACGCGGAAACGGGTGCTGCCGGTTTCGTAGGGCAACTGGCTGATTGGCCGGAAATTCGCAACCGCGTTCGCGCCTATGTTCGCATTGCCGGCCGCCGCTGGGATCTGCATCTCGACAACGGCATCGTCGTCAAGCTGCCGGAAGAGAACCTGCCGCAGGCACTGCAATTGCTGGCACGGCTCGATCTCGAGGAAAAGGTTCTGTCGCGTGATGTCGCTGCCGTCGATCTGCGTCTGACGGACCGCACCACGATCCAGTTGACCGAAGGCGCAGCAGAGCGCCGCCAGACGGCGGTAGATGCACGCACGAAGGCACTCAAGAAAGCGGAGAAGAACACATGAGCTTTTTTGGTTCTTCCCATTTCGGCCTGCCTCGTCTGAAGCCGCTGTCTTCCAAACGCAGCCACATCGTCTCGGTGCTCGACATCGGCTCGACCAAGGTCGTTTGCATGATCGGACGGCTGACGCCGCGCCAGGAAAGCGAAATCCTGCCGGGTCGCACCCACAAGGTGGAAATCATCGGCATTGGTCACCAGCGCTCGCGCGGTGTGAAATCCGGCGTGATCGCCGATCTTGACGCGCTCGAAGGCGTGATCCGTCTTTCGGTGGATGCGGCCGAGCGCATGGCAGGCCTGACCGTCGACAGCCTGATCGTCAATGTTTCCGCCGGCAGGCTGGCAAGCGACATCTATACCGCGAGCATCGATCTCGGCGGACAGGAAGTGGAAGCAAGCGACCTGCGCAAGGTTCTGGTGGCGGCGAGCCAGCAGTCCATGCGTCAGGATCGGGCGATCCTGCATTCGCTGCCAACAGGCTATTCGCTGGATGGCGAGCGCGGCATTCGTGATCCGCTGTCGATGTATGGCGATCTTCTCGGTGTCGACATGCATGTGGTGACTGTCGAACGCACGGCGCTGAAGAACCTCGAGCTTTGCGTCAATCGTGCGCATCTTTCGGTCGAGGGCATGGTGGCGACGCCCTATGCCAGCGGTCTTGCGGCATTGGTCGATGACGAGGTCGAGCTTGGCTGTGCGGCCATCGACATGGGCGGCGGCACCACGACGATCTCGGTTTTCGCCGAAGGCCGTCTCATTCATACCGACGCGATCGGCCTTGGCGGCCATCACGTTACGACAGATCTTGCACGAGGCCTCTCGACACGAATCGAAGATGCGGAGAGACTGAAGGTGGTGCATGGTTCGGCTTTGCTGAATGGCGCGGATGAGCGCGACATGATTTCGATCCCGCCGATTGGCGAAGATGATCGCGATCAACCATCGCAAGTTTCAAGGGCACTTGTTACCCGCATCGTGCGGGCGCGTATCGAAGAGACGCTGGAATTGATCCGTGATCGTATCCAGAAGTCCGGCTTCAGCCCCATCGTCGGCAAACGTGTTGTCCTGACGGGCGGCGCGAGCCAGCTGACGGGGCTGCCGGAAACGGCACGGCGCATTCTTGCCCGCAACGTTCGTATCGGCCGCCCCATGGGGGTTGCGGGTCTTCCGGTTGCGGCAAAGGGACCGGCATTTTCAACCGCATGCGGACTGATGATCTATCCGCAGGTGGCGGACATCGAAATTCATGCGGCGCAAGGCGGAATGTTCTCGCCGTTTGGTACGGGTAGCGGCCGGATAGCCCGGGTAGGGCAATGGCTGAAAGAGAGTTTCTGAGTAGCCTCGTGGCGTGAGCCTGAGGTTTCCAAGTTGAGTTTTCAAGAATCGGCCAGCGGGGCGATGCGGCCAGAGAAAGAAGGAATGGTAAAATGACGATACAGCTGCAAAAGCCTGATATCACCGAGCTGAAGCCACGCATCACTGTTTTCGGTGTGGGCGGCGGTGGCGGTAACGCTGTCAACAACATGATCACGGCTGGCCTCCAGGGTGTCGATTTCGTCGTCGCCAACACGGATGCACAGGCTCTGACCATGACGAAGGCAGACCGGGTCATCCAGCTCGGCGTCAACGTCACCGAGGGTCTCGGTGCCGGTTCCCAGCCGGAAGTCGGACGCGCCGCCGCTGAAGAATGCATCGATGAGATCATCGATCACCTGAACGGCACCCACATGTGCTTCGTCACGGCCGGCATGGGAGGTGGTACCGGAACGGGTGCTGCACCTGTCGTCGCACAGGCTGCCCGCAACAAGGGCATTCTGACGGTCGGCGTCGTTACCAAGCCTTTCCATTTCGAAGGCGGTCGCCGCATGCGTCTTGCCGAACAGGGCATCGAGGAACTGCAGAAGTCCGTCGATACGCTGATCGTCATTCCGAACCAGAACCTCTTCCGCATTGCCAACGACAAGACGACCTTTGCCGATGCCTTCGCCATGGCTGACCAGGTTCTCTATTCCGGCGTTGCCTGCATTACCGATCTGATGGTGAAGGAAGGTCTCATCAACCTCGACTTCGCTGACGTTCGCTCGGTCATGCGTGAAATGGGCCGCGCAATGATGGGTACTGGCGAAGCTTCCGGTCCGGGCCGTGCGATGCAGGCTGCGGAAGCGGCAATCGCCAACCCGCTGCTCGACGAAACCTCGATGAAGGGCGCACAGGGCCTCCTGATCTCCATCACCGGCGGTCGCGATCTTACCCTGTTCGAAGTCGACGAAGCGGCTACCCGTATTCGCGAAGAAGTCGATCCGGATGCCAACATCATCCTCGGCGCAACCTTCGACGAGGCACTTGAAGGTCTCATCCGCGTCTCCGTCGTCGCGACCGGCATCGACCGCGTTGCGGGCGTTGGCGAACAGAACATTGCCGATATGCGCGCCGCAGCCGCCAAGCCGCTTATCCGTCCTTCCGCGGCCGTTGCTCCCGCTCCGGCCGCAGTTCAGCCTGCACAAGCAGTATCGCAGGCACCAAAGACCGTAGACCAGATCGCCCAGACCATCCGTTCGGCGGAAGCCGAAATGGAACGTGAACTTGGTTTCGCAGCACACCAGCAGCCCTCTCAGGATTTCCGTCCGCAGAGCAAGCTGTTTGCATCCGCTCCGGCTGAAGCACCGGCAGCTCTCCGTCCGGCACAGCCGGTTCAGCAGGCTGCTCCGGCACCTGTTGCCCCGGCACCGGTCTATCACGCGCCGGAACAGGTTGCCGCTCCGCGTCTGCAGCAGCCGCAGGCTCCGGTCTATCAGGAGCAGGCTCCTGTTGCCCGCCAGCCCGAGCCTGTCCGCATGCCGAAGGTCGAGGACTTTCCGCCGGTCGTGAAGGCCGAGATGGATCACCGTGCCCACGCAGCTCCTGCAGCCCAGGAAGAGCGTGGCCCGATGGGTCTTCTGAAGCGCATCACCAACTCGCTTGGTCGACGCGAAGAGGAAGAAGTTCCTTCCGAAATGATGGATGCGCCGAGCATGGCGCCGCAGCAGCGCCGCGCACTTTCGCCGGAAGCCAGCCTCTACGCTCCGCGTCGTGGCCAGCTTGACGATCACGGTCGTGCGACGCCTTCTTCGGCAAGCCACCATGACGACGACCAGCTGGAAATTCCGGCGTTCCTGCGTCGCCAGTCCAACTAACAGCGATTCCGTTCGCCTCTCCAAACGCCCGGGTCACACGACCCGGGCGTTTTGTTTTATTGTGCGTTATTAACAGTAAATTAATTCATCTTTTCAATGGCTTGTGCGTGTAACAATCCGAAACGAACAGTGATTTGTCCTGGCACTTTCATGTGCGTATGTATGAGGCTGGGTAAGGGAAAACATTGACCTTGCCGGTTGTTGAAACCGGCTTGAAAAACTTGAACGGCGCTGAATATACGGCGCGGTTTTCAAAACAAGGCATATA
The DNA here is from genome assembly GCF_052114365.1 of Agrobacterium sp. MCAB5. Taxonomy (NCBI): domain Bacteria; kingdom Pseudomonadati; phylum Pseudomonadota; class Alphaproteobacteria; order Hyphomicrobiales; family Rhizobiaceae; genus Agrobacterium; species Agrobacterium sp. MCAB5. The sequence goes on from NZ_JBFREP010000003.1 coordinate 490,203, forward strand.
CGCATGACTATCGGACTGCTCGGATTTCAGACGACTATCGCAAATGCTGTTCAGCTCAAGGGCATTGGCGTGCATTCCGGCAATCCGGCTTCGATGACGTTCCAGCCCGCAGAAGCCGGAACGGGCATCGTGTTTCAGCGCCTTCATGAAAATGGCAGCGTAACCGAGTTGAAGGCGGTGTCTTCCAATGTCGGCAATACCGATCTGTGCACCGTGCTCGGCCGCTCGCTATCCCAGTCAGTGGCAACGGTCGAGCACGTCATGGCCGCCATCTACGCCATGGGCCTCGATAACCTCGTCGTTGAGGTCGACGGTCCGGAAGTGCCGATCATGGACGGCAGCTCTGCGCCATTTATCGATGCGATCGAATCGGCTGGCATCAAGAACCTTGGTGTGAAGCGCCGCTATATCCGCGTCATCAAGCCGGTGCGCATCGATTCGGGTGCGTCCTGGGCGGAATTCCGCCCTTACGACGGCACGCGGTTCGAGGTCGATATCGATTTCGACACGCCACTGATCGGCAAGCAGTCCTGGAAGGGCGACCTGACGGCGGATACGTTCAAGAACGAGCTTTCGCGCGCCCGCACCTTCGGCTTCATGCGTGACGTGGAGCGCCTGTGGGCTGCCGGTTACGCACTCGGCTCTTCGCTTGAAAACTCTGTTGTCATCTCCGACGACAACAGCGTCATCAACATGGAAGGCCTGCGTTATGCCAAGGACGAATTCGTTCGCCATAAGACGCTGGACGCCGTGGGCGACCTGGCACTTGCCGGTGCGCAGTTCATCGGTTGCTATCGCTCCTATCGCGGCGGCCACAAGGTCAATGCCAACGCGCTGAAGGCTTTGCTGAGCGACCGCTCGGCCTATGAGATCGTGGAGGCTCCGGCCGCCCGCAACCAGGTACGTGCCCGCGAATTCGTTCCGGTCAACATGCCGGAATTTGCACCCTGGTCCGCTTGAGTTTGTTGCAGGCTATTGATTGACAGGAAAAGCCGCTCCGTTTCGGGGCGGCTTTTTCACGATGAGGGGCGGGATGTTTTGTCATACCGCCTGATATTCATGCGATTGCATGGGCCGATGCCATAAAAATGCGTTAATGCATCATCATTGCGTTGCCCTGCAGATGCTTTTATGGCTAGAAACGCCAGTGCAAAGCCGATGCTTATGTATTTGCGCGGGAAGTGGGAACTGTCGAATGAAGCATGTAGGGTCTGGTGCAATGAAGGGTACGATGCGGGGGATCGCCGTTTCGTTGATGTTGGTCGGTGCGAGTGTTGCCGTCACGGCCTGCCAGTCCGATCCGGATATCGACATTACCAAGCTCGGCGTCGAGACCGATCCGCCAGACGTTCTGTACAAGCAGGGGCTTGCCAACATGAACGCCGGCAACATGACGGAAGCCTCACGCAAGTTCGAGGCGATCGACAAGCAATATCCCTTCACCGAATGGGGCCAGAAGGCGCTTGTGATGCAGACCTTCATCGCCACTCGCACCAACAAGAACGACGTGGCCATCGCGTCGGGCAGCCGCTTCCTGCGCCAATATCCGCGCTCCAAGGATGCCGCCTACGTTCAGTACATGATCGGTCTTGCCTATTCGAAGCAGATTTCCGACGTGACGCAGGACCAGCGCGCCGCGCAGCGCACGGTCGAGGCGATGAGCAAGGTGGTCAACGACTACCCTGATTCGGAATATGTCGCTGACGCGCAGGCCAAGATCCGTTTCGCCCGCGACCAGCTCGCTGGCCGCGAAATGCAGGTCGGCCGTTATTACCTTGAGCGCAAGGAATATCTCGCCGCCGTTTCGCGTTTCCGTATCGTCGTCGAGCAATACCAGAACACCAACCAGATCGAGGAAGCGCTGGCCCGTCTGACGGAATCCTATTATGCGATGGGTCTTTCCGACGAGGCGCAGACTGCGGCCGCCGTTCTCGGCAACAACTATCCCGACAGCCAATGGTATGCGGATTCCTACAAGCTGCTGAAGGGCGGTGGGTTGGAGCCGCGTGAAAACAAGGGGTCCTGGATTTCGCGCGCCGGCAAGAAGCTTATCGGCGCCTGAGACAGGGCATAGGCCATGCTGGTCCAGCTCTCGATTCGTGACATCGTTCTGATTGAAAGGCTCGACCTCGGCTTTGAGGCGGGCCTTTCCGTGTTGACGGGTGAGACGGGCGCGGGCAAATCCATTCTGCTTGACAGCCTGTCGCTGGCCCTCGGGGGCCGCGGCGATGGCGGTCTGGTGCGCCACGGGGAAGAGAAGGGACAGGTCACTGCCACTTTCGAAGTTCCGAACAGCCACCCCACACGGCATCTCCTGCGCGAAAACGGTCTGGATGACGATGGCGACCTGATTTTCCGCCGCGTGCAATCCGCAGACGGACGCACAAAGGCCTATATCAACGATCAGGCCATCAGCGTGCAGATGATGCGTCAGCTGGGGCAGCTACTGGTCGAAATTCACGGCCAGCACGACGACCGCGCTCTTGTCGATACCGATGCCCACCGCACGCTGCTGGATGCTTTTGCCGGGCTGAGCGACGATGCCCGTGCCGTTCAGGGTTTCTACCGCACATGGAAGGACGCCGAGCGGGCGTTGAAAACCCATCGTGCCAAGGTTGAGGCTGCTGCCCGAGAGGCGGACTATCTGCGTTCCTCCGTCGAGGAGCTTGAGGTGCTCTCGCCGCGCGACGGCGAGGAGGAGGAGCTTGCCGAACGTCGGGCGGTGATGCAGAAATCCGAACGTATTGCCGGTGATATCGCCGAAGCTAGCGAGTTCCTGAACGGCAACGCCTCGCCAGTGCCCATGATCGCATCCATGATGCGGCGCCTGGAACGCAAGAGCCACGAGGCGCCGGGATTGCTGGAAGACACCGTGCAATTGCTGGATGCCGCGCTCGACAGCCTTTCCAACGCGCAGATGGAAGTGGAAGCCGCACTTCGCCGCACCGAGTTCGATCCACGCGAGCTGGAGCGGGTGGAGGAACGGCTGTTTGCGCTACGCGCCGCTGGACGCAAATATAATGTCGCGGTGCCTGATCTGCCGGCGCTTGCGGAAAAAATGGTCGCGGATCTCGCCGACCTCGATGCGGGCGAAGAAAAGCTCGGCAAACTTGAAGCCAATCTCGGCGTTGTGAAAGCCGATTTCGACCACGCGGCCAAATCGCTTTCCGAAAAACGCCGCAATGCGGCGAATGCGCTTTCCGAAGCTGTCATGGCGGAGCTTCCGGCGCTCAAGCTGGAGCGGGCACGTTTTACCGTCGAAGTCAGCTCCGACCCGGAGCAAGCGACGGCTGACGGTATCGACATCGTGGAATTCCACGTTCAGACCAATCCTGGAACGCGGCCCGGCCCGATCATGAAAGTCGCTTCTGGCGGCGAATTGTCCCGTTTCCTGCTGGCGCTTAAAGTCGCGCTGGCTGATCGTGGTTCGGCACCGACACTGGTGTTCGACGAAATCGACACGGGCGTTGGCGGCGCTGTGGCAGATGCCATTGGCCAGAGGCTGCGTCGTCTGTCGAAAACCGTGCAGGTTCTGTCCGTCACCCACGCGCCCCAGGTGGCCGCGCGGGCGGCCACGCATCTTCTCATTTCCAAAGGCCCCTCCGGCGACGGCACCGAGCGCATCGCCACGCGTGTCGCTACCATGGAGCCGAAACATCGCACCGAAGAAATCGCCCGCATGCTTGCCGGTGCCTCGGTGACCGATGAGGCGAGGGCTGCCGCCGCCCGCCTGCTTGCCGCCAAGGATTAACGGCTGACGGCAACCGCCACGCCGGAGCCGATCATGACGCCGCCCGCAGCCCGGTTCACCCTGCGGACGATTCTTGGCTCACGCAGCAGCTTTCTTGCCCGCACAGCCAGAACCACATGAGCGCCGATCACAACCGCCTCCACCACGACGATGACGGATGCCAGCGCCAGAAGGTGATCGACCGTCAGCGAGGCGCCGACAACGTTCGGTAACAATGCCACGTAAAAGAGCGGCATTTTCGGATTTCCGAGATTGAGTGCGGTTCCCGTGGCGAATATCGAAAGAAGGCTATGGCGGCCATTCATGGGTTGCAGATCGGGAACCACAGGTTCCGCTGTCCAGAGTTTGAAGCCCATCCAGATGAGATAGGCCGCGCCGCCATAGCGCAGCACCGCCATCACCGTTCCCATTTCGGCGGCGAGGATCGACAGGCCGAGGGCTGCAAGCGTGAGGAATATCAATATTCCTGCCACGGTTCCGGCCCCATAGGCGAGGCCGGAGGCGGCACCATGGGTGATGGTGCGGGCGACGATCGTCATATTGTCCGGGCCGGGGCTGGCCGCGAACACGAAGAAGGCTGCTGCAAAGGCAATGAGGGTGGTGAGTTCCATGGGGGCTCCGGCTTCTGTTTCATCCGGATGCTCAGAATAGCGGATTCCCGCCTGTTGAAAAGCGAGGATGGTTTTGCGTTTGCCAATAATTCGCTAAAAGCATTGCAGATTCATCCGTGAGGCTTCTTCCATGTCGAAAGACCAGATTCCCGTCGAAAACCTGACCGAGCTTGAGGCCTCTTCCGAGCTGGCATTTCTGGCAGCCGAGCTTTCCCGCCACGATGCGCTTTATCATGGCAAGGACGCGCCGGAAATTTCGGACGCGGACTACGATGCGCTGAAGCGGCGCAACGATGCCATAGAGGCGGCTTTCCCGGCGCTGGTGCGGGCCGACAGCCCTTCGAAGAAAGTCGGCTTCACGCCGCTTCCCACCTTCGCGCCCATCGTGCATGCGCGGCCGATGCTGTCACTCGACAATACGTTTTCTGAAGGTGATCTGCGCGATTTCGTCAGTTCGGTTTACCGCTTCCTCGGGCACCTGCCGGATGATTCGATTGCCTTTACCGCCGAGCCGAAGATCGACGGACTTTCCATGTCCATCCGCTACGAGAACGGCAAGCTGAAGACGGCGGCAACACGTGGCGACGGCACGACGGGCGAGAACGTTACCGCCAATATCAAGACCATCAAGGAAATTCCGAACCAGCTGCCTGCCGATGTACCCGATGTGGTGGAGGTGCGCGGCGAGGTCTATATGGCCAAGAGCGACTTCATGGCGCTCAATGCCCAGATGGAGGCCGATGGCAAGCAGACCTATGTGAACCCGCGCAACACGGCCTCCGGTTCGCTGCGCCAGCTTGACGCCAATGTGACGGCGAAACGCAAGCTGCGGTTCTTTGCCTATGCGCTTGGCGAGGTCTCGAATGGCGGCCAGCCGACGCGGATTGCCGACACGCAATATGGTATCGTCGAGAAATTCCGGGAATGGGGTTTCCCGGTCAATCCGCTGATGAAGCGATTCACGTCTGCCGAACAATTGCTTGAACATTATAATGAAATCGGTGTCGCGCGACCCGATCTCGATTACGATATCGACGGCGTGGTCTACAAGGTCGACCGGCTTGACCTTCAGGAACGGCTGGGTTTCCGTTCGCGCAGCCCGCGCTGGGCCACCGCACACAAGTTTCCGGCCGAGCAGGCCTTCACCACGGTCGAGAACATTGAAATCCAGGTAGGGCGCACCGGCGCGCTGACACCGGTTGCGCGTCTCACCCCGATTACCGTCGGCGGCGTCGTCGTCACCAATGCGACGCTACACAATGCCGATTACATCGAGGGTATCGGCAATAGCGGCGAGCGCATTCGGCCCGAGGATCATGATATCCGCATTGGCGATACTGTCATCGTGCAGCGTGCAGGCGATGTCATTCCGCAGGTGCTGGATGTGCTTCTGGAGAAGCGCCCGGCTGAGGCGGTGAAATATGCGTTTCCGGAGAAATGTCCTGTGTGCGGCAGCCATGCGGTGCGGGAGCGCAATGAAAAGACCGGTAAGCTCGATTCGGTCACGCGCTGCACCGGCGGTTTCGTCTGCCGGGCGCAGGCGGTCGAGCATCTGAAACATTTCGTCTCACGCAATGCTTTCGATATCGAGGGGTTGGGTACCAAGCAGATCGATTTCTTCTTCGAAAGCGAGGATCCGGCCCTCTCCATCAAGACCGCGCCTGATATTTTCACGCTGAAGGCGCGGCAGGAGGCATCGCATCTTACCAAGCTCGAAAACATAGATGGTTTCGGCAAGGTCAGCGTCAAGAAACTGTTCGATGCCATCGATGCCCGCCGCGAGATCGATCTGCATCGGTTGATCTTCGCTCTCGGCATTCGTCACGTCGGTGAAACCACGGCGAAGCTTCTGGCGCGTTCCTATGGCACCTATGAGCATTTCGAGGAAGCCATGAAGGCGGCAGCCGACCCGGCGAGCGATGCCTGGGCCGAACTCAACAGTATCGATGGCATCGGCGAGGTCGTGGCGCGCGCCATCATCGAATTCTACAAGGAACCGCGCAATCTCGATGTCATCGACCGGCTGATACGGGAGCTGCGGCCGAAGGAGGCCGAGAAGCCCTCGACCGAAGGCAGCCCGGTGGCGGGCAAGACGGTGGTCTTTACCGGGTCTCTGGAAAAATTCACGCGCGACGAGGCCAAGGCCCGTGCGGAAAGTCTGGGCGCGAAGGTGGCCGGTTCCGTATCAAAGAAGACGGATATTCTGGTGGCCGGGCCGGGGGCAGGTTCCAAGCTTGCCAAGGCGGCGGAGCTGGGCGTTCAGACCATGGACGAGGACGAGTGGCTGGCGCTGATCGGTGGCTGAAGCACCGTCATCGCCTCGTTGTTTTGCGCCGCTATGGGTCTCATCCTGAAACGGGGAACGGGACATGGATGACCGCATCGTCATCTCTACGCAGCAGGTTCGAGCGCTGATCGCAAGCCAGTTTCCGCAATGGGCGGAGCTTGATGTCAGGCCGGTGGAACTGAGCGGCTGGGATAATCGCAGCTTCCGCCTTGGTGATGATATGCTCGTTCGCCTGCCGAGCGCTGCGGGTTATGTCGCGCAGGTAGAGAAGGAGCATCGCTGGCTGCCGAAGCTTGCGCCTCTTTTGCCTCTTCCGATCCCAAAGCCATTGGCGATTGGTGAGCCGGGACAAGATTATCCGTTTCCATGGTCCGTTTATGGCTGGCTTGAAGGCGAGCCTCTCGCCCGGCATCTTGGGCATATAGATCTCGCAACAATAGCCGTCGACGTAGCAGCGTTTTTGAAATCCCTGCAGGGCATCGATGCGACGGATGGTCCGTTTGCGGGCGAGCACAATTTCCACCGCGGTGGGTCGCTTGCAGTCTATGACGGCGAGGCGAGGGCGGCGGCGTTGCGCCTTGTCGATGAGGTCGATCAGAGGCTGGCCACGGAAATATGGCAGCTTGCTCTTTCGAGCAGCTGGCAGGGCCAGGGCGTTTGGGTGCATGGCGATATTGCCGAAGGCAATCTGCTTGTAAGAGATGGCCGCGTCTCAGCCGTCATAGACTTCGGCAGTTCCGGCGTCGGAGACCCATCTTCCGATCTCATTCTGGCATGGAACGTGCTCGACGCCGAAAGCCGGAACGTCTTTCGCCAGGCGATGGATCTCGACAATGCCACATGGCAGCGCGGGCGCGGCTGGGCGCTGTGGAAGGCGTTGATCACGCTTGAGGCTCAACGTGGACGTGATGAGAAACTGGCCGAATGGTCACGTCGGACCATTCGGGAAGTGATTGCCGATCATTTGTCCGCCTGAAACATCAGCGCAGACGTGCCATGACGTAGGCGTCGACATATTTGCCGTCGCGATAGGCATCGTTGCGCAAGGTGCCCTCGCGTTCGAAACCGAGTTTCTCATAGAGCCGGAGGGCGGCCAGATTGTCGGTGAAGACATTCAGTTCGATGCGACGGATATCATGCCAGTTATCGGCCGCGTCGATGAGTGCCGTCAGAAGCCTTGAACCGACGCCCTTTCCGGCGAAATCGTCGTGAACGGACATCGCAAGATCGGCGACATGGTACTGTCTGCCCGCTCTGCGGTATAATCCGGCGTTACCAACGAGTTTTCCGTGCCACTCCGCGACGATGACGATGTCGGTAGGGGCTCGGTTTTCTATCGATTTTCTCGTCTTTTCAATCGTCTGGAAAGGCTGCCGAAGGGTGCCGTGCCGGACGCCGGGAAGGTTGAGCATTTCCGTCAAGGCTTCGACGTCTTCAAGCCGGGTCGCACGCAGGACAACGTCCTTTAGATCAAATGGCTTGTTTGTAATATCCGCTGGTTTCATGTTCAGGCCTGTCTCCTTGTGGCGCGTTCGGAGCAGGCGTGACACCCCTGCTCTTATCGGCAGGGGTGGATGTTGATCGCTCAGTGCGCGGACATGCCTTTCCCTGCCGGTTGACCGGTCATCGTCATATGGCGGGTGGTCGTCGTTTTGATAGCGATCATGATGGCGAGAATGCTTTTACGAACTGTCACTGTCAAGCGGGTGCCTTGCGCAGGAAATCTCTTAGTTTTGCCGGCAGCCTGCCGTCAATCGCGGCAAGGCCGGCGGCAATCATCGCCATTCCAGCGAAGTGCTTGATTTCCAGCTGTTCTCCGAGAATGAGCGAACCGAGAAGGATGGCGCTGACGGGAATGAGGAAGGTGACGAGCGCGAGATTGGTGGCGCCGGCAGTTGCAAGGATGCGAAAGAAGATGAGGTAGGCCAAGGCCGTGGACAAGAGCGCGATACCGATGAGTGCGCCCCAGGTGCCGAGGCTCGGCATGGCAAGCGTCCAAGGCTTGTCAATGAGGAGCGCGGCGGGGATCAGCATCAGTGTCGAGGACGATATCTGGCCGGTGGCGGTCATCAGTGGCGGCACGCCCATGGCCTTGAAGCGGCGGCCGAATATGCCCGCGAAAGAATAGGAGATAGCTGCGCCGAGAATGGCAATCTGACCCCAGAGGCCGGAGATCGCACCGCCAAAGGCTGCCGGGCCGATCATCGTCGCCACGCCGGCAAAACCGATGAGAACACCCGCCAGCTTGTTGCCCGTCATCTTCTCGTCGGCTGTGAGGAAATGGGCGACGATGACGGTAAAGAGCGGCGTCGTCGCATTGAGGATCGAGGCCAACCCGCTGGCAATATGGGTCTGGCCCCAGACGATCAGGCAGAAGGGAATGATGTTGTTGAGCAGGCCCATGCCGAAAAAGGCGCGCCATACGGCCCATTGCCGTGGCAGATGAAGGCCCATGATGCGGCAGACGATCAGCAGTGCCGTGGCAGCGAGGCTGACACGCAGCGTGACGATGGTGACCGGCGGCAGTTCCTTGACGGCAATGCCGATGAAAAAGAACGATCCGCCCCACAGCAGCGAGAGCGCCACAAGCATCCCCCATTCGCTGGCATCCATCTGTTTTTGTATTGCCACCTTCGTCTCTCCCACCGCTGGAAAATTGAAATAGTCACAGAGAACGCCACGTTCAGCCACCCGATATCGGTTGAGTTTACCTCAATCAGTCGTCTGGCAATCTTGGTTCCGTCCGCGCCCGTTGCATCTATTTACTCCTCATATTATGTTGTTTTCAAACGATAGTTTCTCGTCGGATAATTGAGCTCAGCTAAACCATGGTTGCAGAACTCCCTTCCTTGAAAGGATTGCAGGCCTTTGAGGCTGCGGCGCGCTACCGCAGTGTCACGCTTGCCTCCAACGAGTTAAACGTCACCCCCGGCGCGGTCAGCCTGCAAATCCGGGAGCTGGAAGCCGGCCTTGGCGTGCAGCTGTTTATCCGCAAGCCGCGCAGCATCCAGCTGACGAGGGAAGGGGAGCGGTATTACGGTTCCCTTCGCACCGCATTCCGGATGATGCGCGAGGCGACGGCGGAACTGACGGCGCGATCAGAGATTACGGTCTTAACGTTAAGCTGCACGCCAACTTTTGCGGTGCAATGGCTGATGCCGAGATTGCCCGGCTTTCAGCAACAACATCCGCAAGTGGATGTTCGTATCAGCGTGACGAACCGGCTGGTGGATTTCTCAAGGGACGATGTCGATCTGGCCGTGCGTCACGGTTTTGGTCGCTATGAAGGGTTGGAAAGCATCCGATTCATAGACGACAGCACCTTGCCGGTCTGCTCACCACAACTCTTTGAAAAATATGGCCCGCTTCGGGTGGCCGGTGATCTGAAATGCGTGCCGCTTCTGCACGATGAAAACCGCAACGAGTGGCGGCGCTGGCTGGAAACGGCGGGCGCTACAGAGGTCGATGCTTCCGGGGGCACCGTGTTCATCGACAGCAACGGCGCGCTGGATGCGGCCAAGGCCGGGCATGGTGTTGCGCTGACGCGGCGATCGCTTGTTTCCCGCGAACTTGCCGAGGGAGCGCTGATAGCTCCCTTCGGCACGGACATTGCCAGCACGCTTGCCTATTTCCTGGTTTATCCACGGCGCATGCTTGATAATCCCGATCTTGTGAGGCTGCTTGACTGGATGCTTGCGGAAGCGGGATCTACCGAAGCCGGTTCTCTTTGACGCCAATCCGGTCTATGCCGGAATGAAACAACGGGAATCACTCTTGAAAACCATCGCCATCGATTTCGAGACCGCCAATGAGGAACGGGGTAGCGCCTGCTCCATCGGGCTTGCGTGGATAGAAGACGGTGAGATCGTTCGCGTCGAGGAACGGCTCATCCGGCCGAAGGACATGCGGTTCTCGCCCTTCAATATTGCCGTGCACGGTATTCGCCCTGCCGATGTAGAGGATGCGCCGGAATTCCCTGATGTGATGGAGGAATTCATCGACGATTTCCACGGCGCCACGATGATTGCCCACAATGCCGCCTTCGATTTCAGCGTCATGCGGGCTTCCTTCGATAAATACCGGCAGTCCTATCCTGATCTTTCCTATCTGTGCAGCGTCAAGATTGCCCGCCATGTCTGGCCGCAGCTGGCGTCGCACAAGCTGAATGTGATTGCCCATCACCTTCAGTTGCGTTTCGTGCACCATAACGCCGCCGAAGATGCTGTCGTCTGCGCTGCGGCATCGATTGCGGCGGCCAGGGCGTTGCGCGTTGACCATATCCGCGACCTGCCGGAAAAGATCGGCATGGTTGCCGGCCGTCTCACTTCCACGGGCTATCAGCCTTGCAGCATGAAAAAACGTGTTGTCTCGCGGGTTGCGTAACCGTTCCCCACACCTATGTCTGAAGTAGCATAACGGAGAACATGCGATGACGATGAAAACGCTCTCGGGTTTGTTTGCAGGCTTTCTGGTGTTGTTTCCGGTGACGGTTGCGCATTCGGAGGTCGTCGGTAAGGTCGGTGTCGATTGGATCGGCAACGATATCGTCATCGAGGCGATTGCCGATCCCAAGATCAAGGGCGTGACCTGCCATGTCACTTATTTCGATCGTGGCGTCATCGACCGGCTGAAAAATGGCAATTGGTTTGAGGACCCTTCCAACAACGCCATTTCGTGCAGCCAGACGGGACCGGTCGAAATCGGTGATATCGATCTGTCGAAGGGCGGTGAAGAGGTTTTCCGGCAGGGCATGTCGCTGGTGTGGAAGAAGCTGGTCGTCAGTCGCGTTTACGACAAGGCGAATGACACGCTGATCTATCTGGTCCATGCGCGCGAGCTGAAGGATGGCTCGGCCAAGATGGCGATTTCGACGGTGCCTCTCTATAACCAGCAGGTGACGTGGGAAAAGGGCAAGCCTTGAGGCTTTGCCCTTGGTACTGCTGACACCATAATTCACCCGCGACGTCATCCTCGGGCCTGTCCCGAGGATACAATCACGTATCGTAAAATCGATAGGTTTTAGATGCTCGGAACAGGCCCGAGCATGACGGAGGAGAGGTTTCCGACCCTGCCGTACCCCTCAGGGCAAGCTGTGGAACCTGCGCGTTATGTTATCAAAACCTCACCGGCTCTATTAAGCCGCTTCGCGCGCCAGCTCGTCGGCAATCACGGTGTCGAGGTTGAGGAAGCACACCATGCTCTTTTCCAGCGCCACGATGCCGCGGCAGAAGTTGCGCTGTTCTTCGGGAATGATGTCGGGCGCGGGCTGCAGGTCTTCGGAGCGGATGGTCATCATGTCGGAGACCTGTTCCACGAGAAGTCCCACCAGCTTGCCGCCGATATCGGTGACGATGATGGCGGAGCGCTCGGAGGGTTCGGTCATTTTCATGCCGAGGCGGCCCGCCATGTCGATGACGGGGATGACGGCGCCGCGCAGGTTGATGAGGCCGAGAACATAAGGCGGCGTGTGCGGCATCGGGGTAACCGGCGCCCAGCCGCGGATTTCGCGGATCGCCATGATGTCGATGCAGAATTCCTGACCGCCGAGATGGAAGGAAACGATTTCGAGATATGCGCCGGATTGCTTGATGGCGTTGGACATGACGGCAGGTTTCCTCTGGCGGCTCTTAGGCAGGCCCATGCATGATTGAGCTTTATGCGGTGGCCGGAATGGACCGGGAGACATCATGTCGGAACTTAAAAACCGCTATGGCCATATTGCACAGCAAGATTTTAAACTTTCCCTAACAATTGGCGGTGCCGCGCTCGCAAAACCCAGTATTTTGGCGGTTTTCGTGCCGGTGCAAACAGGTTATAACAGACGCATGAACGCACTCGTTGCCAATCCGCTGAAGTTTATTCTTGCAAGCCTTGCGGTAGCGGCCTCGCTTGCCGTCGTGCTTCTTGCCTTTGATGGCTGGGTGCGACACGGCACGGATATTTTCCTCTCCGCCGTGCAAAGCGGCATCGCCTGGTGTCTGTAATCTGCCGTCCCGTCCCGGCTTTGTGACAAATCAGCGCGGTTTACGCAAATACGCCCAGTTGATTTGCCGTCGCCACCGCTGTTCGTTATCAGACGATAGAGGCCCACGTCATGCGGCCGGCCTTCGGGGGTAGGATTAGGACAATGAGAAATATTCGCATCGTATTGTGGGCCGTGGTTGTCGTTCTTGTCGGTGTCGTCAGCTGGTTGACGCTCGAAATGACGAAGACCCGTGAGGAAATGGTGGAAACGGCCTATGGCGTGCCGTTCGAACTCACGGCGCAGAACGGTCAGCCGATCACCGAAAAGGCGTTTCAGGGCAAGCCCACGGCGCTCTTTTTCGGTTTCACCCATTGCCCGGAAGTCTGCCCAACGACGTTGTTCGAACTGAACGGCTGGATGGAGAAGGTAGACCCGGCCGGCGACAAGCTGCAGGCCTATTTCGTATCCGTAGACCCCGAGCGCGATACGCCTGAGCTCATGCAGCAATATGTCTCCAACGTCTCGAAGCGGATCACCGGCATCACCGGTCCGGCCGACAAGATTGCCGAAACGCTGAAAGGCTATCGCATCTATGCCAAGAAGGTGCCGGTCGATGACAAGGATCCGAATGGTGACTACACCATGGATCACACGGCTTCCGTGATCCTGCTTGACGCCAATGGTCGTTTTTCCGGCACCATCGCCTATGGCGAGAACCCCGATGTTGCCGAGCAGAAGCTCCAGAATCTGCTGAAGGGCTGAACGAGACGGCATAATTGTGCCTGGCTTATTGGACTGGCGGAGGTTTTGTGGCAAAGGCAAGCCTTAAGAACCTTAGCTAGAGAAAGCAGCCTGCCGTGAGCGAAATCCGACTTTACGTCACCACGACCGAAATCAAGGCCGGTGAAATCCTCGATCTCATGTCGGACTATTTCGGCGAGGAGGATGTCGCGATCGCCACCACCGAGGTGGATGAGAAACGCGACATCTGGGAAGCTTCGGTTTACCTGATGGCCGAGCAGGAAGACGAATTCCGCGAGCGCATCGACACCTTGCTGGCTCCCGCCTTTCCCGGCCTCGCCATCGAAAAGGAGATCGTTCCCGACATCGACTGGATCGCCAAGTCGCTCGAGGGGCTGAAACCGGTACGGGCAGGGCGCTTCATCGTTCACGGCGCGCATGATCGCGATAAGATCAAGCCCAACGATCTGGCCATCGAGATCGAGGCCGGTCAGGCTTTCGGCACCGGCCATCATGGCACGACAGCCGGCTGCCTTGAGATGATCGAGGATGTTCTGCGGGCGCGGACCGTGCGCAATGCGCTCGATCTCGGCACCGGCAGCGGTGTATTGGCAATTGCCGTGCGCAAGATGCGCCATATTCCGGTACTCGCAACGGACATTGATCCCATCGCGGTTCGCGTGGCCAGGGAGAATGTGCGGCTGAACGGCATCGTCTCCGGGCTGGCGCTTGAAACCGCTCCGGGTTTCCACTCCGACGCTTTCCGCAAATACGGCCCGTTCGATCTCATCATCGCCAATATTCTGGCGCGGCCGCTCATCAAGATGGCGCCGCAGCTTGTCACGCATCTGGCGCCCGGCGGCACCGTCATCCTGTCGGGAATTCTCGCATCGCAGCGCTGGAAGGTGCTTGCGGCCTATAATGGCGCGCGGCTCTCCCACGTCCGCACCATCTGGCGCAATGGCTGGGTCACGCTGCATCTGCGCAAGGACTGACGCTTTAGCAGCATCCGTTTCCGGACAAAGAAAAGGCGGCGCTTTCGCGCCGCCTGAAAACCCGCGAGCACATTGGAGGAGAATCGCTCAAGCGGGTCGACGTATTCCTGTTCCTGCGCGGTGGAGGGAGGATCGCCGCGCCCGAAGTGATCAGAATACGTAGCTGGACTTTGCGGTGCGGCGAAGTTCGGCGCGGTTCATGCCGAGCGCTTCGAGCGACTTGTCGTCGAGGTTAAGCAGGGCTGCGTTGACATGACGGCTGACCTGACGCTCGCGTGCTTCAATGACGCGATCGAAAGCGGTGCGGAGGAAAGATTTTGCCATTGCTTCAAATCCTTGTTTGCCAGGAGAGTGTGTCTCTCGCTGTGTTGGCTTGAAGATAAGCGATGTGTTTTTGTTTGGTTAGGGGTCTTGCTTCAAGGTAGATATGCGTTTTTCGCATGTCTGCGGCTTTTCAATATTACTTATTTTGGGAAAATTGCTCAATTTAGCGGCGTCTTTTCTCGGCCTTTGGGGTAAATGGCAGCGCGCGTGCCTGTCGTAATGGTTAATGGCACATATGGCTTGAAACCGGGTTTGCCGGCATGGCATTGTCGTTGCGCGCCAATGATTTGACGGCGTTATCGACCAGCTTTCCTCATGACAGTTCCCGAAAGATGCCCATGTTCCAGACCTTCGAAAACAAATCCGCGCCGCAATTCGGCAAGGCCCGCGTCGAGGCGCTGCGTGCCAGTTTCGACGTCCTTGGTATCGATGGTTTCCTGGTGCCGCGTGCCGACGAATATCAGGGCGAATATGTACCTGAATCATCTGAGCGTCTGTCATGGCTTACCGGATTTACCGGCTCTGCCGGCATTGCGCTGGTAACGCGCGCAGAGGCGGTGGTGTTTGTCGATGGCCGGTATACCACGCAGTTTAAGTCGCAGGTCGATCAATCGGTGTTCAGCGGTGGTGATTTGGTCGGTGCCCCGCCTTCCGTCTGGTTGTCGGAGCACGGGGCTGCGGGCTTTCGGCTCGGGATCGATCCATGGCTGCATACCGGCGCTGAATTGAAGCGGCTGGAAAAGGCGCTTGCGGGGAAGGGCGGTTCCGTCGTCCTGCTCGAAAACAACCCGCTCGATGCGCTGTGGCACGACCGCCCGTCAGAACCGCTGGAGCCTGTCGTCATCCAGCCGGAAGCCTTCACCGGCAAGCTGGCGAAGGAAAAGATCGCCTCGCTGGCAGAGACGGTGTCTGCCAAGGGAGCCGATGCACTGCTGGTGACAGATCCGTCTTCCATTGCCTGGATTTTCAATATTCGCGGCAACGATGTGCCGCACACGCCGCATCCGCTTGCCCGCGCCATCATCTATGCGGATGGCAAGACCGATATTTTTCTCGACAAACGCAAGACCGGTATCGAGGCCGAGGCCTATCTGGCACAGCTGGCGATGCAATTGCCGCCATCGACTATCGCCGATCGTCTGCACGCCATTGCCAGCGCCAAGGGCCGCGTCATGGTGGACGCCGATCTGACGCCTGTGGCGCTGACAGGGGCGATTACGGCGGCGGGTGGCACCTTGATCGAGGAGGCCGATCCCGTCCGCTTGCCGCGCGCGTGCAAGAACGCGGCGGAGCTTGCCGGCTCGGCAGCGGCACATGTGCAGGACGGCGCGGCTATGGTTGAATATCTGTGCTGGCTGGATCGTCAGCAACCGGGCAGCGTTACCGAAATCGCGGCCGTGAAGGCGCTGGAGGCTGCGCGCGCCAAAGTGGGGCAGTCTCTCCAGAATCCTCTAAAGGACGTGTCTTTCGATACGATTTCGGGCGCGGGCGAACATGCCGCCATCATCCATTATCGCGTCACCACCGATACGGACCGGACACTTGGCGATGGTGAGATGTTCCTCGTCGATTCCGGCGCGCAATATGTCAACGGCACCACTGACATCACCCGCACCGTGGCAATCGGCAATGTCCCGGAAGATCAGCGGCGTTTCTTCACGCTGGTGCTGAAGGGCGTGATCGCCATCAGCGACGCACGGTTTCCCAAGGGAACGCGAGGTTGCGATCTCGATCCCCTGGCGCGTATCGCGCTGTGGAAGGCCGGTGCGGATTATGCTCATGGCACCGGCCACGGCGTCGGCTCCTATCTTTCGGTGCATGAGGGGCCGCAGCGTATTTCTCGGCTTTCGACGCAGGAACTTCTGCCGGGCATGATTCTGTCGAATGAGCCCGGTTATTACCGCCCCGGCGCTTTTGGCATCCGCATCGAAAACCTGATCTATGTGCGCGAGGCGGCGGAAGTCGCGGGCGGCGATCAGCCGATGTTGTCCTTCGAGACCCTGACCTGGTGCCCTATCGATCGCAGGCTGGTCGTCACGGCACTTTTGACCGACGACGAACTGGACTGGCTGAATGCCTATCACGCCGGCGTTCTGGAAAAGCTCTCGCCTTTGATCGCGGATGAAGAGGTGAAGGCGTGGCTTGTTGCGGCCACGCAGCCTCTGGAGCGGAGCGCTTAAAGGATAGAAAAGTGCCTGATGGCGACGACGATGGCCCAGCCAATGGCCAGCATCGTCAGGCCGGGGAAACGCAGGCAGACCAGAAGAGCGGCCACCATGGCGATCTTCACCTCGTATCCGCCTT
Source organism: Agrobacterium sp. MCAB5 (assembly GCF_052114365.1). Lineage (NCBI taxonomy): Bacteria > Pseudomonadati > Pseudomonadota > Alphaproteobacteria > Hyphomicrobiales > Rhizobiaceae > Agrobacterium > Agrobacterium sp. MCAB5. Next base: position 507,181 of record NZ_JBFREP010000003.1, read on the forward strand.
CAAAAAAGGCGGGTGCGACAAGGGTTGTCAAAACCGCCACGGGAACGGCGTTCAATCCCGCCTCCATGCGCGGCGGGATGGATTTCATCCGCGTCATCAGAACATAACCGCCGATGCGGGTAAGATAGGTGGCGACGGTGGCGAGCGCGATCAGGATCATCGTGTCGGCGTGCAGCAGATCGCTCATCGCGTTTCCACCTTGCTTTCAGAATTGGCCTCGCCGGTTGGTTTCGGCGGATAGACGACTGCAACGAGAATGCCGGCAAGCGCGCCGAGGCTGACATGCCAGGGCGAGCCGACGATGTGATAGGCAACAGTTGCGCCAAGAGCGCTTGCCAGCATCACCGGGTAAAAATTCTCCCGCTGGCGGAAGCTCAAAACCATGCCCATGAAATAGATCGGCAACAGCACATCAAGGCCGATGGCTTTCGGGTCGCCGACGAGATTGCCTAGCGATGCGCCGACAATGGTCATCACCAGCCACAGAATATAGATCGGCGAGGCGAAGCCCATGTACCAGGCGAAACCGACCACGCCGGTGTTTTCGTATTTCCTGACCGACTCGGCGAATTGTGGATCCACCAGCACGAAGAACCCGATGGCCTTTTGCAGGAAAGTCCAGTTGGTTATCATCCTAGCAATGGCGGCCGAATAGAGAATATGGCGAAAATTGACGGCAAACACCGATAGAACGATCAGCCAGGGGGCTACTTTCTGGCCGAATAATTCGATGCCGACCAGCTGGCTGGCACCGGCATAGACGGTGCCGCTCATGATCGTCGCTTCGGCGACGCTCAGCCCGTTATCGACCGCGACCGCGCCGAACAGCGCGCCAAAGGGAGCGGCGGAAAGGGCGATCGGAAAGCCGCTTTTGAGGCCTTCGCGGAAATCTGCATTGGACATTGTTCAGGAACTCCTTGCCCGCCGCTCTATCGCCGTCCCGGCCGGCTGGCAAACAAATTGCATGAATGGATCGATTGATTCCCTTGAAGCTTCCGTTACGGTAACGCCGATACGCGACGTCGGACGGAAGGCCTCACCCGGTTTTGCTCCCCGCCCAAACGATTGAATAATGGAGGATCAATGCTGGAGAAGCAGGACAGGGCCGTGCTGGCCGCGCGTGTTCGGGAGTATCTGGCCCGGGAGACCGAAACCGAGATCGGCTTGCTGCAGGCGGAAATCTTCGTCGACTTTCTGGCCGAAGAAGTCGGATATGTCTTCTACAATCAGGGGCTCAAGGATGCGCATGCCGCGATCCTGCGGCGTCTGGAGGATGCGGCAGGCGATATCGACGTGCTGGAGAAGCCGAGGCTGCGATGACCGGCCCTCAGTCGCGCAAAATGTCGCGGCTTTTGAGGATGGTGGCGCCTTTTTCCCGCATGGCCGCAATCGACGCCTGTATACCTTGGGGATCGATGCCGCGGCTGGCATCCTCGATGAAACGAACCTTGACGCCAGGCAGCATGTCGAGGGCATCGAGCACCGAGAAACTGACGCAATAATCGGTGGCGAGCCCGCATATGTCGAGCTGGGTTACGCCTTGGCGTGTCAGATAATCGGCAAGACCTGTCGTTGCCCCCTGATCATTGTCGCGAAAGGCGGAATAGCTGTCGACGGCGGGATTTTCGCCTTTCTGCTGGATATAGTCGAAAGCCTCCGTCTTGAGGTCGGGATGGAATTCCGCATCCGGCGTGCCCTGCACGCAATGGTCCGGCCACATCATCTGCGGTTTGCCGGAGAGTTCACCCATATCGAACGGCTTCTTGCCGACATGCTGCGAGGCAAAGCTGCCGTGATTTTCCGGGTGCCAATCCTGCGAGGCGACGATCAGATCGTAACCGCCATTGTCGATCAGGGCATTGGCGACGGGCACGATCCGGTCGCCATCGGCGACAGCCAGATTGCCGCCCGGACAAAAGCCGTTCTGGATATCGATGAGCAGCAGCGCCTTCATGATTTGCCTCCCTTATTTCCGGCAGGATGCCAAGCCGGCAGCAACGGATCAAGTGCCCTTACCAGTTTTGTATGTGCTTGACGGCTGATGGCATAGATTTGCTCCGTCGCAGTCCTGCCGCATTTACAGCAAATTTCCGGCAAAGTCGGAATTTACCTGACGATGCGGCGACGTAAACTTTAAAGGCCGATGACGCCCTGCGGGGCATTTTCCGGGAAAAGGCGATGCAGATGCATGCCCAGCCCGCGCAAGTCATTGTTTTGCCTTCGCCCGATAATGCGCAGACCTTAACGAATTATTTTTGCAGGGACTCGTAAACACTTTGGTTACCATAATTCGTCATGCTTCGAACCAGTCAGTTCCGAAATCGGCCGGGTGTCCACCCGCTGTTCGGATGCCCCAAAATCCCTCCGGCTTTGCCCGGGTGTGCGTGAACGGTTCGAGTAACGAGTATAATGGCGTATTCTGCTGCGGCTTATAATGGCGCCGGTCTTGCCGGTTCGTCTTGCCTCAAGAGAGGCAGATCCTTTTCTCTTGGCCGAATGTCCGCTCTGCTTGGCGGTGGTGCCTTTGCCGGTCTGTTCGCCTTCGCTGCCTTCGCCTCGCTTCACACGATGGCGGCCGCATCGCATGGTGTCGGGCAGTTTGAGAAGACGCTGGTGGCGAGGCTGGAGTCTGGCGAGGCTGCGATTTCCGGCGCGGCCGCACGCGATATCCACGTCCGCAAATTTTCCCGTCTGAGCGACCACAGCCATGGCCCGCAGAAGGCGGTTCGCCTTGCCGGCATCATGCCCGAAATCGGCGAGAAGGAGTTCCGCGAGCGTTTTGGCGCGGCTGCGAACGCGAAGGGGCAAGCGACAGTCAAGGAACTTGCAGCGCTGCGGCCCTCCGCCATCGTCGATTCGGCGCTTGGACGCACCACAGAGGTCGCCTATCAGAGCGCCGCATCGCAACATCCGGCATTTGAAGTGGCATTAGGGCGCCCGCAGATCGAGGAAGAGGCGAGCAGCCTTCTTCCGGACGACGTCCCTTTGCCAAGCTTCCGGCCCGAGGTTGCGGCTGCCGAAACGGTGGAGCCATCACCCCGCCCCGCCGTTCTAGCGAAGACCGATGAACACCCGGCAGCCGTTGCTTCCGCACCTGCTTTCGATGCGCCGGTGCCTGCGCGTGCACCCCAGCAGCCGCGGCAGGGCACGGCCGGCATGCTCGCCTTTGCAAAACCTGATAATCCGGTGCGCGAGCCGAGCAAGATGGATGCGGTTCCGTGGCCGGATCGCGGCAACGGCACGGCGATCTACGATATTTCCTCCGGCCTGGTTCATATGCCGAACGGCGAGAAGCTCGAGGCACATTCTGGCATCGGCAAGATGCGCGACAACCCGGACTATGTTCATGTGAGAATGCGCGGCTCGACGCCGCCCTCCAGCTATCGTCTGACGATGCGCGAGGCGCGGTTCCATGGCGTCGAAGCAATCCGTCTGACGCCGGAAAATGGCGTCAATCCGCATGGCCGCGACGGTCTTCTCGCCCACACCTACATGCTGGCGAAACGCGGTGAATCGAATGGCTGCGTTGTGTTCCGGGATTACTCCCGGTTCCTTGCGGCCTTCAAACGTGGCGAAGTCAAACGCATGGTCGTGGTGCCGAAGCTGAATGGTGGTCGCCCGACGCTCGCAAGCAGCGGTGGCAAGAGTGGCGGCAAGACCCTGCTCAGCATGTTCTCACGCGATAGCGATACCTGAGTTACGCTTTCCCGGACTAAAAACCGCTGCACATTTTTTCCGGAGAAATGCCCTAGCGGCCGCGTCGCTGGGTCAGCACCATGCCGGCGAGAATCAGCAGAATGCCGAGTGCGCTCGCCCAGAGTTTCGGCGGCTGATCGCTGAAAAAGTCGAGCACGACGCTTGAGACCATCTGGCCGCTGATGACGAGAAGTGCGGTATTGACCGCGCCGATGCGGGGGATGAGCCAGCTTCCCGAAGCGATGAAGACAACACCGATGGGGCCACCGATAAAGGCAAGCCACGGCGCGTCGGCCGCGCCCGGCGGAATGAGGCCGCCGACGATGAGGCCGATGACGGTCAATACCCCGAAACCGACGATATGGTTCCAGAACGAGGCGATCAGCGGTGAGTTCGACAGGCTGAGGCGGCCGTTGACCTGACGGCTCAGTGCCACAAAGACGCCGCCGGTAAACGCCATGGCTATCCAGACGATCATGCCGTTCTCCCGACAAGGATAATAAGTGCGCTGCCACAGAGAATCAGTGCCACCGCCGCCATGTCACGCAAATCCGGCCGCCGTTTGGGCAGGCCAAACAGGCCGAAGAAATCGGCCAGAAGGCTGAAGATCACCTGTCCGCCCAACCCGAGCGCGATGGTGCCGGAGAGGGCAAGCGGCGAATTGACGGCGGTGGAGGTGAGGATGACGATGGCCGCACCAATCACTCCACCGCAATAGGCCCAGAGCGGCGCCTTCGGTTTGGCCAGCGCACCCGCCTCCGTCTTCGGGCGCATGATCGCGAGATAGATCAGCGCCGCCACCGTGCCGGTGCCGTGTGCAGTCCAGGAGGAGAAAAGTGCGTTACCGTAGTGCGCAAGCTGGCCGTTGAAATGAACCATCAATGTCAGAAGACAACCGCTTGCGAAGGCGGCGGCAAGGTGCAACGGGTTCAGGCGGGGATGGGTCGTTTCTGTCATGGCCAGCCAAAATATGATTATTCAGCGAAGCGTTACAACATCGGCACCTGAATCGAAATCGATTTGTCAGTTGTTTCCAGAAACATGTGCAACCAGCGCACTCTACCTTCTTACTTAGCGCAGTCTGACATAACATCTGCGAAAAAATCGGCGATCAGCGTGGATACGCCCTTCGGGTTTTCCCAATGCGGATTGTGGCCATGCCCATCGAGCGTAACGGTTTGAGCCTCGGGAAAGGCGGCGGCCAATTTTCGACGATGCGACGCGCCGAAAAGGGGGTCTTCGAAGCCGGCGAGGCACAGTACCGGTTTTTTTATTCTGGACGCGCTGTGATGCAGGTTTGTATCCGCAAAGCGCTCAACGACGCCATGCCAGACGGCGGCCGGCATGTTGGCGGCATCCTGTTTCATTTTCGACAAAAAATCATCGTCGACTGGCTGGCTGCACGAATACCAGCCGCGCAGAAAGCCGCTATTGGGTCCGATCGGGTCCCGAAGTGCGAGAATATCTCTGGTCAACTGGCTTTCCGCGCCAAAATCCGGCTCAAGCGTTGCCGAGATGAGGGCAAGAGCCCGGATCGTGTCGCCTCGCCGGGCGGCAAGTTCGATAGTGGTCATCGCACCCATGGAGTGGCCGAGTAGAAACAGCCGTGAAATACCCAGGAGCGTTAGAAACCGATCGACCGTTTCGGCGAAATCAGCGACATGCAGGCTCTGTCCCGCCGAGGAAACCCCGTGTCCGGGCAGATCAGGAACGATGAGCCTGTATTCGCTGAAAAAAGGCTCCAGCATGGAGAAGCTGCGGCTGGTGTCCGAAAAACCATGCAGCATCAGCAGGACTGGGCCCGGACCGCCGGTGTCGATGAAAGCCAGCTGGCGACCGCGGGGCAATTCTACATATTGCTTCCGCTTCTCCCAATCATCCTGCAATATTGCCGTCACAGGCCGATCTCCGCCTTTACGGCAGTGAGACCATCCTGCCCGTCGAACGTCGATACGCCCTTCAGCCAAGCGTCCAGTCGTTGCGGCTCATCCTTGATCGCCTGCCTTGCCGCGTCTTCCGGGGACATTCCACCGTTCATGATATGGTCCATGCCCTTGTTCTCATACTCCACGTCGAATGCAAGATTGTCGAGCAGCTTCGCCACATTCGGGCATTCCTGTAGGTAGCCTTTGCGTACCTGCGTATCGACTGTGGCAGCGCCGAAGTCGGGCCCGTAAAATTTATCGCCGCCCGTCAGGTACTTGATGTCGAATTTGCTGTTCATCGGGTGCGGCGCCCACCCCTGGAAAACAATGAAGGACTTGTTGCGGGCGAAACGGGTTACCTGCGAAAGCATGCCCTGTTCGCTGGACTCGACCACTTCCCAATTGTGCAGTCCCAGTGCCGGATCGTTGACGGCATCCAGCATCAACTGGTTGGAGCCCGGTTCGATGCCGTAGAGCTTGCTGTCGAACTTGTCCGCGAATTTTTGCAGGTCGGAGAAATCCCTGACGCCGGCATCCCAAACGTAGGTCGGAACCGCGAAAGTGTATTTGGCGCCTACAAGATTGGTTCGGACTTTTTCGACCGATCCGTCTTCCTTGTAAGGCTTGTAGTAGTTCACCATTGCCGGGTTCCAATAGCCCAGAAAGACGTCGAGATCCTTGCTCTTCAGGCTCGTGTAGATGACGTCGATCCCGAGAAGCTGGCTTTGCGGCTCATATCCCAGTGATTTCAACAGCGACATGGCGATCCCGGTGGTGAAAGCAAGATCGTTCCAGCCCGGCTCGGCCAGTCGCACAACCTTGCAAGTTTCAGCATCCGATGCGAGCGCGGAAGTGCCGACGGTTGTCAAAACCATCGCGGCCGAAAAAACACCTGCCCATTTTTTCATTGTTCCACCTTTTTTGTCTATTGGGTCATTAGATTGACCGGTGGGACAATAATTGATCTTTACGGAAAATTTGTCAATATTGCTCACGCAAGGAGACAAAGATGCGACTGACCAAGATAAGCGATATTCGCCGGGCGGAGCTGAGGCGGGCTGCATTCGAAGTCCTTCAACGTGAGGGAATGTCGGGTGCCACGCTTGAAAGGGTGGCGGCGCAGGCAGGCGCCTCAAAAGGCATCGTGCTGCATTATTTCGCCAACAAGCAGGAACTGTTCGAGCACGCGATGCGCGAAGCCAATGTGAAGCTGAAGGAAGCCGTGGTGGCGCGCCTCAATCGGGCGGTCAGTCCGCGTGAACGGCTCGATGCGATTATCGAGGCGAATTTCGACGAGAGCTTCTTTCAGCCCTCGATCTGCCACGCCTGGCTGTCGCTTTGCGCCGAGGTTCCGCGTGAGCCGCAGCTCGCCAGGATTCAGAAGGTGATCCATGCGCGGATGCGCTCCAATCTTTTGTCGGCTTTGGTGCATCTCGTGCCGAGGCAAGACTGCGCAACTGTCGCGCTTGGGATCACTTCGCTAATCGACGGCCTCTGGTTGCGCTCAGGATTGCAGTCCGGTGGTTTGACGCGCGAGGAGGCAATGGAGCAGATGCGGGATTACCTGTCTCACAGGTTACCGCAGGCAAAAGCTGACAATCCGTAGGGAACCAGTACGCGCGCTTTGCATTATTCCACCATGAAGAAAACGACGCGCAAACCCTTGAACCGGATGACGATTTTCGTCATTTCGATTTTCACTCTCGCAGCAGTGATCGCGGCGGTCTATCTGGTTGGGTTCACGCCCGGCGAAGTGTAGGCCAGCGCAGTCAATTGCCGGTGGGAACGGTCTTGCTCTTGCCGCGCTCCAGCGCAACGGTCAGCTTGGCAACGGCAAACCGGAGGCTGCGCATGAGGAAACGGCTGGTTTCCAGAAAAGTGCGGTAGGGCAGCACGGTGAAGTAGCGCCAACGGGGCAGACGGTATATCCGCAGATTGTTCTGGATCTGGCTTTCCCCGTCCGCATCCTGCGTGGCGCAGAGTGGGTAAATGAAGGCTGCCCTCAGGCCAGCGAGATATTCCAGGTCGAAGGCAATATCGTAGGCAAGCCGCATGGGGATCAGCTTCGAGATCCATTTGCCGGCGCGGCGGTTGACGAGATATGCGCCCGAACCCTTTTCCCGCGTCAACGCAATTGCGAGTGAGCGCCCGCCAACGAGCTTGCGGAACGGAAACTTGCGACCGTTGCTGACCGTGGTCAGCCGAAGCAGATCCCAGTCGCTCCCGTTCACTATCGCCTCGTCGATTGCTTCCAGGAAATCCTTTTCGAAGACGACATCGTCTTCAAGAATGAGCGCGATATCGGCATCGCTGCCCATGAACCTGTTGGCACAGGCGACATGGCTGAGATAGCAGCCGATTTCCGGCGGCGAGGTGCGGCGGCCATGCATGAGCATGTAGGAGAACTCGCTGAATTCCGGGATAGGATAATTCAGTTCGCGGCCATTGACGCCCGGGACCCGCTCTGCCTTCAGCCCGATGGCGTCGAGGCGTGCGTTCATGTCCTCGAGGCGCTTGGTGGCGCTGTCCATATTGATCAGGAAAACGGCAAGCTTGCGCCCGCTTTTCGGTAAAATATGCAAAGCAGTCCTCGCCCGGTTTCTGCACCCTGTTGCAACTCCTTTATTGCAACGGCGTGACGCGGGCTACGGAAAAAGCTGCGTTCGTGCACTCATAGTTGCCGAATTAAACCTTTTCCACAAATCCATCCAGCACACGCTTTTGTCCGGCGCGGTCAAAATCGATGGTCAGTTTGTTACCCTCGATGGCGGAGATGTTGCCATTGCCGAATTTGATATGGAAAACGCGGTCTCCGACCACGAATTTCGACGGTGTGTCGGCAACCGATTTGGCCACCAGTTCGCCGTCGATCGTGCGGGCGCGGGGCCCGCTTTCGCCATAACCAATCCGCTCGACCGCATGGCCGGAGCGTGTGCCCCAGTTATCGCGGGTCGCGTCGGACTTGTTGGCCTGGGCACGTTTCCAGCCGGGGGTGGAGTAGTTGTTAGCGAAGGGCTCCGCCTTGTCGAAACGGGACTGGCCATAACCGCCGCGTCCGCCGTAACCACCGTAATTGCTGTCGGATGCCGCGACATCCACGTGCGCTGGCGGCAGTTCATCGAGAAAACGCGAGGGCAGGGTGGATTGCCACAGACCATGGATACGCCGGTTCGATACGAACCAGATATGGCATAGCTTCTTGGCGCGGGTGATGCCGACGTAGGCGAGGCGACGTTCTTCCTCCAGACCGGAGCGGCCGCCTTCGTCCAGCGCCCGCTGGTGCGGGAACAGACCTTCTTCCCAACCGGGAAGGAAGACGGTGTCGAATTCCAGCCCCTTGGCGGAATGCAGCGTCATGATTGAGACGGCATCGAGATTTTCGTTCTGCTCGGCATCCATGACGAGCGCGACATGCTCGAGGAAACCGCGCAGGCTCTCGAAGGCCTCCATCGAGCGGATGAGTTCCTTCAGGTTTTCCAGTCGGCCGGGCGCTTCCGCCGTCTTGTCGGCCTGCCACATGGCAGTATAGCCGCTTTCGTCAAGGATCTGCTCGGCAAGCGTGGTGTGTTCGGTGTTTTCCAGAAGCCCCTGCCAGCGGCGGAAATCCTGCACCACGTCGAACAGCGCCTTGCGCGCCTTCGGTTTCAGCTCGTCGGTCTCGATGATGTCGGTCGCTGCCGCCAACATCGGAATGTCGCGGGCGCGGGCGTAATCATGCAGATTGCGGATGGTCGTGTCGCCCAGGCCGCGCTTGGGGGTGTTGACGATGCGCTCGAAGGCCAGATCGTCGGCCGGCTGGCAGACAAGGCGGAAATAGGCCATGGCATCGCGGATTTCGAGACGCTCGTAGAAGCGCGGACCGCCGATGACGCGGTAATTGAGGCCTAGCGTGACGAAACGGTCTTCGAACTCGCGCATCTGGAAGGAGGCGCGAACGAGAATGGCCATGTCGTTCAGCTTGTGGTTCTTGCGCTGAAGCTGCTCGATTTCTTCACCGACGGCGCGGGCTTCCTCTTCGGAATCCCAGGCCGCATGCACCACGACCTTCTCATCGTCGGGGCTGCTGCGCTCGGTGAACAGGGTCTTGCCGAGACGCCCTTCATTATGGGCGATCAGATGGCCGGCGGTGCCGAGAATATGCTCGGTGGAGCGGTAGTTGCGCTCCAGCTTGATGACCTTGGCACCGGGAAAATCCTTGTCGAAGCGCAGGATGTTGTCCACTTCGGCGCCGCGCCAGCCATAGATCGACTGGTCGTCGTCGCCGACGCAGCAGACGTTTTGCGGCTCGCCTTTGGGGCGCTGGGCAAGAAGCCTGAGCCACATATATTGCGCCGTATTGGTGTCCTGATACTCGTCCACCAGAATGTAGCGGAATTTCTGGTGGTACTCCTTCAGAATATCGGGATTGCGACGGAAGATGCTGATGGGGTGCAGCAGAAGATCGCCGAAATCGCAGGCGTTCAGCGTTTTCAGCCGGTTCTGATAGGCCGTGTAAAGTTCGCGGCCCTTGCCATTGGCAAAGGCGCGGGAATCGCCCTCGGGAATATCCGGCGGCGTCAGCCCCTTGTTCTTCCAGCCGTCAATCATGCCGGCGAATTGTTTGGCCGGCCAGCGCTTGTCATCAAGACCTTCGGCCTGGATAAGCTGTTTGATCAGCCGCACCACATCGTCGGTGTCGAGAATGGTGAAATCAGACTTCAGGCCGATGAGTTCGGCATGGCGACGCAAGAGCTTGACACCGATGGAGTGGAAGGTGCCGAGCCAGGGCATGCCCTCAACCGCGCCGCCGACCAGAACGCCAATACGTTCCTTCATCTCGCGCGCGGCCTTGTTGGTGAAGGTCACGGCCAGAATCTGGCTGGGATAGGCGCGTCCGGTCGCCAGGATATGGGCGATGCGGGTGGTCAGAACGCGGGTCTTGCCGGTGCCGGCGCCCGCAAGCACCAGAACCGCGCCGTCCAGTGTCTCTACGGCTTCGCGCTGTTCCGGGTTGAGACCGGACAGATAGTCGGGCGTGGGCCGGGCCTGATCGCGTGCCGCCATTGCGCGCGCGGCAATGCCAAGCCCGCCGGCGTTGCCTGCATCGGCATTGTTCGTCGCCTTGCGCGGCGCCTCAGGTTCTTCGTCGAAGAACGGCATATCGTCAAAACTGTTGCTCATGCGGCCCAATGTAGTGATTCGGGATATAAAGGCTAGAACCGTGTTCTGCTTTTATTCCGGTATCATCCGTCAAAACGCCTATTCCAAGACGTTTTTTCGTCTCAGACCCGCCTGTCGGCATCAAAAGCCGTGTCCACCGGCAATTGCAGCGCCACGGCCAGTTGGTTGGTCTTGGCGGCAAGGGCGATGACGCGCATGAGATCGGCATGCTGTTCGCCCGTCATGCCCTTGGCTTTTGCAGCCGCGGTATGGGAGTGGGCGCAGTAGGAGCAGCCATTGGTGACGGAAACGGCGATATAAAGCATTTCCTTCACCAGCGGATCGAGCGCTGAAGGTGTGGCCATCACCGCCTTGACCTCGGCCCAGGTCTTTTCCAGAAGATCGGGGTCGAAGGCGAGGTAGAGCCACATATTGTTGATGAAATCCGATTTCCGCGTTGTGCGGATATCGTCGAACACAGCCTTGACGCGCGGGTTGGCTTCGGCATTTTCGGCTTTCGTTACGGTGCTCATGCATTCCTCCGGTCATGGCTATTTCAGCTGCAGATTACCGTATTGGCGAATGTTTGCGACAGAAATGGCCGTCAGTGCGCTTTCGACGACAATTCATCACAAATTACAATTATGTAAGGAACGGATTTGTGCGTTGCCTTCGTTAAGGCATGCGGGAATACTTCTACCGTTCCGAAAAGCACTTTTCGGGGCGGGTTTATGCTGTGCGGATAATCGGAGAATTGTATGCGGGTGTGGAAACAGGTGGGTGTCTGTCTTGCTGTGGCGGGAGCAGGACTCTGTCTTTGGGGGTTTTATTCACCCGAAGCGCGGAATCTGCTCGCGGGTATCGGCATCGGCAAAACACCTGTTGGCGCGGTCGAGGTTGCCGCATCCGGTGCCAGAACACCCGGTTCGTCATCCGGACAGAATGCCGGCGCCGCACGTCGCGATGGCAATGCGACCCTGGTGGCGATGGCCCCGGTCAAGCAGGGCACGGTCAATGACAGGCTGAACGCCATCGGCAGTGGCGAGGCCATCCAGTCGGTTGTCGTCATGCCGCAGACATCAGGCACGCTTTCGGAAATCCGCATTTCATCCGGCGCCCGTGTCGTAAAGGGGCAGGTGCTCGCGCGGCTCGATGACGAGGAGCAGGTGATCGAGCGGGACAAGGCGCAGGTTGCGCTACGCAGCGCCGTCGAAAAATCGAGTTCCTACAGTAACCTGAAATCCGTATCCCGCCTTGATGTGCTGGACGCGCAGATTGCCGAGGAAGCCGCCAAGCTTGCACTGAGCACCGCCGAGCTGAACCTCAGGCGCCGCGACATCGTCGCACCGATTGAGGGTGTTGTGGGGATCGTGGCCGCCAATATCGGCGACAATGTCACCACGCAATCAACGATCGTCGGCATTGATGACCGTTCTCAAATTCTGGTCAATTTCTGGGCGCCGGAACGGTTCGTAACTGCAATTACCGTCGGAATGCCTGTAGAGGCCACCTCGATTTCACGCCCCGGCGAGACGTTCAAAGGTGAGGTCGAGGCCGTCGACAACCGTGTCGACGCCGCAAGCCGTACCATCCGCATCCGGGCACGGTTTGCTAACGACAAGGATGAGCTTCGGGCCGGTATGTCCTTCGGCGTCACCATGCGTTTTGCCGGAGAGACTTATGCATCCGTCGATCCGCTGGCCGTACAGTGGGATGCCGAAGGTTCCTATGTCTGGCGCGTGGCCGACAATAAATCGGCCAAGGTGCGGGTGCAGATCGTGCAGCGTAACCCCGACGCCGTTCTCGTGAAAGCGGAACTGGCGGAAGGCGATCAGGTCGTGACCGAAGGATTGCAGCGGGTGCGGGAGGGGGGTGCCGTCCGTGTCGCAAGCCAGCCGAAGCCCGAGGAGGTTGCCAGCCAATGACGACTCAGTCGCCTTCGGGTCAGGATTCCAAGCTCGCCTTCACCGCACTGTTCGTTCGCCGGCCCATTCTGGCAGCGGTTCTCAATACGTTGCTTGTGGTTGCCGGCCTTGCCGCGCTGGTTGGCGTTGAGGTGCGCGAGTTGCCGGATGTGGACCGGCCGTCCATCAGCGTCAGGACGACTTATGAAGGTGCGGCGCCCGAAACCATCGATCAGGAAGTGACGCAGACCATCGAGGGGGCTGTTGCGCGCGTCAGCGGCGTCAAATCCATCTCCTCCAATTCGCAATTCGGCACCAGCCGCGTAACGATGGAATTCGGCGACAATGTCGATATGGCCGTCGCCGCAAACGATGTGCGCGATGCCATTGGCCGCGTAACCAACCAGTTGCCTGATGATGCTGACGAGCCGCAGATCATCAAGGCGGATTCCGACAGCCAGCCGATCATGCGTCTTGCCGTCACTTCGTCCACGCTCAGCATGGAAGATCTGACCAAGCTGGTGGATGACGAGGTCATCGACCGCCTTGCCGCCGTCGACGGCGTGGCGGATGTGGAGCTTTACGGCGATCAGGAAAAAGTCTTCCGCGTCGATCTCAATCAGGCCGCACTTGCCAGCCGTGGTCTGACGGTGACGGATATTTCGACCGCGCTGGCCAGTGCCGCGCTGGATGTGCCGGCGGGATCGCTGAAAAGTTCGACGCAGGACATCGTCGTGCGCGCGACCGCGAGCCTTACGAAGCCTGAGGATTTTTCCAACCTTCTGATCAAGGACAATATCCGCCTGCGCGATGTGGCAACCGTGATGCTGGGTGCGGATGACGAATCCACCTCGCTGCGGTCCAATGGTGTGCAGGGCGTGGGTCTCGGCGTCATCCGGCAGGCGCAGTCCAATACGCTCAATATCTCCACCGGCGTGAAGGCTGCCGTCGAGGCCATGTCGGCCAACCTGCCGCAGGGTACGCGCATCGTGGTGACCAGTGACGACGCCGTCTTCATCGAAGGCGCGTTGCACGAGGTGGAACTGGCGCTTGGTCTTTCCGCGCTCATCGTGGTTGTGGTGCTCTACCTGTTCCTGCGTGACTGGCGGGCAACCCTCATTCCGGCGATCACCATGCCGGTGGCTTTGATCGGCACGATCATCGCCATCTACATGGTCGGATTCTCGATCAACATCCTTACGCTGCTCGCCATCGTTCTGGCGACGGGTCTGGTGGTCGATGATGCGATCGTGGTGCTGGAAAATATCGTGCGCCGCCGTGCGGAGGGCATGGGGCCTCGCGCTGCCGCTGTTCTCGGCACGCAGGAAGTGTTCTTCGCGGTGATTGCGACGACGGCGACACTTGCCGCAGTGTTCATTCCGCTCTCCTTCCTGCCGGGCCAGCTGGGTGGCCTTTTCCGTGAATTCGGTTTCGTTCTAGCTTTCGCTGTCGGTCTTTCCTCCATCGTGGCCCTGACGCTTTGTCCGATGCTCGCTTCGCGGATGCTGAAAGACGGATTGAAGGAACCCACGGGACCGCTGGCGTGGTTCGGCAATGTCTTTGCCTCCACCTACAAGAAGACGCTTTCCGCCTGCCTCAACAACCCGCTCATCGTCATCATCGTTGCGCTCGTCTTTTCGGGCCTGTCTTGGATTGCCTTCGGCATGATCCAGAACGAACTGACGCCGCGCGAGGACCGCGCCTCGGTGATGATGCGTGTGACGGCGCCGCAGGGTGTCAGCCTCGACTATACGCGCGACCAGTTGCAGCGGATCGAAGAAAATCTCCAGCCGCTGCGCGACAGTGGCGAAATCCGCAATATTTACTCCATCACCGGCATGAACGGTTCCTCCAACACCGGTTTTCTGGTGCTGACGCTGGCGCCGTGGGCTGATCGCGACCGCACGCAGAACCAGATTGCCGCCGATGTTACCGCTGCCGCCAACAAGGTGCCGGCGCTGCGCGGCAACGCCATGCAGCCGAACAGCCTGCGCATTCGCGGTGCGGGCAACGGCCTGCAGATGGCAATGGTCGGCAGCAATTATCAGGCACTGACGGCTGCGACGCAGAAGCTACTGCTTTCCATGGAGGAAAGCGGCCTGTTCGAAACGCCGCGTTTGGACAACGAGCCCAACCAGGCGCAGCTATCCGTATCCGTCGACCGTGAGCGCGCCTCCGATCTAGGCATTGATATCACCGGCCTGTCACGCGCCATGCAATCGCTGCTGGAAGGACGTTCGGTTGTCGACGTCTTCGTGGATGGGGATGCAATCCCGGTCCGGCTGCTGTCCTCCACCCGGCCGATCAACGACCCGACCGATCTCGAAAACGTCTTCCTGAAAACGGGTGACGGCAAGATCGTGCCGATGTCGGTCATTGCCACCCTGAAGGAAAATGCGGTGGCGCCGCAGCTGAACCGCGAGCAGCAGCTTCCCTCCGTCGGCTTTACCGCCAATCTCAAGGACGGCGTTTCGCTCGGTCAGGCTTTGGAAAAGGTGAACGAGCTATCACAATCCCTCCTGCCGCCCGGCGCCCGCCTTCTGCCGCTCGGCGAGGCGGCGACGCTTGAGGAGAATTCGAGCGGCATGCTGCTGACCTTCGGTTTTGCCATCGCCATCATCTTCCTGGTCCTGGCCGCGCAGTTCGAAAGTGTCCTGAGTTCGATCATCATCATGTCGACGGTGCCGCTCGGTCTTGCCTGCGCCGTCATCGCGCTGCTCGTCACCGGATCGAGCCTCAACGTTTATAGCCAGATCGGGCTTGTGCTTCTGGTCGGCGTGATGGCGAAGAACGGCATTCTCATCGTGGAATTCGCCAACCATCTGCGTGACCAGGGCGCCACCGTGCGCGAAGCCATCGAAAAAGCCACCAGCATTCGCCTGCGCCCGGTGATGATGACAATGATCGCGACCATTTTGGGCGGCGTGCCGCTGGTGCTGGCGCAGGGAGCAGGGGCGGAAGCACGCATCGCGCTCGGCTGGGTCATCGTTGGCGGTCTGGGTTTTGCGACGCTGGTGACGCTTTACATCACCCCGGTCTCCTACCTGCTGATTGCCCGTTTCGCCAAACCGCAAGCCGATGAGGAAATCCGCCTCCACCGCGAACTGGAACTTGCTGCGCGTCGGAAGGCGCTGGAGGAGGACAAGCAGCTGCTTGCGGCGGAATAAAAATTTATGGGCAAGCCCGAGAGCGCGACGTGCTGAGCAGATTGTGGCAGCTGATTAACTCCTGTTTGGGCGATAAATCTGGACGCCTTTATACGATAGTTCAAAGGTGCCGACGCTTACCCTGCCGGTCGTGTCCGTTTCGATCAGATTTCCTGTTCTGCCATAACTATTGAACAGGCTGGAAATCGTCTGGTCGAGTTGGTCTTTAGCGCGCTTTTTCCAATAGTTATTGGTGTCTTCGAGCATTTTCAGAAGCGCCTTCTGTTTCTCCGTTAAAGTTTCCGGGTCGATGCTACTCGTTTCCACTTTGTGTGTGCTGTTATAAAAATCGATTGCATTTTGAAGTGTTTGTATGCTTCCGGGAACGCCCATGGCTGCATAGGCCTGGTTGTCCACAGCGGCAATATAGGCATCGAAATCGACGCCGAAGTATGCCCAACTCTCCTTCTGTTCGCGCTGTGAGGCGTTGTTGTATGCTTTACTTAGCTCAGCCTGATATGCCTCCGGTGTTAGGTCATACACGCTTTCTTTCGTCATGCCCTCGGGAACGAAATTGCGAACAATGTCTTCAGGCCGTACACCTAGGGTATGCATGGCCCGGCCGAACCGCAATTCCTCCCCCAACAAATCCCGAGTGCTGGAGGCCGCTGAAACATTGAGGCTGGTGGTTCGAATAACTTCTGCTGCCCAGTCTATAGCCATCTCGGGGCCTGAGCTGTTCTTTGCTTTGTCAACATCGTCGGCACCTTTCTCCGGCCTCCCGTCGATCCTGCCTCTCATGTCGTAGGTAAGGTCGCCCGTTTCGTTGTCCGCGCTGGAGGCAAGCAGTGCGGTCAGAGGGTCAACACCATTCGTGGCGCCGGAAGGGCTACTTGCCCGGTTTTTTTCGGGAATGTTTTCGGTCAGCAGTCGAAAATAATTCGATCCTGCAAAGGGCTGACTTATAATTGTAGTCATGTTGAAACCCTGATGTTTGAATACGGACCCGTTTCTAGCCCGGCTCCGCATTCCGGTTGTAATTTGTATGCATTTATGAGCATTAATGAAGAAATTCACGTATAGGATGTATACGAGCTGGAGCTTGCTCAGGGCTGGCAGTATGTGCATGCGGAAGGCCGTATGAGAGGAGGTTGTTCCTACCGTTCGGGCGGCTGACCGGCTGGACAAAGCCTCAACCTTATCCCATACCACGCACCGGAATTTCGTAACGGATCGAGTCCGTTACGGCGGTATCTTGCGGTGGAGATGGACGATGGCGCTGAAAGATGTGGTCGCGGGAAAACGCAACGAGGAAGGCATCGCGTCGGTGCTTGCGGCGCTGAAGCAGCAGCTGGGTGACAAGCTCCAGACTGGGCAGGCGTTTCGCGAGCAGCACGGCCATACCACCACCTATCTGACCTTGCAGGCGCCCGACGGTGTCGTTTTTGCCGAGAGCGCCGATGACGTGAAGGCCGTGGTGAAAGCCTGCGCGCTCTATAAGGTGCCGGTCATTCCTTTCGGTACGGGGTCGTCGCTGGAAGGGCAGGTCAATGCGCCTGATGGCGGAATATGCATCGATTTCAGCCGGATGAATCGCATCATTGAGGTAAACGCCGAAGATCTTGACGTGACGGTGGAGCCGGGTGTGACGCGCGAGGACCTTAACGTCTATCTGCGTGATACCGGCCTGTTCTTTCCGATCGATCCGGGTGCCAATGCCTCTATCGGCGGCATGGCCTCGACGCGAGCCTCCGGCACCAATGCCGTGCGTTACGGCACGATGAAGGACAATGTGCTGGCCGTTACCGCCGTTGTTGCCAATGGTGAGGAAATCCGCACTGCTCGCCGTGCCCGCAAGTCGTCGGCCGGTTACGATCTGACGCGGCTTTTCGTCGGCGCCGAGGGCACGCTTGGGGTTCTGACCTCGGTTACGCTGCGGTTGCAGGGCATCCCGGAAAAGATCGCCGGTGGCGTCTGCACCTTCGACAGTATTCAGGCGGCCTGTGACGCTGTTATCATGACGATCCAGATGGGTGTTCCGGTTGCGCGCATCGAACTGCTTGATGAAGTGCAGGTGCGGGCCTGCAATGCCTATTCCGGCCTGAACTACGCGGAAAAACCGACGCTGTTCGTGGAGTTCCACGGCACCGAAGAGACGGCGGCCCTTCAATCGCAGCAATTTGCAGAGATCGCGGCGGAATGCGGCAGCGTCGATTTCCGCTGGACCAGCGATGCGGCCGAGCGCAACAAGCTGTGGAAGGCCCGGCATGACGCTTATTGGGCCTCGCGGGCGCTCGCGCCGCATCTCGACGGTTTGTCCACCGATGTCTGCGTGCCGATTTCGCGGCTGGCGGACTGCGTGGTGGAAACGCAACGGGATATCAAGGAAAACGGCTTTCTGGCGCCGATCGTCGGTCATGCCGGCGACGGCAATTTCCATGTACTCATCCTGTTCGATGGCAAGGACGCCGAAAGTGTCGCCAAAACCGAAGCTTTCGTTGCGCGTCTCAATCGCCGGGCCATCGCCATGGACGGCACCTGCACCGGAGAACACGGCATCGGCCAAGGCAAGATGAGTTTTCTGGCCGAAGAAGCGGGAAATGCGCTGGATGTGATGCGCGCCATCAAAACGTCGCTCGACCCGGATAACATCTTCAATCCAGGCAAACTGTTCCGTCTTGTCTGATCATTCTCACAATTGATTGGTACAAAAGGCTGCTTGCCGTTAAGGCAAATAAGAATAGGTTTGCAGCGTTCGCGAAGGGAGAAGCAGTTCAGTGCTCGGGCGTATTCTGGTTTTTCTGGGCGGACTGCTGGCCGTGGTGCTGTTTTCAGCGCTGCTCATTCCCTATTTCGTTGACTGGACGGATTTCCGCCGCGATTTCGAAGATCAGGCAAGCCGCATTCTGGGCAAGAAGGTGGTGGTGCACGGTCGCGTCGAAGCCCGGCTTCTGCCTTTTCCTTCGGTGACGCTGCATGACGTGCGCGCCGGAACGGATGCGGACGGATCGCCGCTCATTCAGGTGGCGCGTTTTTCCATGGATGCCGAGCTGGCGCCTTTCCTTTCCGGTGAAGCGCGTATCTTCGACATGCGCATCGAGGAACCCAAGGCCAAGATCCGGCTTTTGAAGGACGGCACTCTGGACTGGATGCGCGGCAGCCGGGCGGAAATTCCAGCCCGCACCGTGGTTCTGGAAAGTGTGCAGATCGAAGGCGGGCAGATCGAATTCATCGATGAGCAATCCGGCCGCAACCGTGTTGTGACGGGTCTTAACGCCGACATGTCCGCCAATTCGCTGGCCGGACCATGGAAGGCGGAAGGGCGCGCCGCCGTTGACGGGCATCCAGGCTCGTTCTCGCTGTCGAGCAGCGAGCCGGATTACGCCAATGGGCGCATGGGCCTGCGGATTCGCGTGGTGCCGGATGAACATCCGGTCGAGGTCGATCTGGACGGTGCGATTGCCGCGACTGCGGGAAAACCCGCCTATAGCGGTTCCTTCGCCTTCAGTTTCCGTGAAGACCAAAAACAGAAGCAGCAGGCCGGGCAATCGCTGTTCTCGTCGCCGCGCACCCGCGGCAGCTTCGAACTGACGAATGAAAGCGTGCGCATACCGAGCTACCGCATGGAGCTCGGCGGCAACGAAAATCCTTACGTTGTGACCGGCGAGGCAACGCTGGATACCGGGGCCAAGCCGGAATTTCTGCTCACGGCGGATGGCCAGCAGATCGACGTCAATCGTTTCGCACCGCCAGTCGTGCAGACCGGCAAGACCTCGCGCCAGCCCACCGCCTCCGTGCGCCAGCGCATCGAGGCATTTGCCGCCATGGTCGCCCGCATTCCGGTTCCGCCGGTCCCGGGCAAGGCCAGCATCAGCCTACCGGCGCTGGTTTCCGACGACACGACCATTCGTGACATCCGGCTGGACGTGCGCCCTGATGGCAGCGGCTGGCAGGTGGTTAACGCCGTGGCAACGCTGCCCGGCAGGACGCAGCTGGAAGCCAAAGGTTCCCTGACGCTGCTGGATGGTCCCGCTTTCAACGGCAATCTGCTCGTTGCCTCCAACCAGCCATCCGGGCTGGCAAACTGGCTTTCCGGTTCTGTCGATCCGGCGATCCGCCAGCTCAATGCCGCCGGTTTTTCCGCCGACGTCTCGTTGACGACGCTGAACCAGCGTTTCGACAATCTCGAGCTTGCCATTGGCGATGCCTCTCTGAAGGGGAAGCTGGAACGGCGCTCTGACGGCAAGGCCTCCAATCTTTCGATCGATCTTGCCGGTAACGAGATCGATCTCGACGCCCTGAAGGCGCTTGGCAGCCTGGCGCTCGGCGATCAGGTCGGAAGTTCTGTTCTCGACCATCGCATCGACGCCAAGTTCAAGGCCGACCGGTTCAACATGGCCGGTGTGACTGCAAATCATGTGGAAACCGCCTTCACCATGGCGGGCGGCGTTCTCTCGCTTGAAAAGATGACGGCTGGCGATATCGCCGGTGCCGAAGTCAAGGCGAAAGGGCAGTTGCAGGGGTCGTTGCTGAAATATGCGGGCAAGGGCACGGTGAACCTGCATGCGACGGACATGCAGCCGTTCTTCGCTATGCTGCAGCAGAAATTGCCTGGTCATCCGTTCCTCAGCCGTCTGGCGGCGAGTTCGCCGTGGTACGCCAATTCCGACCTTGCCATGGATGTTTCGGTCAACAGCGAAAATGGCGGCGCCAATGTCGCCGTTTCCGGCACAGTCAACGGCAGCCGTCTGTCTGCCGTGGCTAAGATGCCGGATTTCCTGTCCATCACCGATGATACGGCGATGTCGCTGGAAGGGGTTTTGAAAAACCAGTCGACGGCGATCCTGTTCGGGCAGGCAGGGCTTGATCCCCTGCCGTTCGATGCCGACGGCGAAGGGCTGCTTTCCGTCAAGCTCAACGGCACGCTCGGTTCTCCCGTCCAGACCGATATCCGTTTCTCGACGGAGCGCACGCATTTCTCGATGATCGGATCCTTTGCCGTTGCCGCCGCCAATTTCGGCGAGGGTAGTGCGGATCTGGCGCTCGAAAGCGCTGATATCGAGCCCTATCTCATCATGAACGCCGTTGGCCTGCCGCAGCTTGGTGGTGGCATGGCGCTGAAGGCGAACGGAAAAATGGCGGTGGATGCGCAGAAGATTGCGTTTTCCGCCCTCGGCGGGCAGGCGGGCGGCAACCCCTTCTCGGGCAGTCTGGCGTTCCAGCGCGCGGCCCCCCATTCCGTCACCGGTGATCTTGCCCTTCGGACCGTCGATCTTGCCTGGCTCGGAGATGCGATCTACGGACCGGTGATCGACCCGGAAACGGGCGCGCTCAACGCCAAGCCGCTGGCCATGCCGGCTTTCCCGCAACTCAAGGCCGCGCTGTCGCTGAAAGCGGAAAGTTTCGAGGCCGGTCCCTTCGGTACGGTCACGGGTCTTTCGACCAAGGTCACGCATGATGATGGCAATCTCGCGCTTGATGATGTCGCCGGCACCTTCATGGGCGGAAAGCTGACCGGGCGGCTTGCCATGTCCACAGGCGAGGGAGCGGGCATTTTCCGCACCAAGATCGCGGTGAACGACGCCAATCCCGAGTCGATATTGTGGGCGAATGCCAACGGCCCGGTCGCGACGGGCCGGGTGGCGATCGATCTGACCGCCGAATCGACGGGCAAAAGCGTTGGTGAAATTTTGAAATCGGCAGGTGGCTCCGGGGAAGTGCGCGCCAGCGGGCTTGTGCTCAAAGGGCTTAATCCCGGCGCCTTTCCGCCGATCCTGCAGGCGGCGGAAGGCTTGCAGCAGCCGATCGACGCGCCAAAGGTTCGGCCGCTGGTGGATCAGAGCCTGTGGCAGGGCGAAATACCGCTCGGCAACGTAGCCCTGCCATTCACCCTGAATGGCGGCGCGCTGCACTTCCAGAATTTGCGCGCCGGGATCGATCCGGTGACGCTTACCGGAGATGCGACGGTCGATATTGCAGCATCGACCGTGAATGGCGATCTCGATCTTATCTTCAATCCCGGCACCGAAGTGGTTGCTGGCGCCGAACCGTCGCTGCGTCTCAACTATAACGGTCCGCTCGCCGCACCTGCTTTGACGACCGATGTTTCGGCGCTCGGCAATTATCTGTCACTTCGGGCTTTCGAAAAGGAACGCCGTCGCGTCGAGGCCATGCAGGCCAGCGTTCTCGAAAAGCAGCGCCTGCGTCGTGAAACGGCGCTTTATCGTTCTCAGGCGGCTGAACGTCAGGCTGAAAAGGAACGGGTGGAGGCGGAAGCCAAGGCCAAGGCCGAAGAGGAGGCGCGCCTTAAGGCGGCGGCAGAGGAGCGTCTGCGGCAGGAAAAGGAACAGCAGGAGCGGTTGCAGCAACAGCAGCAGCAGCAGCAGCAGCAGCAGCAGCAACCTGTTCCCGAGCGGCAATCAACGCCGGCCCTGACGGTGCCTCCAACGGAAGATGCGATCAGGCAACTGGCGCCCGAAAACGCTCCGGCCAATCCGTAAGTTTGCTGCGACGACGGCGCGTTTTGGGGAGAGGTTAGAGCCCGTGTCTCAGGGCGAATTTTGACGCGGTCCGGACAGCTGCCGCTTCGACCACTTTGCCAAAATTATCCGTTAGCCTGTTAAATCCAGGCTTCACGCTCGCCGAAGGGCGTGTCGGCATCAAAATTCTTGGTACCGATCCTGCTGCTTTCCCCCGACAGGCTGGACTTGTCCGCGCTGTTGCTTGAGGAAGCCGATTTGTCGGAGCTGTTTTCGAGTGCCTCGAGCTGCGCTTGCAGCGATGCAATAGTACTCTTCAGTTCTTCCTGTGCTTTCGCTTCCGAGGTCTGGGCGAGTTCTGACTGCTTTTCGGCAATCTGCGATTTCAGTTCGGCAACGCTTGAGGACGAGGTGGATGAAGAGGAGAGGACGGAAACAGCGATGCTCGTTCCCGAAGCGGCGGAAACCATGGGTCGCCTCGTGGCGTGCGGATGGAAAGGAAAAGCTTGAAATACAAATCTGGAAGCAAGGCTACGCAGTACTGAAGCGCCTTGCAGTACAAATTAGCGCGCTAATGTTTAATGAATGCTTTCACGACATTATGAGTTTTCGGCAAGAATGTTTGTAGTCGGAGAATGGCTGGATATGAGCCGGCGAAAATGCGCGCCGCTGTGGTACCATCCTTCGATGCCACCTTGCAGAAAGCTCACCTGCTCTTCAGCCAATTCAGCACATGGACCCGAAGGGATGAGGACAGATTGCTGTCGGCTGGCCGGTTGTCGTCTATTTCCGCAAGCAGGGCGGCGAAACTGATCTTGCGCTTTTCGGCGATGATTTTCAGCTCGTCCCAGAAGGCATCCTCGAGTGAAATGCTGGTGCGGTGGCCGTGCAATGTCGTGGAGTGCTTGCGGATCATCAGATCAATCTCTCCGGCTGGTCCGGTTGGGAATCTGAATCATGTCGTGCCTGCAAGCCTCTGTTTAGCGGTGTTTTTTCCGGTCTTCCGAAAGCTTGCCCGGGCAGGCCGGCTCTTCAATCCCTGTCGGTCCTGTCATCGTCCTTTTCAAGCCGCCCCTGATCGAGTGCCTTTTCGGCTTTTTCGTTAAGGGCCGATGTGAGGTTTTTTTCCGACTTGGTGCGACCGAAAAACAGGCGGTTCTGATCCGCCTGTTTTTCTTTTTCGCTACGGGCTTTCTGCTTCCGGAACTGACGCAGATTGACGATATCGGCGGCCATGCGGATATGTCTCCTTGAGCTTCGCGCGGTCGGGCAAAAAGCCGTTATTGCTTCTTGCGGAAGGCGTCCAGAGAAACGACAGAGCCTTCCTTCTTTTCCTCGCCGGACTTGGGCGTCTCCGACGTTGTAGCCGGCTTTGCCTCATGGGAAACGGGATAGGCGGTGATTTCGGCCTCTTCCAGCTCTTCCTCGTCTGCCAGGGGCACATCGAACTCAAGCTCGAAATTGACGGAAGGATCGTAGAAACCTCTGATGGCGTTATAGGGAACAACCAGCTTTTCCGGCGTATCCGAGAAGGACAGGCCGATTTCAAAGCCGATCTCCGTCACCTTCAGGTCCCAGAACTGATGCTGGATGACGATGGTCATCTGCTCGGCATATTTGGACTTGAGGTGCTGCGAAATCCGCACACCGGGCGCGCCGGTCAGAAATGTTATGAAGAAATGGTGGTCGCCGGGCAGGCGGCCGGTTGCGGCCACTTCACCCAAAACTTTGCGAATAACGCCGCGAAGGGCATCCTGTGCGAGAATGTCGTAACGGATATGATCCTGCCCCATGCGGTCCTGTCTTTCCCTTATTCGAACGTCTTTTAAAGCGCTGCGCACCAAGTGCGCCAAGGACGCTGTAACACTTTGAATCTTTGCGTAATCCGCAAGCCGGGATCAATTTCGATCCTGGCGGCTACGCATTACCCAAGTATACGCAATGTCCTGAACGGCAGCAACGGAAAAGCCGATGCTGTGTGCAAGTCAGCTATCATATAACCAATTCAGGCAAAATGGAGAAGGTGGAGGTTTCTGTTGCCAGGTACCTCCGAACCCCGCCTCACGGGGCTAACCGTGAGGACTTTAGAGCGGAATTCCCGCACCGCCATTAGGCAGCGAGAGCGTATTCCTTAGCGTTGTTGTCATTTGCAACTACACTTGTGACCCGATAACGGCGGTATCATGCCGAGCAAAAGTTCGATCTTTACGCCCTTGTCGATCCTATTTCGCCCCCATCAAAAGCCGGCCTTCATCTTGAAAAGCCGCCGGTTTTTGGTGGAGGCGCCGGGTACCGCCCCCGGGTCCAATAGGTTTATTACACCGACCGTTTATCGCCATAGCCGGGTTGCCCCGGCAAGGTTCATATAGGCGTTTCCCTTGGCCGAGAAAAGGGGCCGATGACAATTCCATGAAAAGATTTCGTGTTTGCCGCCCACAATTTAGACAATTCTTGACGACGAGGGATTGCTGACACATTCTCCCTACAACCGGTCACCACAAGCAACACCGGGCCGGGGACACACGAAGGAGTGGACATGACTGACTATCTCGCAGATGTGAAGAAATACGACGCAGCAGCCGACGAAGCGATTGTCGGCAAGATCGTCAAACATCTCGGCATTGCCCTGCGCAACCGGGATTCATCGCTGGTGTCCGCTTCCGATCCGGAAGAGCTTGCACGTGTGAAGGCGAACTGGTGCGGCAAGAAGCTTGGCGTGACCGATGACAGCGCCGACAAGGCGATCGATGCAACCGCCAAGGCCATGGCCGCAGACCGCTCCAAGTCGCGTGTGACCTTTTATTATCTGGTGGCCAAGGAACTGGGCAAACTCCAGTCGCTCTGATTTTTTCGCGGGGATAAGCGACCCGCTGGTGATTGGTTCTGTCGCCCTGTGTTATTATATTCCCTTGATATCAGGGAATCGGCGGCAGAACACATGAAACAATATCTCGATCTTCTCCGGCATGTGATGGACACCGGCTCCGACCGCGGAGATCGCACCGGCACGGGTACGCGTTCGGTCTTCGGTTACCAGATGCGTTTCGATCTTGCGGAGGGTTTTCCGGTTCTCACCACCAAGAAGCTGCATCTGCGCTCGATCATCCATGAACTCCTGTGGTTCCTGAAGGGCGATACCAATATCGCCTATCTCAAGGAAAACGGCGTTTCCATATGGGACGAATGGGCCGATGAAAATGGTGATCTGGGTCCGGTTTACGGAGCACAGTGGCGTTCCTGGCCGGCGCCCGACGGCCGCCACATCGACCAGATCGCGCTTTTGATCGAGGCCCTCAAAACCAATCCCAATTCCCGCCGCCACATCGTTTCGGCCTGGAACCCGGCGCTGGTGGACGAGATGGCGCTGCCGCCCTGCCATTGCCTGTTCCAGTTCTATGTTTCGGATGGAAAGCTGTCCTGCCAGCTTTACCAGCGCTCGGCCGATATTTTCCTCGGCGTGCCTTTCAATATTGCTTCCTACGCACTTCTGACGCTGATGGTGGCGCAGGTCACGGGGCTGAAACCCGGCGATTTCGTCCATACGCTTGGTGACGCGCATATCTACGCCAACCATTTCGAGCAGGCGAAATTGCAGATGACGCGGACCCCCAAGGCCCTGCCGACGATGCGCCTCAACCCGGATGTGCGAGACCTCTTCTCCTTTAAGTTCGAAGACTTTACGCTGGAGAACTACGAGGCGGATTCAACCATCAAGGCACCGATCGCGGTATGAGCGAGCCGCGCATCACCATCATCGTCGCGGTGTCGGAAAACGGCGTTATCGGCCGCGATCTCGATATGCCTTGGAAGCTTTCCACTGACCTCAAGCGCTTCAAGGCGATGACGATGGGCAAACCGCTCATCATGGGCAGGAAGACATTTCTCTCGGTGGGCGAGCGTCCCTTGCCGGGCCGGCCGCACATCATCGTCAGCCGCAATGCCGATTACAGGCCTGATGGCGTGGATGTCGTGTCGTCGCTTGAAGACGCCCTCGCGCTTGGCAAAAGCAAGGCTGCGGAACTGGGTGTGGACGAGGTTTTCGTGGCCGGTGGCGGGGAAATCTACCGTCAGGCCATGCCGTTTGCCGATCAACTTTCCGTCACCCATGTGGCCGTTAAGCTTGATGGCGACACTTTTTTTCCGGAAATCGATCCCGCCGTCTTTGAAAAAATCGAGGAAAATGCCGTTCCCGCCGGGGAAAAGGACAATTATCCGGTTCTGTTCACCACTTATTTGCGCAGAGCCGCGTCAAAGTGAACTATTTACCCTGATTGGGTATTTAGTTACCACCTCTGCGTTGAAACGCACGCTTCTCCTTCTTATAACGGGTCCATATTCCCGCCGCACGCGAGCAATCGCTTTCGAACGGGATCGGGAGAGGCTTTTATAAAGAGGTATTGATGCCCTGGAGCAATCAGAATGGCGGCGGCGGCCCTTGGGGCGGCGGCGGTGGTGGCGGAAACAACCAGGGCGGCGGTGGCGGCCCATGGGGGCAGGGACCTAACCGGCCTCGCGGCGGTGGCGGCGGCAATGGCGGCCCGCCCGATCTGGAAGAGATCATCCGGCGCAGCCAGGACCGCTTCAAGAATGTCCTGCCGGGCGGGTTTAATGGCGGCGCGATTGCGATCGTCGCTCTCGTCGTTCTGGTTTTCCTCGGCATTCAGTCCATCTACACCGTCCAGCCGGACGAGCGCGGCGTGGAGCTGCGTTTCGGGCGTCCGAAGGATGAGATTTCGATGCCCGGCCTGCATTTCCATCTGTGGCCGATCGAGACGGTTGAAATCGTCAAGGTGACCGAACAGCAGCAGAATATCGGTTCGCGCGCTTCGTCTTCCTCCGCGAACGGCGTGATGCTGACCGGTGACCAGAACATCGTCAACGTGCAGTTCTCGGTGCTCTATACGGTTTCCGATCCGAAATCCTACCTGTTCAACGTCGATAGCCCGGCTGAGACCTTGCAGCAGGTTTCCGAAAGCGCGATGCGCGAAATCGTCGGCCGTCGTCCCGCACAGGACATTTTCCGTGACAACCGTCAGGCGATCGCGGCGGATGTGCGCACCATCATCCAGTCCACCATGGACGGATACGGGGCCGGCATCTCCATCAATGCTGTCGCCATCGAAGACGCTGCGCCGCCACGCGAAGTGGCCGACGCCTTCGACGAAGTGCAGCGTGCCGAGCAGGACGAGGACCGCTTCGTGCAGGAAGCCAACCAGTACGCCAACCAGAAGCTGGGTGCCGCACGTGGTCAGGCAGCACAGATCATCGAAGAGGCGAACGCCTACAAATCTCGTGTCGTCAACGAGGCAGAGGGTGAGGCACAGCGCTTCATCTCCATCTACGATCAATATCGCACGGCACCTGACGTGACCCGCCAGCGCATGTTCCTGGAAACGATGGAACAGGTCCTCAAGGGTTCCAACAAGGTCATCATCGACGAAAAACAGGGTGTGGTGCCTTATCTGCCTCTGAACGAGATTATGCGCGGCAATCCGGGCGCGGCACAGCAGGGAGGCAACTGATATGAGCAACCGTCTTACGGCCGTTCTCGTCGGTCTCGCCGCCGTGCTTTTCCTGGCCTATTCGTCGATCTTCGTCGTCACCGAGCGCCAGCAGGCCATCGTTGTGCGCTTCGGTCAGATCCAGGACGTGAAAACGGCGCCGGGCCTCTACTTCAAGCTGCCCTTCGCCTTCATGGATGCCGATCGGGTGCAATATATCGAGAACCGGGCGCTGCGCTTCGATCACGACAACATCCGTGTTCAGGTTTCCGGCGGCAAGTTCTACGAGGTTGATGCCTTTGTGGTCTATCGCATCACGGATGCCCGCCGCTTCCGGCAGACGGTCTCCGGTGACCAGATGTCGGCGGAATCGCGTCTACGCACTCGTCTCGACGCATCGTTGCGCCGGGTCTACGGTCTTCGCGGCTTCGAATCGGCGCTTTCGGATGCGCGTGCATCGATGATGCAGGAAGTACGTGACGATCTGCGTCCCGATGCGGAATCGCTTGGCGTCAGCATCGTTGATGTCCGTATCCGTCGCACCGATCTCACGCAGGAAGTCTCGCAGCAGACCTTCGAGCGCATGAAGTCGGAACGTCTGGCCGAAGCCGAACTGATCCGCGCCCGCGGTAACGAGGCGGCACAGCGTCGTCGCGCTATTGCCGACCGTCAGGTCGTGGAATTCGAATCCGACGCCCAGCGTCAGTCCGAAGTCCTGCGCGGTGAAGGCGATGCGGAGCGTAACCGGGTCTTCGGTGAAGCTTTCCAGCGCGACCCGAGCTTCTTCGAGTTCTATCGTTCCATGGCGGCCTATTCCAGCGCGCTGTCTGGAACCGGTACTACGCTGGTCCTGTCTCCCGACTCGACCTTCTTCCGTTATTTCAACGACATCAATGGTGCTCCATCCACGGCTCCGGCCGCACCTGCCGCACCGCCGGCAAATTGATAACGGATCGAATGATTTTGGAGGGGCCGGTTTTAACCGGCCCTTTCTTTTTGAACGAATGGCTGGGTGGCAGCAAAACGAAAAGGGGACAAAATCCTGTTGTCTCGCGCCCGGAAAGGGATATCCGTTTTCGCGCCGATGCTGTAGGCAGTGAGCAAGGCAGCCGGTGCTGTTCACGAAAAGGTATTTTTACACTTCATCATTCCGCCTTATGCTTTGACGATATATGCAGGGAATGACGATTTGAAACGCGAGGACGCTTATGGCCGTGACCCTTCTTTCGCCTTTTCGCAGCAGCATTGCCGCAGTCGCGGGCTTCGCACTTGTGGCGGGTAGCCTTTCGGCACCGGTTGCGGCATGGGCGCAGAGCCATGGGCCGGCATCGGTCGCCGATCTTGCCGCACCGCTTCTTGATGCGGTGGTGAATATTTCGACGTCGCAGAACGTCAAGACCGAGGGCAAGGGGCCTGTGCCGCCGAAACTGCCGGAAGGTTCGCCTTTCCAGGAGTTCTTCAAGGATTATTTCGACAACCAGAAACCGGAAGGCGGCGACAAGGTCAGTTCGCTGGGATCCGGCTTCGTTATCGATCCGGCTGGCTACATCGTCACCAACAATCACGTCATTGAGGGCGCAGACGCCATCGAGGTGATTTTCCCGAATGGTTCGAAGCTGAAGGCAACGCTGGTCGGCACTGATACCAAGACCGATCTTTCCGTTTTGAAGGTAGAGCCGAAGGCTCCGCTGAAGGCAGTCAAGTTCGGCGATTCGCGCAGCATGCGCATCGGTGACTGGGTCATGGCCGTTGGCAATCCCTTCGGCCTTGGTGGATCGCTGACCGTCGGCGTCGTTTCCGCGCGCGGGCGTAACATCAATGCCGGTCCCTATGACAACTTCATCCAGACGGATGCGGCAATCAACAAGGGCAATTCCGGCGGTCCGCTCTTCAACATGAAGGGTGAGGTGATCGGCATCAATACGGCGATCATTTCGCCGAGCGGCGGTTCGATCGGCATCGGTTTCGCGGTTCCGACGGAACTCGCCCAGAATATCGTCGAGCAGCTCATCCAATTCGGCGAAACCCGCCGTGGCTGGCTCGGCGTGCGCGTCCAGCCGGTTACCGACGACGTGGCCGCAAGCCTTGGCATGGAAGCGGCAAAGGGTGCCTTGATTTCCGGCGTGGCCAAAGGTGGCCCGGTGGAAAACGGCCCGATCCAGGCCGGCGATATCGTACTGAAATTCGACGGCAAGGATATTCACGAGATGCGTGACCTCTTGAGGATCGTGGCGGAAAGCCCGGTCGGCAAGGAAGTCGATGTCGTGGTCTTCCGTGACGGCAAGGAAGAGACCGTCAAGGTAAAGCTTGGCCAGTTGCAGGATGCGCCCGATGAAAAGGCCGCAACCGACGATCCGCAGGCCGAGGACGGTGACGGCGGCATGGTCGTGCCTGATGACAAGGGCGGTTCCGACGATCAGGCGCAGGACCAGACGCCGGAGGTGCGCGAAGCGCCGCAGCGCGTGCTCGGCATGAACCTCGTAGTGCTGAGCAACGAGTTGCGGACGGAGAAGGGCATTGCCGAAAGCGTCGAAGGCGTGCTTGTCGCCAGCGTCGATCAGGGTTCGCCGGCCGAACAGAAGGGCATGAAGGCGGGTGATGTCATCGTCGAGGTCGGACAGGACTTCATGGAGGTTCCGGGCGACGTGCTTGTGCGTGTCAACGGCCTGAAATCCGAGGGTCGCAAGAATGCGCATATGATGGTTGCCGATGCACAGGGCAATCTGCGCGTCGTGGCGCTGCCGCTGGAGTAAAGCTTCTTTCGCCCGGTTCGGCAGGAATCGGGTGGCTGTGGTTCGGCTTGCTCTCTATTCCTCGGTCTCCGGCAAAGGAGGCCAAGGATATGAAATTATTAGAAAACAAGGTTGCGATCATCACTGGCGCGTCATCCGGCATCGGCCGGGCGACGGCAAGCCTGTTTGCCGAACAGGGCGCGGCCGTCATTATCAACGCGCGTGGTGCCGAGGCACTCGAGGATGTGGCTTCCGCCATTCGCCAGGCCGGCGGTCGCGTTCACCCTGTCGTGGGTGACGTCACAGTTGTGGAAACCCATGCCCGTCTGACGGATGCGGCCATGACCGTCTTTGGCGGTCTCGATATCGCCGTCAACAATGCCGGTGCCGTTGGAGCAACAAAACCGCTTGCGGAGATTTCGGTAGAGGAATGGGATCACGTGATCACCGCCAACCTCACTTCCGCATTTCTCGGCGTGCGCAGCCAGATCCCTGCGATGTTGAAGCGGGGAGGCGGTTCGGTCGTCTTCATCTCCAGCTTCGTCGGCACCAGCGCCGGCATACCCGGCATGGCAGCCTATGGCACCGCCAAGGCGGCGCTGATGGGGCTGGTGAAGGGCATTACTGCCGACTACGCCTTCAAGGGAATTCGCGCCAATGCGCTGCTTCCCGGCGGAGTCGATACGCCGATGGCGGGAGATGCGGCCCAGAAGGAGTGGGCTGCAGGGCTGCATGCGATGAAGCGCATTGCGGAACCGGAAGAACTGGCGCAGGCCGCCCTTTTCCTCTCCAGCCCGATGTCGAGCTTTGTTGCCGGATCGGCCCTGTTTGCCGACGGCGGAAATGCGGCGGTGAAATAATTGCCGAACTGGCGGGCGAGGTTGCTACTGCGCCTGTCGTTCCCGCCACTCCGCGAGCGTCAGCGCATAGGTCACATGCGGGCGCAGATGCGGATGGGTGTCTTCCGGGACACGCGGGTGGTCGAAGTCTCGTGACGGGTCACGCTTGAGGCCGATACGTTCCATCACCCGCGTCGAACGCTGGTTGTCATGGACGGCAAAGGAGACGATTTCCGGCGTTTCCTTCTCGTCAAAAGCCATGACGAGCAGCGATTGCGCGGCCTCGGTGACATATCCGTGACCCCAGAAGCGGCTGGCGAGCCGCCAGCCGATTTCCATGGTTCCGAGCGGGAAGGGCGGATCGAGGTTCATGACCGGCGATATGCCGCAAAATCCCATAACCTCGCCGGTTTCGCGCAGTTCCATGGCGTAGAAGCCGTAACCGCTGCCGCGGATCATGCCATTGATGGTTTCGAGAACCGCATCCGCTTCCGCATGGCTGCGGCGGAAGGGAAAAAATTCCATGACCTTTTCGTCGGCGTTGATTTCGCGGAACAGATTGCGGTCGCTCTCCTTCCACTCGCGCAGAATGAGCCTTGATGTTTCACGGATGATCATGGA
The DNA here is from genome assembly GCF_052114365.1 of Agrobacterium sp. MCAB5. NCBI lineage: Bacteria > Pseudomonadati > Pseudomonadota > Alphaproteobacteria > Hyphomicrobiales > Rhizobiaceae > Agrobacterium > Agrobacterium sp. MCAB5. Next base: position 539,163 of record NZ_JBFREP010000003.1, read on the forward strand.
ACGACAAAATCCGTCTTGCGGTAACCCTGAATGTAAAGGAGTGCGGTCAGGTCGCCATGGTCGATGCGCATCTGCGCCTCGGCGGCGACGGCGGGCTTGGCGTGCAGGGCAACGCCCGCGCCGGCCAGATGCAGCATGCCGAGATCGTTGGCGCCATCGCCGACCGCCATTGCCTCGTCCGGCGAGATGCCGAGCTTTGCGGCGATATCGTTCAGCGCATCCACCTTGGCCTGTTTGCCGAGGATCGGTTCGGCAACGGTGCCATCCAACTGGCCATCAGCCTCGCCGAGAAGATTCGCGCGGTTTTCATCAAACCCCAGCATCGCCGCCACCCGGCCGGTGAAGACCGTGAAACCGCCGGAAACGAGGGCGGTATAGTAGCCTTTCGCCTTCATGGTGGCGATCAGCTCCTTGCCGCCTGATGTCAGCGTGATGCGCTTTTCGATGACGTCATCGATGACGGAGACCGGCAGGCCCTTCAGCAGCGCCACGCGCTCGCGGAGCGCCGGCTCAAAAGCGATTTCGCCATTCATGGCGCGAGCGGTAATCGTGGAAACCTTGTCCTTCAATCCCACTTCGGCGGCCAGCTCGTCGATGCATTCCTGACCGATCATGGTCGAATCCATATCGGCGATCAGAAGCTTCTTGCGGCGCTTGTCCTGTTCCTGAACGACGATATCGATCGGCTGGCCCGAAAGCACGTTGGCAATCGCGTCACGTGCCTGTTCGGCATCGGTGCCAGAGGGCAGAGCAATATCGCAGGCGATGCCATCGGCCAGCCAGTATAGACCGGATGCGTTTACGGCATTGGCGGCCGCTTCGCCGAGGGCCGGTGTCAGAACAGGATTTGACGGATTGGCGATAAGCGTGGCAACGAAAGCCATGATGAAAAACCTTGATGAGAATTTTGATGCGATCCTGATAACCGGCCCGACGGCAAGCGGCAAGTCCGCGCTTGCGCTTCGTATGGCGCGGGAGCGGAACGGTGTCGTGATCAATGCCGACAGCATGCAGGTTTATGACACGCTGCGGGTGCTGACCGCCCGGCCATCCGAGGAAGAAATGGCAGGCGTGCCACATCTGCTATACGGCCATGTGCCGGCAAGCAGTTCCTATTCAACGGGTGAATGGCTGCGGGACATTTCCGCCCTGCTTGTGGATTTGGGTAGGCAGCAGCGTTTTCCGGTCATCGTTGGCGGTACGGGGCTTTATTTCAAGGCGCTGACGGGCGGCTTGTCCGATATGCCCGACATTCCTGACGACATACGCGAGAGGCTGCGCGCCCGGCTGATCGAAGAGGGGTCAACGGTCCTGCACGCGGAACTGTTGCGGTGCGATCCCTTGATGGCGCAGGGGCTTCAGCCGGGGGACGGCCAGCGGATCGTTCGGGCGCTGGAGGTCATGGAGGCGACCGGAAAGTCAATCATGGAGTTCCAAAAAGCCAGTGGTCCGATGATTGTTGATCCGGACCGAGCGGAGAAATTCGTGGTCCTGCCGGAACGGCCGGTGTTGCACGACCGCATCAATCGGCGGTTCGAAACCATGATGGAGAGTGGTGCTGTGGAAGAGGTGAAAGCTCTTCTCGCCCTGAACCTTGCGCCTGATGCCACAGCGATGAAGGCGATCGGCGTTTCCCAGATCGCCGACATGCTGGCTGGCGGTATGAGTGAGGCAGAGGTCATCGAAAAATCGGCGGCCGCGACCCGCCAATATGCCAAGCGGCAGATGACCTGGTTCCGCAACCAGATGGGGCCGGACTGGGCACGTATCCAGCCGTAGGGGCCGCGCTCAGTCCTTGCGGTAAAGGCTGCCTAGCGGCTTTTTCATCAGGCTCTCCCGCAGCGAAGGGCGTGTCTCTGAAGGAGGCGGGCCACTCTGTGCCTGCATCTGGAAGCCGACCTTACGCAATTCGTTGACAGCGCTGGTATCCGTTGCCGTTGCGGGCGACTGCGGCGCTAAGGTTGTGCGTCCGGGCAGCATGTCGGGGCGGTAAGGTTCGTATCCCTCTGTCGCCGCCGTCCCCAGTTCGCGTTTCCAGCGATCGACGTCGTCCGCCTCTCTGGGAGCGGACATCGGTTCCTGCATATCGGAGAAGGCCGCTTCGACGCTTTGCTGGAAGCCGGTGATGACCGGCTTGGCTACCGCGCGCATGCGGCTGACGATGGTGTTCAGATCGACTGTATCGGGCGTTTCGTGGGGCGTATGGCTGACTGCGCCGTTTGCCTTCGGCAATTTTGCCGTGGAGACGCGGTCGAAGCGCATGCGCATCGGTACGCCCACCGCCTCGCCAAAGGCGATTGCCTCGCCATTGCCGATGGACGAGAGGAAACTGGTGGTCGAGGTTGAGGCGTTCGGTACGGCGGACAGAATGATCTTCTGGTCGATCTCGTTCGTCAGCCGCATGGCAAAAACGGTCGAGCACTGCGACAGGATGGTCTGGTCCAGCTCACTCGGACGTTGGCTGATGACGCCAAGCGAAATACCGTATTTGCGGCCTTCCTTGGCGATCTGCGCGATCGCCTGCCGGGTCGGGAAAAATCCGCGCTCAGGGTCTGCCGGAACATAACGGTGCGCTTCTTCGCAGACGACAAGCATATGCAGCGAGCCGCGCGCCAGCACCGCGAGTTCGAAGGACATGCGGCAAAGGACGGAGACGACCGAGTTCACTACTTCCGAGGGGATGCCGGACAGCTGGAAAACCGAAATCGGCTTACCTTCTCCTGGAATACGGAAGATATGCGCCACCGTTTCCAGAATGGTGTCGCTGATCGTATTGCTGGAGAACATGAAGTTATAGCGCGTATCGTTGATGGCCGAGAGAATGCGGCCCTTGAGGGAGCGCAGGGTCGGCTTTTCGCCGCGCCCTTCCAGCCGCCCGATGCGCTCGTCGATGAGGGCGAGAATATCGGCCATGCGGTAAGGTACCGGCGTATCCGGCGTGATCGCGCTCTTGTCGGACGTGCGGCGAACGGCGGAGCCATCTGTGCCGCGAAATGCCTTTTTCGCTTCCGGAATGATGTCGCGAAGGACATCCATCTCTTCCGGTACGGGCTTGCGTCCGCGGAAAATCACTTCCGCGAATTCTTCGAGGCGCATCAGCCAGAAGGGAAGGTCGAGCGTGTCGGTGTCGATGACGACAGAATGATCGGGAAAGGCGGCCGCAAATTCATTGTGCGGATCGAGAATGAGGACACGCAGCTTCGGGTCCGTCTCGATCGCCTTGTTCAGAAGAAGGGAGACGGCGGTGGTTTTGCCCACGCCCGTCGAGCCGACGACGGCGAAATGTTTCGCCAGCATCTGCTGGATGTTGATGGCCGCGCCAATCGTGTCGTCCTGCGTCAGCTTGCCAATGACGCATGTGTCTCGCTTGCCGCTGTCATAGATCTTGGAAAGGTCTCCCGTGCGGATGCGATGCGCGACCGCGCCCAGGTAGGGGTAACGGGAAATGCCGGTGGAAAAACGTTCGCTGCCATCTTCGGTGCGGTAGACTTCGCCAACGAGTTCCACGTCGATCAGCAGCCTGTTCGGCTTGTCCGACGACCAGTGTTCTTCGCCCGTGCGCATGGCATATACCAGTGCGGCGACACGGCTCGTTCCCATTTCGATCGAGATCAGGCGGCCGACGGACCAGAGCTGCGCGACATCGGTTGAACCGATTTCAGTTTCTGCGGCGATTGTCGCATGGGCGCCATCACAGGCGATGACGCGGCCGAGCATACGGTTAGCCGGCTGCTGGCCGGATCGCCGTTCGTTTTCGTCCATGCGGGACGCTCTATGAAACTCGTCACTATTCACGTCTTATCCCGGTACATGCGGATGATCGCGGTGGTTCGGGCATTATCTGCATCTTTGATTGTAAAAGATTATATTTAACAACCTGTGTATCTGTTGCGTTCGAAAATTTCGTCCATGGTGCCTTACGGGTAATAAAAGAAGCCGACGCCGATTTTTTCCGCAATATGCGTTGACGACTGGCGCTTTTCTGGCTAACACTCCGGCCCATGAAAAATCTTAACGTACTTATCGTGGTGGGACGGCGCATGGGCAGGATGGTGTAACCATCCGGCGAAAGCACCCATGCGCTGAACGAGGCTCCTCTAGGGGCCTTTTTTTATGTCTTCAAACAGGCCCTCGGGCTCCTCGATATCCAAAGCCAAAGCGGGATGGAAACAGGCAATGACGGATAAGGATAATACGGAAAACAGCAATAGCATGACAGGTGCGGAGATTGTTCTGAAGGCGCTGAAGGACAACGGCGTCGAGCACATCTTCGGTTATCCTGGTGGTGCCGTGCTTCCGATCTACGACGAGATTTTCCAGCAGGAAGACATTCAGCATATTCTCGTACGTCACGAGCAGGGTGCCGGCCATGCTGCCGAAGGTTATGCCCGCTCCACCGGCAAGGTCGGTGTCATGCTCGTTACCTCCGGTCCCGGCGCCACCAATGCGGTCACCCCGCTGCAGGATGCGCTGATGGATTCCATTCCGCTCGTCTGCCTTTCCGGCCAGGTTCCGACATCGCTGATCGGCTCCGACGCATTTCAGGAATGCGATACCGTCGGCATTACGCGCCCCTGCACCAAGCACAACTGGCTGGTAAAGGACGTCAACGAACTGGCGGGCATCATCCATGAGGCCTTCCGCATCGCACAGACTGGTCGCCCCGGCCCCGTCGTCGTCGATATTCCGAAGGACATCCAGTTCGCCACCGGCACCTATACACCGCCTTCCGCCGCCATTCAGCAGAAGAGCTACAAGCCGAAGGTTCAGGGCGATCTCAACGCCATTCACGCGGCCATCGAATTGATGTCTAAGGCAAAGAAGCCGGTTTTCTACACCGGTGGTGGCGTCATCAACTCCGGCCCGGAAGCGACACGGCTGCTGCGCGAACTGGTAGAGCTGACCGGTTTCCCGATCACCTCGACGCTGATGGGTCTCGGCGCCTATCCGGCTTCCGGCAAAAACTGGCTCGGCATGTTGGGCATGCACGGTTCATACGAAGCCAATATGACAATGCATGATTGCGACGTGCTGGTCTGCATCGGCGCGCGTTTCGACGACCGTATTACCGGGCGCCTGAATGCGTTTTCGCCGAATTCCAAGAAGATTCACGTCGATATCGATCCGTCCTCGATCAACAAGACCGTACGCGTCGACGTTCCGATCATTGGCGACGTCAGCCATGTTCTGGAAGATATGGTTCGCCTGTGGCGCGCTTTGCCGAAGAAGCCGGAAAAAGCCCAGACCGCGGACTGGTGGCTGCAGATCGAGCGCTGGCGCGCCCGCAACTCCTTCGCCTACAAAAATTCCAACGATGTCATCATGCCGCAATATGCATTGCAGCGTCTTTACGAGGCATCGAAGGGGCGCGAGACCTTCATCACCACCGAAGTTGGCCAGCACCAGATGTGGGCGGCGCAGTTCTTCGGCTTCGAGGAGCCGAACCACTGGATGACCTCGGGCGGTCTCGGTACCATGGGATACGGCCTGCCGGCAGCTATCGGCGTTCAGGTCGCGCATCCGGAAGCGCTGGTTATCGACATTGCCGGTGATGCCTCGATCCAGATGTGCATTCAGGAAATGTCCTGCGCCATCCAGTACGGTCTGCCGGTGAAGATTTTCATCCTCAACAACCAGTATATGGGCATGGTGCGGCAGTGGCAGCAGTTGCTGCACGGCAACCGCCTGTCCAACTCCTATACCGAAGCCATGCCTGACTTCGTCAAACTGGCGGAAGCCTATGGCGCGGTTGGCATGTATTGCGACGATCCGAAGGAACTGGACGACAAGATCGCCGAGATGATTGCGGTCAACAGGCCGGTCATCTTCGATTGCCGCGTTGCCAATCTCGCCAATTGCTTCCCGATGATCCCATCTGGTAAAGCCCATAACGAGATGCTGTTGCCGGATGAGGCGACGGATGAAGCTGTTGCCAACGCCATCGATGCCAAGGGCCGTCAGCTAGTCTGAGCCGGGAGAGGAAAAGGACATGAACGCACACCTACAACCCACCGGCTCCGCCTATTTCATCCAGAAGGAAACGGCTGCCGTCGAAAATCACACGCTGTCGGTTCTCGTCAGCAACGAGCCGGGCGTTCTCGCCCGGGTCATCGGCCTGTTTTCCGGCCGGGGTTACAACATCGAAAGCCTGACGGTTTCGGAAACCGAGCATGAGGCGCATCTGTCGCGCATCACGATCGTAACGCGCGGCACACCTATCGTGCTGGAGCAGATCAAGGCGCAGCTAGAACGCATCGTTCCTGTGCACCGGGTGCTCGATCTTACCGTTCGCGCCCGCGAACTCGGGCAGGAACGGCCGATCGAGCGTGAAGTAGCGCTGATCAAGGTCGCCGGTTCGGGTGAAGCCCGCGCCGAGACGCTTCGTCTTGCGGATGCGTTTCAGGCCAAGGTGGTGGACGCGACAGTCGAGCATTTCATCTTCGAAATCACCGGCAAGTCGTCCAAGATCGACCAGTTCGTGGCCATCATCAAACCGCTCGGCCTGATCGAGATCTGCCGCACGGGTATTGCAGCCATGAACCGCGGTTCGCAGGGGATGTGATCCTCCGCCTTTCGAATATCCTTGTAATACCAAGCCCGCGGTTCGCCGCGGGTTTTTTTATGGGCTGCGCTCCGGTGAATTGATATTCAACCATATGGTTGACTTTTTAGTGTGGTGGCCTATATTCAACAACATGGTTGAATTATCTGTTCCACATCTCGACACTGTCTTTCATGCCCTTGGCGATGCGACGCGGCGCACGATGCTGCGCGATCTATCCCGTGGCGAGCGAACGGTGAGCCAGCTGGCCGAGCCGTTCGACATATCGCTGGCTGCGGCATCCAAGCACATCAAGGCGCTCGAAAACGCCGGGCTTATTCGCCGTGAGGTGAGGGGGCGTACCCATGTCTGCCGCCTTGCGCCGGAACGGTTGGCAGAGGCGCATGAATGGCTGGATTTCTACCGGCAGTTCTGGAACAGCCGCCTCGATATTCTTGAGCAGATGCTCAGGGAGGATGATCAGGGAAAATCCCCTGCAGATGGAGGAAATGACAATGGCTGATATTGCAATGCCTGACGCCTATGGCCGGCTCGTCGAGCCGACAACCCTGAAGATAGAACGGCTCCTGCCGGGACCAATCGAGCGGGTCTGGGCCTATCTGACACAGAGCGAACTTCGCCGCCGGTGGCTGGCGTCCGGCGAGATGCGGCTCGCGCCCGACGCACCATTTGAACTCGTCTGGCGCAACGACGAGCTTTCCGACCCGCCGGGCAGCCGCCCGGAAGGTTTTTCCGAAGAGAACAGGATGACCTCACGCATCATTACCGTCGTTGCGCCGCATCGCCTCGTCTTCACCTGGGGTGAGAGCGCAGAGGTGTCGATCGAGCTTCAGGCTCTGGGCAAGGATGTGCTTCTGACACTGGTTCACCGCCGGCTTGCGGATCGCACGACCAAGCTCAATGTCAGCGCCGGCTGGCATGCGCATCTCGACATTCTCGCCGCCCGTCTTCAGGAAAAGGAGCCGGGGCCTTTCTGGGATAGCTGGCTGGGGCTTAAAGAGGAATATGAGCGCCGCATACCGTAACTGGGTGCAGCATGTCTGGGAGACTGACGGCGCGGTTCGCTGCGCCGTTATTGAATTGAAATGGTGCAGCCCAAAGCATCAGTTCGCAGGGCTCACATTTCGATTCAATTGCTTGAGTGCCTGAGTCCGAAAAACATCTTAATGCTTTGTTAAATCACAGCATTTCCAGCGCCGTCTTGCGTGTCGGTGGTGGGAAGGCGGCATCCAGTGCGGCCCAGTCCTCATCGGTGATTTCGAGATCGGTGGCACCTCGGTTCTCCTCCACGCGTGCGGCGCTGGCGGATTTTGGAATGGCGATAACGCCTTCTCTTTCCAGAAGAAAGGCCAGTGCCAGTTGCGCAGGCGTAGCCTGATAGGCCTTGGCGATGCGGATGAGTTCGTGGTTGTTGAGGATGCGCCCCTGTTCGATTGGTGAATAGGCCATCAGCGGCACGCTGTGCCACTGACACCAGGGCAGAAGCGAAAATTCCGGTCCACGCCGGGAGAGATTGTAGAGCACCTGATTGGCGGCGCAATTCTTACCGTCGGGAACAGCGAAAAGCTCCTCCATGTCGTCGGTGTCGAAATTCGAGACGCCCCAGTCGCCGATCTTGCCGGCTTTTTTCAGCTTTTCGAAAGCGGCCACCGTTTCGTCCAGCGGGTGATCACCACGCCAATGCAGTAGATAGAGATCGAGCCGGTCGGTGCCGAGCCTTGCGAGGCTGCGCTCGCAGGCCTCAATCGTGCCTCGGGCGCTGGCGTTCCAGGGATAGACCTTGCTGACCAGAAACACCTCGTCGCGCCGGCCGGCAATCGCCGTGCCCACCACTTCTTCGGATCGGCCGTCTGCATACATTTCGGCCGTGTCGATCAGCGTCATGCCGAGATCGATCGCCTTGCGAATGCTCTCGACTTCCTGCGGAGCCGATGATCTCATCTCGCCCATGTTCCAGGTGCCGAGGCCAAGGGCTGGTATCTCTTTTCCGGATGGCAGGGTGACGGAAGGAATGTCGTCATACATCGGTTCGCTCCAGCGGTTGTTGACGGAGAATAGCCCTTTGTTCCGACTTCTCAAACCCGGCATGGAAAGGATCGATCCATCAAAAAATTTGACTACGCCTATCGGTTGATCGGACTGGTTTGATGGTGGTTCGGCGGATAGGGTCTTTTCACAGGAGAGATCATGACTGTCGAAACCCTCGTCGCGCTGGTGCTGTTTGCCTTCACAACCTCCATTACGCCCGGCCCGAACAATATGATGCTTTTTGCCTCCGGCGTGAATTTCGGGTTCCGCCGCACGATCCCGCATATGCTGGGCATCGGGGCGGGGTTCCTGTCCTTGCTGATCGGCGTCGGATTTGGGCTTGGCGCGCTGCTGCACTCCGTGCCCTTGCTCTATACCGCGCTGAAATTCGCGGGCGGACTTTATCTCGTCTGGATCGCGTGGAAGATCGGCACGTCCCGCAGCCTGAACGAGGGTGCTGCCGCATCGGTGCCGATGAGCTTTCTTGCCGCCGCAGCCTTTCAGTGGGTCAATCCCAAGGCTTGGGTGATGGCCGTGACCGCGATGGCGACCTATACGGATGAGCGGCAATATCTCGTCACCGTTTTGATCGTCGGCGTGGTTTTCGCCGCCGTCAATCTTCCCAGCGTTTCGACCTGGGCGGGCTTCGGTTCGGCCCTGCGTGACTGGCTTTCCGTTCCCGTGCGGCTCAAATGGTTCAACATCACCATGGCCGTCCTTCTCGTCGTCAGCCTCTGGCCGATGTTGAAATAGGTGTTCTCCCTTCGTCATCCCTGTGCCTGTCGCATGGATGTGGGGTGGGGGTATAGGTTATTCTACGCAGGGAACTGGCGGTAACATTCCTCGGCGATCTTCTGCACCTCGGCGCGCGTCAGTTCGGCAGAAACCGCATAGCCCAGTTCGTTGTCGATCCAGTAAAAGGTCTCGACGCCATCGGCGCTCGCCATGCGGAAGCTGGTGGTGCGGTTTTCCTCGTTGTGGCCAACCAGCACCGTTACCCGGCGGCCGGTCTTGTCCTGATACATCAGCATCGCCCCTGGCTTGCCGCTGACGGGGATCAGGCGCCCGCCGACGAGATCATATCCGATCTTGGAAAGATCGGGGATGGCGAAGGGATAACCTAGCCTTTTGCCGAGCCATGTTGCAAGGTGCTGCTGCTGTTCGGCTCCAACTTCAACGGGGTGGCGCACCTCGCTTGCATAGATGAGATAGGCCGATTTCGCCTGCGCGGGAATGTCAGTCGTCAACGATGCCAGAACCACGTCCTGCGGCGTGGCGAGCGGCGGCGGCACAAGCCTTCCGGCTGCCGCACCTGCCGCGAAGATCAGCAACACAGCTGCCGTTCGCAGAAGAACCGGTTTCAGCCGCCACGCGGGTGCCTGTTTTCTTTCGGCAAGCATCGCGGTGTCGTGCGGATGTTCGGCGGCATAGGCGGCGAATGCGGCTCGCAGGGTTTCAGCCTGTTTTTTCCAGTCTTCCACACGCTCCCGCTCCTGCGGCCTTTCGGTCAGCCAGGCCTCGACAGCCGCGCGGTCGTCGTCGGACAAAAGCCCATCGACATAAGCGTGCAGATCGTCTTCGGTAATGGCATCGGGCCTTTTCATCGTGGTCTCCGCAGGGGAATGATATTGTCCACCGCCAGGTGCTGGCGCAGGGTTTCGCGGGCGCGGGAAAGTCTGGACATGACGGTACCCACCGGGATCGACAATGTCTCGGCTGCCTCCTGATAGCTGTAGCCTTCCACCGTCACCAGCATCAGCACCGCCCGCATCTCTGGCGAAAGCAGCCCGAGCGCGACGTGCAGCCTATCGTTTTCCAGCGTGTCGCCGAGTGTGTCGGCAACGGCCAGGCTCTCATGGCCGTCGAGACTTTCGGACGGGTGACGTTTCGCGGCGCGGTGGCGGTTGCGATAAAGATTCGTCATTATCGCGTAAGCCCATGATTTCAAAGCCGTTCCGTGCCATTGCCTCTTGTTGGTCAGCGCCTTTTCCACGCAGTCCTGCAAAAGGTCCTCGCCATCGGCGTCGGAGCGGGAAAGGCTGCGGGAATAACGCCGCAGCATGGGTATCAGCGCCAGCATCTCCGCCTCGAAGGAGCCGGCTGCGGGGGAGAGGCTCCCCCGCGTCTTGCCATTCATGCCATCATGGTTTTGCGGCATCCCATACACCGTTCATACCGTCGCCGGTTGCATCGCCTTTTTTCATGTCCTTGGCCCAGTAGTAGAGCGGCATGCCGTCCTTTGCCCACTGCATCTTGCCGTCCTTGCGCGTCACGACGGAATAGGCGCCTTCGGCCTTGTCGCCAGTAGCCGCGAAGAACGGCGGCCAGTTGGTGGCGCACTTGTCATAACAATTGGATACGCCCTTCTTGTCGTTCTTGAAAGTGTAGAGCGTCATGCCTTTTTCGCCCGCAAGCACATTGCCTTTGGCGGTCTTGACCGTTTCGACCGCGGGTGCCGCATAGGCCGTTCCGGCAAATGCCAGAACGAGGGCGGGAACGATAAAGCGGATTTTCATGGACATATCCTCCTTGGTTCGGGCGGCTTCTGCCGCCAGCACATCAAAAGACACCGCAGGTCACTGCTTTATTCCCTCCGCCGGTACGATTTTAAACTTATCCGTTGAGCTAAGTGTTTCGCCGTGATAGTTAGTCTTATGGATAACTATTTAGCCCCGCTTGACGATATCTTCCAGTCCCTTGCCGATCCGACACGAAGGGCCGTGCTTTTGCGGTTGGGCAGCGGGGATGCGAGCGTCGGCACGCTTGCCGAACCTTTCGCCATGGCCCTGCCGTCGTTCATGAAACATATCCGCCAGCTGGAAGGAGCGGGGTTGATCGTGACGCGCAAGCAGGGCCGGGTGCGGTTCTGCTCGCTGGAGAAACAACGGTTTTCAATGATCGAGGGCTGGCTTTCGCAACAGCATGCCATCTGGGAAGGCCGGACGGACCGGCTTGAACAGTTCGTCATGGCGCAACAGGACAGAACCTCCGATAAAGGGGAGAATGACAAATGAGCGACACTTTCAATCCCGATCTCGATCTGAAGATTTCAAGGATCATCAGGGCGCCGCGCCAGCTGGTCTGGAACGCCTGGGTCGACAAAAACAGCCTCGAACAGTGGTGGGTGCCGCATCCCGGCAAATGCCGTGTCGAGAAAATGGAGCTTTTCCCCGGCGGCGCTTTCGAGACCCGCTACAGCGAAGACGGTAAGGCATTTGGCGATCACATAAGCGGATGTTTCCTGGCGGTGGATGATGAGGAGCGGCTGATCTTCACCGACGCGTTGACGGCAGGCTTTCGGCCGTCGGCCCGCCCATTCCTCACCGCGGTGATGAGCTTTCGCGATCATCCTGAAGGAATGGAGTATGTGGCCTATGCCATGCACAGAAACCCTGAAGATCGCGACAAGCACGCTGAGATGGGCTTTTTCGACGGCTGGAACACGGTTGCCGAGCAACTGGCGCAGCTTGTAGAAAGGCAGGCCGAGACTTGAGGCGCATCAACCGAAGAGGGGAATTTCCGGCTTGGTCAGCATCAGCCAGATGATACCGAGAACCGCGAAGAAAGCCGGAAAACCGCAGGCAAACCAGATGCGATAGAGGCGGAACCATTGCGGCGGCAGGGGCTCGTCCGCAGCGACACAATCGCGGGCGATGTCGCGCAGTTTGATCTGGATCCACACCACCGGCAGCCAGAAAATGCCGGTGAAGACATAAAGGCAGAGCGAAAGGGCGATCCAGCCTTCGCTCAGCGGCCAGCCGATGATGCGGGCGAGGAAGTAGCCGGTGACCGGCTGGATGATCGCCGCCGTGGCGGTGAAGATGGTGTCGGCGATGACGACCGTGCCCGAAACATGGGCGATCAGCGCTGGGTTTGCCGTCCGCCGCGCCATCACCATGAAAAACGCTATGCCTGCCCCGGTGCCGAACAGCACGGTTGCGCCGATGACATGGGCGAGCCGCAGAAGGTCTTCAGGTGTCATCAGCGTTCATCCAATGTGGCAAGGGCGACAAGTGTCAGGGCGATGGAGGGCAGGACCTTGACGAGGGGGCCGAGCGGATCGAGCCACAGACCCGGCTCCAGCAGACTGCCACCAGTCAGATAGGCGGCGGTGACCAGGAGCATGGAGACCAGCGCTTTTCTGGCAAGCGGTCTTATCAGGACGGTGGCGCCCAGGGCGATATCGATGATACAGGTGGCGAGTGTGAGGGTGACGGCCGGCACTTGCGGCATGAAGGGCAGGAAATGCGCCGCCGAGCTGTCGATATCAAGCAGCGGTACGAGGCCGGACAATAACCAGAACAGCGACAGGCAGAGAATGAGGACGGGTTTGAGCAGATATGATCTGGCAAACCACAGGTCCTGCACGCCGGAAGGGTGAGCTGCCAGCGTGTCCCTCAAGCTCTTGAGCGACGTCGTCGCTTTTGGCGCGCTGTTCTCCGTCACGATACCTTCCGACATCACCCTCATGGCGGTTGAGCGCAACGGCGACCGCCAGCCGAGCTTTCCCGCAATATCCGCCGTGAGGGCGACGGGGCGCATGAAGGCAGTCGGAAGATTTAGCGCGGGAGCAGGGGCGAGGCCGAGCCATTGCCGGTGCGCAGCGACCACGCCTTGCAATGTCAGCGTTTCGTTTGCTGCCAGCTCGATATCGCTACCTGACGGGATTTCGCCATCTATTGCCGCGCTGACTGCCAACGCGACATCTTCGACTGCTACGGTCTGTACAGGCATCTTGCCGTTTACGAGCGGCACAGCGAAGGGGAAGCTTGCAAGCGCGCGCACGAGTGCTGTGCCGCCATGGGCGTTGCGGCCGACAACCAGTGCGGGGCGGAGAATGACAAAGCGCAGACCGCTTGCGGCAAGTGCCATATCGGCGCGGCGTTTGGTGGCGAGGAAGGGCAGTTGGGAAGCGGCTCCGGAAGTGCGAGCCGATATCTGGATCACCAGCTTGCCACCCGCATTTACCGCTGCCTGGTAGAGCGCCAGCATCGCCTTTTCCTGCGTCGCGGCAAGATCATCCGACAGGCCGTCCTGAAGCGCACCTGCGCAATTGACGACGGCGTCATGGTCGCTAACGAGTGCCGCCCAGTCGGCAGCGCTGGTCATACGCGAGAGATCGGCCGGAACCCAGCTGGCGAAAGGCCATTTATCTTTAGCTCGCGCAATGGTGCGAGCCAGCCCAGTAACGGTGTGACCTTTGCCGTGAAGGCTGTGGATCACTTCGGAACCGATGAAACCCGTTGCGCCCAGAATCAATATCTTCATGCGCGGCATGATAGCCGCCATGGTTTAAAAACCAGCCGTGTTTTATTGCCGCATTCTGATGGTGTGATTCATCTTTCGTTCTTTTTCTGTTGCGCACGGTGCTCGAATCCTGCGATGAGGGCGCATGTTATTTTCACCGCAACAGGACGAAGCGCTCAAGGCTGTTTCCCGCTGGCTGAAGGAAGGCCGGACGCCGGTTTTTCGGTTGTTCGGTTATGCCGGAACCGGAAAGACAACGCTTGCCAAACATTTCGCGGAAAATGTCGATGGCGAAGTGCTGTTTGCGGCCTTCACCGGCAAGGCGGCGCAGGTGCTGCGCTCGCGCGGGGCGACCAATGCCCGCACCATCCATTCGCTGATCTACCGCCCGCGCGGCGAAGAGACCGTGGAAGACGAGGAAACCGGCAAGACCTCGGTCGCACCGATGTTTTCCATCAACCGCCAGAGCCCGCTCGCCAAGGCGGCACTCATCATCATCGATGAATGTTCGATGGTGGATGAGCAGCTCGGCAAGGATCTGATGAGCTTCGGCACACCTATTCTGGTGCTCGGCGATCCCGGGCAGTTGCCGCCGGTTTCAGGCGGTGGCTTCTTCACGGAGCAGGAGCCTGATTACCTGCTCTCCGAAATTCACCGGCAGGCCAAGGACAATCCCATCATCCATCTGGCCATGGATGTGCGGGAAGGCCGCGAGATCATGCGTGGCGATTACGGTGCCGCGCAGGTGATTTCCAAGTCCGAGGTGACACAGTCGCTCGTGCTCGATGCCGATCAGGTGCTCGTCGGCACAAATCGCACGCGCCGCCGTTATAACCAGCGGCTTCGCGAGCTGAAGGGATTTACGGCCGATTATCCGCAATCCGGCGACAAGCTGGTTTGCTTGAGGAACGATCCGGCCAAGGGCCTGCTGAACGGCTCTCTCTGGCAGGTCATGAGTTCGTCGCGCGAGACGGTGAAACCCGGCATCAACCTGATGATCCGGCCTGAAGACGACGATATGGATCGCGGCGCGGCCAAGATCAAATTGCTGAAGGCGGCTTTCGAGGATGTGGAAACGGAAATTCCGTGGACCACCCGCAAGCGTTATGACGAGTTCGATTTCGGCTATGCGCTGACCGTGCACAAGGCGCAGGGTTCGCAGTGGAACAATGTGGTTCTCTTTGACGAGAGCTATGCCTTCCGCGATTCGCGCGAGCGGTGGCTTTACACCGCCATCACCCGCGCCGCAGAAACACTCACAATCGTTCGCTGAGATAGAGCATTTCCGGTGAATAGCGGGCACCTTCAATGCTCCAATTCTTTTGTCTGCGCATTGTCCGGACGGAAAACCGCTGTGCAGTTTTCGTGGAAATGCTTTGTCAGGCGCGGATGACACCGAGCAGAACCGCTTTGGCAACCGCCTGAAAGCGGTTGCTGGCACTGAACTTGCCGATGATCTTCGCCTCCAGTTCGTTGAGGTCGTTACCTGAAAGGCCGAGAGCGCGCGCGAGCCTTACCGGGGCGTACCCCTCCGCCATCAGTTCCAGGCATTTTCGCTCGTTGTCTGTCAGCGCGATATCCTTGCCCGGTCCCCGCTCAGCGGCGTCGAGGCCATCAGCATCGTTATCGGTGGCGAGCAGTTCTTCGATCTGCTGGGCCTGGCGCTGAAGCGTGGAGCGTTCCGCGGTCAGTTCTCTTTTTCGCTGCCGCAGCGCGGAGTGGAATATCTCGTCCGCTTCTTCCTGCGAGAGAGAGCGGGCAAGTTTTTCCATGATGTCTGTAATGGCTGCGACGGAAATGCCGACTTCGCGACAGACATTTATCACCGCCATGCGTTGCACGTTGCGGTGGGAATAAACCCGCATCTGGCCGATGCGTTTCGAGGTCAGCAGCGCCTTTTCTTCGTAAAAATGCAGGGTCCGGTGCGTTACGCCGAAAATGTTGGCCATGTCGGCGATGGGAACCGGTTCGGCGGGCAGGGAGGAGGGCAGGCTTATATCCGGTAAAAAGCTGCTGATCCTTAGATTGGGTTTGTCCTCGTCGCCGTGTTCAAACGGCATCCTGCCATTCTGCATCGTTTCCCCCTTCGCGCGTTTTGACAGTGTGCCTGCTTTTTATGGCATTCGTTACTTGTTCCCCACCGCAGATCTGTCTTCTGATCAAGACATTTTGCCGATGCTGCATGAGAACCGTAACCTGTATTGCCTGCTTTCGTTCCCGTATCCTTAAAAAATTTTATCGGCCTCCTTGCGGTCGGCGTCAACCTGCGTGAAACAGGATGTCAATTCCGAACCGGAGCCTCGATGTCATGCCCGCAAAACTTTCCGTCAATCTGAACGCAATTGCCATGCTGCGCAACCGTCGCGATCTCCCATGGCCGGATGTCGCGCATTTCGGGCATATTGCACTCGCTGCGGGTGCTAGCGGGCTGACTGTACACCCTCGACCGGACCAGCGCCATATCCGCTTTTCGGACCTGCCGGTGCTGCGTGCGCTCATCGATGACAGTTTCCCAAGCGCGGAATTCAACATCGAAGGTTATCCGACGGAGGATTTTCTCGTTCTGTGCGAACAGACCCAGCCTGAGCAGGTGACGCTGGTGCCCGACGATCCGTCGCAGGCGACATCAGACCATGGCTGGGATTTCCGCAAGCACGCGGTTTTCCTGAGAGAAGCCGTTGGGCGCCTCAAGGCTGGCGGTATGCGGGTTTCGCTTTTTGCCGATGGTGACGGCGAGCGCGAAGCGGTGGAGCTGGCGGCTGAGACGGGTGCTGCCCGCATCGAGCTCTACACCGGTCCCTATGGCGGCTGTTTTGACGATCCGCAAAAGGGTGACGCGCTTCTGGAAAAACTCGGACAGACGGCGGACTACGCCGCAGCGCTCGGGCTTGCCGTCAATGCCGGGCACGACCTGACTGTAGCAAACCTGCCCAAGCTTATGAAACGTATACCTTATCTTGCAGAGGTCTCCATCGGTCACGGGTTGACGGCGGATGCGCTGGAATATGGCATGGCTGAAACAGTCCGGCGTTTTTGTCGCGCCTGCGGTCAGGCTATTTCATAACCAAAGTCAATTTTTTTGCCTATAATCTGCTTGCGCATGCTCCGTGCGCGAGCTTTTAAAGGCAGAGACACATGCAAGAACATCACGTTGTCGTCGTGGGTGGAGGCTTCGGCGGCTTACAAATGGTACACGGGCTGGAGGGGGCCCCTGTCCGCATCACATTGATTGACCGCCGCAACCATCATCTATTTCAGCCATTGCTTTATCAGGTTGCGACGACGGCTCTTGCGACATCCGAAATCGCCTGGCCGATCCGCCATCTTTACCGCGACCGCAAGGAAGTGACGACGCTGCTTGCGGAAGTGAACGGCGTAGACCGTGACGCCCGCACCGTGCATCTGAGTTCCGGTCAGGTCATCGGCTTCGATACGCTGGTGCTGGCCACCGGCGCCCGTCATGCCTATTTCGGCCGTGACGAATGGGAGCGTGCGGCTCCCGGCCTCAAGACGCTCGAGGATGCAACGACGATCCGCCGCCGCCTGCTTCTGGCTTTCGAGCGTGCGGAACTTGCCAGCAGCGAAGACGAACGGCAGGCGCAACTGACCTTCGTCATCATCGGGGCAGGCCCGACGGGCGTGGAAATGGCGGGCATGATCGCCGAGCTTGCCCACAAGGCGCTGCCGCCGGAATTCCGCAATGTGGATACCAGAAAGAGCCGCGTGCTGCTTGTCGAGGCAGGTCCGCGCGTTCTGCCGGTTTTCACGAACGATCTTTCCGCCTATGCCAAGCAGGCGCTTGAAAAGCTCGGCGTCGAGGTTCTGCTCGGCACACCGGTGACGGCCTGCACCGATGAGGGCGTGACGGTGGGTGAGACCTTTTATCCGTGCCGCACGGTGGTCTGGGCCGCTGGCGTGCAGGCGTCTCCCGCTGCAAAGTGGCTGAATGCTGCTGCCGACAGGGCGGGACGCGCTATCGTCGGGCCGCATCTCAATCTGGAAGACGACCCCAATATTTTCGTCATCGGCGATACGGCCGCCGTCAATCAGGAAAACGGCAAACCGGTGCCGGGCATTGCGCCTGCAGCCAAGCAGCAGGGCGCCCATGTGGCAAAGGTCATCAAGGCGCGGCTATCCGGAGAGCCGGAGCCCGCGCCGTTCCGCTACAGCCATCAGGGTAATCTGGCGACAATCGGCAAACGCGCGGCGGTGATCGATTTCGGCAGGTTCAAGCTCAAGGGCGTGCTTGCATGGTGGATCTGGGGGCTTGCCCATATCTATTTCCTGATCGGAACGCGCTCGCGGCTGGCCGTGGCGTGGAGCTGGCTGTGGATTTACCTCAGCGGCCAGCACAGCGCGCGGCTGATCACCCAGAAAGAGACGTTGAAGGACGAGGCCTGAGGGCAGGGCGGGTAAAGGAAAGCGCGGGAAGCATTGGCTTCCCGCGCTTGCTTATGGTCAGTGCGCCAAACCACTTCTCCGTCACGCCGTATTAAGTGCGGGGTGACGGAGTGCGGATGTGGCGAGCTTGTGCCAATCTAGGGCTCAAGCGTCGAGCGATGCCATGTCGATGACGAAGCGGTAGCGAACGTCGCTCTTCAGCACGCGCTCATAGGCTTCGTTGACATCCTGGATGTTGATCGTTTCGATCTCCGAGACGATGTCATGCTCGCCGCAGAAATCCAGCATTTCCTGGGTTTCCTTGATCGAGCCGATCATCGAGCCGGAGAGGCTCTTCGCACCGATGATGAGCGAGAAGGCGTGGACCGGGATCGCATGTTCCGGTGCACCGACCACGACCATGCTGCCCTTGGGCTTCAGGAGGCCGAGATAGGCGTTCCAGTCGATTGCGACACCTGCCGTGCAGATGATCAGGTCGAAGGTGCCGGCCAGCTTTTCGAAGGTCGAGGCGTCGCTGGTGGCGTAATATTCCTTCGCGCCGAGCTTCAGTCCGTCTTCCTTCTTAGACAGGGTCTGGGAAAGAACTGTGACATCCGCGCCCATGGCAGCGCCGAGCTTGACGCCCATGTGGCCAAGACCACCCATGCCGACGATTGCGACCTTCTGACCGGGACCGGCGTTCCAGCGGCGCAGCGGCGAGTAGAGCGTGATGCCTGCGCATAGAAGCGGCGCGGAAGCGTCGAGCGGCAGGTTGTCCGGGATCGACAGGACATAACCTTCCTTGACCACGATCGAGTCGGAATAACCGCCATGGGTGGCTGTCTTCGTATTCGGATCGACATCGTTATAGGTCTGGACGAGGCCGGGCATGTAGTGTTCGTTGTCGAGGTCGCGGGTGGCGCAACCGACGCAGGAATCGACGAAGCAGCCAACGCCGACATGATCGCCGACCTTGAATTTCGTGACTTTGGAGCCAACGGCTTTCACGACACCGGCAATCTCATGGCCGGGAACGATCGGGAAGACGGCATTCTTCCATTCGTTGCGGACGGTGTGGATGTCCGAGTGGCAGATGCCGGCATATTTGATATCGATGACAACGTCGTCATCGTTAGGCTCGCGGCGTTCGAAGGTGAACGGGGTAAGCGGCTTCGACGCATCGGTCGCAGCATAACCTCTTGCAATGGCCATCTGAATATCCTTTCGGGAGTTGGGGACGGCGGAATATGCAATGGAAGGGTGCCGCGGCGTTAGAGCGATCCTCCGAGCTTTTTGCACGATCCTGCAAAAAATTGCGGTGGGCTATTTGCGGAAACTGGCCCGGCTTTCTAGATAATGCAAACAGACACGCTGCTTCCTTCCCTAAAGGGTTTCCCAGATGACCATGCCGTTCAATCTCTATCAGGAGATCGCCTCCATCGCCGCACGGCATGCCACCCGCGATGGCGAGGTCCAGACGGCAATCGAAACCCTCGGCATCAGCCGCCGGTCTACACCCAGCGCGCCGTGCCACGGCAGCTATCGTCCCTGTTTGGCAATGGTGATCCAGGGGTCGAAAAGCGTTCAGCTGGGAACGGACACCATTAATTACGGGGCCGGCGACTATCTTCTGACCTCGCTCGACCTGCCGGTTGCCTGGCGTGTGGTGGAAGCGAGCGAGGAAGTACCGCATTTTTGCATCGGGCTTGCGATCGACAGCGAAAAGCTGCTCGACCTTATGAGCCGCATGCCGATCGAGCGCCCTCAGGAGCCGGTAAGCGGCCAGCGCGGCATCGTGGTGAACGCCGCCACACCGGAGCTGCTTGATGCGGCCATTCGGCTGATGCGCCTGCTTGACCGCCCGGCGGACATTGCGGCCATGGCGCCGCTGATCGAGCAGGAAATCCTCTATCGAATCCTGACGGGACCAGCGGGTGGGCAACTGATGAACATCGTCGCTGCCGGAAGCCATGGCAATCGGATCGCCCGCGCCATCTCCTGGCTGCGCGAGAATTTCGCGCGCCAGCTGCGTATCGAGGAACTTGCGGAGCATATCGGCATGAGCGTGTCGTCTTTCCATCACCATTTCAAGACGATCACGGCCATGACCCCCATTCAGTACCAGAAGCAGTTGCGGCTGCATGAGGCGCGCCGGCTGATGCTGCTGGAGCGCCTGGATGCAGGCACGGCCGGCCATCGTGTCGGTTACCAGAGCCCTTCGCAGTTCAGCCGGGAATACAGCCGCTTTTACGGGATGTCGCCCTCACGCGACGTCGACGCCTCGCGTGAGATAAGCGCGGCCGGATAAAGCGGCATTATGGTGCGGCGCATCCTGCTGCCGCATCGCGTCAATTCGTACATCACTGTGAAGAAAGCGCTTGACGGGCAAGCTGCCTCCGCTTAAATGGCGCTCGAACCGTACCGTACGGTACATTAATCGAGCCTCTGGAGTGGAAATAAGTGGCCTCCGACCCGATCACAGCGCAGGAATTTTCGCCGCGCCAGAACGCCGTTCTGGATCAGGCATTGCGTCTTCTGGTCGAGGGTGGCGAGAAAGCGCTGACGACCTCCGGTCTTGCGCGTGCGGCCAACTGTTCCAAGGAAAGCCTCTACAAATGGTTTGGCGACCGGGACGGCCTGCTGGCTGCGATGATCACCTTCCAGCAAAGCAAGGTTCGCACCTTCGAGAAGGCGGGCGACCGCGTGTCTGCGCCGCAGCTTGCCGATCATCTCGAGGTTTTCGCACATGATCTGCTTGATGTGCTGGCGGGCGATGTGTCGCTGGCGCTCAACCGTCTGGCGATAGGGCAGGCGAGCCGTGATGGTTCCAAGCTTGGCGATCTTCTTCTGGAACGTGGCCGTCGCCAGATCGACCGCCGCGCCCGCGGGTTGATCGAGGCGGGTCGCCGTTCGGGTTACCTGCGTTTCGATGACGCCGAAGAGGCGTATCGCAGTTTTTACGGCCTCATCGTTTCGGATCTGCATGTGCGCATGCTGCTGGGCGAGGCGCCTGACAAGGATTTTTCCGCCCGGGCAAAGAAGGCGGTGGTCGCCTTTCTAACACTCTACGGCACGGAAAAGGTACATTCGGAACTGGGCGGCAAGGTCGCCTGAGGTTCCGGTTCACACAGAGACAAGCATTAGGGAAGGACCATAAAATGCGCGTTTATTATGATCGTGATGCGGATCTCAATCTCATCAAGTCCAAGAATGTCGTCATCGTCGGCTACGGTTCCCAGGGCCGCGCCCATGCGCTGAACCTCAAGGATTCCGGCGCCAAGAACGTCGTTATTGCTTTGAAGGCCGGTTCGCCGACCGTCAAGAAGGCGGAAGCCGACGGCTTCAAGGTCATGACCGTTGCTGAAGCCGCCAAGTGGGGCGACCTTTTGATGATGGCGACGCCTGACGAATTGCAGGCCGACATCTACAAGGCCGACATTGCCGGCAACATCCGTGACGGTGCGGCGATTGCTTTCGCACACGGCCTCAACGTTCACTTCGGCCTCATCGAGCCAAAGGCTTCGCTCGACGTCGTCATGATCGCACCGAAGGGCCCCGGCCACACGGTTCGCGGCGAATACCAGAAGGGCGGCGGCGTGCCCTGCCTCGTTGCCGTTCACCAGAACGCTTCCGGCAACGCACTTGAACTCGCTCTCTCCTACGCCTGCGGCGTTGGCGGCGGCCGTTCTGGCATCATCGAAACCAACTTCAAGGAAGAGTGCGAAACCGACCTCTTCGGCGAACAGGTCGTTCTGTGCGGCGGTCTCGTAGAACTCATCCGCGCCGGTTTCGAAACCCTGGTCGAAGCCGGTTACGCACCGGAAATGGCCTATTTCGAATGCCTGCACGAAGTGAAGCTGATCGTTGACCTGATCTATGAAGGCGGCATCGCCAACATGAACTACTCGATCTCCAACACGGCCGAGTGGGGCGAATACGTCACCGGTCCTCGCATCATCACCGCTGACACCAAGGCTGAAATGAAGCGCGTTCTTCACGACATCCAGACCGGCAAGTTCACGACCGAGTGGATGCAGGAATGGAAGGCCGGCGGCGCACGCTTCAAGGGCATCCGTCGCAACAACGACGCCCACCAGATCGAAGAAGTCGGCGCAAAGCTGCGCGGCATGATGCCCTGGATCGGCAAGAACAAGCTGGTCGACAAGGCCGTCAACTAAGCTTCATTGCTTGACAGAATATTGGAAGGCCGGGGCGAGAGCTCCGGCCTTTCTGCATTGGGCCTGGCTAGGATCACACGATGGCGTCGGCTTCCTCGATAATGACCGATACGGGAAAGTGATCGGAGAAACCACCGAGATTGACGTTTTTGACTGCATCGCCTTTCGACAGGCCGAAGCGGATCGGCCCCTCATTCTTGCTGTGGCTGACCATGGCGGCAATGGCTTCAATTTTCGCGGTTTCCTCGCGCACCGCGAAGCCGCTGCTCCCGTTCAGAAGCGATCTTGAGACGAGGATCTGGTCGAAGATATTGGCGTCGCCGTTGAAATAGAGCGTACCGTAGATCGTTCTTGCCGTACCGACTGAATCCACTACCTGCTGGCGCAGGTAGTTCCAGGTGAGATTGTAGAACATTGCCGATTGCGAGCTTTCGACATCGTCGCGCTCGCGGGTGGAATTGGCGTGATAGCGTAGCGATGCATCGGAAGGGTCGTCGTTGAAATCGCCGAAGGCGACGACGGCGATGTCGTTTCCTTTTTCTTCCCTGATCCGCTGGTGCCAGTAGCCAAGCGTCTCACCGGCGGTCATGCGAAAACCGGCGCTTTCCACCGCGCCGCCGGAGCGCGACGGCCAGTGATTGGAAAGGGCGATAAGCTGGCGTCCGCCCTTGGTGATGAAGGTGCATTGGGTAATGTCGCGGGTACCGGTGCGGCGCATCACGAAATGGCTGAAAATCTCGTTTTCGTTGATCAGTAGCTTCTTGCTGTCATAGATGAAGGCCGTATCGATGCCGCGCTGGTCCTTGCTGGAATCTGCATGCACCACACGGTAGGCGCGCTCAGGCATGAGGTCGTTCAGATGTTCCGCAAGCGTCTCCAGAACGAAACGGTTCTCGACTTCGCACACGCCGAGCAGATCCGGCCCGGCGCCGCCGATCTGCCTTATGATCAAACCGAGTTGCCTGAGCTTGGTCTTGAACAGATCTTCGGTCCAGCCTTTGAGATCGTTCTTCAGCCGCTCGGCAATCCAAGGTTCGCGCGCTGGATAACCCTCCGGCGCAAACAGGTTTTCGACATTCCAGAACGCCAGGACATATTGGGTCATGATACCTCACACCTCCGGTTGGTTTTACAAAACCTAGTGGAAGTTTTTGCCACAACAACTTGAAATTGTCATGACGGGTTTAGCACGCGACCCAATTTGCCGTTCGATCTTATTTGCCCGGAGGGATGACGCCCTTCGTCAGCAGGAAGCAGCCGTAAAAACGGGTCTCGCCTGTTGTGATGACGCAATATGCTTTTTTAGCCTGTTCATAGAAGGCGAAGCGTTCGATACCATACATGGGGGTGGATTTTCCCTCCGCCGCGTCTATTTCCTTCTGCACTTCGACCTGTACGGGTTCCAGCTGGTCCGGTGCGCCCATCACTTCCATGCGTCCGACCGAAGGCTGCAGCGGCGTGTCGAGTGGCAGCACCGAGAGAATCGCCTGCATGGCGCGGGCGGCGGAAATGTTGTCCATGCGCAGCACCTTGCCGACCGTTGTCTGGCGAGCCACCGAATCGGAAGGGAAGTTGGTGTCGGAAATCACCAGCGTATCGCCGTGACCCATGGCGCGTAGCGCGTGAAGGACATCGGCATTCAGCGCCGGGTCGATATTTTTCAGCATGTCGTCAAACTCCCATGATGCTTTCGCCGTGTCGCGGCGCGTGGCCGCAATCCAGCCGGAAAACCTTGCCGCGTCAATCGCAAACGGAAGATTGTGAAGCTTTGCGCAAGGGTGTATTTGGCTTTGTCCGCCAAAGGCGGGCCCAAATGCGGGTAACGTGCAGGGAGGCAGAAATAATTCGAAAAACTGATAAGTCAGTATTGCTGACGTATCGACATTTCTGTAAAGATGCACGCATAAAAACGACACAAGAGGAAACGTACCCATGCTTGATTGGGAACAAATTTTCGCCACGCGCTCGTCGCGCATGAAAGCGTCTGAAATCCGCGAGCTGCTGAAGCTGCTCGAGCAGCCCGATATCATCTCCTTTGCCGGTGGCATTCCGGACCCGGCTCTTTTCCCCGCAGAGGAGTTTCAGCAGGCTTATGCGGAAATTTTTTCGGGTTCGCAGGTCAACTCGGCGCTGCAATATTCGGTGAGCGAGGGTTACAAGCCGCTGCGCGAATGGCTGGCGGGCGAAATGGCCGAGATCGGCATCGAATGCACAGCCGACAACGTCTTCATCGTTTCCGGTTCGCAGCAGGGTCTCGACTACCTCGGCAAGCTGTTCCTGTCGCCGAAGGATACCGCGCTGGTAACCTGGCCGACCTATCTCGGCGCACTTTCCGCCTTCAACGCCTATGAGCCGAATTACGACCAGCTCAATCCCGGCGGCAACCGCACGCCCGAAGCTTACCGCGAAACCGCGGCAAAGCTCGGCGGCGCCGTGAAGTTCGCTTATCTCTCTGCCGATTTCTCGAACCCGACCGGGGAAACCGTTGATCTTGCCGGCCGTGAAAAGGTTCTGGCGCTGGCTGACGAGCTGGATATCGCCGTCATCGAAGACGCCGCCTATCAGTCACTGCGTTACGACGGCGAGGCGGTTCCGCCGATCATGGCGCTGGACATTGCCCGCTCGGGCGGCATCGAGAACATCCGCACCATCTATTGCGGCAGCTTCTCCAAGACGCTCGCACCCGGCCTTCGCGTCGGTTACATCGTTGCGTCCGCGCCAGTTATCCGCAAGCTGGTGCTGATGAAGCAGGCCGCAGACCTGCATTCCTCGACGATCAACCAGATCGCCATCGAACGTGTCGCTTCGCGCGGCTTCGACAAGCAGGTCGCCAAGATCAAGGCTGCCTACAGCGCCCGCCGCGATGCGATGCTGGCTGCGCTCGACAGATACATGCCGAAGGGCACGCGCTGGACCAAGCCGGAAGGCGGCATGTTCATCTGGGTCACCCTGCCGGAAGGCATGGATGGTGCCGCACTGCTGGCAAAATCCATCGCAACGGAGAAGGTCGCCTTCGTTCCGGGTCGCGCCTTCTTTGCGGATGGCTCGGGCACGAACACGCTGCGCATCAGCTTCTCCTGCGCCAACGAGGCGATGATCGAGGAAGGCATGAAGCGGCTTGGCCGGTTGATCGCGACGGCGCAGGCGGAGACGACCGAAGTGGTTCCGGCGATTTGAGGGTTGCGAGGTTTTCGGCAGCGACGGGGGGTGCGTCTTACCCCCCCTCTGTCCTGCCGGACATCTCCCCCACAGGTGGGGAGATCAACCCGTGGTGAGGTTTCGCCCATCTCAACGTTCGAAAATTAAGTGACGAAAGAGCGTCTTGCCGATCTCCCTCCTTGTGGGGAGATGCCCGGCAGGGCAGAGGGGGTAGGCCCCGGTCTCCACCTTGGCCACCGAGATCACCCCCCCCCTAAAATCCTGCCTGTCACATACATGTTATGCAATCATGTTTTAGCGGTCCCACGAAACAACAGGGACTGGACCTATGAAAACGCTGCTTTCCGCTTTTACCGCCATCGTATCGCTCGGCTTCATCGCCACCGCTGCCAACGCTGCCGACCTGGTGCTTTATACCAGCCAGCCGAACGAGGACGCGCAGGCGACCGTTGATGGTTTCAAGGCCGCCAATCCCGGTATCGAAGTCGAATGGGTGCGTGACGGAACGCCGAAGATCATGGCCAAGCTGATGGCTGAGATCAGCGCCGGCAATCCGGTTGCCGACGTGCTCTTGATCGCCGACACCGTCACACTCGAGCGCATGAAGCAGGCTGGCCAGCTTATGGCCCACAAGTCCCCGGAAGCTAAGAACATCGACGCCTCGCTCTACGATGCGGACGGCTATTATTATTCCACCAAGCTCATCACCACCGGCATCATGTATAACACTGCCGCTGCGATGAAGCCGACGAGCTGGAAGGATCTTGCCAAGGCGGAAGCCAAGGGTCTGGTGACCATGCCGAGCCCGCTGACCTCTGGTGCAGCGCTGATCCACGCGCAGACGCTGGCCGCTGCCAACGGCCTCGGCTGGGACTATTACAAGCAGCTGAAGGCCAATGAAGCCATTTCCGGCGGCGGTAACGGCGCGGTGCTGAAGTCGGTTGCATCAGGTGAGAAGGCTTACGGCGTTGTCGTCGACTACATGCCGATCCGCGAAAAGGCCAAGGGCGCCCCGGTGGAGTTCGTCTTCCCGGAAGAGGGCGTTTCGGCCGTGACCGAACCGGTCGCGATCCTCAAGGGTACCAATCATGAGGAAGCCGCTAAGAAGTTCGTCGACTACGTGCTTTCGGAAAAAGGCCAGCAGGGCTTCGTCAAGCTCGGTTACATCCCCGCGCGCGCTGACGCTGGCATGCCGGAAGGTTTCCCCGCCCGCGACAAGCTCAAGGTCCTGCCGCTCAACGCCGCGGACGCGCTGAAGAATTCCGAGCAGGATCTGAAGACCTTCTCCGATATTTTCGGCTCCAAGGGCTGATATAGCGGCATGTCCCGATCAAGTGCCTATGGAAACAGCCAGCCGCGCTGGCTGTTTCCTTTTGTGGTGAGCGTCGTTTTTGCGCTCAGCGCCCTGCCGCTCGGGCGGCTCGCCTATACCGGCATTGTTTCGTCACTCAACGGTGACATATGGCGATTGCTGGCTGATCCCGCCCTTTGGGATGCGGCGCTGAACACGCTGTCCACCTCTTTTTTCGGCATGCTGATTTCACTCATGATCGGCGGGGGCTTCGCGCTGGCGCTGACGCTCTGCGACATACGCGGCAAGTCGATCTTAAGCTTCCTCTTCATGCTGCCTATGATGATCCCGCCGCAGGTGACGGCGCTGTCGTGGATCGGCATGACCGGCCCGTCGAGCACGCTTTTAAAGGCCATCGGCCTTGCGCCGCCCATGGGGTCGCCACAGCCGCTCTATTCCATTGCCGGTATCGCGCTTTTGCTCGGTGTGCAGCATGCGCCGCTTGTCTATCTGTCGCTGCGCGCCGGCCTGCTCGCTTTGCCGCAGGATGGCATCGAGGCAGCCAAGCTTTCCGGTGCTTCGCCTCGGCGCGTGCTGTTCGATATCATCCTGCCGCTTTCGACGCCGGGATTGATCGCCGGGGCGGCGATCTCATTTGTATCCAATGTCGGCAATTTCGGTATTCCGGCGATCCTCGGTATTCCGGCCTCGATCTTCACCCTGCCGACGCTGATCTACAGCCGCTTCGCCAGTTTTGGTGCGAGCACCTTCGGCGATATCGCCATTCTCTCGACCATGATCGCCATCATCTCCGTGGCCGGTCTTGCGCTGCAAGAGCGGGCAATGAAGGGCAGGGACTATCGCATCATCGGTCTTTCCGGCAAGGCCGCGACTTTCAAGCTGTCGCGCTGGCGTGTAGTTGCTGAGCTTGTCCTTTGGCTCGTGCTGTTCTTCATGCTGGTCGCACCACTTGCTGCGCTGGTGGCAAGCTCGCTTGCCCCCGCCTATGGCGTGCCGCTCAGTCTCAAGACCGCTACGATGCACGCCTATGAGGAGCTACTCTACCGGCAGAGCGTAACCCGCACAGCCTTCCGCAACTCGCTGTTTCTGGCGACGGTCACATCCCTTTGCCTGCTTGCGGTGACGGTGTTGACCGCCTATTTCCTGGTGCGCGGCAAAAGCCGCTTCATGTTCCTGCTGTCGGCGCTGGTGGATATTCCCTATGCGCTGCCGGGTGTGGTGATTTCCGTATCCTTCGTCCTGTTGTTCGCGGCCCCCATCCCGCTGCTCGGCATCACGCTTTACGGCACGATCTGGATCATTCTGCTCGCCTATTTTTCCTCCTTTTTCGCCGTCAGCCTCAAACCGATGGTCAGCGCCTTCCTGCAATTCGATCCGTCGCTGGAAGAGGCGGCAAGGCTTTCGGGCGCCGGTTTCTGGCGGCGGTTGAAGGACATCATCCTGCCGCTGGTCGGGCCTGCGGCTGGCGCTTCCGTCATCCTCGTTTTCCTGATCGCCTGCAATGAGCTGACGGTTTCGGCGCTCCTTTGGTCCGCCGGCACGCAGACGCTCGGTGTGCTCATCTATAACCTCGATGACAGCGGCAGCTTCGATCTTGCCTCCGCACTTTCGGTGCTTGTCGTCATCATGGTGATTTTCCTCATGCTGCTGCTCGAAATTCTGGGGCGCTATCTGCCGAAAGGAGTGGTCCCTTGGCGAAATTGATCCTCAATCGTCTGACGAAAAGCTTTGGAGCCGGTTCGAAACCCGCCGTTGACGACCTCTCGCTCACGGTGCGTGAGGGAGGTTTCCTCGCGTTGCTCGGGCCGTCCGGCTGCGGCAAGACGACAGTGCTGCGCATGATCGCCGGTTTCGAGCAACCGACTGATGGCTCCATCCTGCTCGGCGAGCGGGTGCTGGCCGATGCCGGCAGCATGGTGCCGCCGGAGCGGCGCAACATGGCGATGGTGTTCCAGTCCTATGCGCTCTGGCCGCACATGTCGGTTGCCGACAATGCCGGCTATCCCCTGAAGGTTCGCGGCATTTCCGGAGAGAAATATCGCGAGAAGGTGGCCCAAGCGCTGGCAGCCGTACGCCTTGAAGGCTTTGCGGACCGCCGTCCCGCCGAGCTTTCCGGTGGCCAGCGGCAGCGCGTGGCGCTGGCTCGCTGCCTCGTCACCGAACCCGATGTGGTGCTGCTCGACGAGCCACTCGCCAATCTCGACCGGCATTTGCGGCAGGAGATGGAGGAGACCTTTCGCGAGTTCCACATCCGATCCGGCGCGACGATGATCTATGTTACCCACGATCAGGCCGAAGCCATGGCGCTGGCAACCGATGTCGCCGTAATGTCTCAGGGCAAGCTGCTTCAGGTCGCGCCGCCCGCCGAGCTTTATGCACGACCCGAGGGGCGTCTTGTCGGCTCGCTGGTGGGGCAGGGCGCCATTCTCTCCGTGCCGGTGCCGGAAGGTTCTTCGCGGGATATTGACTGGGACGCGCTCCGCACAGCGATGGATAACGGTGGGCAATTACCACGGGCGGATATTCTCGTGCGGCCGCAGGACGTGGTGCAGGATGCGGATGGAATCACCTGCACCGTGACCTCGGTTCTCTACGAGGGCGAGCGTTATGCCCTGCGTCTCGACCTGCCGGACGGGCAGGCGCTTCGGGCTTATTCTCGAGAATCGGTTGTGGTCGGTGACCAACTGCCGGTTGCGATTCGTGAGGCGTGGCGTCTTTAGCATTTGCTTGCACCCTCATCCCTGTGACGGGCACAGGAATGAGGGTGGGGAATATCCCCGCACATAAAATCCGACATCGTGAATAGGGAAATCTGATCGACGCGACAGGCCACTGGCGAGACCGAACGGGAGCGGCTAAGCTCCCATTCCAGCAACAGGAATGAAACATGTCGCTTCGGCTCGCCACCTTCAATATCGAAAATCTTCTCACCCGTTTCGACTTTACCGGTTTTCGCAACCAGACGCGGCGCGACAGGGCGATCCAGCTTTTCGATATCAGGGACGAGGCAACCTATCAGGCGCTGGAAAGTGCGCGGGCAGTCTCTTCCACAGACGATACGCGGCAACTTTCGGCGCTGGCCATTGCGGATGCGGATGCCGATATTCTCTGCCTGCAGGAAGTCGACAACATGGCGGCCCTGCAGGCTTTCGAATATGGCTATCTCTACCGCATGGTCGGCAACGGCTATCTGCAGAAATATCTGGTCGAGGGCAATGACAGCCGCGGCATCGATGTCGCCGTCGTCATGCGCGAGCAGACCCGAGACGGCGACAAGATCGAGGTCATCGACATCAAGAGCCACGCCGCGCTAACCTACCGCAATCTCGATCTCTTCAATCCCGCACTTGCCGCGACCAACCAGATAGACGACAAGATTTTCAAACGCGATTGTCTGGAAATCGATCTGAGGATCGGCGGCAAACCGCTGACGCTTTACGTCACGCATTTCAAATCCATGACCAATGCCCGTGACGCCATAGATGCCCGGCTCGCCACCATGCCGATTCGCGAGGCGGAAGCCATGGCCGTTCGCCGCATCATCGAAAACCGCTGGGGCGCAAACAATACCCGCAACAAGAATTTTGCCATCTGCGGCGACATGAATGATTATCAGGAACGCATTTCGATTTCCGGCGACCGGCGCAGCGGCTACAGCTTTACGCCGGTGGAAGAGGAGCGGAGCGCGCTCGATATCTTCACGGCGGATGATTTTGTGACCAATCCGATGTCGCGCCGTGACGTCATGGATCGCTGGACGCTCTATCATTCGCGCGGGCCACAGGAACAGCATCTCTGCCAGCTCGATTATATCTGGCTTTCCCCACATCTTGCGCAGATCAATGCGACAAGGGTTCCCGAAATCATCCGCGCTGGCCAGCCTTACAGGACGGTCTTTCCGCCGGGGCAGGAGGTGGATCGTTATCCGCGCACCGGCTGGGACCGCCCCAAGGCTTCTGACCATTGCCCTGTTGTTATGACGCTCGATCTGATCTGACCTGCCGCTCCGGTCCGCCTAGCCGTTGGCGACCTTGGGGAAGTAGGTCGCCCATACCCGGTTGCGGCCCGCACGCTTGGCCTCATAAAGCCGGTCGTCGGCAATTGCGATCAGCTCGTCCCAGCTGTTGATCGCCCGTGCCTCCTGCCAGACCACGCCGAAACTTGCCGTCAGTGACAGCCCGCTTTGTTCATCAATGACCTGGGCTTCAATCAGCCGGCGCAGGCGGTCGGCGGTGGCGGTCGCCGTCGCGTGGCTGACATCCTGCAACACGACCACGAATTCCTCGCCGCCATAGCGCGCCAGAATATCGTTTTTACGGAGGGCGCCTCTTAAAAGAGTCGCTGTCTTCTGTAGCGCGAGGTCGCCCATGGCATGGCCATAACGGTCGTTGATGGATTTGAAGTAGTCGATGTCGACAATCATCACGCCAAGCGCCTGCAACTGCTCCTCGCCGCTCAATATGGCACGAACGGTCTTTTCCAGCGCACGGCGATTGGACACACCGGTCAAGGCATCTGTTTCTGAAAGCGTGCGTAATTGTTCGGCCAGCGCAGACTGCTGCTTTTCCATTTCTTCCTTCTGGCGAAGCTGCTCGCGCAGGAAATCCAGTTCCTCGAACATTTTCTTCACTTCCGGAGCAGCCTTGTCCTGATACAGGGCTCCTGAAAGATCGCCAGCGGCGATTGCGGCGATCTGCGTCTGGACGGATTGCATGGGGCGGAACAGTGCCGTTCTGTAAACCGATGCAAGCCGCAGCAATACCAGAACCGCGATGAGAGCGAGGAGGAGAGACGTTCCACCATAGATCAACGCCTGTTCCTTGTTCCTTTCTATCCTTGCCCGTGTTTCGGCGAGAATAAGGTCGCGCAACGTGCTCGAGGACCGCATGCCCTTGATGTAGTTTTCGGAGAATTCGCGAATGCTTGGCTGCGCGGACGGCACCACCATCGCAATCGTATTCTGCGCATAGGGAAGTGCCTGGCCGAAATAGAAGATTTCAATATCGCGAAACGCTGCATCGACGCGTGGTGTGGACAGGTAAGCGGCGGTGTAGTTCGTCAGCGACGATTTCAGCAGTGTGAGGCTCTGTATTTCCGTGTCGAATTTGGCGCGGAGGCTCAGCTTGTCCTGCCTGTTCGCCCGCAGGCTCATGACCACGTAAGAACCGAGGCGACCGATCCGGTCCCGCATCACTCCGGCAGTGCCGGTCATGGCGATGTCGATCGCTACATTGGGCGTTACCTTGATGATCGCGCGGGCGGTCTTGCCACGCAGCATGTTGACGCTGTCCGCCGCCTTGAACATCGCAAAAATTGCGTTGGACATTGCCGTGTAGCTGCGCGCGGATTCGGGAAGTGCAGCAACCTGATCGACCGCTTCTCGGGATTGCGCCAGTTTTCGGCGTGTATCGACCAGCGATTTTGCCAATTCTGGCTGCGCCCTGATTTCCGCGGCAAAAGAGTTTTCGAGTTCCACCAGCTTGTCGTCCGTCGCCTTGCGCGCTGCGGCAAGCTCCTGGACCAGTTTTGCATCGGGGGAAGACGCGCCCATCAAATTATTGGCAGGACCACGCTCGGCCGATACCAGCCATGCGGACTGGAGGGCTGTTTCGAAGCGGCTGAGTTGCTGCGCATTGGTCCGGTAGCGTAAGTAACTGGAAACGCTCGGCAGGGCGGCAAGGGTTGCCAACAAGATGGAACTTACCGCTATGACGATCGTACCGGTTAGTTGGATTTTCTGTATGCTTGCGCGCATGCGATGCGTTATTCCCGGTGGGATGGTTATGAATTATCGCCATTTTAGCTACATCGCGTAAATACTTCGCTTATTTTGCAGGCCTTTTGCCGCGACCTGGTGATTGAAACCCACAGGTACGGTGTGGAAAAGAGGTCTCCCAACGGCGCGCAATCAATTTTTGCTTTACACGAAGTGAGAATCTGATAGTTGGCAAGGCACTGGATTGCCCTTGTAGCTCAGTTGGTAGAGCACCTGATTTGTAATCAGGGGGTCACGAGTTCGAACCTTGTCGGGGGCACCAGTTTTCTTATTGTATTCAACTACTTAGGTTGGGCGACTAATTGCGCGTTAGCTGCTGAATGCATCAGGCTAACGATGAGCTAACGCCACGTATTTTTATCACCAGCTTTTTTGGAATAGACTCTACCATCACGCTAGACTCCTGAATGCCACTCGCCCTAGGATTTAAGTACGAATCAAGCCGGGGGGTAGCATGTCGACTGAAGAGCTAGATAAACTTCTTGAGCGGATGCCTAAGATTGCAGAAGCGGTCAATGCTTTCGAATCTGAAACAGTACAACAAGAAGCTTTTATCTCCTTGATCGCTGCTTTTTCGGGAAAGACGATCCGAACTCTAGCTGCTGCACTTCCCGAGATAGATCAAGTTTCGCACGCAACACCTGAGCAAGTGGAGCCTCAGGTTTCAGACGCGTCAGAACAAAAATCGTCGACTTCATCGGGACGCAAAAGCCGTAAGAAATCCAACTCGCTTAGAGCAGATTGGACTTTGAACAAAGATCTTGATCTCCACCCTCCAGGGAAAATAAGCTTTGAAGATTTCGCCGCTGAAAAGCAGCCTAAATCCAACGAGGATAAGTATGCGGTGGTAGTCTATTACTTGGAAGAAATTCTTGAGTTTAGTCCTATTACGCGAAATGAAGTTGGAACTGTTTTTCGGCGAATGTCGGGATGGCAAGAATCCGCAAATGTTGGATCGGGACTTCGAGTAACTCAAAGTCGGAAATCGACCGTAAATTGCACTGAACTTGATGACATCAAAATAACACCTGCAGGCCGAAATTTCGTAGAGCATAAGCTTCCAGCCGCAAAGGCCCCCGCTAAGTGACATTTACTGACCCTTCGTCTCTGTTCAGCGGAATACCCGAAGGTCTAAGCGGGCCGCTAGTTTCTGAATACAATAAGATCGCGAAGAACTTCCGCGAAGGAAGGTGGGAGCCAGCTGAATTGAGCGGAGGCAAACTTTGCGAGATCGTATATTCAATTTTGAAGGGTCACATAGACGGATCATTCCCTTCGGACCCATATAAGCCAAAAAACATGGCGGATGATTGCCGCAAGCTAGAGCAAGCGGGGTCCTTTCCGAGATCCATCAGGATTCAAATCCCGCGCATGCTTATTTCGCTGTACGAGATACGAAACAATCGCAACGTCGGCCATGTGGGAGCGGACGTCGATCCTAACCATATGGATGCTTCCGTAGTATTTTCGATGTGCCAGTGGATAATGGCCGAACTAATAAGAGTTTTCCACGCGATCTCAACTGAAGAAGCTTCAGCTGTTGTGGAGGGCCTCATCGAGAGACCAGTACCTATATTGTGGAAAGTCGGCGACAGAGTAAGAATTTTAGCACCTGCCATGAGCGCCAAAGACAAGATGATGGCCTTCTTATACGGTTCGGTCGAGCCAGTACTGGTTCAGGATGTTGTCCGGGCAATAGAATATGGTAACCCCAGCAGATTTCGTACTGCCATTGTTTTTCCAAATCACAAGGCCGGGCTCATCGACTACAATAAAAAAACAGGGCAGCTTGTAATCTCGCCGCTCGGCCAAGCTTATGTTGAAAAGAACGTCCCGCTTACTATTCAGTGAAATTTGTCCTTCAAACTGTTAATCTGCGCGGAAAATCCGCTATCGGCATTTGACTGCGTCTTCGTAGTCTTGAACGCAAATCCTTCATCATTTATCCATTTTATCGCTGAAATTTCAGCATCCGCAGTGCCGACTTTCCCGATGACAATGACCCCGCCGTCTTTCAAACTGAACTTATGTTGGGATATGAAAAGAGCCACTGCAGCAGGCATGAGTTCTGGCTTAACAAAACGGCTAAGCTGACTTTTGACCACTTCAACTACCTGTCGCCTGTTACGCTCATCTTTCAGTTTAGCGTTCTCTTGCTGAAGATTATAACTTTCCAATCGACTAGAAAGATGGGATACAAACTCGTCGCGGCGAGACGTGTCGAGGCGCAGCTTTTCACCATCCTGGCGATAGAATTCCTGTAGGTCGGAATGTACGTCATCCACACGAGATACCTCATTCGGCAATTCTTGAGCGGACTTCAATACGCCTTCCAGATCAATATCAACTTTCATAATCTTACTCCTGTTTACCGATAGCGGCTTCCATAACTTTTTCGGCGGCCTTTGCGCGCTCGGATGCTGCCGCAAGCTGTGCCGCAGCCCCTGTTGTCGCCGCCGTGATGAATTTGATAAATGATTGTCCGCCTCGCTCTGTGGCTTCCAGCGCTTCTTGAAGACGACGGCGACGCGCGGTTTCTTCAGGGTAGAACGTGTTTCGGTAGCGATGACGGACCATGTCTTGCTTCGTTTGACTCATGCCGACCAGCAGCGCAGGGCCGCGAAGAACAGCCGCCACCACTGCGAGATCATTCTTGGTAAAAGCCTTACCGATTGCGTCATCGCGCTCTTTGTCCGGCATGACCGAGAGCCTTGCCCGGATTTCGGTTTCCAAACTCGCGGAAATCTGGTCACGCAAGACAGGCGGCGCTCCAGTCAAAGATTCAATATCCTCGATCTCTTTCTGAACACGATTTTTCGCTTCATCCAGTTTTCGCGCAGTCACTTCTGCTAGGCGTATTGCTTGATCACGAATGCGTAGACGCGCAGCTTCCGGGGGAATAAGCTTATCTGCGGTGATCGTCTCAGCATATTCGGCTAAAGACGCGCTATTCAGTCGTGTTTGGCGGATTGCAGACGCCAATGCGGCGATTGCAGCATCACTCTCCACTTCACCCCCCGGCTTTCTGGCGTAATGCTGTTCGATGACGGATTCGTGGATATCGATGGGCGGCTTCATTTTCATTGAAATTTCTCCTTTTATTTCAGTAAAATCCTTCAACGGGATTTGCGCCGCCTCTCAATTGCGGACGCGCTGCCCACCAAAGAGCAATGGCGATGCTGAGGATTAGGTCGTCATGTTTGCCTTCTCGGGCATTGTAAGAGGCCCTGCCAGCCGCGCTGACAGATCGGCGGAAGTCCTTCAATTCTTCCGCCAAAGCTCCCGCGTCTGTTAGCTCAGAAGCGAACCGGAGTTCTCCGACATGCAATCGGGCATCGACTGTGCTAATGAGAAGCGACTTGGGCACATGCCAACGCCTGTTCTCTGGATTGGTCGTTTCGTTACCAGCGGTAATCGCCACACGCTGAGGCCGCATGCCAGACGCTTCGAAAATATCAGAGACTGCACGCCCAACGCCTGTTTCGTCTACCACTAGGTCGCAGCCGTCGCGTAGTGCCGGTCGCTCCAGTAGTTCAGCTACCCTGCTGACTACCTGCGGATAGGGCGTGCCGAGCGGCACCCGCTCCAAAGCGCGCACGTCGAAACGGACCTCGCTTCTTTCTCTTGTGGTATTCGGCATACCCGGTACACTACTGTAGGAAAGTTGCCAGTCTCCGGTTGGCCTTACGGAATGATGGATAACGGAAATTGCTGTCGGATCGTTTGATTGGCCGAGGTCTACGCCCATGACAAAGCGATCGCTTGAAACAACAGGTATACGCTGCCACCTGTCACGCCCCTTCGCGAAAAAAGAACTTACCATAGAGCGCGTACCTCGTGAGTGAATGCGGCCTCAATAATGGCTAGAGGAAACACTGCCTCTTCCGGGTCGTGAAATTCCAAATTGTACTCCTCGCTGAATTTGATTGCGCCGAGCGCCTTCAGTTCCTCTGCGAGATATTCGGGGCTGATCCGGGGGCACTCGCTTGCAGGTACTTTTACACGCTCCCAAGATGGATCGCCGTTGACCCATGCCTCGTAGAACCAGCCACGCTTACCGGCTGGCGTA
The DNA here is from genome assembly GCF_052114365.1 of Agrobacterium sp. MCAB5. Lineage (NCBI taxonomy): Bacteria > Pseudomonadati > Pseudomonadota > Alphaproteobacteria > Hyphomicrobiales > Rhizobiaceae > Agrobacterium > Agrobacterium sp. MCAB5. Next base: position 575,874 of record NZ_JBFREP010000003.1, read on the forward strand.
GTGAGTGCAACCAGTCTTGCGTCGGGCTTTGTTGCCATCATTGGACGCACTGCCGTCAGCAACTCGTCTGCGACACGAGAAGCCTCATCAATAACCACAAGGTCGACGCCCGCGATGCCGCGAATGGTTTTTTCTGTTCCCGGCAACGACAAGATACGCGAGCCATTGGAAAACTCCGCGCGCTGCGTGCTTTCAGAGACAAGGCGCGGCGCACCGGGCAACCTGTCGAGAAACTTTATGATCGTGCGAAAGAGCTCATTGGATTGACGTTGTGTTGGACTGACCACAACTATTTGAGCAGCAGGTACAAACAACACCGCGTAGATTACGATCAGCGCCGCGACTGTGGATTTACCGGATTGCCGTGAGCAGAGCAGCAACGCACGACGAGGATTTTGATCAAGCAAGGTGGCTTGCCAAGGGTCTGGCTGTATGCCGCAATCTTGAGCCATCACCACGGGGCTCAATGCGCGGGCAAGATCGCGGGCCATTAGCATACGAATGGCCCCCTCGAAGAATTCGCAGACCGGCGCGCAAAGGGTAAGCAGTATTGTAATAACAACCCTGAGCAGCGCACGTAGGAACCAGCCGGTACCACGCACATTGGCGCTGCCGGTCTGCTAGCGCGGAGACGAAGGAGGCGTCCGCCGTGCATCATATGCCAGCACTCCCGCTGGCATAACTGTGGTCAATCACCATGCCGCTGGCGAACCGGCTCTCCAACCCTTGGAGAACTTGCGCGACGGCCTCGCGAGCTTCTGGGTGAGAACGAAGCGCACGGACCAACTCTGAGCGCATTTCTATGTAGATTGGTGAGATGAGAACGTTGTTTGTGATTTGCGTTCCTGTGCTCAAATCCCCAAGCAGCTTGCCTGTTAGCTCAAAGTTGCGATGGAGTTGACTGGCGACCCTTTGCGCCGCCGCTGTGTCCGTAACCTCCTCAGCAGCGTCCATCATTGCGAACAAACGGTGTCTGAGGGTCACTATGTTTGCAAGAAGACTCTGGCTCTCTGTTTCTTTGAGCCGATCGAGGTCCATAGGTAGTTCAGGGCCAGCCAGCAATTGCGCCCGAAGCTGCGGCGGTAAATGGTTTTTGGCATGCCGCCGTAGTGCATCGGAGCCAAGCTTGTATCTTCGAGCAAGAACGGCGAATGGTACATTACGCGCCAAAGCGAGATCAATTGCCGCTCTTTCCCGATGGCTGCAAACGCTACATTCTGGTCCTCGCTTTGCCATACCTCATCCTACTAAAACGCGCGGCGGATTCAGTTTGATAGCCGTGCGTTAGCTGTAAACAACTTTAGGTTGATTTATAACTTAAAAAACCCTGTGATAAAAGGGTTTTAGGGTATATTGGCCCGCTAATTATATATTAGGATGCGCAATCGGAGATGGAGAAATAGCCTTCTTGTGGCGTTTGGGGCGCGGAAAGATGTCTGGAGGCAACCGGTCGCAACAGTAGTAGATTTCAACCGGCTTTATAAAAACCGCCGTAGCAGACCGCCAGCGCTCCTAAGGACGCTGCCGAGGGGTAGTGGCGGCGCGGGACGCTAACGACGTCTGTGCGTCTGCCAGACGACTTGCCTGCGGCTTACGCCGGGGGGCGTCGTCCAACCGCCCGCAGTAAAGCCTAAAGCCGTTTAACATACGCCTGTGAGTGCACGCACCTATGTAGGCGTGTACCTACGTACGTATACACGCGGGCGCGGACGACTTTAACGGCTTTAAATACTTTACACATACGTATTATATAACGTTTTTAATAGCTTACTGCAAAGCTGTTCCCCGGTTTACGGCTTTAAATCACGTCAAAGGACTTTGCACCAATAAATATGGCCCGCCCCGTTATACCAGGACGAGCCGACGATAGAGCGCCGATTACTGACTTAAAGCGGTATCGCTTCAATCTCAGGCAGCGGAATAGACATCACCGCATTAGACCCATCGAACATTCCGGTCCTCACCCACCGTAACTCCGTGATCTTTCCTTTGAGCTTTTTGGTTGTTTTTCCAACGTCAACGCCTTCTTGACCTATCGCTCCCAGCATCCGACCAATGGAGTGACCTGTCATACCTTTAAACATACCGTGGCGGATTTCCGCCAGAAAGGCGCGGAAGTCGGCAAATCTGAAATAGGTCCTGCCGGACTCATCATCGACGACCGGCTTACCTAATAGAGTTTCCTCCACTTCGGCTCCCCGGTGACGGTCAGTGCAGAACGCCTGTAGAGCATCAAAGAAAATGCCTTCCACCGTCTCATCGCGTGGCAGTGCTTCCGTTTCTGCAACTAGCAGCGCAGCGTTCAGCCGGTCTGCCCACTTATCTTTGCTCAATTGGCGAAACGCGACATGTAATTCTTCCGCGCAGCGGAGGTTAAACTGTTCACTACGGAATGCGATGCGAGAAGGCATCGTCACTTCGCCGTAATTCGCAACCGTAATCCGCCATAGGCTTTCTTCGCCGCCCGTTAAAATCACTATCTTTTCGATTTCAGCAAAGCGGTCAAACTCGGCATCCGCATCGTCGCCACTTGTGCCAGCTTGTTTTACCGTACGCCCGCGCAGGCCGTTCGCTACCTGAGACCGAGCCTCAGCACTTGCAACGCCTGACGCAATACCGGCAGCGATAAGGCGTTCTTCTACCTCAGCGGAGTCGATCTGTCCTTTGAGTACGTACTTGCCAAGATAGAATGCACTGTCATGCAAAGCCCGCTTTCTGCCGTCAGTTAGCGCAACTATCTCAGCGCACCGTTCAGCCAAGCGTTTATGGGCTCTGCTCGAAAATGCGGCACGCCCCTCATTGGCCAGAAGCTCAATCGCCTTTGCGGAAGTCCGGGACGCCTGAGCTGCGCCAATGAATTCGGCAACGGTCATCGCCAGACCAGAAGGCTTTATACCGCAACGGGACGATTTGTCTCCCTCCCAAAAGGGCATGTTTATCCAATTGCCCGCACCGCTGGCGGGAGGATAGGTTTCAGCGTCGGAGTAGCCGAGCCGCCCTGCAATGGCAACCAAAGCTGCATTCATCTTGGACTGCAAAACCCAATCGTCAGCAAAAAGCCAGACATGACCACCGCCACTTTTTGATTTTGTAAGAATCAGCGGCAGGTTATTTTGCAGAATACGGCGCGCTAAGCCCGTGAGATCGAAGCCGTCATATTCATCGATATCGATTACGCCCCAACGGCATAAACCATCCTCTCGCAGGGGGCTAACGCCTAACGGTGAACCTCCATCAAGGTGCCTTGCCCAGAGGGCTGAAGTCGGTGGCCCTTTGACGTCACGCGGGCCTTGACCTTCAGCGTCTTTCATTTCCATCTTGCCACCAACCAAGCGCAACCGCGCAGGATCATATGTTCCGTGCCGGGTTTCAGCCCCCCGGAACAATTCGTGGAACTGATGGGCCGGGGAGCGGGCTGAAATACAAGCGTCCATCAGTACCCTCCCGCTTTTACAGAGAGAGGACCAAAATTGTCGTCCGGACCAAAATCATTGAGTCCGAGAACGTGTTCATCATCTTGTTTGGTGGCCATAAGGAACGAGTAATATACTTCCGCGTAATCCTCAGATCGATACCGTTCCCCAAGATTTTGCGGACGCGGAGTAGCCGGGTTGCGTTTGATGATACGCCTCCGTTCCGTTCTGGCTGCTGCCCACTCAAGGCAAAAGAAAGCGAAGTCGCTGTAACTGGGAGCATCTGCAAGACGGCAACTTTTGATCCATCGGTCTTCTTCGCGGGAAATTTCTCTGAGACTAGCCGGTAGATGTGGATCGTTCGTCGGAAAAATACGGTAAGAGAGTGATACAGGTTCGCCTTGGTGTGAAAACCACTGCCGCCAGACTAACGGGTCTACACGATTACCGTTGGGATTCGAAGTGATCCGCACCTTCTGCACGACCGGCGAGTTCGTAGCTGCCGCCACTTTACCTCTTCCGGTAAGCAAACTATACTCGACTTCACTGATAATAGCTTTGGCTGAGTGGCGTTTTGCGAGAACGCCCTCAGCCGTTTCATTTTCAGCCATGAGCTTCCTCCTCGATTTTTACTTCACCACGTTCGATGAAGTTGTCGAGGTCAGAGCGGCGATACATGATACGCCGACCACCAATGCGAAAAAATTTTGGCCCGCGCCTTTTATGACGCCACCATCGCAATGTTTCCACTGAAATGGGCGATTCTTCACCGCCAAGGTAACGCGCCGCTGCTTCTGGCGTTAATAGTTCGAGTCCGCTTCCCATATACTTCTCCGTAGGTTTAAGCTGGTAACAGCTTGAACCTACGGCTACTCGCTGCGCGCGGGTACGCGGTTTGTTAAAAACCTAATTGCCGCGCGCTAAGATCTTGTCAGTCGCAATCAACCAACGGACATATGCGCTTTCAGTAAAATTGTCGTCGTACTCAAGTTTTGCTTTGTTCGCTTCATCTTTAGTTAGCCCCATCAAATACCTTGCAACATCAGACGCACGACGCTCTAAAAGTCGGCCGGAAACTAGCTCTCCAGCATAGGTCTCGCGAAGAAGGCCGAGTATATCCATCCGGGCGGTGGCATACTCAATCTGTTGCTCCGAAAGTTTTTTACTTGGTCTCCATGTATTTGCGAATGCCCCGCTTTCCATCATTTTGGCTACGACGTTCAGGAATGCAGACGTAGGATTTTGACGCAAACAATTAGCTACCAACTCAGTACGATTTTTCCCGTCCATGATAATATTTCGTAGTACGGAAAGCTCGTCAGCGCGCATAGCATCGATCCAGAGGCGTTCGAACTCATCACTATTTTTTGCTGAACGTCGCAATTGCTCCGCCGCAACCCATTCGGCGAGTATTTCGACGCGTTGTGCATCATCGATCTTGGTTGCCCTCGCTGATTCTTCCCGCATTTCTTTGGAAGCATTCCCCGGAAGTTTCCTCCGATCTGGATAGCAAACATCTCTCCATGAGGGAGGTGTTGATGTATAGGTCACTTCTTGGTCCCCGCCATCGACACTACCTCACCGTTCCGACTTGCTGCCTTGATCTTCGCAAGGCGCTTCTCAGAGGTATTCTCTGCATTCGTCGCCCATTCATCGTCGTTTAGGTGCGCATAGCGCATAGCCGCCGCTATGCTGGTGTGGCCTACGATACGCTTTTGCTGCGGCAGCGTAAGAGAGTTATCGTTGTACACCTGCGTTGCAAACCAATGACGAATAAGATGCAGCGAGGCGTTCTCCCCGGCTATAACCTCTGCACGCTTCATCACCCGGCGGAAGCCAGACCGCAGTACATCAACCCTCAACGGTAGAGAGGCGTCGGTCGCGGGGCAAACCCACGGAGACCCGACTATCCGGGGAGCGCTTTCCAAAAGCTCGCGGGTTTCATTGGTGATGGCCTTACGCAGATAGCCGGTCTTGGTGTCACTCCAACGAATAAACCGCCAGTCAGGATCAATCTCGTCCCAACGCAGATTGCAGACCTCCCCGGCGCGGCACCCGGTAGCAAACAAAAGACGGATAGCGAGCGCAACGTGAGGTAGAATGCTTCCGTCGCTTTCCAGCTGATCAGTTGCAGCTATCAATCGGGACACCTCATTATCTGTGAGGAGCCGGTCACGTTGCCTTGTGGCTTTGAGCCGTATCTGGGCGGGGTTAGGTCCGGCGCGTAGCTTGGCGTCTTCTATCGCCCAGCGCATTGCCGAGGACAATACTCTGATCGCGCCCGCTGCTTGTGTAAGAGCCAAAGGCTGAGGTTTGCTATCTCTACCTTTTTTCGCCACACCTGAGCGGGGCCGTTTTTTCAGCCTCTCATAAAGGGTGGCTACGTCATGGGTATCAAGAGCATCAATCTTGATTTTACCAATCTCTGGCTTGAGTACTTTTTCGACAATGCGCTCGTACTCGGTCCAAGTCTTTTCCTTCAGCTGCGCTTTAGCGTGCTGTTCCACGAAAGAGCCGAGAACGTCACCTACGGTAAAAGCTTGACCGCGCCGATCCGCCTCTCGTTGCAAATCTTCCCGCTCAGCCACAGGGTCTTTACCCCGATGATACAGGTTAGCCATCTCTGTAGCCTGATCAAAAGCATCGTCAGCGCTCGTCGCCTTTATTGTTACCCATTTGGGTTTGCCGCCGCTGCGGTAAACATAGACGAACGATTTAGCGCCTGTCGGGCGCACCCGAAGACCGAAGCCTGCAAGCCGACTATCCCAAATTATCCTCGTCGTCTTGCCGTCAACGTGCGGTTCCGCGTTTTCGAACACTGCGCGGGATATCTTCTTTTTAGGCTCTGCCTGTTTACTCATCGGTGGCTCCACAGCTAACGTTCAGCTAACGATAGCGCCAGCGTTAGCCAGCGCGCGCCACCTCTTAACTAACTTGATTTTTACAGAAAAGCTAGTATCTACAATTAAATACATGCTTCAACCGGCGCCAGCTAACGCCACCCAGCTATCAAGCAAGCTAATTTGTAATCAGGGGGTCACGAGTTCGAACCTTGTCGGGGGCACCAGTATTTTCAATGGCTTGGCCATTTCCACCGATATTATTCCTGCATTCGCACAACGCCTATGGCTTGATGTGATATAGCTTGTGCACGATTGCCCAGTTGCCATCGCGCTCCAGCAAGGACAGGTATTCGCTAAAATCCATGCCGTCGAAACGGGTCGTCAGCTTCACGGACGCGCTGTCGCCTTCCTTGTCGATGCCGAGGATTTCGAAGACGGGGTCGTGATCGGGCAGGCCGCGTTCGCTTTTCCGTATCTGCTCGGCGAAGTCCTCCAGTGAGAGCCATTCCGTTTCACCCTGAAACGTCCCGACGATGCTGGCGCGCGGATCGAAAACATCACGCATCAGGCCCTCATCCGCATAGGCCATGGCGTGCACATAATCCGTCACTGTCTGGGTAATGGTTTGCGGCATCGGATCGTCCCTCCCTTCAGATCCAAAAGCCAAGCTTACACCCGTTGGAGCCGTTCCACCATAAGCACCGTAAAACCTGCGGGTTGCACGGTTTTCCGCATGGGTAGACAGCTTGGCCGGGCGTGTTTTGCCATGACTTTCCACAATTTTTTCCCGCCCGTGATTATAGTCGCCATGGGTCCGACAAATTTGAGGATCAAGGGCTTTTGCGCCGGCGCGGGGGTGCCGCGCGGGCGGAATTCGCTTATGATCTGTGCGCGAGCCGCACGGGGGTGGCGTATGGCGTGCGGTAACAGTTTGCGTTTGAAGGTGTTTTAGTGATCGATCCCTATGTTTTGCTTGGCGTGGAGCGTGATGCCGACGAGGCGGCGATCAAGTCCGCTTACCGGAAGGTGGCGAAAGCCGCCCATCCCGACAGCGGGGGCGATACCGACCAATTCGCACGCCTGCAAACCGCTTACGAGCTTTTGAAGGATCCGGTGCGCCGCAAGGTGTTCGACGATACCGGCTACGATCCGCAGCTTGCCGATGCCAAGGACCTGAAAGGCCTGCTGATGCTGGAAACTCTAGTCAACGAATTCATTCTGGACGAGCGCGAGCCCGGCAGCTTCGACCCAGTGGCCGCCATGCGCCGCAAGCTGACCGACGATATCCTGAAAAGCCGCTTTCACATTCTGGAACTGGAGCGTCACCGCACGCGGGTGCGTAAACATATGGACCGGCTGGGCAGAAAGCCGGAGACCGATGTTTTGAGTTCCATGTTGCGTGCGCGCAGCCAGTCCATCGCCGAAGCCATCCGCAATGCGGAAGCGCAGATAGAGGCGATCGAGCAGGCCTATACGATGCTGGAAGGCTATTCCTACGAACTGGAGAGCATATCGCTCTCCGAACCGCTGCTGAAAGGTGAGGCGGCGGAATAGCCGTTTCTCCCTGGAGTTCTCAGGGACCGTTGACGAGCGCGAGAATGAGCTGATGCACGCGGCCACCGGGCGAAAGCTCGTCCCGGTCGAAATCGCGTCCGCGTTGGCGCTGCTCGTTGGATAGCTCACCAAGCCGCTGTTGAAGGACAACGCGCACTTTCTGGCATTTCGGATCGTTTTCCGCTCTCAGACCGGTGCTGAATGCCTCGATCTTCTGCACCATGTCGAGAATGTGCTCGCCATGAACGCGCTCATGGGTTTCCACACCGGAAATGAAGGTTTTCCAGCTGGCGGCGACCGCGGGCGGCAATCTGGCCGGCGCTTTCGGCCAGGTATAGATGATTGTGAGATTGGGCTTGGCGGTGGCCAGTACGCAGGCACCGTCCGGTTGTGGACGATAATCGCGCCGCCATGTCAGCTTGAAGGTGGTGTGGGCGATGGCCTGCACACCGGCGGTCGGGCCGCGTTCGCCTATGGACTGGTAGAGCGCTCCGCCCGTATCACCGCTGATCGCATAGGTTTTTATCTGCTCGGCTGGTTTCCAGCCGGCTGACTGTGCTGACAGCGGAAGGGTGCTCAGCAATATCGTCACAGCGCTGATGGTGAGGGAAGAGAGAGTTTTGGTGGGCACGCATCGATCCTTGGTGTCTTGCGCGCCGAAGATAGGCGAGAGCCGGGCTGCTAGGCAAGCGCCGTGAGAGAGGGATTGTCGGATACTGCGCCGAAATTCCACACACGTAAAACCCCCGCGACGGATCGCGGGGGTCAAGCTTGCGACTGCAGGGGAATCAGTCGTCCAGCTTGTCGTAGTCGAGCTTCGGTGCGTTCTGCAGCGCTTCCTTGGTGGTATCGACATAGGCCTTCCAGGTGCCGTTGTCGTTGTGGACTGCAACCGAGGCCGGGTCGAGCACCACATAGCTCTTGTCGATGCCGAGGAAACCGCCGACGCTGGCAACGAGGCCGATCACCGATTTGCCATCGCCGATGACGACATCCTCGATTTCGCCGATGTTTTCGTTCTGGGCGTTATAGATATCCAGACCGTCCAGCTGGGAGGCGGTGAGGTCGGTTTTCTGGACATTGACGAACTTCAGCGGGCCGTTAGCCTTGGTGCCCATGGTGATGCCGGGACCGGACAAAGTCGCATCGGCGCCAACAGCAGGCGCAGTCGCAGCCGTCTGGGCAAAAGCCACGGAAGAGGAGAGGGCTGCTGCGGCAGCGAGAGCGATGACGTTGATTTTCATGATGTTTCTTCCCTTTGTATGCTGAACGTTTCGTTCGGGGAAGAAACGGTGAAGGCCGGATTTGGTTCCTTGATTTCCAAAAAACTAAATCTTAGCCCCACTTTGACTAAACAAGCTTGGTTGCGACGGAAACCGCTCATCATAGTTTACATTCGTTATATTCTTTACAATATTCTCCGTCCATGAATCTATTTTGGAGTTTATCAAGTCATAAGCGGAAACAATATCGCCTGTTCCTGTGCGGCCTTTTTTCTCGTAGCGCGCAAATTCTTCGCCGTCTACGCTAAGTTTAATTCGCGAAAGTGATAGCTCAATAACAAACACTACCGCCAAATGATGCTCTGATTTGGTTCCGTCCCGTACCCATATACATTTAGGATTTGAGTCTGATGGATCTAAATCTATTCCTATCTCTTCTTTAACTTCCCTATATACGCATTGTTTGAGAACATCCAACTTGCTGTTCATTCCCATTAGGTTGGAGTCTTCCTCCCGTATATGCCCTCCGAAATAACAAAGGGTCTTACCTTTTTCAGGAGACGAATTGGACGTTGCCTTTTGCGCTTTTGTTCCCACTAAAAATTCGTCTTTACCTTTTTCTTTTATGACGGCTATTGGGATGATTTGTAAAAGACTCTGATCATTTTCGACGTCAGTTCGGTCATTAAACTCTAAGGTTTCATCTACGAATTCGCTAATTTCACTGTAATCAAATATCGTTGGAAGGTTTTTCAGGTTTATCTTCTTAATAAACCCAATTTTTTCTTCAGCTAAATTCTTAAGAAGGCTCAGGGTCGTTTTTGTTACATTATAGCTTACTTCATTTTGGTCTTGTTTATCTGTGTTGTGTTCTTTGATTTCGCGAAAATGGTTTTTGTATTTTTTTGCCGTGAGCTTGATGGAGGTGAGATATGATGTGAGTACCTCATTTCGCATAATGCTGCCCTCTTTTCGGGTGAGGAGATTTTTATACTCTCTCTCGCTTGAGGTTTCAGGAGACGACTCGAAAACCAGAACCAAATCGATGGTCATTCTGAAACGAGCAGAAGTGAAGAAATTGGTAAATCGCTCGTAGTCGTCATTTCTCAATAGCTTTTCTTCCCGCTGCCATTCGAACCAGCAAAGCGCATCAAAGAAGCCTCTATCCAATATAATAACGTCGAGCTTTTTAGACGAGTTTGCTAAAGTTTCGGATAATTGATTGAGTGCGGCGCAAGCCGTCCAAACATTAAATATCGGATCGAACTTGTTGGGGATCGGGCAAACGCTAGCACGTTCAGTTAATATTTTTGTCCGAAAATTGTTTCGTCTTAAAAAAATGTCGAGTGAGCTGATACACGACGATTTTCCAGCTTTAGGGGAACCAGCGAATTCGATCACTATTGGTCGACGTGGGCGAGAACGCCGTTTTATTTCGAGCACGGTCGATGCAAGCTTTTCAAGCTCAATTATTCTTCTTTCTATTTCGGCAGGTTTGTTCATCGTGCGTGCTCACTACTAGTAATACTATCGACATTCTTTTCTTGAAATTGCTCAATGAGCCTCCCCACCGAAAATCCGGAAAAAAAGCCAATCAGTGTTACTATATATATGAAATTACTTTTTTCCGAAGGGTTTGCGACGGCGACGTTTATTGAAGCCTTCCATAAGCAATAGCTTATTAGTGAAAGTATAATACCAAACATTGGGCGGAGAACAAAAAAAGCTATTGTTCCCACCCTAGCAACTCCTGTCCCATCATCGGCTACAAATTTGTAATCTCCATTGATGGATGCTTTATACAATTTTCGGCTATAATAAATTGTTGATCCGCAAGCTGCTGATGACGATAATGCGATCATATTCTCGACTATTGTGATATCAGATGAGCTATAGGAGAATATAATTTGCCAAAAAACCAATGTAGACGCCAATATAAGAATTAAAAGATAGTATATGAATATAAATATAACATCATTTCTCGTCAGCGTCATTAACGATAAATCGTGTTTTTGTTCCATGTAGCTCTGCCCTTATTTTTCCCCGTGATCCTATATTTTAGTTGAGCTTAAATTAATTTTTTGCAACTATAAGTCATATTTTCGATAAGCTGGCGCTGAATATTCGCGATAAGAATTACTCACAGGCTTCTGCTAACGAAGTATTTGCCGTTCCATAGCTCTCATAGATTCCACATCAAAGATAACCACCGCTAATCACTGAGAAAATTTCTTCAGGATGTCAGCCAAGGCGCTCCCGCAAAACAATAGCACAACGCCACAGGATGCCTTCAGTCACTGCCCCGGACGCCCCGTCTTCCCCTTCGTCCGGCTTTTGCGCTTCTGTTCGCCGGCATCCTCATAGGAACCCGCTCCGATCTTGCCGCGCACGAGGGGGCGGGGATCGTCCTTGGTTCGCTCAGGCTGGCCTTCCATGAGCGGTGAGAAACGTTTGCCGGTTTCCGTCTCGGGTTTGCCGGGAACTTCGCCACGCACCGGCTTCTCGGTGCGGCCAACGGTCATCTCGTCCAGCGTGTTCCTGCGGAACAACGGCTTTCCCGTGTCCGAGCCGGGGCCCATTTCGTCCAGCGAAGGTTTGGCGAAGAGAGATTTTCCACTTTCGTTTGCGGAAGCGGCACCGTCCTCTGTCACGCCCGATATGTCTCCAGCAAGAGGGGAGATCGACCCGTTGCGGGCGCTCGTTTCTTTTTTCTTGCTTCTGCCGCCACCCTCAAGCGATTTCGCCTCTTCCTTCGCCATAGGGTCGTCCATGACGGCGAGTTCGGTGGCCTTGAGGCGCTTGATTTCGTCGCGCAGGCGGGCGGCTTTTTCGAAGTCCAGATCGGCTGCGGCATCGCGCATGGATTTTTCCAGCGCGTTGAGATGGGACTGCAGATTGTTGCCGACCAAATGGCCGCCATCGGCGAAGCCTTTGCCGGAAACGCCTGAAATATCGGCCCTTACGTGATCACGCTCATAAACTGAATCAAGAATATCGGAGATCTTCGCCTTGACCGATTCCGGCGTGATGCCGTGTTCGGCGTTATAGGCCATCTGCTTTTCGCGGCGGCGGGAGGTTTCCTCCATCGCCCGCTTCATCGAGCCGGTGATATTGTCGGCATAGAGGATCACCTTGCCGTCGACGTTACGGGCGGCGCGGCCGATGGTCTGGATCAGCGAAGTTTCCGAACGCAGGAAGCCTTCCTTGTCGGCATCGAGGATCGCGACGAAACCGCATTCTGGAATATCGAGGCCTTCGCGCAGAAGGTTGATACCGACAAGCACGTCGAAGGCACCAAGGCGCAGGTCGCGGATGATCTCGATGCGTTCCAGCGTGTCGATATCCGAGTGCATGTAACGCACGCGAACGCCCTGTTCGTGCAGATATTCGGTCAGGTCTTCAGCCATGCGCTTGGTCAGCACGGTGCAGAGTGTGCGGTAACCCTTAGCGGCGGTCTCGCGAATTTCGCCGAGAACATCGTCCACCTGGCTGCGGGCGGAGCGCACCTCGACCGGCGGATCGATGAGTCCTGTCGGGCGGATGACCTGTTCGGCGAAGACGCCGCCGGCCTGTTCCATTTCCCACGAGCCGGGGGTGGCCGAAACCGCGACCGTCAGCGGCCGCATCGCATCCCATTCCTCAAAGCGCAACGGGCGGTTATCCATGCAGGAGGGAAGGCGGAAGCCATATTCGGCCAGCGTCGCCTTGCGCCTGAAGTCGCCGCGATACATGCCACCGATCTGGCTAACCGAGACGTGGCTTTCGTCAATAAAAAGCAGCGCATTATCAGGGATATATTCAAACAGCGTCGGCGGCGGTTCACCGGGATTGCGGCCCGTGAGATAACGCGAATAGTTTTCGATACCGGCGCAGGAGCCGGTCGCCTCCAGCATTTCGATGTCGTAACGCGTGCGCTGTTCCAGCCGCTGGGCTTCCAGCAGGCGTCCCGCCTTTTCCAGCTCGGCGAGGCGGACCCTCAGCTCTTCCTTGATCGACTTGATCGCGCCGTTCAGCGTCGGGCGCGGGGTGACATAGTGCGAATTGGCGTAGATCTTGACGGATTGCAGATCGCCGGTTTTTTGGCCGGTCAGCGGGTCGAATTCGGTAATGGAATCGATTTCGTCGCCGAACATCGAGATGCGCCAGGCGGCATCCTCAAGGTGGGCAGGGAAGATCTCGATGGTATCGCCGCGCACGCGGAAGGAGCCGCGCTGGAAATCCATGTCGCGGCGCTTGTATTGCTGGGCCACAAGGTCGGCCAGAAGCTGGCGCTGGTCCAGCCGGTCGCCCACCTGCATCTGGAAGGTCATGGCTGTATAGGTTTCCACCGAGCCAATACCATAGATGCAGGAAACCGAAGCGACGATGATGCAGTCGTCGCGTTCCAGCAGCGAGCGGGTGGCGGAGTGGCGCATCCGGTCGATCTGTTCGTTGATCGAGGATTCCTTCTCGATGAAGGTGTCGGAGCGCGGCACATAGGCTTCCGGCTGATAATAATCATAATATGAGACGAAGTACTCTACCGCATTGTCGGGGAAGAAGTTCTTGAACTCGGAATAGAGCTGTGCGGCCAGCGTCTTGTTGGGTGCAAGGATGACGGCCGGGCGCTGGGTTGCCTCGATCACCTTGGCCATGGTGAAGGTTTTGCCGGAGCCGGTGACGCCGAGCAGGACCTGGCTGCGCTCGCCGGAATTGATGCCTTCCACGAGATCGGCAATCGCCGTCGGCTGGTCGCCTGCCGGTTGATACTCCGAGTCCATGCGGATTGTAACGCCGCCTTCGGATTTCGGCGGACGGGCCGGCCGGTGCGGCGTCCACATCTTGCCGTCCTTGAACAGCGGATTGCCGCTCTCGATAAGCGCCGATAGCGCCTCGACGGTGGCGGTGACGGCACCCGGTGCGAGATTGGCCGCCTCCTCCAGGGAAACGTCCATGCCAGCCACTGGATTGAGACCGGCGGCGGCGCGGGTTTTTGGATCGCTCGACGCGCCGATGGAAACGCCGCGCGCTGTCTTGGAAGCCGTGGTGTTTTTAGCTGTTTTGTTGGCCGCTTTTTCCGCTTCCTTGCGTGCTTCGATCTCGATCTTCTTGCGGTGCTTGCCAGCTTTCGAGGCGACTTCGCGCTGGGTTTCCACCGAGCCGGCTTCGGCTTCCGCCTCGAGCTGCTTTACCCAATCGGCAACGCTGCCGCTGAGCGGCGCGCCTTCGAACGACGATTGCGGAGCTTCCTCGAAGCCGGAATTCGAGGGTTTGGAATTTTTGGGTGATCTGGCCATGCGCGAAATATGGAGGGAGTCACGCGCAAAGGGAAGGGGAGGCCAAGAAAAAATGAGTACAAAAAGGAAACGAAGCGCGGGGAACAAAATTTGGCCGGATACGTTGCATAGCGGCCGAATACGCTTTGATAGAAACCGGTTCCGTTTCATACGGCGGTAAGTTAAAGCAAAGACAAAAATGACGGTTGCGTTTTCAAACTGCCTTTCGTGACATCCCTCCCTTCTTCATTCAGGAACAATCATGCCGTTCTCGATCAGCCCTGCCCACATCTGGCCTGTCCTGATGCTTATCGTCTCCAATGTTTTCATGACTTTCGCCTGGTATGGGCATCTCAAGCACAAGGGCAGCGCACTCTTCCTTGCGATTGTCGCAAGCTGGGGCATCGCTTTCTTCGAATACATGCTCGCAGTCCCCGCGAACCGCATGGGATCGGAGGTCTATTCGACCGCGCAGCTCAAGACCATTCAGGAAGTTATCACGCTTGCGGTCTTTGCGCTGTTCTCGGTCTTCTGGCTGAAGGAAAGTATCACGATCAACCACGTGATCGGTTTTGCGCTCATCGCTTTCGGCGCTTCCTTCATCTTCCGCTCCTGATTGCCACAGGGCCTTTCTATTGCCGTGGCGGACAGGTTTCGCCACGGCACGAGGAACGGTGTTACGATCCCGTTCCACCATTGGCATAGTCCAACCGCGCCGTACAAATGCGGACGTGGTTCTCGTCCGCCCACTGCACCAGCAATTGCATCGGCACCAGAAACGAACGGCCGAGATTGGTCAGTTCGTATTCCACGCGCGGCGGCACCTGCGCATAGAGCGTGCGGCGAATGAAACCGTCTTCCTCAAGCCGTTTCAGCGTGCGTGACAACATCTGCTTGGAAATATCGTCGATCTTGCGGTTCAGTTCGTTGAAACGCAGAACCCCGCCCTGAAGCGCTTCCAGAACCAGCAGGCTCCATTGATCGCCGATGCGATCCAGCACGTCGCGGATGGGGCAGGGCTGGTCGAAGGCGAAGATTTCCTTGGTTTGCGTATCCGGCATTTTCCCTGCTCTTTCCATTTTCGTGCCCTTTCAGGTCATCGCCGTGTGACCTGATCAGCGTCGGCTGACTTCTTGCAGCCGGGGCTGCGATACCATAGCTTCCCCTAGCGGTCTATTATCTAGACCTACAACGATGCCTATAAAGGAAAAAGCCATGGCTAAAATCGCGCTCATCGGAGCCTCCGGCAATGCCGGATCCCGTATTCTGAAGGAACTTTCCGACCGGGGGCACCAGGTGACGGCGATCGCCCGCAACCCTGAAAAGATCGCCAGCCTGCCGAACGTAGTGGCAAAAAAGGGCGATGTCTTCGATCAGGCAGGGCTTTCGGAACTGCTTAAGGGTCACGATGCCGTGATCAGCGCCGTGCACTTCACTGCGAGCGATCCGGTGACGCTGATCGAGGCCGTCCGTGCCTCGGGCGTTTCCCGTTATCTCGTCGTGGGTGGCGCCGGCAGCCTTGAAATTGCGCCGGGCCAGCGCGTGGTTGACCTGCCGGACTTCCCGGCCGCCTACAAGGCAGAGGCGACCAAGGGAGCGGAGTTTCTGGACCGTCTGAAAGGGGAAAAGCAGCTCGACTGGACCTTCCTGTCGCCATCGGCCGAATTTGTGCCGGGGGAAAGAACGGGCAAATTCCGTATCGGCAAGGACAGCCTTTTGAGCAACGAAGCTGGCAGCCGCATTTCCTTTGAAGACTACGCCATCGCGCTTGTCGATGAAATCGAAAAGCCGCAGCATTCCCGCCAGCGTTTCACCGTCGGTTACTGAGAGGTCTCATCCATGAATTTCATGACACGTCATCTTGCCATCGCTGCTCTTGCCCTCGCGCCCGCGCTGATGGCCACGCCCGTTCTGGCGGAAACCGCCAAGCGCGATCTGGTTCAGGAAGAAGCCAACCGCAAGCTGGTGATCGATTTTTACGACACTGTCTTCAACAAGCACGAAGTGGCGAAGGGCGCTGCCGTCATCGTCGACAGCTACAAACAGCACAATCCGATGGTGCCTGATGGCAAGAAGCCATTCGTCGACTATTTCACCGGCTTCTTCAAGGAAAACCCGCAGGCGAAATCCCGGATCGTGCGCAGCGCCACGGATGGAGATCTGGTTTATCTGCACATCCATTCCACGGATAAAGAGGGTGCGCGCGGAGCCGCCATCGTCGATATTTTCAGGGTCACCGACGGCAAGATCACCGAACATTGGGACGTGATCCAGCCGGTTCCGGAAAAGGCTGCAAACAAGAATACGATGTTCTAGAGCATTTCCAGTAGAAGTGCGTAGCGGTTTTATGTCCGGAAAATTCGTAGAAACAAACAGTTAGAGCACGTCAAACGATTCTGTTTAAACAGGACGTGCTCTAAGGCCGAGCTTCTGCCAACCGCCCGGAATTCAGAAGGACACGGCCGGGGGATATCTCCCGGCCGTGTTTTTTGTCAGGCAGCGCGTTGCTTTTCGCGGGACTGCACGATCAGATCCAGAACAAGCATCACCAGCAGGCTTGCGCCAACCAGCGGGAACAGGATGCCGCCGATGGCCAGCAGCGCCAGCAGGCCGCGCAAGACGCGTTTATCCTGCGGCAATGGTGGCACGCCGAGCGAACCTCTGGGGCGTCGTTTCCACCACATGATGCCGGCGGAAACGGCAAGCAGGACGATGCCGACACAGGCTGCCAGCAACACGATCTGGTTGGCGAGGCCGAATTGCTGGCCCATATGCACGTTGATCCCCCATTCCAGCACCTTTCCAAGTGGACCGTAGTCGGAATAGCTCATGTCGATCAGCGGTTTGCCGCTATATTGATCGAGATGGACGACGCGCTGCTTTGAAAGGTCGTCGGGATAGACGGAGCCGCTATAGACGCCTGTCGGTTTGGTCGGCAGCACGACGGTATAACCAGTGGCAAGACCGAGCCCGTCGAAACGCGCGATGGCTGCATCTATGCCGATTGGTTGCCCGGTGGCGGATGCGGTGGATTCCGGTACTTTCGCCTGCTCCAGCGACCAGCTGGTCTTGGCCATGTGATCGAGATGTTCGCCGGACATTGGAACATCGGTCCGCACGCCTGCCGGATATCCGAAATTGCTGCCGTTTGCCCATTCGTTGACCTTGGCGCCCCACACGCCCGACCAGGGCATTCCGGTGACTGCTAGAAATACGATGAAAAAGCCGACGAAAATGCCGGTGACGGCATGGGTATCGCGCCAGAAGACGCGTTTTTTCGGCGTGCCGCGCACGGTCAAGACACCGCCGCTCTGCTTCCTAGGCCACCACAGATAGATGCCGGTGGCGACGAGCAGGATGGACCAGCCGGCGGCGATCTCGATCAGATAGCGGGTATAGGTGCCGAAATATTTCAGGCTGTGGATGTATCGGATCGTCCACATGATGGTGCCACGATCCGGCAGTGAACCGGCAACCTGCCCGGTATAGGTGTTGACGTAGACGGCGCGTTTCCCTTCGCTCGTACTGACGGTAATTTCCGTCGAGGCACCCGGATCGCCTGGCGTGGTGTATTTCACCGCAGTGCCGGGAACGGCCGCAACGGCTGCGGCGAGAATATCGGAGGGGAGTGCTTTCGGCACGTTCTGCGCCACTTCGATGCGCTTCAGGTCCGAATGAATGAGATTGTCGAATTCGTCCCGGAACAGATAGAGCGCACCGGTGACGGCCAGCGATATCAGAAAGGGCAGTACAAAAAGGCCAGCGTAGAAGTGCCAGCGCCATACGGCGCGGTACAGGTTGACGGACGAGGATTGCGCAGGCGCGCGCTCGCCCTCGAAAGAGGTCGTAACGGACATGGATGTCTCCGCAGAAAAGTTGATTATCCGGCAGGGCCGGATCGCTCTTTACATTTGCAGAGAGGGGGGCGGTGCGCGTGGGCGCGATTCCAGATTGGGTGGCGGCGGCGGCAATACCGTGTCGCGGTCGAGAAAGTCGACTTCGACGACCCGGACGATCCCGTCCGCACGCTCCACGGGAGTAACGGGAAGAGCGGCGATGGTAACGGAGGCGAGACGGCACAGCGTGCCGCAGCAATTGTCGGGGAGCTTGCCCGCAGGGTTGGAGGCCGGGTTCGGTTTGCCCGAACCGCCTTCGGGCATGTGGCTGGAACAGATGATCTCACCGGTCGCCAGCGCGGCTGAGGCCATATTGCCGCTGGTCAGGCCATTCACGAGCCCTTGCAGGAGAAAAAGCAGGACCGCAAGCGTGGCGATGGCGCCAGCCGAACTTCTGTCCTGCATTATCCTGCGAATGAATCCCATTGCAGCGAAATGCCATATTTATCGGGCCGTGTCACCGCGACACGATGGCGAAAGACGAGGCCTGTTTTCAATTATCACCCGACCTCGGGATGGGAATGTTCAGGCCAGCAGGTCGTAGGTCCGGAATATCCAGACTACCTGATAAATCAGGGCGAAAATGACGAGAAACCTGTGAAAGCGTCGGTTGCCGATGAAAGCCGCCAGTGTGAACAGAACAACGTAAATAGCTGTGCGGATGAGATATTCAGCGCCCAGCGAGGAGAGGTAGTCCTGTCCCTTCAGCAGCGTATCGCCGATATCCGTGACGAAAAGTGCGGCGAGAAACGCGAAGAACCAGCTTTTACGGGAAAAGAAATAGTCCTCGTATCCCTTGTATTCCTTCATGTCTGAGGGGAACAGCAACACGCACAGGAAATAGAACAGCGAGCAGAACAGGATGAGGAACAGGAACGCGCCGAAGCCGAGGACGTGGCTGGTGGCGGAAAGCCGGTGTTCCCACCACCAGAAATGCACGAGCATCAGAAACAGGAACGCCACCCAGCCGATATGCAAGGGATAGATGCGCTCCTTCTTGGGATGCTGCACGAAACCGGCAAGGCCGGTCAGCAAGCGGGCGAGGCTAAGGCCAACCACCATGCCCATGACGGCGCGGATATGCGCATAGGCTTCCGCGGCGTTGACGGCGGCCTCCATCGCATCCTACTCCACCGGAGGGATGGGCGTCGGCTGCCCGTTTTCGTCCATCGCCACCATGATAAAGGTTCCGGCGGTGACTTTTTCCAGCTTGTCGTAACGGGAGCGCTGCGCCCAGGCCTCAACCGTCAGCGTGATGGAGGTGCGGCCGAGCCGGGCGATATCGGTGTAGATGGACAGGGTGTCGCCGATCTTCACCGGCAACTCGAAAGCCATTTCCTTGACCGCCGCAGTGACTACGCGACAGCGAGACCGCTCCGCGGCGCGGATGCCGCTGGCCAAGTCCATCTGGGACATGACCCAGCCGCCGAAAATATCACCGGCCGGATTGGCGTCGGCCGGCATTGCGAGCGTCCGCAGCGTCAGCTCGCCGGTCGGTTTGATGGGCAGGTCGGTCATGTCGAGATTTGCTCCTTGCGAATGTCAAAGGCGCAGCATGCGTTGCGCTTTGTGATTTCGCAAGGAAGGGTAAGCGTCAGGACGACGCTTTGCCCAGAAATTGCTGCGTTGCATAAAGGGCGATGGCTGCCGCATTCGATACGTTGAGCGATTTGATCTCGCCCGGCATATCGAGACGGGCGAGCGCCGAAACGGTTTCGCGGGTCTTCTGGCGCAGCCCCTTGCCTTCGGCTCCCAGCACCAGGGCGATCTTTGCGCCGGTGAAGGTTTGCTCGATGGGGGCGGGGCCTTCCGAATCCAGACCGACCGAGAAGAAGCCAAGCTTGTGCAGCTCGCCCAATGTATCGGCGAGGTTGGTGATCTGGATATAGGGAATGAGTTCCAGTGCGCCGGACGCAGACTTCGCAAGCACGCCTGACTCCGTCGGGCTATGGCGAATGGTGGTGATGACGGCGCCGGCGTTGAAGGCGACCGCCGAGCGCATGATGGCGCCGACATTGTGCGGGTCGGTAACCTGATCGAGCACGAGGATCAGCGGGCTTTTCTTCAGCGCATCGAGTTTCTTGACCGGAAGCGGCCTTGTTTCCAGCATCACGCCTTGATGGATCGCCTCGGGGCCGAGCACCTTGTCGATATCCTGCGGTGAGACAATCTCTACCGGGAAGGGCTGCGCATCCGCTTCGCCGATATCCAGACGCGCAAAGGCATTCAGGGTAACCGACAGCTTGATGAGTTGCCGTTCGGGATTGGAAAGCGCCGCACGCACGGTATGCAGGCCGTAAAGGTGGACCTGATCCGGCGCAAGCTGCGGCGGCTTCCAGTCTTCCGCGCCACGATTCCGGCGCTTCGGCTGCTGCGGGGTCGGAATTTCGCCCCTCTCGCGTTTGGCATCGCGCACGGCACGGCGCAGGGTGGCGTAGTGCGTGTCGCGGGTGGATTTGTCGTTTGGATCGTCTTTGCTCATGGCGCCTTATATCTCCGGGACGCGACGCACACCAGCCCCCGCGATAATCCACAGGCCTGCAAAGAGGTTTGAATTTTTTCCCGAAAATTCGTGAAACGGCGTGTTGACAGAAGCGAACGAGGCCGTCATATACGCGCCACAGACGACGCAACGGCGCTTCGCCGGAGAGAAATCTGAAGAGCTTGGTTGCTCGATCCTAGCAGATAGCTGGAGGGATGCCCGAGTGGTTAAAGGGGACGGACTGTAAATCCGTTGGCTACGCCTACGTTGGTTCAAATCCAACTCCCTCCACCATTCTGCGCAGGATCAAAATCACCACCGCGGGTATAGCTCAATGGTAGAGCAGCAGCCTTCCAAGCTGAATACGCGGGTTCGATTCCCGCTACCCGCTCCAAAACTTCTCAAAAAGATCGATAATTTTGCCTCGCGCCGATGTGCAGCCTCCAATCAGCGTTGGCTGTTTTCAGCTCGCCTCCAAGGCCGACTGAATCCGCATTTTCTCTGCGTCGAGCTCGCTTAACCTCACCATATGCGCCGTAATTTTCTCAAAGATCGAGGTGCGATCCGCTGTCGACAGGCGTTCAGTGTGGCGCAGGGCAGTAATGACCTCGATCAGATCAAGTCGCTCTTGCTCAAGTTTTTCAAGATTCCACATCATCGCGTTTCCTCGCTGGCACGCGCTTCAAACGGCCAACCCGGATAAAGGTTCAGGTCAATAGAATTTAAAGTAAATTTTATCTTATTGGCTGGGACGCGGTGCGCTGCGGCACGGCTGAATCAATTCGGAGAACGACATTGCGTCCGTATGCCGGCGGCTGCCATATAGCTGTTGTCGGTTGGATGGTATGATGCGTAACGCGCTGCACACCATTTTACGTGGTTTATTTCCGATTCTGAGAGGGCGTAACCGTTGGATGACGCCTCTTCACCCTTGCCCGCGGCAAAGGCGGATGCAGGATAGCCGCGACCGTCGGAACTCTGCGCCTGTTCCTGTTGTTCGTAGGCCGGTTGTATGAGGCTCAGCGCACTGGCGGGCACGGTAAAAGCGGTAGATATTGCGACGCCAAGAGCGAGCGCGGAGATAGTCTTCGGCATCCTCAACATCGATAAATCCTCGTTATTCGTTCGAGATGCTAACGAAAATTAAGGAATTTCGTTCCGACGCAGGGTTGACGTCACACGAATACGTGATTCGTTGTGCGGTGCTTGCCGTCGTTCGCGTGGCAAGGCGGCGATGCCCCCGGCGGCGGGCTGATTGTGGATATCCATGGTCACTGTGTGATGCCGTCCTCACCGCGAAAACGCCACGCCCGATGAGCACATTTTGCTCCCCGCCAATTCGACTTTGAGTGCTTGTTGCACTGCTCGTTGACAAGCGGAAAGTCCGGTCGGATAGTCTGCCGGCAATCATGCACACGGGAGTCTTCGATGATCAACAGGGTTGTAATTCTCTCATCCTTAGCGCTGCTCGCATCGGCGGCGTTCGTCTCCCCCGCAGCGGCGCTCACCATGAAAGAGTGCAGCGTGAAATACCAGGCGGCGAAAGCCGACGGGTCCGCGAAGGACGTCAAGTGGAACGACTATCGCGCCAAGTTCTGCGGTAGCGATGCTGCTGCCGAAAGCGCGGCCGACGACAAGCAAGTTGCGGCTACCACCGACAAAGAACCAGAAAAGGCGACGATAAAGGCTCCTAAGAGCGTCGTATTTCCGAGTGCTGTCGATAAGAAATATTCAAGCGAGACTCCTGGCAAGGCCCGCCTGAAGACCTGCGTCGATTCTTATCGTAAGAACAAGGATGACGGCACGCTCGGCGATCTCAAGTGGATTCAGAAGGGTGGCGGTTACTGGAGCCTGTGCAATACGGCTTTGAAGAGCTGACGCGCTTTTTTGGGGCGGCGGCTGAACGCCGTTGCCCCAGCAATGACGCGTCATCAGACATCATACCGAAGGACTTAATTTGTCGATTCGGTTGACCGGAGCGTGTCTGAGCCACGTCCAGAAAGACATGCGGTTTTTCCTGTGCCCTGCAAATCCTGCGGCAAGCGTGGCCTAACGTTTTCACGCTTACCGGCGGGTTGATATTCACATGGTCAGGCAACCCCGTTTTCGGGCGGGTAAAATCTCCGAATGGTTTGCGATTCAGCATCTTGATAGAAAGAGTTGATCTTGCGGCTTGATCCGCATCCAGCAATTAAACGGTTACGGCTGTCCCTTGGCGGCTGGCCGGCAATGTGGGCGGATGACCAGACGATTTCGAAACTACCTCGCCGTACTCGCCATATCACTACTGATGTGGACGTTGGTGCTTGGCGTTATTTATTGGCTGTTTCGATAGGTCTTGCCGCAGCTTCAGAGCCGAAATGAACCCGCTTCAATGCATATGTTTGGCGGCGTATCCACGACATGTCTTCGCGGCTGATATTCGGCAAATATTGCCAAAAAAGAATGGACATTGCCCCCGAAGGAGCGGCGGCAGGGCGGTTTTGGGAAACCTTGCCATGCCGCCGGTCAGCGTTGAATTGCGCGCAGCGCGTTCAGCCTAGAACGAGCGCTGTTAAGAGCGCCAGCAGGATTAGTGAGCTTGCAACAGCGCCCAGCTTCATCCTGCGAAGGCGGCGGGTGCGACCGCCGGTCCAGTCATAAGCCATTGGCAGCTTTACCTTTCTTTTTATTTTTATGACTTATTAACTAGCTCACTAGGCTTGCCCGTGGCTGACCTCAATTGCCAAAATCCATAGGCAAAAAATCACGATTTCCCTGTCTTATCCGAATGTTGCAGCGGACGCGGAGACCGATTCCCCTGTGCGCCGATTTCACCTGCGCGTGCGCTTGCAATGCTGTGCAGGCAAGGGTGCATTTGTATGGGTATGAAAAGAAAAGGCCCGGAAACTCTCGTTTCCAGGCCTTTCGGGACGAATATGTGACTGCCAGTCTCAGCCGAAATAAGGCTTGATGTAGGGCAGGACCTCGATCACGCCGTGATACAGCATGTTGAGCGCCACATAGATGATGACCATCAGGCCAAGATACGAAATCCAGCGGTAGCGGTGCAGCAACTTGGCGACGAAATTGGCGGCCAGTCCCATGAGGGCGATCGAGACGACGAGACCGATGATCAG
Source organism: Agrobacterium sp. MCAB5 (assembly GCF_052114365.1). NCBI lineage: Bacteria > Pseudomonadati > Pseudomonadota > Alphaproteobacteria > Hyphomicrobiales > Rhizobiaceae > Agrobacterium > Agrobacterium sp. MCAB5. The sequence goes on from NZ_JBFREP010000003.1 coordinate 599,659, forward strand.
CACCGTGACATGGTCCTGCGCGGCACCGGCGACGGCAAGCACGTTGTCCAGCGACATGGACACATCGGCGATGACGATCTGGGTTGCGGCCTGAAAGAAGGTCTTGTGACCTTTGGTCAGGTCAGCCTCTTCGTCCGTCACCTCGTCTTCGATGGAGCCTGCGGCTTCGCGCAGTTCGGACCACATCTTCCAGCACACCCAGGCAAGCAGAAGCCCGCCGAAGAGTTGCAGCCCGACAATGGAGAGAAGCTGCACGGTGACGGCGGCAAAGCCGATGCGCAATACGGTGGCGGCGATGATGCCGACCAGGATCGCCTTGCGGCGAAGATGGGCGGGAAGACCGGCGGCGGCAAGGCCGATGACGATGGCATTGTCGCCTGCGAGAACGAGATCGATCGCAATGACTTGCATGAATGCCGTGAAGCCGGCGGCTGTGAAGATTTCCATTGAGCGGTCCTGAAACGGATGTAATTTCGCGCCGGAGAGCGCGGCTGATCAATATGTGGCATAGAGGTTTTGCGCCTGGGCGCATCGTCCCGCTCGCCCGTCTCCCCCCGGAGATGAAATTTCCTTAAGCCATGATGAGGGTCCAGGTAAAGAAGTTGTGATAAAGAAAAAGCTTATTTAACGATCCGATTGTGCGAAGAGGGGTGCAGGCAGGGTCCCGTCCGTGCGTCCCGTCTTGCCGTCGCGTGGGAAGGCTGAGCCAGCTTTGAATATCGCGCGGAACGCACCATATATGCACCTTGAGGCGCGCCTTAGGCGTGCGCGACCGTGCTTTGACAATTAAGTCTTGCGCATTCGCTTACAAAGCCTTAAACGGCGACACCAAACCGGTTCGCCGGGAAAACTACTTCACGTTCACAGGAAGCAATTCACATGGCAAAGAGCAAGTTTGAGCGCAATAAGCCGCACGTCAACATTGGCACGATCGGTCACGTCGACCACGGCAAGACGTCGTTGACTGCTGCGATCACGAAGTATTTCGGCGAGTTCAAGGCGTACGACCAGATCGACGCTGCTCCTGA